>BNBA01000003.1 GCA_014654535.1 Xanthomonas boreopolis
CGCGCCAGTGCCTTCAAGAACTGGCTGCACCACTACAACTGGCATCGGCCTCATGCCAGCCTTGGCTACAAACCGCCCATCTCCCGTATCCCACTGAACAACGTGCTGGGTTTACACAGCTAGCCCGCATCGCCGACGATACAGCCGTGCCTGTCGCTGGATCCATGGGGCGAGCGGTCCTTGTTGCACCGCATCGTATACTGCCCGCCTCGTCGGGCAGGGCAAAGCGGATGCAGGTCGAACAGGCATCGGGGCGGGTTTCCACGGGAAGGGTCAAACAGGGGGAGTGGCGTGCCGTCGCCATTTCTTTCGTCTGTTTTTTCTGCGTGCTGGCTGCCTACTACGTAATCCGCCCGGTGCGCGAGCAATTGTCGGCCGCGGTCGGCTCGACCCAGCTGCCTTGGTTCTACGCGGCCACCTTCATCGCCACGCTGGTGCTGACCCCGGTGTTCGCCGCGTTCGCCTCGCGCTGGCCAAGGCGCAAGCTGGTGCCTCTGGTGTACTTGTTCTTCATCGCGTGCCAGCTGGCTTTCATTCCTGCCTTCACCCATCTGGGGCTGCTCAGTCCGCGCATGCTGGGAATCGTGTTCTTCGTCTGGGTCAGCGTGTTCAATCTGTTCGTGGTGTCGGTGTTCTGGATATTCATGTCCGACATCTGGAGCCTGGAACAGTCCAAGCGTCTCTTCCCGATCATTGCCGTTGCCGGCACGCTCGGTGCGTTGGTGGGGCCAGCGCTGACCCGTTCGTTGGTCGAAGTGATCGACGTGGCGCCCTTGTTGGCGGTCTCCGCCACATTGCTGGGGATCGCCACGGTCTGCGTGGTGCTGCTGGGCCATTGGGCGAGCGCGCATGGCGCGCGCCGGCACGAGGCCGGCCACGAGGACGCGATCGGCGGCAGCATGTGGGACGGGTTGAAGCAGATCTTCACCGATCCGTTCATGCGTGGCATGGCGATCCTGCTGCTGCTGGCCGATGGGATCGGCACGGTCAACTACGCGCTGATGGTCGATTACTCGGGGGCGACTTTCGCCGACGCGGTGTCGCGCACCCGCTTCCATGCCGACGTCGACCTTGCCGGCAATCTGCTGACGGTGGTCGTCCAGCTCGGCGTGACCCGCTGGTTGCTGCCATGGAAGGGGCCCGGTGCATTGATCATGCTGTGGGCGTCGATCAGCATCGCCGTATTGCTGCTGGTGGTGTTCTCGCATGATCCGCACGCGCCCTTGTTTTCCTTGCCGATCCTGATCGGTCCGATAGCACCTACCGTGTTGGCCCTGGTGGTCAGCCGCGGCTTGGCCTACGGCATGGCCGAGCCGGCACGCCATAGCCTGTACACGCGGGTGCCACGCAGCGTGCGCTACAAGGGCCAGAATGCGGTCGACACCGCGGTATGGCGCTTCGGCGACGTGGCAATCGCCACCGGCATGAACGGGCTGAAGTCGCTCGGCATGGCGATCGGCGGATTCGCCGCCATCAGCGCCACGGCGGCCCTCCTGGCTGCCGGTATCGGCTGGCGGCTCTGGAAGCGGATCGAGTACGTGGGCGCTGCCGTATCATCGGCGGACCAGCGATGACGAGTGGACAGAGGTAGCGATGCCGCCGATTGCGACGATCCTCACCGGCCTGGTAGCCGCGCTGCACCTGTACATCCTGGTGCTGGAGATGTTCCTGTGGACGCGCCCGCCGGGCCTGAAGGCGTTCCGCAACACGCTCGAGAAGGCGCAGGCCACGCGCGTGCTGGCGGCCAACCAGGGGCTCTACAACGGCTTCCTGGCAGCGGGGCTGGCCTGGGGCGCGATCGCCGGCCGCACCGACGTGGCGGCGTTCTTCCTCGGCTGCGTGGCCGTGGCCGGGCTTTACGGCGCCTGGAGCGTCAGCCGGCGCATCCTGTTCGTGCAGGCGGTCCCCGCCGCACTGGGGTTGCTGTTGCTGTGGCTGGGGATCTGACCGGTCCGGCTTACCCGCCCGCGCGCCGGCGCGGCGATACCCACATCATGATCCGTGCCTGGAACACGGCCTCGCCGGCCGTGTTGCGCACCGCGACCTCCACCGGCAGGTCGTAGCCCTCGGCCGATTCGCGCAGCGCCACCGCCGGCGTGGCGGTGGCGTGCATCGTGCCGGTGGCCTTCTTCAGATAGCCCACCTGCATGCCCTTCGGGATCCAGCGCATCGACGGTGGCAGGCTGGCGTCGACCATCACCCCGGCGACCAGCTCCGCGAGATTGCACAGCGCGATCGCGTGCACCGTGCCGATATGGTTCTGCACGCGGCGGCGATGCGCGATGCGGGCTTCGCAGCGCCCGGGTTCGAGCAGGGTGATGCGCGGGGCGATCGTGGCGAAGTAGGGCGCCTTGAGGCAGATCGCGCGCGAGAACAGCCAATGGCCGGCGGGCCAGCGGGCGAAGCGCCGATACAGCGAAAGCAGGTTCGTCATTTCGGGGGACCGGATGCGAGGACGGCGGACCTGGGTCCGCCGTCCTGGTGTCGATGGGATTGGATCAGGCCGCTTCGCGCGACGGCTTCGGCTGGTGCCGGTCGTAGTAGCTGGCCGCGCGCAGCTCATGCGGATCGAAATCGTCGACGGTGATGGTGTCCATCGTGAGTTCGCGCAGCTCCTCCAGCAGCTTGCGCTCCTCGCCGGTGATCACGCCCTCGGCCACGGCTTCGTCCAGCTGTGCCGGGAACTCCAGCGCCTCGATGCCCTTGGACTTCAGCGCCTTCAGGAACTTGCGCTCCACCGGCTCGGCCGCGACCGCCTTGGCCAGGTAGCTGGCGATGCGCCCGCCCGGATTGTTCTCGCACGGGGTCAGGAACACGCCGCGGGCGAGGCTGTCGCGCGCCTCGTTCGGCGCCATCAGCAGCGCGGCGACGCGGCGCGACAGGCGGTCGCCGGGGGCTTCCGCGCGGCGGCCGAGCGGGAAGATCAACGCCCACATCAACCAGCCGACCGGGCGGATCGGGAAGTTGCGCAGCGCGGCCGACAGCGCCTCCTCGATCTTGTGCACGCTGTCGTGGAATGCCCAGGCCAGCAGCGGGCGCTCGGCCTGCGGCGCGCCTTCGTCGTGGTAGCGCTTGAGCATGGCGCTGGTCATGTAGATGTGGCTCAGGACGTCGCCGAGCCGGCCGGACAGCGATTCCTTGAACTTCAGCTTGCCGCCCAACATCATCATCGACACGTCCGCCATCAGCGCCAGGTTGGCCGAATAGCGGTCGAGCTTGCGGAAGTAGCGGCGGGTGTAGTCGTCGCCCGGCGCCGAACCGAACTTCGCCCCGGTCAGGCCGAACCAGAACGAGCGCACCGCATTGGAGATGCCGAAGCGGATGTGGCCGAACAGGCTCTGGTCGAATTCCTCCAGGCCGCGCGCGCTGTCGCTGTCCTGCGCCGCCTTCATCTCCTTCATCACCCACGGATGGCACAGGATCGCGCCCTGGCCGAAGATCAGCAGGCTGCGGGTCATGATGTTGGCGCCCTCGACGGTGATGCCGATCGGCGAGGCCTGCCAGGCGCGGCCGGCGAAGTTGCGCGGGCCGAGGATGATGCCCTTGCCGCCGATCACGTCCATCACGTCGCTGACGATCTCGCGCGCCATCGTGGTGCAGTGGTACTTGGCGATCGCCGACGGCACCGACGGCACGTCGCCGCGGTCCACCGCCGCGGCGGTGGCCTGCGACAGCGCGCTGCACACGTAGGCCTTGCCGCCGATGCGGGCCAGGGCCTCTTCCACGCCCTCGAAGCGGCCGACGGACAGGCCGAACTGCTTGCGGATGCGCGCGTAGGAACCGGTCACCACCGCGCCGAACTTGGCGCCGCCGCTGGAGGTGGAGGGCAGGGTGATCGAGCGCCCCACGGCCAGGCATTCGTTGAGCATGTTCCAGCCCTTGCCGACCATGTCCACGCCGCCGATCAGCTGGCTCAGCGGGATGAACACCTCGCGGCCGTGGATCGGCCCGTTCTGGAACGGCGAGTTAAGCGGGAAGTGGCGGCGGCCGATCTCCACCCCGGGGGTCTCGCGCGGCAGCAGCGCCAGCGTGATGCCGATGTCCCGGGTGTCGCCGATCAGGCCGTCCGGGTCGTACATGCGGAACGCCAGGCCGATGATCGTGGCCACCGGCGCCAGCGTGATGTAGCGCTTGTCGAAGGTGAGCTTGACGCCGAGCACGTTGGCGCCGTTCCACTCGCCCTTGCAGACGATGCCGTAGTCCGGGATCGACGTGGCGTCGGAGCCGGCGAACGGACCGGTCAGGCCGAAGCACGGGACCTCGATGCCCTGCGCCAGGCGCGGCAGGTAATGCTCCTTCTGCTCCTGGGTGCCGTAGTGCACCAGCAACTCGCCGGGGCCCAGCGAGTTCGGCACGCCGACGGTGGAGCTGACCACGCTGCTGACCGAGGCCAGCTTCTGGATCACCTTGTGGTGCGCCAGCGCGGAGAAGCCCAGGCCGCCGTACTCCTTCGGGATGATCATGCCGAAGAACTTGTTCTTCTTGATGAAGTCCCACAACTCCGGCGGCAGGTCGGCGTGGACGTGGTTGATGTCCCACTCGTTGACCATCTTGCACAGTTCTTCGACCGGGCCGTCCAGGAAGGCCTGCTCCTCGGCGGTCAACTGCGGCTTGGGATAGTTCAGCAGCTTCTGCCAGTCCGGGTCGCCGGTGAACAGTTCGCCCTCGAAGCCGACCGAACCGGTCTCCAGCGCGATGCGCTCGGTCTGCGACAGCGGCGGCAACACCTTGCGGAACACCTTGAGCAGCGGCGCGGTGATCAGCGGCTTGCGCAGGAACGGCAGCAGCACCGGCACCGACACCAGCAGCATGAGCACGGCGGCGACGGCCGTGGCGGTTGGATTGGCGCCCAGCAGCCAGCCCGCGACCAGCAGGGTCGCCGCGATGGCGACCCAGGCGGCCAGGCGCATGCGGTGGTAGGCGGCGAAACCGGCCGCTACCAGTACGAGGAGGAACGGCACAACGATGCTCATGATCTTGCTCCAGTGACGTGCTCGATGAGGTTGGACGTCGCGACGTTTGCCGGGGGCAGCGAGTCCAGATAATGCAGCACAGCCGCGGTAAACGCGGTGTTGTCGTCGCCGGCCACCATGTGGGTGGCATCCGGGAGCTGCACATGCTGCGCGTGCGGCACCAGCGACATGAATTCGGAAATCGTCTGCGGCGTGACCAGGTCGCTGCGCCCGCCGCTGACCAGCAGCACCGGGCAACGCACCTGCCTGGCCGCCTCGACCATCACCGCCTGCTGTTGCGCGGCATCGCCGCCGGCCAGCTCGGCGATCAGGCGCGGATCCCAGTGCCAATGCCAGCGGCCATGGGCATCGGGATGCAGCAGGCGACGCAATCCGTCCTCGGACTTGCGGGGACGATGCGGCAGGTAGGCGGAAATCGCGTCCGCCGCGGCCTGCAGCGAATCGAAGCCGTCCGGATGCGCGGTCATGAACGCCAGGATGCGCTCGACGCCGCGGGTATCCCAGCGCGGCGTGATGTCGACCAGCACCATCGCCCGGAACAACCCCGGCCAGCGCGCCTCCGCCAGCAGTCCGAACAGCCCGCCCATCGACGCCGCGACCAGCACCGGCGGCTCGCTCATCTCGCCGGCGATGACGATCAGGTCGTCGGTGAACTGCTCGCCGCTGTAGGGCGTGTCCTTGGCGTTCCAGTCCGATTCGCCATGTCCGCGCGCGTCGTAGGCGATCGCGCGGAAGCCTGCATCGGCCAATGCCTTCGCGGTGGATTCCCACGCACTGCGCGTCTGCCCGAAGCCATGGGCGAGCAGCACGGGCACGCCGTCGTCGGGACCATGGAAGCTCGCCTGCAGGCGCATCGCATCGGCCCCGACAAGCGGCCGCGCAGGAGGCATTGCAGGGAGGGAGGATGTCGTAACCATACCTAATGGTATGGATGGCTCTCCGCGAGTGTCAATACTGGGGGGTATGGCGATATAAGTGCCTGAACCGGGAGGATTCGAGGTGGGGATCGCGGTCCACATACTGCAACCGACTCCGGCGTATGGTTAAATCGGCCGATGAGCAATGACACCGATTCCAGTCCTGCCCAGGAACGCCCCGGCAACGGACGCAACTCCCGCCTCAGCGCGGAAGACTGGGCGCAGGCCGCTCTCGATCTGATCGCCGAACAAGGCGTCGGGGCAGTCGCCGTCGAGCCCCTGGCCCGGCGCCTGGGCGTGACCAAGGGCAGCTTCTATTGGCATTTCCCCTCCCGGGACGCCTTGCTGCAAGCGGCGCTGGAGCGCTGGGAACAGGTCGAGCAGGAACAGGTGTTCGGCAGCCTGGAGGAAGTGGCCGACCCGCGCGTGCGCCTGCGCGCGCTGTTCCAACTGGTCGCGCACGAGGTCAGGCCGCACGTCATCTACAGCGAACTGCTCAAGGCCCTGGACCACCCCGCGGTACGTCCCGTCATCGACCGGGTATCGCAAAGCCGCATGGACTACCTGGTCGCCTCGTTCCGCCAGGCCGGCCTGAGCTCAACCGATGCCCGCCATCGCGCCCGCCTGGCCTACGCCGCCTACGTCGGCTTCCTGCAACTCTCGCTGCAACTGCAGCAACCCAAGCAGGCGCGCGAGGATTTCGAGGCGTACGTGGAGCACGTGATCCTGACGTTGATCCCTGGGTGAGGCCAAGACGGGAGCTTGCCCTACCAAGGGCGGTAGCTGTGCTCGCGGACCCATAGCGTGGCGAGCCATTTTTCTCCCTTGCTTACCGGCAATCCCGCGTGCAGGGAGTCGGGATCGGGCCGCCCTCCGGACATATTGCTGAAGCACACTGCTCTGCCTGCCTTGGGAGATACCTTCATGTCAGCGCAAAGGAATGCGGTTTCTCCGCCTTCTTCCACATCGTTCAGATAGAGGCAAAGCGTATGCTCGCGGTTGCCGCTCTGCGGCGCGTGTGCCTCAAGCGCTTGCGGAGGAAGGTAATCGCGATGCGGCCGGTACTCCTCGCCGGGAAGATAGTGAAGGACCGACAGCCACTCCGCATTCTCCAGACGTAAGCCGAAAGCCGAAGCCGCCCGATGTTGCGCACGCTTGGCCGAATAGTCTTCGACGAGAGGATCGAGCGTGGCGCCGCTGCTGGAGCGGACCGGATCGGCAATAGGTTGGGAGGCGTTATGGGCCAGTACCCGCGAGCGCCGCAGGAATGGTCGCGCCAAAGCAATCAGCAGGCGGCACTCGTCCAGGCTCAGGAGGCTGTCCGCAGTCGCGACGAAGGGCCGTTCATGCAAGACCTTTACTTTTGCTGCCGTGTGCTCCGACGGCATGATGCTGGGTAGCCGATGGATGCCGTGTCTGCCCAACTGATCCCATAGCGACCGTGCCGCTTCCTGTTGGGGCCGGCAGCCCTCCCCATGGAACAGGCGTTCGGCATAGAGCAATGTCGCAGGTATGTCGCCTAGCTCGCTGGCCCTGCGGAATAGTTCCATCGCATGGGCTTGTCCTTCCTTGCCGTGCTCCCTTCCCATCTCGATGGCCATGCAACGCAATGCAACGCGGTGTCCGGCTTCCGCCGCTGATCGCAAATGCCGAAGCGAATTCTGGTCATCCTCTTGTCCAAGCGCGAGCAGAGCCAAGTAATAGGCGCCGTCTTTCCTTCCATTGTCCTGCGCGGACTTGAACCACCGGCGAGCCTGGTGGGGATCCGTGACGCTGCCTATGCCATAGGCGAGCATGCGCCCAAGTTCGAGCTGCGAATCGGCATCCTCCGCTTCCGCAGCCAGTCGTCGCCAATAAAAGGCCTCCGCTTCTTCGCCAGCCTGGATCAACAACTCGGCCAGCTCCTTGGCCGCCTGTATGGAGCCGCTGTCAGCGGCATGGCGTAGCCTTGAAATCGCAGAGGTGTTCATGGAAGTGGCAAGCCTCGCAGGCCCTCAAAGTACTACGGCCCCATATGGGGCCGTAGTGTGAAGCGCTTCGGTGTATCAGAAACGCTGGCGGTACTGCATGTAGTAGAAGCGGCCCGGCACGTCGTACTGCGGATCGAACATGTTGTACGAGACGCTGTACGAGACCGGTGGGTCACGATCGAACGCATTGTTGACGCCCAGGCTGATGGTGCCGTTCCACGGCGTGTTGTAGCGGAACTGGAGGTCGTTGTAGGTCGTCGAAGCAAGATGGTTGCGCGGATCGGCGCCGTTGGCGGTGACCCGGTCAGGATCCGAGCAGTAGGTCTGGGCCAATGTACCGCCGAGCGTGCAGTTCTCCTCCATGCCAGAGAAGTAACGAACGCCCCAGGTTGCGCCAAAGTCGCCGAAGGTCCAGTCCAGGAACAAGTTGGCACGGACGCGCCAATACGGATCTTGGTTACGGTAGAGGCCTTGGTACTGCTCCGGCTCCGACTCGGCCGTGGCCTTGGTTTCCCACTTCGACAAGTAGGTGCCATCGAGGCTGACGGTGAACTGGCCCACCGAGGTTTCCGGCAGACGGTAATGCGCCGACAGATCCCAACCCTCGACCTTGTAAGAAGCCAGGTTCATCAGCTGTTGGCGAACGTTGGTGACGTAGTACGCCTGATCGCCGTAGTTCGGATCACGCGTGATCAGCGCGCAGTACACCGCCGCTTCCGCATCCGTACCCGCATAGCACTTGTCCATGATGAACTGGGCGTCCGGACGGGTAATGGCATCGTCGATCTTGATCTGCCACCAATCCAGGCTGAGGTTCAGGCCTTCCACGTAGCTCGGGCTGTACACGAAGCCCAGCGTCTTGCTCTTGGAAGTCTCCGGCTTCAGCTGATCGTTAGAAGCCCAGGTCCATGGCTCGAGCGTCTGCTTGGCGCCGGTGCCGCCGCCCGGCTGGACGAAATTGGCGGGAACACCCTGGGCCGCGCAGCGTGCGGCCACGGTCGGATTGCTGCGCTGGGTGGCGCAGGGGTCGGCGTAGGTTTCGTACGAGTCGGCGTCACCCGCGAACAGGTTGCTGATGCTCGGGGCGCGGAAGCCTTCGCTGTAGTTGCCGCGGATCATCAGGTCGTCGATCGGCTTCCAGCGGAAACCGAACTTGTTGTTGGTGGTGTTGCCGAAGTTGCTGTACTTCGAGTAACGAGTGGCCGCACTGAAGTCCAGCAGCTTGGCGCCCGGCAGGTCAGCCAGCACCGGGATCGACAATTCCAGGAAGAACTCGTCCAGATCATAGCTGCCGGCGGTCGGCTTGGCGCCATTGCCGGTGCTCAGGCCTGCGGCGATAAATGCGTCCGGATCGAACTGGCCGCTTTCCTTGCGGTACTCGTAACCGGCCGCGAAGGCCAATGGGCCGGCCGGCAGGTTGACGATCTCGCCGCTGATGTTGGCGGTGTAGCCCTTGGAGATGACCGAGGAGGAATCGTGCGCGGTGAAGCTGGTGTAATCCAGGGCTTCCTGCGTGATGGAGCCACGCGGGCCGAGTGGGTTCAGGGGCACACAGCCCGAGATGACATCGCCGCCCGGAGCGGTCACGCAGACCGGCGTCCCGTTCCGGATTTCCGAGGGGCCGTACGCTGCTTCCAGGTTGGCGAGATTGAACAGGCCGTAGGTCAGGTCATTCTGATCGGTCTTGTCATACCGATAACCCACATCCCAGTCGAAGTTGCGGTCGGCGAACTCGAAGAAACCTTCAAAGCCGCCGTAGAAGTGCCAATTCTTGACGTTCTGGTTGAACGAGCGGCCACCGCTCTCGATGAAGCGACGGTTTACGCCGGTCAGGTCGACGTCGTACGGATTGTAGATGCTGTCCTTGCTCAAGGTCATGCCTGTGACCGGCATGGCGGCCAGCAACTGCTCGGACTTGCGCTCGTTGTACAGGGTCTCGGTGCGGAACGTCACGTTGTCGGTGACGTTGTAGGTGCCCTGGGCGAACAGCGAAGTGCGCTCGTTCGGCGTCAGCAGGTAATTGTCGGGCGAGGTGTTGTAGCCGTGTACGTTGGAGCTGAACGGCGTTTCCACGCCATCAATGATGATGTAGCGGGTGCCGTTGCGGAGATACGAACCCGGGAAGCCGGTACTGGACTGGCCGCTGAAGAACGGAGGGCCACCAGCGGAGATCTTGCGATCGCCGGCCATCACGGACTTCTCGTTCACATAGGACACGCCGACGGTCAGCGTGGCGCGATCCGTGGTGGTGCCGAGAGTGAAGTCGTAGGCTTCGCGGTCGCCGTCTCCTTTGCTGTATTGGCCGAAATACGCATTGGCCTCTGCACCGTCGAAGTTCTGCTTGGTGATGATGTTCACCACGCCGGCGATCGCGTCCGAACCGTAAATGGTCGATGCGCCATCCTTCAGGATGTCGATGCGCTCAACGACCGAGGTCGGGATGGTGTTGAGGTCCACGCTGCCATCCAGGCCGGTGGTCCAACGACGGCCGTTGACCAGCACCAAGGTGCGCTGGCTGCCGAGATTGCGAAGGCTGATACCCGCCGAGCCATCGCCACCGTTGTTGAACGTACGGTTCAGGGCGGCACCGTTGGCGGAGATGCGCTGCAGAATGTCGGCCACCGAGGTGACGCCCTGCTTTTCGATGTCCTGGCGCGACAGGGTCAGGACCGGCTGCGAGGTTTCGATGTCAGCACTCTTGATGCGAGAGCCGGTGACTTCGATGCGGTCGAGGTTGGTCGGGTTACTGGAACCGGAGTCCTGGGCGAACGCGGTGCCAGTGCCGGTCGCGCCGAGGACAAGCGCGAGCACAACTGCATCGCGCAGTGTGTTGGTCTTGCAATTCATTAGCTCTCTCTCCAAGTGAGATCTTGGGTACTGCCAAGGGTTTGCCCGAGGGCGGCTTCGAAAGAGCGAAGCCAAAGCCGTCAGGGTGAACCGATGGTATCTGCGTTCCGGAGAGAATTAAAGTCCCGTTAACAATGGATCAGGGGGTGGGGTGAAGGGGCAGGCCGTCCCGGTTTCTCCAGGGTTCGGCCTGACGCGGAAAGCGCCCCCTGCGCGGGAGCGCCTTGCTTTCGGGATATCGGTGAATGGGCCGCCGCGGAACGGGCGGGCCTCAGAGATCCTGCTCGTACCGAACGTACGGTACCGTGCTGTCGCTGTTGCTTTCGTTGTTGGGCGCGAACGGGTTCTTGCCGCGGGTGACGATGTTCTCGGCGCCTACGGTGAGCTGGCCGCTCCAGGGCGTGCGCCAGGTCAGGCCCAGGCCGAGGCCCTGCCACTTCTCGGGTTGGCCGGGGACGTCGACGACGCGGCCGATGATGTTGGCGCTGAAGGAGCCGTAGCCGCCGCCGACGCTGAGGGTCTTGCTGTCCCATTGGTCGACCAGGCCCGGCGCGGCTTCTGCCAGCGGGACCAGGCGCGCGCGCGCGAAGGTGCCGCCGATCGAGACGAAGCCTTCCTTGCCGATGTTCTTCTGTCCGAACACCGTCAGGTCGTTCTGCTCGACGCGGGCCGGCGGGGTCTTGGTGCCGGCGGTCAGCCAGCCGGGAAGGGTGTCGCGGCCGTTGCCCAGGCTCACGCCGACGCGAGTGCCGCCCCGGTTGAAGCCCAGGGTCGCCGATGCGTGCTTGCCGGTGACGTCGTCATCGTCGCCGAGGCTGGCGAGCAGGCAATGGCTCGCCAGGCCGCTGATGCTGGTGCCGCGGTTGCTGTTGCACAGCAGGCCGAGCGAATCGCCCGAGGACAGGCCGAAGGCGGCGTCCAGCGAGTTGCGGCCGAAGTGCCAGCGTGCGCCTGCCTTCTGCTCGCCGGTCGGTTCGAGGTAGAGCAAGGCCTCGACCTTGCCGCTGCCCTGGTTCCAGACCGGCAGGACCGTGCTGGAGGCCGCGTTCTGCGCGTGCACGCCCGTCGCCGCGGCAAGCGCGGTGGACAGGGCAAGCGACAGTCGCAGGAGGGCTCTCATGACGAACGATCAGACCGAGGGGCAGCCGTTAAGTTCCCGGGAAGGCAGGGTGAAAATGTTAGGAGGATTATGATTTCTTAACAAGTCTCAGTTCTCCCCAGAACTCAAACCTGGTGTATTCCCGACACGACGCCCGGCCCCGCGCCTCGAACCGCGCCGGCATCCGGGTCATTGAAGCCTTTCCGAGGCGGGGGCCTCGGCCGGCCGCTCGGCGAACAATATAGGCAATTCGGTCAACGGGAAGTGATACTCCCGCCCACAGAATTCGCATCTTACCTCGATCGCGCCGGTCGGTTCGGCCGCGGCGCGGGCTTCTTCCTCGCCCAGCGACTGCAGCATGGCGGCGACCCGTTCCCGCGAACATGAACAGGCGAAACCCAGGGGTTTTTCGCCCAGCAGCTCGGGGTTCTCCTCGTGGAACAGGCGGTGCAGGAGCTCGCGCCCGGGGGTTGCCAGCAGCTCGGGGGCGGCCAGGGTGTCGAACAGGGCGCCGCTGCGGGTCCAGCCGTCGTCGTCGCCCTGGTCGCCCGGCAGCTTCTGCAGCAGGAGGCCGGCCACGTGGTCCTGGCCGGCCGCGAGCAGCAGGCGGGTCGGCAATTGCTCCGATTGGCGGAAATAGCCTTCGAAGGCCTCGTCCAGGAACGGCACGTCGAGCGACACTAGGCTCTGGTAGCGCTGCGGTTCGCGCGGGTCCAGGCCCGGATTCTCGATGGTGATGGCCAGGACCGACTGCCCGCCCAGCCGGGTCAGGTCGTCGGGAGCGTCCTGGCCGTCTTCGAGGCGCACGATGCCGCGCAGGGTGCCGGCGGCGGTGCATTCGGCGAACAGGGTGCGCAGGCCGTGCTCGCCGCGCAGCTGGATCGAGAGCCGGCCATCGACCTTGGTGTGGCCGGTGAACAGCGCGGCGGCGGCGCAGGCCTGGCCGAGCAGCGCCTTGGCCCGCGGCGGGTAGTCCGAGTGGTCGGTAATGTCGTGCCATGCCTGGTCCAGGCGCACGTGGACGCCGCGCACGCCGGCGGCGGGCAGCAGGAAGCGGATCAGTTTGTCGTCTTGGACTTCGATGGAAGGCATGCGAGGTTCCTGTTGCCGGATAATGCAGCCAGGTAAATTGAAAAGGACACCGGCACAGGGATGTGCCGCGCTTTTGTGAGGGATTCACACCCAAGACACCGGCACGCGGGTGTGCCGTGCTCTTGCGAGGGACTCATAACAGACAGAGGGGATAGTGCAACGATGGGGGCGGAGCCGCAGGAGTACAAGACGGGGCATCGTCGTCGTCGCTGGGGGCGCTGGCTGTTGGCCTTGCCGCTGTTGTTCGCCGCGGCCAGCTTCCTGCAAGTGGCGGTGCTGCGTTTCGTCGATCCGCCGGTGAGCGCGGTGATGGTATGGCGCTGCGTCGAGGCCTGGGGCAGCGGCGACTGGGAGTTCCGGCTGCGCCATGAATGGCGCGACCTGGACCGGATGTCGCGGAGCCTGCCGATCTCGCTGGTGGCGGCCGAGGACCAGCGCTTTCCGCTGCACGATGGATTCGACCTGCAGGCGATCGAGAAGGCGCGCGACCACAATGCGCGCGGCGGCCGCCTGCGCGGCGCCAGTACGATCAGCCAGCAGGTGTCGAAGAACCTGTTCCTGTGGCAGGGCCGGAGCTGGGTGCGGAAGGGATTGGAGGCCTGGTATACGGTGCTGATCGAGCTGCTGTGGCCCAAGCGGCGCATCATCGAGATGTACGCGAACTTCGCCGAGTTCGGCGACGGCATCTACGGGGCGCAGGCGGCCGCGAAGACGTTCTGGGGCACGGATGCCGATCGGTTGACGCCGGCGCAATCGGCGCGGCTGGCCGCGGTGCTGCCGGCGCCGCGCCGCTACGACGCGCGCAATCCAGGTCCCTACGTGTCGCGCCGCGCCGCCTGGATCCAGCGCCAGGCGGCGCAGCTGGGCGGGCCTGCCTACTTGGAGGCGAGATGAGCCCCGCGCCGGCAACACGCCTGACGGTGGTGATCGCCGCCTACAACGAAGCGGCTTCGCTCCCGCTGTTGCATCCCCGGCTGCGCAAGGTGCTCGACGCGATGCCGGAGCTGCGGCCCCGGGTGCTGTACGTCGACGACGGCAGCACGGACCGGACCTGGGACGTGCTGGAAGAACTGGTCCGGACCGATCCCGGCGTCGGTGCGATCCGCCTGTCGCGCAACTTCGGCAAGGAGGCGGCGATCACGGCCGGCCTCGACCACGTCGAGGACGGGGCCGTGGTCCTGCTGGACGCGGACGGGCAGGACCCGCCGGAGCTGATCCCCCAGTTCGTCGAGCATTGGCGCGCCGGCTACGACAACGTGTTCGGCACGCGCGTCTATCGCGACGGCGAGGGCTGGCCGAGGCGGATCGCCGCGGCGGCGTTCTATCGCGTGATCGGCCGGCTGTCGCATACGCCGATTCCGGCGGATACGGGCGATTTCCGCTTGCTTTCGCCGCGGGCCTTGGCCGCACTGCGGCAGTTGCGCGAGCACAACCGGTTCATGAAGGGATTGTTCGGCTGGGTGGGGTTCCGGCAGGTGTCGGTGCCCTACCGGCGCGAGCCGAGGCTGTCGGGGCGCAGCAAGTTCACGTTGTGGAAGCTGTGGAACTTCGCGCTCGAGGGCATCACCAGCTTCTCCACGGCGCCGCTGCGCGCCGCGACCTACCTGGGGTTGCTGACGGCCGCGTTCGCGCTGGCGTTCGCCGTCTGGGTGGTGGCGAAGGCGGCGCTGTTCGGCGATCCGGTCGCGGGCTGGCCGACGATGATGGCGGTGATCCTGTTCCTGGGCGGCGTGCAACTGGTGGCCCTGGGCATGATCGGCGAATACCTGGGGCGGCTCTACGACGAGGCCAAGCACCGGCCGTTGTACTTCGTCGACATCCGGGCCGGGGCGGCGGAGGTATCCTCCGGGCACCAGTCCAGCGATGGAGCAGGCCATGCAAACCGTTCGGCAATTGTTGAAGGCGAAGAAGACGCCTGAGGTCTTTGCGGTAGGGAGCGACGCCGCGGTCATCGACGCGATCCGCCTGATGGCGGAGAAGAGCATCGGGGCGGTGCTGGTGATGCAGGGCGAGCGATTGGTCGGGATCCTGTCCGAGCGCGACTACGCCCGCAAGGTGGTGCTGCGCGACCGCTCCTCGGCCACGACGCAGGTCGGCGAGATCATGACCGCCCAGGTGGTGACGGTGGCGCCGGCGGAAAGCGTCGAGCGCTGCATGCAGATCATGACCGAGCGCCGCATCCGCCACCTGCCGGTGACGGAGGACGGACGCGTGGTCGGCGTGGTGTCGATCGGCGACCTGGTCAAGGCCGTGATCGAGGAGCAGCGGCGCGACATCGACCAACTGCAGCGCTATATCGCCGGTTGACCCGGCTCATCGGGCGTAGCGGCCGCCGCAGTCGCTGTCCTTGCCCGGGCCGGCCTCGATCGTGGCCAGCAGCGCCGCCGGCGGGGCGATGCTGCCCAAGGTGAGCGCGATCACGCCGCGTGCGCCGAGCGCCTTGGCGTCGGGCCGGAACGAGGGATCCTTGAACGTGCCGCCGATGCGCAGCGGCGAGCGGAAGGCGAGGATGCTGCGGTCCTTGGGGCGCGGCCGCAGCAGCAGATCGAGGGATTCGTCCTTCAGGTCGACGGTGCCTTCGCCGAGGATGATCGTGTCGGTGGTGTCGAAGGCGAACGCGCGCGATCGCATCCGCCCGTCGCGCACGCCGAAGTCGGCGAAGGCGCAGCGCAGCGGGATGCTGCGGTCCTTGCCGAGCAGGTACTTGAGGGTTTCGGCGACGTCCAGGCCCGCCAGTTCCATGACCAGGTTGCTGACGCGGCCGCGCCCCATCCCGATGGCGACGTTGCCGTCGGACGAGCCGAGCATCGCCGCGATCGAGTTGCCGTCGCCGGTGAGGTCGATTTCGCCGCCGATGGCCCCGGAAGCTTCCCGGGCCAGTTTCGCGTCCGGGAAGAGCCGGCCGAACTGCAGCTTGCGCAGGCTGGCCCGCAGCTGGGTGGTGATGGCCGCGCGCCGCGCATCCATGCGGACGTTCGCGCGGATGTCGCCGCCGGCCACGCCGAAGTCCAGCGGATCGAGTTCGAGCAGCCCGTTCTCGAGGGTGAGGCGGACGTCCATGTCGTCCAGCGGCAGCGACGGCGCATCGATGCGGTGGGCTTTCCAATGCACCTTCGCGTCCATCGCGCGCAGCTTCGACAGGTTGTAGGGCGTATCCGGCAGGACGCGCGGCTTGGCGGCGCGCTCGGCGGCCAGCCGCTTCTGTTCGGGATTGGCGGCCTCGCCGGCATCGGTCCTGGGCGGTGCGCCGATGAATCCCGCCAGGTCGTCGAAATCCAGGCGCCGCGAAACCAGTTCGGCGGTGAGAAGGGGGCGCTCGCCGCCGGTGTCGATCCGTGCGGTGCCGGACAGGTCGCTGTCGCCGGCGCGCCCGCTGAAGCCCTCGTAGCGCCAAGTCTCGTTGTCGCGCTTGAGACGGCCTTCCAGGTGGTACGGCGGCGTCGGGGGGATCGCCACGCCGATAAGCGGATACAGGTCCTGCATGTCCTGGCCGTCCAGGGTCATCTGCAGGTCGAATACGCGGAACTGGAACGGGTTGGTCAGCGTGCCGCGCACGTGCGCGCGGGTCGGGCCCGCGTTGCCGCGCAGGTCGATTCGGAACGGATGGTCGGTCTGGCTCAGTTCCAGCGGCGAGGCGGTGCTGCCTTCCAGCGCGAACGGATTGCCCCGCCAGCGTCCTTGGCCGGCCACCGCGATCGGCGCGGCGGGATCGCGGCCTGCGGCCGGCAGGCTGTGGATGTCGACGTCGATGTCGGTGCGGCTGGCCGCATCGACGAAACGCAGGCGGCCTTGCTCTACCCGCAGCCGTCCCATGGCCGGCAACCGGCCGCCGCCGGCGCCCTGCCCGAAGACCCAGTTGCCCGTGTGGTCGCCATTGCCGGCTTCCAGCCACACCTCGGGACGGTCCAGGCGTATTTCCGGAATCCGCACTTCGCCCCGGAGCAGGGGCCAGGGGCGAAGGTCGATCTCGGCGCGCTTGGCGCGGGCCATCAGCGGTTGCCGCGACCAGGCGGCATTGGCGAGGGTGAGGTCGTCGCCGCGGATCGTGGCGACGCGGCCAAGATCGACGTCGAGCCGTCCTATCCGGAACTCGCGTCCGGTCCGCGCCTGAACCATGCGTTCGACCGGGCCGCGGAACCAGTTCCAGTCCCACAGCGCGACCAGCAGGGCCAGGAGGATCGCCAGCGCCGCGAGTACGGCGAGGAGGATCGGGCGGCGGCGCGATGGGCGCCTGGGAGAATCCGGGGCGGGCGCATCGTTCATGCGCCCATGGTTCTCAGCCGTGCGTGCAGGGGGCGCGAAACCCCGGCGGCGGCGTCACAGCACTTGTGAAGTCACCGCAACGAAGTGGCAGACGCTGCCTGCGAGCACGAACAGGTGCCAGATGGCGTGGAAATAGCGGATCGAATCGCGCTGGTAGAACCAGGTGCCCAGCGTGTAGAACAGGCCGCCGGCGAGCAGCCAGCCCAGCGTGAAACCGTCCAGCGCCTGCAGCAGCGGCTTGAGCGCCACCACCACCAGCCAGCCCATCGCGATGTAGATCAGGGTCGAGAGCAGGCGGAAGCGGCCGGTGTAGAAGAGCTTGAACACCACGCCGGCGATGGCCAGCGACCAGATCGCCGCGAACAGGCCCCAACCCCATGGCCCGCGCAGGCCGATCAACGTGAACGGGGTGTAGGTGCCGGCGATCAGCAGATAGATGCAGCAGTGGTCGAACACCTGCAGCCGCGCCTTGGCGCCGGGATGCGGGATCGCGTGGTAGAGCGTGGAGGCCACGTAGAGCAGGAGCAGGGTGGCGCTGAATACGATCGAGGTGCCCAGCTGCCATCCGTCGCCATAGATCGCCGCCAGGGTGATCAGGACCGCGCCGCCGGCCAGGGCGGCGATGGCGCCCAGGCCGTGGGTGAGCGCGCTGGCCAGTTCGTCGCGGAAATCGGTGGAGGGCGAGGCATCGGCGTTCATGGCCGCACGTTACCCTAATTGCGAGACATTCGCATTGCTGGGCATCGCAAGCACCTCGCCCCGCCTGCCCGCGTAGGCAGGCCGCGTCCGGCCCATGCCGGCGGGGAGAGGCCTAGTTGCGGCGGCCGATCAATCGACCGCCACGCTGTGGGCGTGCTCGCGGGTGGCATGGAACTTGACGCCGGGCGCGCGTTCCTGGGCGAGCTGCAGGTTGACCCGGGTCGGCGCGAGATAGACCAGCTCCCCGGCGGCGTCGATGGCCAGGTTCAGGGCGTTCTTCTCGCGGAACTCTTCCAGCTTCCTGGCATCGGCGCACTCGATCCAGCGCGCGGTGGTGACCGCGACCGGCTCGAAGGTGGCGTCCACGCCGTACTCGTCCTTCAGGCGGTAGGCGACCACGTCGAACTGCAGCACGCCGACCGCGCCGAGGATCAGGTCGTTGCTCATCAGGGGGCGGAAGAACTGGGTGGCGCCTTCCTCCGACAGCTGCGCCAGGCCCTTCTGCAGCTGCTTGAGCTTGAGCGGGTCGCGTAGGCGCGCGCGGCGGAACAGCTCCGGGGCGAAGTTGGGGATGCCGGTGAAGCCGAGCTGCTCGCCCTCGGTGAAGGTGTCGCCGATCGAGATCGTGCCGTGGTTGTGGATGCCGATCACGTCGCCCGGGTAGGCCTCGGCGGCGATCTCGCGGTCGGAGGCCATGAAGGTCAGCGCGTTGGCGAGCTTCACTTCCTTGCCGCTGCGCACGTGGAAGGCCTTCATGCCGGCGGAGAACCTGCCTGAGCACACGCGCATGAACGCGACGCGGTCGCGATGCTGCGGGTCCATGTTGGCCTGGATCTTGAAGACGAAGCCGGTCAGCTTTTCCTCGGTGGGCTGCACCCCGCGGCCGGTGGTGGCGCGCGGCTGCGGCGAGGGCGCGTGCTCGACGAAGAAGTCCAGCAGCGGCTGCACGCCGAAGTTGTTCACGCCCGAGCCGAAGAACACCGGGGTCTGCTTGCCGTCCAGATAGGCCTGCTTGTCGAACGGATGGCTGGCGCCCTGCACCAGTTCCAGTTCGTCGCGCAGGTGGGCGAGCATCTCTTCGCCGATCTTCTCGGCCAGGCCGGGGGCGTCCAGCGACGGGAAGATCGTCGAGTCCTGGCGGGTGAAGTTGCGGCCCGGCTCGTACAGGTGCACCTCGCCGGTGACCAGGTGGACCACGCCCTTCAGGCGCTGGCCCATGCCGATCGGCCAGGTCACCGGGGCGCACTGGATGCCGAGCACGCTTTCCACTTCGTCCAACAGCTCGATAGGGTCCTTGCCCTCGCGGTCGAGCTTGTTGATGAAGGTCATGATCGGCGTGTCGCGCAGGCGGCACACCTCCATCAGCTTGATGGTGCGCTCCTCCACGCCCTTGGCCACGTCGATGACCATCAGCGCCGAGTCCACCGCGGTGAGCACGCGGTAGGTGTCCTCGCCGAAGTCGGCGTGGCCGGGGGTGTCGAGCAGGTTGACGATCTTGCCTTCGTACGGGAACTGCATCACCGACGAGGTGACCGAGATGCCGCGTTCCTTTTCCAGCGCCATCCAGTCGGAAGTGGCGTGGCGCGCGGCCTTGCGCCCCTTGACCGAGCCGGCCATCTGGATCGCGCCTCCGAACAGCAGCAGCTTTTCGGTCAGCGTGGTCTTGCCGGCGTCGGGGTGGGAAATGATGGCGAAGGTGCGGCGGCGCGCGGCTTCGGTGGCGACTTCGGACATGGAAACGCGCCCGGCCGGGCGCTGGAGCGGAAAGGGAAGCCCGGGATTATAGCGGGCTTCCTGGGGCGGCCGGCGCGGGCGTGGAGACGGCAGGCCGCGCGAAGCGCAGCTCGCCCAAGGGGCCGGCCATCCGGAAGGGCACCGACACCAGCCGCATTCCGCGGTTGAGTTGCACGGCGAAATGCAGGTGCGGGCCGGTGCTCAGGCCGGTGTTGCCGGACAGCCCGAGCCGGTCGCCGGCGCGCACGCGCTGGCCGGGCCGGACCCCGGTACCGCCGGGGGCGAGATGCGCGTAGAGGGCCATGCTGCCGTCGGCATGCAGGACGCGGACGAGGTTGGCCTGCGTTCCGAACCGTGCCGGGTCGCGCCCGCCCTCGCGGAAGTCGCCGCGTATCTCCATCACGACACCCTCGCGGGCCGCGAGTACCGGCGTGCCTTCCGGCAGGGCGAAGTCCAGCGCGTGGAAGTTGGCGGGATCGCGATGGCTGAACGCGCCGCCGAATCCCTGGCCGACATGGACCGGGACGCCGGAGAACGGCAGGCGGTAGACGACGTCGTCCGCGCGGCCTCGCGGCGAGCCGGGAACGGCGTCGATGTCCAGCCGCAGGGGCGGCATCTTGCCGGGAGCCGACGGATAGAGCCGCGCGGCGAGCCGGCGCTCTCCCGCCTCCAGTTCCAGCGTCACCGGCAAGGCCGGTACGGCCCTGGGCCCGCCGCCGGCATCGCCCACCAGGCGGACCTGGACGGGCCCGGCCAATGGGTTGCCGATCCAGGCCCGCTGGATGCCGCCTTCGTCCTCGATCTGCAGCCAACGCGGCGGCGCGGCGGCCGGGGCGGATGCAGCGGGGGCGGGCGTTTCTCGGTGGCGCCAATCCAGCAGGCGCTGGGCCATCGCCAGCGCGGGGATGCACGCGAGCAGGGCGGCGCAGCAGAGGCGGAGGGAGCGCTGGGGCACGGGCGCGGATGGCTGAATGGGGGGCGGATTATCGCGGGCGATCGTAACCGTTGAAATCGTATCGCTTCATCCGAATAAAGCGATTGACATGCTCGGGGGGCGGTGGCATCGTAGCCGCACCATCGAGACCGGCGGAGGGACAGGCCCTTTGATGCCGGGGCAACCAGCGCGGCGCAAGCCGCGTGTTCGGTGCCAAATCCTGCGGGGACCCCGCGTCCGCCGAAAGATGGTTCGAACCTTGCCTTCCGCAGGTCGAACGCGAGCTCCGCGAAGCTCGATGGCCGTTTTCCCCCGGAATCCCGCCATGAGCCTCGCCCAAGCCGTTTCCCGCAACGTCTATGCCTACACGCCCGTCGCCGACGACGAGGGGCGCATCGCCGTGCGCGGCGAGGTGGTGGTGGCGTTGCCGATGCGCCATGCCGGCCTGCGCAATGTCGTGCTGCGCTACGAACTGGTCGGCGCGGCCGACGCGCCGGTGGTGTTCGTGGCCGGCGGCATCTCGGCGCATCGCCATGTCGCATCGAATGCGCTGTTCCCGGAGAAGGGCTGGGCGGAAGGATTGCTGGACGCCGGGCGTACGCTGGCGCCGGCGCGGTGCCGGGTCCTGGCCTTCGATTTCCTCGGTGCCGACGGGACGCTCGATGCGCCGATCGACACCGCCGACCAGGCCGATGCGATCGCCGCGCTGCTCGACGCGCTCGGCATCGAGCGCTTGCAGGGCTATGTCGGCTATTCCTATGGCGCGCTGGTCGGCCTGCAGTTCGCGATCCGGCATGCGCCGCGGGTTCGGAAGCTGGTCGCGGTCAGCGGCGCGCATCGCGCGCACCCGTACGCGGCGGCCTGGCGCGCGCTGCAGCGCCGCGCGGTCGCGCTGGGCCAGCTGCAATGCGCCGAGAGCCATGGGCTGTCGCTGGCGCGCCAGTTCGCGATGCTCAGCTATCGCACCCCCGAGGAGTTCGGCGAGCGCTTCGACGCGGCGCCGGAAGTGATCAACGGCCGCGTGCGCGTGGCCGCCGAGGACTACCTCGACGCGGCCGGCGCGCAGTACGTCGCCCGCACCCAGGTCAACGCCTACCTGCGCCTGTCCGAATCCATCGACCTGCACCGCATCGATCCCGCCGCGGTCGCCGTGCCGACCATCGCGGTCGCGGTCGAGGGCGACCGGCTGGTGCCGCTGTCGGACATGGTCGCCCTGGTCGAAGGCCTGGGCCCGCGCGGCAGCCTGCGCGTGCTGCGTTCGCCCTACGGCCACGACGCCTTCCTGAAGGAAACCGATCGCATCGACGCGATCCTCGCCACCGCCTTTCGCGCTACCGGAGAAACCGCATGAGCTTCCACGACACCGACCTTCCCTGTAGCCCGGCCACCGGCGCGGTGCGCGCCGGCATCGATCGCGATGCCGCCTACGGCGCGGTGACCCCGCCGATCGTGCTGTCGTCGAACTTCTCGTTCGACGGCTTCGGCAACAAGCGCGAGTACGACTACACGCGCAGCGGCAACCCGACCCGCGACCTGCTCGGCGAGGCGCTGGCGCAGCTGGAGGGCGGCGCCGGCGGCGTGGTCACCTCCACCGGCATGGGCGCGATCAACCTGGTGCTCAACGCCCTGCTGCAGCCGGGCGACAAGCTGGTGGTGCCGCACGACGCGTACGGCGGCAGCTGGCGCCTGTTCAACGCGCTGGCCAAGAAGGGCCATTTCGAGCTGATCACCGCCGACCTGACCAACCCGGTGTCGCTGGGCGAGGCGCTGGCGCAGGCGCCGAAGCTGGTGCTGATCGAGACCCCGTCCAATCCGCTGCTGCGCATCACCGACCTGCGCTTCGTCATCGATGCCGCGCACAAGGCCGGCGCGCTCGCGGTGGTGGACAACACCTTCCTGTCGCCGGCGCTGCAGCGGCCGATCGAGTTCGGCGCCGACCTGGTGGTCCACTCCACCACCAAGTACGTCAACGGCCACAGCGACGTGGTCGGCGGCGCGGTGGTCGCGCGCGATGCCGAGCTGCACCAGCAGCTGGTCTGGTGGGCGAACGCGCTGGGCCTGACCGGCTCGCCGTTCGATGCGTTCCTCACCCTGCGGGGCCTGCGCACGCTGGATGCGCGCCTGCGCGTGCACCAGGAGAACGCGCAGGCGGTGGTGGCGCTGCTCGACGGCCACGACGCGGTGTCGAAGGTGTACTACCCCGGCCTGGCCTCGCACCCGGGGCATGCGTTGGCGGCGCGCCAGCAGAGGGGCTTCGGCGCGATGATCTCCTTCGAGCTGGACGGCGGCGAAGCGGCGGTGCGCGCGTTCGTCGATGGCCTGCGCTACTTCACGCTGGCCGAGTCGCTGGGCGGCGTGGAGAGCCTGGTCGCGCACCCGGCCTCGATGACGCATGCGGCGATGACGCCGGAAGCGCGCGCCAAGGCGGGCATTTCCGACGGCTTGCTGCGCCTGTCGGTGGGCATCGAGGCGGCCGAGGACCTGGTGGCCGACCTGCAGGCCGGCTTGGCGCGCGCCGCGGCAGTGCTGGCGGAGTCCAAACGCAAGCTCGCCGACGCATGAGCTCGGTCGTGCGCTTGGCCTCGGCGACGGCGCCGAGGCCCCGATTGGGCTTGCTCGGCACCGGCGTGGTCGGCACGGCCTTCGTGGCCCGCTACGAACGCCTGCGCACGCGCGGGCTGGCGCTGCCGCCGCTGCTGTGGCTGGCCAATTCGCGCGCCTTGCAGCATTGCGCGGAGGGCGCCGAGCGCGCGCTGCTGCAGGCCCGCAATGCGCCCGCGCGCAGCGATGCCGGCGGCTTGCCGCCCTGGGCCGAAGGCGAGGCGCTGCGGGCCGGCGACATCGTGGTGGACGCCACCGCCAGCGACGCGGTCGCCGGCTGGCACGTGGACTGGCTCGCGCGCGGCGTGCACGTGGTCACCGCCAACAAGCTCGGCAACGGCGCGGCGCTGGGGCGGGCGCAGGCGATCGCACGGGCACGTGCCGAGTCCGGCGCGCATTACGGCGATGCCGCCACCGTCGGCGCCGGCCTGCCGCTGCTGCGCAGCCTGCGCGCGCTGGTGGCCGGTGGCGACCGCATCCATCGCGTGGAAGGCGTGCTGTCCGGCTCGCTGGCGTGGCTGTTCAACCACTACGACGGCATGCGGCCGTTCTCGGGGTTCGTGCGCCAGGCGCGCGAAGCCGGCTATACGGAACCCGACCCGCGCATCGACCTGTCCGGCGAGGACGTGCGCCGCAAACTGCTGATCCTGGCACGCGCGGCGGGCATGCCCTTGCAGTCCGACGATGTGCAGGTGGCCTCGTTGGTGCCGGCGTCGCTGCAGCGGTTGCCGTTGGCCGAGCTGGATGCGGCGCTTGGCCAGTTGGACGAGCCGTTGTCCGGGCGCTTCCGCGAGGCGCATCGCAGTGGCGCGCGGCTGCGTTTCCTCGGCCGGTTCGAGCAAGGACAGGCGAGCGTCGGCCTGCAGGAGTTGCCGGCGGAGCATCCGCTGTGCGGCGGTGGCGGGACCGACAACCGCGTGGCGATCTACAGCGACCGCTACGACGTGCAGCCGCTGGTGGTGCAGGGGCCAGGCGCGGGCGCGGAAGTGACGGCCGCGGCGTTGCTGGACGACGTGCTGCGCATCGCGGTATGAACGCGGAAAACGCATGCAGTGCGGAGAGAACGCTGCATGCGGGGAGGGCGGGCCGTAGCCCGCCCTCCAACCTTCCATCGCGGGCTTACTTCAGTCCTTCGCCCATGGTGCGCAGCAGCTCGCCCTGGTAGTCGCCGCTGAACTCCCAGAAGAAAGCGCCGCCCAGGCCCTGCACCTTCACGTAGTTCATCTTCTCGGTGACCATCGCCGGGTTGTCGTAGCTCCAGAACGTGTTGCCGTCGTACTTCCAGTGCGCACGCGCCTGCGCATCGATGTAGCTGGTGCCGGCACGACCGCGCAGGACCTTGTAGTCCTCGTTGCCGGCCTCGTAGGTGCCCGGCGCCGCGCTGCCGTTCTGGTACAGGCCGTTGTTGGCGCTGGATACGCCCGTCCAGCCGCGGCCGTAGAAGCCGATGCCGAGGTTGAGCTTGGACGCCGGCACGCCGCGGTCGAGGAACGCCTGGATGGCGTCGTTGCTGTTGTAGTAGCGCTGGTCGCCGGTGGACGGATCGCTGGGCGAGCTGAACAGCGCCGAGTGGTGGTTGGTCTTGGCATCCCAGGTGCCATGGAAGTCATAGGTCATGACGTTGATGTAGTCCACGGACGCGGCATACAGGTTGGGATCGGTCACGCGCACCTTGTCCACGCCGGCGCCGACGGCCACCGTGAGCAGCAGGCCCGGACGCACTTCATCGAGCTGGCGGCGGAACTCGGCCAGCAGTGCGGTGTAGTTCTGGCGCTCTTCTGCGGTGCCGCAGGCCAGGCCGCAGGCAGCGGGGTATTCCCAGTCGATGTCGATGCCGTCGAACACGCCCGCCGCCGCTCCCGTGCCGCCCGCACCGTCGGTCACCGGCAGGTTGCCGCGGATGTAGGCGTCGATGCACGAGGCCACGAACGCCTGGCGGTTCTCCGGGCGCGCCGCGCTGGCGAAGCCGCGCGACCAGGTCCAGCCGCCGAGCGAGATCAGCACCTTCAGCCCGGGGTGCTTGGCCTTGAGCTTCTTGAGCTGGTTCCAGTTGCCGCGCAGCGGCTGGTCCCAGGTGTCGCCCACGCCATCCACGCTCTGTCCGGCCGCGAACGACTTGGTGTAGTCGGCGAACGCATCGCCGCCTTCGCCGGTGGATTCGTTCGAGGGAATCGTCTTGCCGACCTCGCACACGTTGTTGCGCACGTTGCCGAAGGCGTAGTTGATGTGGGTCAGGTAGCCCGCCGCGCCGCTGCTCTCGATGTCCTTCACCTGGTAGTTGCGGCCGTAGATGCCCCATTGGGTGAAGTAGCCGATGACGCGCTTGTTGCCGCCGTTGCCAGTGCCCGCCTGCGTGCGCACGCTGATCTGCGCGCTGTTGGCCGAGACGTTGCCGGCGTTGTCGCGCGCGCGCACGGTGTAGGTGTACGCGGTGTCGGGCTGCAGCGCGGAGTCGGTGTAGGACGGGGTGGTGGGCGAGCCGACCAGCGTGCCGTTGCGGTACACGTCGTAACCTGCCAGGCCGCTGCCGCCGGCATCGGTGGAGGCGCTCCAGGCCAGGGTGATGCTCGCGCTGGTCTGCGAGGTGGAGGCCAGGCCCGTCGGCACGCTCGGGGCGGTGGTGTCGGTGCTGGTGGCGTTGACGGTGATGGGGACCGCGCCGGACGTGGTGGTGGCGCCGGCGTTGTCGGTGGCCTTGGCGGTGAGCGAATAGCTGCCCGCCGTCGCGCCGCTCCAGGTCACGCTGTAGGGCGCGCTGGTATCGCTGCCGAGCGAAGTGGTGCCGCGGAAGAACTCGACCTTGCTGATCGTGCCGTCGCTGTCGCTCGCGGCGGCGGAGAGCGTGATGGTGGCGCCCGCGCTGTAAGTGGTGCCTGCGATGGGCGCGGTGAGCGCGACGGTGGGCGGCGTGTTGCCGCCGGTGGTGCCGCAGGTGCCGAGCTCCTGATACCAGCCGCAACTGGTGCAGTAGGTGGGGGCGACGTTCCAGATCTGCGTCGTGGTCTGGTAGAGCTTGCCTTGGTAGGTCAGCTTCGCGCCGGCCTGGTAGATCGTGGCGGCGTTCCATTCGGATACGCCACTACAGGAAACGGACTGAGCCTGGGCCTGGAAAGCCAGGGCCAGGCCGGTGCAACCGCACAACAGCCAAGCTAAGGCGTGTTTCACGTTCACGATAGATCTCCTGTCCGGTAGATGGATGTCCCTTCCCCGGCGTTGCGCCGGGTCTTCCCCCTGTGGCAACGAACTGCGGTGATCGCGAAGCGGGCCAGGCCATCGCGGCCGGCGGACAGACCTTCTCTTGGTGATGATAACGTTGTCAACAAAGCGTCATCAGCGAGCCACCAGACTGTGACGGTCTTCCGGTGACAACGTTTACAGCGAGGGCCGGGTGCTGCGCCGCCGCATGGCGGCGACGCAGCGGCACGTGGCGGTCAGTCGGCCAGGGCCTTGAGCAGCGCGGCGTTGAAACGGGCCGGATCCTGTACCTGCGGCGAGTGGCCCAGTTCGGGGAACTCCACCAGCTTCGCGCCGGGGATCGCGGCGGCGGCGCGCTTGCCGAGCGCAGGATAGTCGCCCAGCTTCGCCCTGGCCTCGGGCGGTGCCAGGGCCTTGCCGATGGCCGTGTTGTCCTTCTGGCCGATGAAGAGCGTGGTCGGCACGCGCAGCAACGGCAGTTCGTGGACCACCGGCTGGTTGAGCACCATGTCGGAAGTCAACGCCTGGTTCCAGGCCACGGCCTGCTTGCCGGGGCCCGCGTACATGCCCGCCTGCATGCGCGCCCAGTGCTCGAACTCCGGCTTCCATTCGCCGGCGTAGTAGGTGGCGAGCTGGTACCGCCTGATGCTCTCGTAGTCGGTCTTGAGTTCGCCGGCGTACCAGGCGTCCACGTCCTGCCAGGGCACGCCCGCGGCCTTCCAGTCCTCCAGGCCGATCGGGTTGACCAGCACCAGGTGTTCGGTCGCCTGCGGATACGTCAGCGCGTAGCGGATCGCGAGCATGCCGCCCATCGAGTGGCCGGCGATCACGGCGCGGTCGATGCCGAGCTTTTCCAGCAGCGCATGGGTGTTGCCGGCGAGCTGGGCGAACGAGAACTGGTAGGCGGCGGGCTTGCTGGATTTGCAGAAGCCGACCTGGTCCGGCGCGATCACGCGGTAGCCGGCCCGGCTGAGCGCGTCGATGGCGTGCTGCCAGGTGGCGGCGCAGAAGTTCTTGCCGTGCAGCAGCACGACGGTGCGGCCGTTCGGCGTGCCCGAAGCGGCGACATCGAGGTAGGCCATCTCCAGCGCCTGCCCCTGCGAGCGGAACGCGTAGGTGTGCACGGGGTACGGGTAGTCGAAGCCTTCCAGCCGGGGGCCGTAGGTTTCGCTGGCGTGGCCGGAAAAGGCCACGGCGAGGGCAAGCGCCGGGATCAGGGATTTCATGGCGTTCGTCGCGACAGGGGATCGCCCGAATGTAAACGATCCGGGCGAACCTGCCGCGACGCCCGTCACTCCCCGGGCGTCGCGCTCAGCATTCGATGACGTTCACCGCCAGCCCGCCGCGGCTGGTTTCCTTGTACTTGTCCTGCATGTCGCGGCCGGTGTCGCGCATGGTCTTGATGACCTTGTCGAGCGAGACCTTGTGCTTGCCGTCGCCGCGCATGGCCATGCGCGCGGCGTTGATCGCCTTGACCGCGCCCATCGCGTTGCGCTCGATGCAGGGGATCTGCACCAGCCCGCCGATCGGATCGCAGGTCAGGCCGAGGTTGTGTTCCATGCCGATCTCGGCGGCGTTCTCGACCTGCCCGGGGTTGCCGCCGAGCGCGGCCGCGAGCCCGGCGGCGGCCATCGAGCAGGCCACGCCGACCTCGCCCTGGCAGCCGACCTCGGCGCCGGAGATCGAGGCGTTCTCCTTGTAGAGGATGCCGATCGCCGCGGCGGTGAGCAGGAAGTCGAACACGCGCTGCTCGCTGCTGCCCGGGCAGAACCGGTCGAAGTAGTGCAGCACCGCCGGGATGATGCCCGCCGCGCCGTTGGTCGGGGCGGTGACCACGCGTCCGCCGGCGGCGTTTTCCTCGTTGACGGCGAGGGCGTACAGGTTGACCCAGTCGAGCGTGGTCAGCGGGTCGCGCATCGCCGCCTCCGGCTTGGAGGACAGTTCGCGGTACAGCGCCGGCGCGCGGCGCGCCACGTGCAGCCCGCCCGGCAGCGTGCCTTCCTCGCGGATGCCGCGTGCCACGCAGCTCTGCATCGCTTCCCAGATCTCGCGCAGGCCGGCGCGGATCTCGTCCTCGCCGCGCCAGCTCTTTTCGTTCTCGAACATCAGCTCGGCAATGCTCAGGCCGCTGCGCGCGCACTGCGCCAGCAGTTCGTCGCCGCTGTTGAACGGGTAGGGCAGCGGCGTGGCGTCGGGCACGATGCGGTCGTCCGCGGCATCGTCGGCGTTGACCACGAAGCCGCCGCCGACCGAGTAGTAGTCGCGCGTGGCGATCACTTCGTCGCCGGCGCCGTAGGCGGTGAAGCGCATGCCGTTGGTGTGGTACGGCAGCTTCTGGCGCTTGTTCATCAGCAGGTCGCGCTTCTCTTCGAAGGCGATCTCGTGCTGGCCCATCAGCTTGATGCGCTTTTCGGCGCGGATGCGCTGCAGCGTGGCCGGGATGATGTCCGGGTCGATCAGGTTGGGACGGTGGCCTTCCAGCCCGAGCAGGATCGCCTTGT
This sequence comes from Xanthomonas boreopolis, assembly GCA_014654535.1. Classification (GTDB taxonomy): domain Bacteria; phylum Pseudomonadota; class Gammaproteobacteria; order Xanthomonadales; family Xanthomonadaceae; genus Pseudomonas_S; species Pseudomonas_S boreopolis. Next base: position 28,826 of record BNBA01000003.1, read on the forward strand.
CGGTGCCGTGGCCGCGCCCGGTCAGCGCCAGCGAGCCGAACACCTCGGCGCGCACGCGCACCACGTCCCCGAGCCGGCCCGGATCGAGCAGCCAGCGATGGATGAAGCGTTCGGCCGCGCGCATCGGGCCCACGGTATGGGAGGAACTCGGGCCGATGCCGATCTTGAACAGGTCGAAGGTGCTGACTGCCATGCTTGCGGAGGAAAGACGAGAAATCCGGATATTCTACGGGCCCGCCGCCATTGCCATGGCCTGCACCGCAGCATCCGCGCCCTCCCGTCCATGCCGTTGATCCTCTACCAGCGCGACGACTGCCATCTGTGCGACGCCGCCGTCGCCGTGCTGGCGCAGGCACGCGCCGGCGATTTCGCCAGCGTATTCATCGACGACGACGAGGCCCTGGAGGCGCGCTACGGCACGCGCGTGCCGGTGCTGGCGGACGTGAACGGACGCGAACTGGACTGGCCGTTCGACGCTGCGCGGTTGCGCGGTTGGCTCGACGGGAGCGGATGAGGCCGCCCGGCCCGTCGATCAACGCCCTTCGTCCGGTCGGTCGAGCAACGGCAGGATGTTCGCCTTGGCGAAACGGATGAAGGCCTCGGTCCGTTCGGGATCGGGGGGCACGTCGCCCACGACCAGGCCTCGATAGACATCGCGGGCCTCGCGCAGGATCGGTCGGTGCTCGCCGGGCAGGCGTTCCAGCAGCCAATCCGCGGCACTGTCCTTGGGGGCGATCCGCCCCGTCGAGGCGCTGTACCAGATGCGGGCGAGCGCGAGCATGATGTGCCGTTCCTCGCCTTGCCAGTCCTCGGCGGAATTCCATTGCGCCACGGTATCGGCCAGGGCACCGGCGAAGTCGCGTGCGGGGACCGGGTCGAACAGCGCCTGCGCCGGCGGGCCGAACAGCGCGAGGCTGTGCTGCCTCGCCTTCGTCAGCAATATCGCCAGGTCGTGGTCGAGCATCGGCGGTTCGAACGTGCCGCCCAGCAGGTCCTGCCGGAGCCATTCGCCGAACTGCAGTTCGCGCCGGGCCGGGTAGCGCCAGGGCACCACCTCGCCATGGGCGACGACGGTCACTTCCAGCGGGCGCCACGACGTATCGCCGGGCGGCGCCGAGACGGCCAGAAGATCGAGCAGGAGCGCTCGGCGGACGGATTCGTCGGGCGCGACGCGGGCGGTGACCAGCAGGTCGATGTCGCTTTGCGGCTTGAGGCCGCCGTCCATCGCCGAACCGAACAGGTGGATGGCCTGCACGGTGTTGCCCAGGTGGCGCTCGATCGTGGCGCAGGCGCGGGTGGTCTGCTGGACGATTTCTTCAGGCAGGTGCCGGGGCATTCCGATGCGTGTCTGGAAAGGAATGCCCGATTGTGGCGCATGCGGCGCAAAAAAAACGGCGGACCCGACGAGTAGTCCGCCGTGCAACGGCATGTGGAGCCGCATGCCGGTATGGCGATCACTTCGCCTTGAGGATCACCTTGGTGCTGATCGCGGTCTCGTTCGGGATGGTCTTGGTGTCGGCCCAGTCGCCGCCGCCCACACCGAAGTCGAGGCGGTTCACCGTGGCCTTGCCCGACAGCACCGGCTGCGCGCCGGGCGTCCAGGTGAAGGTCAGCGTCACCGGCTTGGCCACGCCGCGCAGCTCCAGGGTGCCGTCGGCGGCGTACTGGTTGCCGCCTAGCGCGCGGAACTTGTTGGCGCGGTAGTGGGCGGTGGCGAACTTGGCGACGTCGAAGAAGTCCGGGCCCTGCAGGGTCGAGTCGCGGTCGCTGTTGCCGCTCTTGGCGCCGGCGAGCGGGATGGTGACGTCGAGCTTGCTGGCCGCGAGATTGGCCGGGTCGAAGCTCAGCTGGGTGTCGAAGCCGGGAAAGGTGCCGGTGAACACCTCGCCGTCGTACTTGGTGGCGAAGACCAGGATCGACCCCGGTGCCTGCACGTAGTCGGCGGCGATGGCGGGCGCGGTGGCGAGCATCGCGGCCAGCGAGGCGGCCACGGCGGCAGGAGCGGGGAAGCGGAACGACATGGCGGGAGTCCTCATTGCTTGGGGGTGAGCCAACCCTGCGGCAGCATGCGCGCCAGGGTGGCGTCGCGCTGGAACAGGTGGTGGTAGAACGCCGCGCCGGCATGGGCGAGCACCACGGCGATCAGCAGCCAGAAGCCCCACTCGTGCGCGGAGTGCGACAGCGCGCGCAACTGCTCGTCGGGCGGGCTGAGCTTGGGCATCTCGAACAGGCCGAACCAATGGAACGGGCGCAGCCCGCTGGCCGAGTCGTACAGCCAGCCCGACAGCGGGATGGCGAAGATCAGCACGTACAGCAGCACGTGCGTGGCCGCGGCGATGCGTTCCTGCCAGCCGGGCGTGCCGGGCTCGGGCCTGGGCGCGCCGGCGTACAGGCGCCATGCCAGGCGCACGACGGCCAGCGCCAGCACGGTGATGCCCAGCGACTTGTGCGCGGTGTAGACCCAGAAGTACTTCGGCGTCTTGGGCAGGTCGCCCATGGTCAGCCCGACGATGCCCAGCAGCAGGATCAGCAGGGCGATCAGCCAATGCAGGAGCTGGCTCACGCCGCCCCAGCGGTCGGCGGTGTTCTTCAAGGTCATGGCGTGGTTTCCGGCGTTGGCGTGGGGGCGTCGGGGGCTGGGGATCCGTCGTCGGCCTTGCCCTCGCGCACGGCCTCGGCCTCGATGCGCAGTTCCACCGTGTCGCCGATCATCGACTTCCATGCGTCGATGCCGAAGTCGCTGCGTTGCAGCGTGGCGGTCGCGGAAAAGCCGGCGGTGCGGCGGAACGGCGGCAGCGGGTGGCGCTTGAGCGCGTTGAGGGTGACCTCCAGGGTCGCCTCGCGGGTGACCCCGCGCAGGGTCAGCTGGCCGACCACCTTGGCCCGGCCGGGGCCCTGCGGTTCGACCCGGGTGGAGACGAAGTGCGCCTCGGGAAAGCGCTCGCCGTCGAGCAGGCTGCGCGCCAGTACGGACTGGGTCCACTTGGGATCGCCCAGGTCAACCCGGGCGATCGGGACGCGCACGTCCAGGCGCGCGCCGGCCCAGTCGTCCGGGTCGAACACCAGCGTGCCGGTGCTGCCGGAGACCGTGCCCAGCGCCTTGGAGAAGCCGGCATGGTCGATGGCGAACAGGACCCGGGTGTGTACCGGGTCCAGTTCGTAGCGGGCCGGGGCCGCCGCGGCCGCGAAGGCGGCGAGGGCAAGGGCCGGGGCGAGCAGCAGGCGGAGGCGGGAGCGGGTCATGGGCCGGGATTCTAGGCATATCCCGGCCGGGCACGCTCGGCTTGCGCCCGCAACGATCCGTTGCGAGCATCTCGGGTTCGACGGTGAAGGAACGCCCATGCGTGCGCTGAAAATCCTGCTGGCGGTGGCGCTGCTGCTGCACCTGCCCGCGCTGGCGGAGGTGCCGCAGATGCCGCGCTTCCGCCTGATCGACGCGACCTCGGGCCTGCCGTCCAGCTCGATCACCGCGATGGCGCAGGACCGGGCGGGCTACCTGTGGCTGGCGACCGGCGACGGCCTGGCGCGCTACGACGGTACCGGCTTCCAGGTCTGGCGCCACGACCCGGCCGATCCGCGTTCGCTGGCCGGCAATTCGGTGCAGACGCTGTACATCGACGCGCAGGACCGGATCTGGGTGAGCTCGGAGAGCGCGGGCATCAGCGTGCTCGATGCCGCCCGCACCGGTTTCCGCCGGTTCAACCACGCCAACCAACCGCGGATGAGCAACGACGACGTGTTCGTGCTCACCGGCCGGGGCAGCGAGATCTGGTTCGGGAACTACGGCGGCGACGTGCATCGCATCGATGCGGAGGGGCACGTCACCCGCTTCGACCTGGACCGGATGGAGGACCCATTGCCGCGCAGCCACGTGATGGCATTGGCGGTGGATGGCGACGGCCGGCTCTGGGTGGGGACGCCGGAAGGGCTGGCCTGGTTCGACGGGAAGCGCATGCACCGCGAGTACCTGCCGGATCCCGGGGCCGGCGTGTATTCGCTGGCGTGGACCGGCGGCATGCTGTGGGCAGGCAGCTCCAAGGGCATCTACCGGCGCGGCGCGGACGGGCATTGGCGGGCGCCGGCGTGGGCGCCGATGTTCGCCGGCGGCAACCTGCTGTGGTCGGTGGTGGATGCCGGCGACGGCGAGTTCTGGCTGGGCACGGAGAAGGGCTTGTGGCGCACGCGCGGCGAGCAGGCGCCGATACCGGTGTTCGACGGCGAGGCGCCGCTGGTGAGCGGCCGCAACGTGCAGGCGCTGCTGCGCGGCGGCGATGGCGGGCTGTGGGTGCCGATCCACGGCCGCGGCCTGGCCTACCTGCGCGAGGACTGGAAGCGCACCGCGGTCTTCCACCCGCCGCACGACCTGGGCGATGGCATCTATTGCAGCCTGATGCCGGCGGCGCACTCGGGCGGGTTGTGGCAGATCGATCCGCAGGGGCGGCTGCAGCGCTTCGACATCCAGACCGGCGAGGCGACGCTGACCGGCTGGCAGCACGACAAGCTGCGCTCGATGCAGGTGACCGCCGCGCACGAGGACCGGCGCGGCCGCCTGTGGCTGGGCAATCTCGACAGCGGCCTGGCGCGGCTGGACTTGCGCACCGGCGCGTTCCGGGAGTGGCCGCCGAGCGGCCCCGATCCCAGCCCCCAGTACGGCGCGCCGGACTGGGTGGTGGAGGCCGAGGACGGCAGCATCTGGGTGTCCACGCTCGGCGTACTGCAGCACCGCGACGGCGAGACCGGCAAGCTGCTCGACGAGATCCCCGGCGGGCATGGGCCGACCGAGAGCAACGTCGAGCAGCTCGGGCTGGGGCCCGACGGCGGGATCTGGGTGGCCGGCGGCGGTGGCGTGGCGGCATGGCAGCCGCGGACGCGGCGCTTCGAGCCGGTGCCGGGCCTGGAAGGCGCGCGCGTCTACGGCTTCGCCTTCAACGATCCACGGCATGTCTGGCTGCATCGCATGGCCGGATTGGAGCGCTGGCGCCGCGACGGCGCGCGCTGGGTGCGCGAGACCGCGATCGGCCCGGCCCAGGGACTGCCGGCCCTGGAGTCGATGGGCATGCAGCTGGATGCGGCGGGACGGATCTGGCTGGCGACCCAGCGCGGGCTGTGGCGGGTGGATGCCACGCAGGACCGGCCGCACCTGCGCGGCTTCGGCTTGCGCGACGGGCTCACCAGCCAGGAGTTCATCGATGGCTGCCTGCTGATGGCGCAGGACGGCGTGCTGGTTGGCGGCACCGCCGACGGCTACGTGGTGCTGCTGGACACGACGATGCCGGACCCGGCGCCGTTCACGCCGGAAATGATGCTGGAGGGAGCCAGCGTGCTGCGCGAGGGCCGGCGCGTGGACCTGGCCGGCGACGGTTTCGTCCTGCATGCCGACGACCGGCAACTGCAGGTCGGCATGCGCCTGCTCTCGTTCGGCGACCCCACCGCCAACCGCTATCGTTCCTGGCTGCATGGCCTGGACACCGGTTGGGTGGAACAGGGCACGACCGGCATGCGCGAGTTCTCCGCGCTGCCGGCCGGCGACTACACGCTGGACTTGCAGGGCGTGGACGCGGCGGGCAATGCATCGAAGGTGCGCACCCTGCGCTTCTCGGTGGCGCCGCCATGGTGGCGCAGCGGGTGGGGCGTAGCGACGCTGGCGGCGGTGGTGGCCGTGTCCGCCGTGTTGCTGGCGGCGCTGTACCGGCGGCGGGTGCGGGTGCGCAGCGAGCGCCAGCTGGAACAGCACAAGCGCGAGCTGGCCGAGCATGCTTCCGAGGCCAAGAGCCGGTTCCTGGCGACGCTCGGCCACGAGGTGCGCACGCCGATGACCGGGGTGCTCGGGATGGCGGAACTGCTGCTGGCCACGCCGCTGGATGCGCGCCAGCACGGCTACGCGGCTTCGATCCAGTCGGCCGGCAAGCACCTGCTGCGCTTGGTCAACGATGCGCTGGACCTGGCGCGCATCGAGGCCGGCAAGCTGCCGCTGGACGCGCGCAACTTCGACCTGCGGGAAATGCTCGACCAGGTCTGCGCGCTGGTGCGGCCGATGGCCGAGGCCAAGGGCCTGCGCTTCGAGTTCCGCAGCGAGCCGAACCTGCCGCGCGCGCTGCACGGCGACAGCAACCGTGTGCAGCAGATCCTGCTCAACCTGCTGGTCAACGCGATCAAGTTCACCGAGCGCGGCCATGTCTCGCTGCATGCGGCACGGCCGCCGGGCGGCGGCGTCGGCAGCGGCATCTGGTTCGAGATCCGCGATACCGGCCCCGGTATCGGCGTCGAGCAGCGCGAGCGGTTGTTCCGCCGCTTCGAACAGGCCGACGGCGCGCGTACCGCGGCGCGCTACGGGGGCAGCGGCCTGGGCCTGGCGATCTGCCGCGAACTGGCGATCGCGATGGGAGGCCGCATCGATGTCGACAGCGCGCTCGGGCAGGGCACGCGCTTCGAGGTGGAATTGCCGCTGCGCTGGTCGGCGGGCGCGGCCCCGGCCGCGGCAGGGATGGCGCCCCGTTCGCCGGCGCGTTCGTTGCGGCTGTTGCTGGTGGAGGACGACCCGACCGTCGCCGAGGTGATCGGCGGGCTGCTGCGCGCGCGCGGACACGAGGTGATACACGCCGTGCACGGGCTGGCGGCGCTGGCGGAGGTGGCGTCGGGCGCGTTCGACGCCGGTTTCTGCGATCTCGATCTGCCGGGGCTCGATGGCCTGGCGCTGGTTCGGCAGTTGCGCGCGATGGGTCATGCGTTCCCGCTGGTGGCGATCACCGCCCGTTCCGATGCCGATGCCGAGCCCGATGCGTTGGACGCCGGTTTCGACGGTTTCCTGCGCAAGCCGTTGACCGGCGACCTGCTGGAGGAGGCGTTGGCCGGCATACTGGACGGGGCGGGCTCGCCGATGGTGGATCGCTACCGCCATGAGTGAACGGATGCGGCGGCCCGCGAACAGGGACACCAGGAAAACGATCATGCGTGGATGGTTCGACACCACCAGGGGGACGCGCGGCCGATGAAGACCGCCATCGCATGTTGGCTGGCCATGCTGCTTGCGTGGGCGACCGTCGACGCATCCGCGGCCGGCGTGGAGACCCCGCGCATGCGCCGGCTCGGCGTGGCCGAGGGCTTGCCCTCGCGGATGGTGCTGGCGTTGGCGCAGGATCGCCAGGGCTACATCTGGGTGGCCACCGACGACGGTCTCGCGCGCTACGACGGCCTGCAGTTCCGGACCTGGCGGCACGTGCCGGACGATCCGGCCTCGCTGCCGGCCAACAGCGTGGAGACGCTGCTGGTGGATCCGCTCGATCGCGTCTGGGTCGGCACCAACGGCGGCGGCCTGGGCATGCTGGACGCCGGGCGGGATGCGGTACGGCAGTTTCCGGACGTGGACGCGGCCTGCCGTTCGCAGCCGTGGGCGCTGGCCTATGCCGAACAGGCGCTGTGGGTCGGCACCAGCGAGGCGGGGATATGCCGGCGCGACGAACGGGGCCAGGTCACCGTCTATCGCGCCGACCCCGGCAACCCCGAGGCGCTGCCCAGCGACACCGTCTACAGCATGGCGACCGACGGGCGCGGCCGGCTCTGGATCGGCACCGGCGCCGGATTGGTGCGGATGGAGCGCGGCCGCTTCACCCGCATCGCGGTGCCGCAGCTAGGCGAACGTTCGATCATGAAGGTCAGCATCGAGGCCGACGGGACGGTGTGGGCCGGCAGCGGCAGCGGCCTGTTCCGGATCTCGGCCGACGACCGGGCGGTGCCGGCGCCGTGGCCCAAGGGCGGCGAGCTGCGTGCCGGTGCGGTCGTGCACGATCGCAACGGCGGTTACTGGATCGGCTCCGCCGACGGCCTGTTCCGCGACGGCGACGGCCAGTTGCGGCTGATGGCGGGCGATCGCGGCAGCGGTTTCCTCACGGGCAACAGCGGCGTGCTGGACATCCTGCAGGACCACGAGGGCGGGGTCTGGTTCGGGTTGATCAACCAGGGGCTGGCCTACCTGCCTCCGGGATGGCAGCGCTTCTCCACCTTCCTGGAAGCGGAAGGGCAGTCGCTGGAAAGCCTGTTCATGGTCAACGCGGCGGCGCAGGGCCGCGATTTCCTCGTCGCGACCTCGCAGGGCGTGTATCGCCTGCAGGCCGATGGCGGCATTCGCCGGGTCGTCGGCCTCGACGCGATCGGCAAGGGCACGGTGCGCTCGGTGCTGCCGATGCCGGATGGCCGGTTGTGGCTGGGCCGCCCGGGGCGGCTGACGATCTACGACCCTGCCAGCGGGCGCAGCCAGGACCTGCTCACCGGCTTCGGCGAGGAAGGCTTCAAGCTGGTCGACCTGCTGCGCACCGCGCCCGACGGCAGCGTGTGGATGTCGGTGTCCGGCGGTGGCGTGCAGCACCGCGCCGCGGATGGCCGGGTACTGGACAGCATCGCCTTCGAGGATGGGCGCGGGCTGCCGGAAGGCCAGGTCGAGCAATTGCGCCACGGGCCGGACGGCCGGCTATGGGTGGCGAGCGCCGGAGCCTTGCGCGCCTGGACGGGCGAGCGCTTCGAGCCGGTGCCGGGCTTGGCCGCGGGCCTGGTCTACGACTTCGTCTTCGTCGCGCCGGATACGCTGTGGGTGGCGCGCGCCGGCGCCATCGAGCGCTACCGATGGGATGGCCGCGCGCTGGAGCGCCAGCAGCGCATCGATGCCGCGCAGGGCATGCCCGCCACCGAGATCGGGGGAATCGTGGCCGGCGCGGACGGCTCGGTATGGGCGACTACGCCGCGCGGCATGGTGCAGTACCTGCCGGGCCAGCCGCGGGTGCGCGTGTTCACCGCCGACGACGGCCTGCCGGATGCCGAGTTCTCGATCCGGCCGCCCGCGGCCAACGCCTACGGGCAAGTGCTGGCATGGACGGCGAGCGGGCTGGTGGAGTTCGAGCCCGCGCGCCGGTTCCCGCCGCTGCCGCCATCGCCGCTGGTGATCGAGTCGATGGACGTGCGCCGCGGCGATGCCGAACATGCCGCGCCGCTGTCCCCGGCCGCGCTGCCGGTGCTGAAAGCCGAGGACCGCGACCTGCGCATCGCCGCGCGATTGCTGTCGTACGTCAATCCCCGGCGCACCCGCTACCGCTACCGGGTGGAAGGCTACGACCAGAACTGGGTGGAACAGGACCACCAGGGCGTGCGCGTGCTGTCGCGATTGCCGGCCGGGCATTACCGGATCGAAGTACAGGCGCGCGGCGTGGAGAACGATTGGACGCCGGCGCAGGCGCTGGACGTGAAGGTGCTGCCGCCGTGGTGGCGCAGCTGGCCGGCGCTGGCCGCCCTGGCCCTGCTGCTGGCCTTGCTGGGCTGGTGGGCGGTGCGCGCGTCGCGGCGGCGCCAGCGTTCGCGCCAGGAGATGGCCTTGTCGAAGCAGCGCCAGGAACTGGCGGAGAAGGCCTCGCTGGCCAAGACCCGCTTCCTGGCCACGCTCGGCCACGAGGTACGCACGCCGATGACCGGCGTGCTCGGCATGAGCGAGCTGTTGCTCGATACCCCGCTGCAACCGCGCCAGCGCGCGCACGTCGAATCGATCCGCCTGGCCGGCCTGCACCTGCTGCGGCTGGTCAACGACGCGCTCGACCTGGCGCGCATCGAGGCCGGCAAGCTGGAGCTGGAGCACAAGCCGTTCGCGTTGCGCCAGGTGCTGGAGGAGCTGGCCGATTTCATGGAGCCGATCGCGCAGTCGCGCGGCCTTGCGTTCGAGCGCGCGCTCGACGTACCGGCGGACCTCGTCGTCGAAGGCGACGCCACCCGGCTGCGCCAGGTGCTGATGAACCTGCTCGGCAACGCGATCAAGTTCACCGAGCGCGGCAGCGTCGGGCTGGCGGCGGCGCAGGACGATGCCCGCGGCACGCTGCGCTTCGCGGTCAGCGATACCGGCCCCGGCATCAACGCCGAGCAGCAGGCGCGGATCTTCCAGCGCTTCGAGCAGGGCGAGGGCGCGCGCACCGCGTCGCGCTACGGCGGCAGCGGCCTGGGCCTGGCGATCTGCCAGGAACTGGCCGTGGCGATGCAGGGCAGCATCCACATCGACAGCCAGCTCGGCCGCGGCACCCGCTTCACCGTCGAACTGCCGCTGCCGTGGCGCCTCGATGCGGCGATGCCGGAGTCCGCGCCCGCCGGCGCGGCCGCGTCGGGCGCGCCGCTGCGCGTGCTGCTGGTGGAGGACGACGCCACCGTCGCCGAGGTCATCGTCGGCCTGCTCGCCTCGCGCGGCCATGCCGTGGTGCATGCCGCGCATGGATTGGCGGCGCTGGCCGAAACCGCGCAGGGGAGTTTCGACGTCGGCCTGCTCGACCTCGACCTGCCCGGGCTGGATGGCTTCGCCCTGGCGGCGCAGTTGCGCGCGCTGGGCCATGAGTTCCCGCTGGTCGCCGTCACCGCGCGTTCCGATGCCGACGCCGAGCAGCAGGCGCAGGCGGCGGGATTCGAGGCGTTCGTGCGCAAGCCGGTGACCGCGGAAATGCTGTTGGCCGCGATCGCCGACGCGCGCGCGCAGCAGGCGCGGCAGCGTACCCTGGCGGAACTCGACGGGGCGTTGCAGGCGCAGCAACTGGTGGCGGGGAGCTGACCATGGCGTCGATGGAGCAAGCGGGGCCCGCGCGCCGGCCATGCACGGCGGCACGCGGATGGCTCGGCGCCTGGCTGGCGTGCCTGCTGCTCCTGTCCGTGCCGGGCTGGGCCAGGACGGTGTTGCCCGCCACGCCGCAGCCGCGCCAGCTCACCGTCGCCGACGGACTGCCGTCCAACTCGATCAACGATTTCGCCGAGGACGCGTACGGCTACCTGTGGCTGGCCACGGACGACGGCCTGGCCCGCTACGACGGGCGCAGCTACCGGATCTGGCGCATCGAGGACGGTCTGCGCGACAACCGCATCTGGGCCGTGCACGTCGACGAGCGCAACCGGGTCTGGATCGGCACCGAGAACGCCGGGATGGTGATGCTGGACGCCGCGCGCCAGCGCTTCCATTTCTACGACCATCGCGGCTATCCGCAGATGCTCGGCGGCGCGGTCTGGTGCATCACCTCCACGCCCGACGGCAGCATCTGGTTCGGCACGTCCGCGTCCGGGCTGTACCGATTGCCGCCGGACGGGAAGATGCAGCGCTTCCAGCCGGAGCCGGGCAATCCGCGCAGCCTGCCGGACATGGCGGTCAACTTCCTCGCCAACACCCCGGACGGCACTTTGTGGATCTCCACGTCGAATGCCGTGGCGCGCTGGACCGGGCGCGATTTCGAACGCCTGGCCTTGCCGCCCGGCCGGATCAACAACGGGATCACCACCGAGGCCGACGGCAGCCTGTGGCTGGCCGATTCCTTCGGGCGGATGCTGGTGCGGCGGCCGGACGGCACGCTGGAGGAGCAGCCCTGGGCGCATGCCGGTTCCGGCACCACGGTGCTGAAGATGCTGCTGCGCGATCGCAGCGGCGCCTATTGGCTGGACACGCTCGACGGCCTCGGCCGCGCCGCCGATGGCCAGTTGCGCAACGTGCCGCTGTACAGCGTCTCCGCGCATGGCCTGGTCAAGCCCAACTGGACCAGCGCCTACCAGGACCGCGAAGGCGGCCTGTGGTTCGCCAGCCCCAATACCGGACTGTGGCACCTGCCGCCGAACTGGCAGCAGTTCGCGGTGCTGGCCAACCGCCGCGAGGATCCGTCCACGCCCGCCAATCCTTACGCGCTGGCGGCGGCGAATTCCGCCGACGGCCGGTTCTGGCTGATCGGTACCCGCGGCGCGCTGGACCGGCTGGATCCTTCCACCGGCGCGGTGGAGCACCACATTGCGCCGATCGACGGCCTGAAGTGGCCCAGCACCGTCACCGAGGACGGCAACGGCCGGGTATGGATCGGCCTGCGCGGCTCGCTGGTGCGCTACGACCCTCGCGATGGCGCGGTGCGGCGCTGGCACGACGACGACCCCGTCGACCCCGCGCCCATCGAAGCGCCGGACCTGATGCGCCAGGTAGGCGACCGCTTGTGGCTGTACTCGGCCAACGGCGGTTTCCAGGTGCGCGACCTGGAGGGGCGCGTACGGCGCCTGTTGCCGCTGGGCAGCCACGGGTTGTCCCAGGGCATGATCGTCAACGACATGCGCACGGGGCCGGACGGCACGCTGTGGCTGGGGAGTTCGCGCGGGTTGCTGGCGTGGAACGAGGCGCGGGACCGCTTCCTGGCCGTGCCCGGTACGCCCGGCACGCCGGTGTATGCGTTCCGCGTCACCGACAGCGGCATCGCCTGGCTGGCCGGGTTGGGGCGATTGCAGCAATACCTGTGGCAGGACGGCCGGCTGCAGCTGCTGGACAGCATCGGGGCGGCGCAGGAGTTCCCGGTCCTGGTGCCGGGCAGCCTGGTGGTGGACCCCGATGGCGTGGCCTGGCTGTCGAGCGCGCGCGGCCTGATCCGGGTCGATCCCGCCAGCCGGGCGATCCGCGTCTACGGCGTGCACGACGGCCTGCCCAACCAGCAGTTCCGGCCGCATACCCTGTTGCAGTCGGTCAAGGGGCAGATCATGGGAGCCACCCCGGACGGGCTCGTGCTGTTCGATCCCTCGCGGGTCCGGCCTTCCACGCGGCAACCGCCGCTGATGATCGAGCGGGTCGGCCTGCGCCGCGGCGAGAGCGGCCTGGACGTGACCCACATGCGGCCCCTGGTGGTCCAGGACGGCGACCGCGACCTGCACATCGTCGCGCGCATGCTGTCCTTCGCCGATTCCGACTCCATCAGCTACCGCTTCCGCCTCAGCGGCTACGACCCGGACTGGGTCGATGTCGGCTCCGGCGGCGAACGCCTGTTCTCGCGCCTGCCGGCCGGCCACTACACGCTGGAAGTGCAGGCGCGCACCGCCGACAGCGTCTGGTCCAAGGTGCAGACGCTGCGTTTCCAGGTGCTGCCGCCGTGGTGGCGCAGCCCCTGGGGCCTGCTGGCCCTGGCGTTGCTCGCGGCGGCGGGCATCGCGCTGGCGATCATGCTGTACCGGCGCCGCCTGCAACGCCTGCACGCCTTGCAACTGGCGATCCACAAGCAGGAACTGGCCGAACAGGCCTCGCTGGCCAAGACCCGCTTCCTGGCCACGCTCGGCCACGAGGTGCGCACCCCGATGACCGGCGTGCTCGGCATGAGCGAGCTGCTGCTCAATACCGACCTGGACGAGCGGCAGCGCAGCTACATCGACGCGATCCGGCGTGCCGGGGCGCACCTGCTGCGGCTGGTCAACGATGCCCTGGACCTGGCCAGGATCGAATCCGGGCGCCTGGAACTGGACCTGCAGCCCTTCCTGGTGCGGCAACTGGTCGACGAAGTGCAGGGGCTGATGGAACCGCTGGCGCGCGACCGCGGACTGGGCTTCAACGTCGAGGTCGGCCTGAGCGGCGACATCGTCGCCAACGGCGATGCCACCCGCGTAAGGCAGATCCTGCTGAACCTGCTGGGCAATGCGATCAAGTTCACCGAGCGCGGACTGGTGGTGCTCAAGCTCACCACGCTCGGCTCCCACAAGGGCCTGCGCTTCGAGGTCGCCGACACGGGGCCTGGCATCAATGCCGAGCAGCGCGAGCGGTTGTTCCAGCGCTTCGAGCAGGGCGAGAGCGCGCGCGCGAACTCGCGCTACGGCGGCAGCGGCCTGGGGCTGGCGATCTGCCAGGAGCTCGCCGTGGCGATGGGCGGGCACATCGAAGTGGTCAGCCGCCTCGGGGCAGGCACCCGCTTCATCGTCGACCTGCCGCTGCGCTGGGTACCCGCGCCGGTCGCGCGGGACGAAGCGGTGGCGCGCCCGATCGCGCCCATCGCGCCGTTGCGGATCCTGCTGGTGGAGGACGACGACACCGTCGCCGAGGTCATCGCCGGCCTGCTGCGCACCCAGGGGCACGCCATCGTGCACGCGCCGCATGGGCTCGCCGCGTTGACCGAGACCACCGAGCACCACTTCGACGTGGCGTTGCTCGATCTCGACCTGCCGGGCCTGGACGGCTTCGCGCTGGCGCGCCAGCTGCGCCTGTTCGGCCATGCGATGCCGCTGGTCGCGGTGACCGCCCGTTCCGACGAGCGGGCCGAGCCGGCCGCGCGGGAGGCCGGCTTCGATGCCTTCCTGCGCAAGCCGGTCACGGGCGAGATGCTGGCCGAGGCGTTGGCCGGGGTGATGCGCGCGGCGGGGTGAGGCGCGGCGGAGCTTACTCCGCCACTTCTTCCACCGTGTGCGGATGCGGCCGGGTATCGGCCAGCTGCCAGAAGATGAGTGTCGAGGTCAGCGTGATCGCGCCGACGCAGACGAACGTGGCGTGCAGCGCGGCGGTGGCGTCGGCATGCGTGCCGAGGTGGTGGCTGAAGGCCGCCAGCAGGCTGCCTGCCGCGGCGGCGCCGAAGCCCGTCGCCAGCATCATCACCATCGACAGCAGGCTGTTGCCGGGGCTGGCCAGCTGGCGGTCGAGGTCGCGCAACGTGACGGTGTTCATCACGGTGAACTGCAGCGAGTTGACCGCGCCGAACAGCGCCAGTTGCAGCAGGCGCCAGGCGAGGTGCTGGCCCGGCACCACCAGCACGAAGCTGGCCATCATCACGCCGACGAGCACCGTGTTGACCATCAGCACGCGGCGGTAGCCGAACCGGCTGACCAGCCTGACCGCCGCACGCTTGGAGGCCATGCCGGCCAAGGCCACCGGCACCATCATCAGGCCGGCGTTCATCGGGCTCATGCCGAGGCCGACCTGCAGCAGCAACGGGATCAGGAACGGCATCGAGCCGCTGCCGACCCGCGAGAACAGGTTGCCGAGGATGCCGATGCGGTAGCTGGTGACCTTGAACAGCGCCAGCGGGAACAGCGGCGCGGACGAGGTGGCGGCGTGCAGCCAATAGCCGGCCAACGCCGCGAGCCCGCCGATCGCCAGCAGCATCACGAAGGCATGGCGCAGGCCCAGTTCGGAGATGCCGTCCAGCGCCAGCGAGAGCGCGACCATGCCGAACGCCAGCATCAGGTAGCCGGGCAGGTCGAAGCGCTGGCGCTGCTCGCCGTAGTGGTCCGGCATCACCTTCAGCGCGGCGGCGAAACCGATCGCGCCGATCGGCAGGTTGATCAGGAACACCCAGTGCCAGGAGGCGATCTCCACCAGCCATCCGCCCAGCGTGGGGCCGACCAGCGGGCCGATCAGGGCTGGGATCGCGATGAAGCTCATCGCGCGCAGGAAGTCCTCGCGCGGGACCGAGCGCAGCACCGCCAGGCGGCCGACCGGCAGCAGCATCGCGCCGCCGATGCCCTGCAGCACGCGCGAGGCGACCAGTTGCGCCAGCGACTGCGAGAGCGCGCAGAACAGCGAGCCGAGCGTGAACACGATGATGGCGGCGAGGAACGTGCGGCGGGTGCCGAAGCGGTCCGCGATCCAGCCCGAGGCGGGGATGAACATCGCCACCGCCAGCGCGTAGGAGAACACCACCGACTGCATCTGCAGCGGACTTTCGTGCAGGCTGCGCGCCATCGCCGGGAGGGCGGTGTTGACGATGGTGCCGTCCAGCATCTGCATGAAGATCGCCAGCGATACCAGCCACAACAACGGTTTGATCGCGTTGTAGTCGGGCTGGAGCGGGACTGGCTGGCTCATGGGGGCGGATCGCGGCCTGGGAAGAAACGGATTATCCGGCAGGGGATGTGCAGGCGATGCGTGCGCAGGGGCACGGCGGGCGCGAGCCCGGCGACATCCATCGCTGTTGTGGGAGGGACTCCCGTCCCGACGAGCTTTGCCGGCGTTGCCTGATGGCACGGAGATTCCTTCTCCCGTTACCGGAGAAGGTGCCCGAAGGGCGGACGAGGGTGCTTTTTTGCCTGGAAGCGAAAGCTATCGTCCTCCCGGACGAGCCACTTCGATCCATCATGCGGCAGCTGCGAAGCGCATCTTCGCTCGGGCACGCGCACCGCAGGAGCGACGCCGCACGGCGTCCGCGTGGAGTTCCCGCGAGCCTTCCTCCCGTCGCCCCCGCGAAGACGGGGACCCAGCGGCTTTCAGGCCGCCCGCGACGGACCGTACCGGACCAGGCCAACCGCGATCAAAGATCCGCAACGAGCGGCCATCGCCCTTCGTGCTCGTGCCGGTTCCGGCCAATCGAAGTATCAGCGCCTGCTCAGTTCGTGCACCGCTTCGACCAGCGCCGCGGCGTGCTCCGGGTCCATGTCCGGCGACATGCCGTGGCCGAGGTTGAACACGTGGCCCTCGCGCGAGCCGCCGTTGCCGGCCGCGTAGCTGTCCAGCACCCGGCCGGCCTCGCGGCGGATCGCCTCGGGCGCGCCGTACAGCACGGCGGGATCGAGGTTGCCCTGCAGCGCGACCTTGCCGCCGGTGCGGCGGGCGGCCTCGCCGATGTCGATCGTCCAGTCCACGCCGATCGCATCGGCGCCGGTGGCGGCCAGCTCCTCGACGTAGCCGCCGGTACCCTTGCCGAACAGGATCAGCGGCGTGCGCGCCTCGCCTTCGCCGCGCTCGAGCCCGCGCGCGATGCGGGCCAGGTAGGGCAGCGAGAACTCGCGGTACATCGCCGGGCTCAGCACGCCGCCCCAGGTGTCGAACACCTGCAGGACCTGCGCACCGGCCGCGCGCTGCGCGCCCAGGTAGGCGATCACGGCGTCGGTGACCACGCCCAGCAGCCCGTGCAGCAGCTCCGGCGCGTCGAGCGCCATCGCCTTGATCCTCGCGTAGTCCTTGCTGCCGCCGCCTTCGACCATGTAGCACGCCAGCGTCCACGGGCTCCCGGCGAAGCCGATCAACGGCACGCTGCCGTCCAGCTCGCGGCGGATCAGCCGCACCGCGTCCATCACGTAGCGCAGTTCGGTCTCCATGTCCGGCACCGCCAGCCGGGCGACGGCCTCGGCATCGCGGACCGGGTGGCGGAAGCGCGGGCCTTCGCCTTCGACGAAATACAGTTCCAGCCCCATCGCGTCGGGCACGGTGAGGATGTCGGAGAACAGGATCGCCGCGTCCAGCGGGAAGCGCCGCAGCGGTTGCAGCGTGATCTCGCAGGCGACCTCGGGATTCTTGGCCATGCCGAGGAAGCTGCCGGCCTTGGCCCGGGTGGCGCGGTACTCGGGCAGGTAGCGTCCCGCCTGGCGCATCAGCCAGACCGGGGTGCAGTCCACGGGTTGCCTGCGCAGGGCGCGCAGCAGGCGGTCGTTCTTCAGCATGGAAGGTCCTCAGCGCGGCGCATCGGCGCCACGGGTGAACATGACTTGGAAACCGCGCTTGAGCTGCGCGTCGCGTGCCTTCTCGAAGGCGCGGTGGGCCTCGTCCTGCAGCAGGAACTGCTCGCGCCGCAATTGCGCGCGGCCGCCGATCTGGCCGCTCTCGCGCAGCAGCTCCCAGCCGCCGAACAGGTCCGGTTGCAGGGTCAGCTGGACGTAGCGGGGCGAGTCCTCGCCGACCGGGAGTTGTTGCAGGAATACGCGCATGGCGCGAATTGTAGCCGCTGCGGGTGACGTCCAGCTGACCCCGCGGGGCGGCGGCGGGCCTCAGCCGGCGCGCAGCACGTCCAGCACCGCCGCTTCGTCCACGTCCGGCACCACCTCGGCCTTGCCGATGCCGCGCCAGAGCACCAGCCGCAGCCGGCCGGCGAGGTTCTTCTTGTCCAGCCGCATCCGGGCGAGCAGGCGGTCCGGCTCCAGCCCGGCCGGGATCGCGGTGGGCAGGCCGTAGCGTTCCAGCAGCGTGCGCAGCGCTTC
The DNA here is from genome assembly GCA_014654535.1 of Xanthomonas boreopolis. Taxonomy (GTDB): domain Bacteria; phylum Pseudomonadota; class Gammaproteobacteria; order Xanthomonadales; family Xanthomonadaceae; genus Pseudomonas_S; species Pseudomonas_S boreopolis. Next base: position 46,517 of record BNBA01000003.1, read on the forward strand.
GGTATCGGCCTCCGGCGCCATGCCCAGCGCCGCCGACAGGCGCGCGGCGAGCACCATGCCGACCGCGACCGCCTCGCCGTGCACCAGGTTGTCGCTGCCGGGGCTGGCGTAGCCTTGCTCGGTCTCGATCGCATGGCCGAAGGTGTGGCCGAGGTTGAGCAGGGCGCGTTCGCCCTTCTCCAGCGGATCGCGCTCGACGATCTCGGCCTTGTGTTCGCAGCTGCGCGCGATCGCCTGCGCCAGCGCGGCGTGGTCGCCGGCCAGCAGCGCCTCGCGTTCGGCATGCAGCCATTGGAAGAACAGCGGGTCGCGGATGCCGCCGTACTTGATCACCTCGGCCAGCCCCGCGCGCAGTTCGCGGGCGGGCAGGGTGTGCAGCGTCGCGGTGTCGGCGATCACCGCGCGCGGCGGATGGAACGCGCCGACCAGGTTCTTGCCCTGCGGGATGTCCACCGCGGTCTTGCCGCCGACCGAGGAGTCGACCATCGCCAGCAGCGTGGTCGGCAGTTGCACGCAGTCGATGCCGCGCATCCAGCAGGCCGCGGCGAAGCCGGCCAGGTCGCCGACCACGCCGCCGCCGAGCGCGAACACGCAGGCGTCGCGGGTCGCGCCCAGCTTGGCCAGCGCGGCGATCGCCGAGCCGAAGGTGGCGAGCGTCTTGGAGGCCTCGCCGGCCGCGATCACCAGTTCGCCGACCAGCAGGTCCGGGCGGGCCTGCAGCAAGGCCTCGCGCACGCGCCAGGCGTACAGCGGCGCGACCGAGGAATCGCTCAGCACCAGCACGTGGCGGCCGCGTACGTGCGCGGCCAGGCGGGCGCCGTCGTCCAGCAGGCCCGGGCCGATGGCAATGGTGTAGGGATGCGCGCCGCCGACGTCGACGGTGCGTGGGGAGGGGGCGTCGATCATGCAGCGGTACTCGAAATCTGCCATTGCGCGGCCAGCCGCAGCACCAGCTGCGCGGTGGCCTCGCCGGCGGAAAGCCGGTCGGTGTCCAGGACGAGGTCGGCGACCTCGCGGTAGAGCGGTGCGCGCACCTGCGCCAGGTCGCGCAGCACCTGTTCGCGGTCGTCGCGTTGCAGCAGCGGCCGGCTGCGGTCCCGCGCCAGCCGTTCCAGCTGCGTCTCCACGCCGACGCTGAGGTAGACCACGAAGCCGCGCTCGCGGATCCGCCGGCGGTTGTCGGCGTCCAGCACCGCGCCTCCGCCGGTGGACACCAGCTGGCCGTCGCCGGCCAGGATCCGTGCCAGCACGGTGCGCTCGTGTTCGCGGAAACCCGCCTCGCCGGAGTGATCGAAGATCGCCGGGATGCTGGCGCCGGCGTGCTCGACGATGGCCTGGTCGACGTCGACGAACTGCAGGCCGAAGCGCTCGGCCAGCCGCCGGCCGATGCAGCTCTTGCCTGCACCCATCGGGCCGACCATCACGAGATTCGGAGCGGGATTCATCGCGGCATGCTAGCACTCGCGGGCGCCGGCTTCGCCTTTGCTGACGGATGAAACCGTCGCCGGCCGCGCGCGGCGGCGCACGGTTCGCGCAGTGCCTGCCGGCGTCCCGATCCCCGTCGTGTGCGTGCCCGGGGCCTTGCGGCCACAATAGGCGGAAACCGCAAGCCCGCCGTGACCATGACCGATCTACTTGCCGAAGCCGTTTCCACCTTCGCCCAGCTCTACGAGGAAGCCCAGCGCGCCGGCGAACTCGAACCCAACGCGATGACCGTCGCCACGGCCAGCCTCGAGGGACGGCCGAGCGCGCGCACGGTGCTGCTCAAGGGGTTCGACGAACGCGGCTTCGTGTTCTACACGCACCTGGACAGCCCCAAGGGCCGCGAGATCCAGCTCAACCCGCAGGTCGCGCTGCTGTTCCTGTGGCGCGGCCTGCGCGAGGCCGGCGTGCAGGTGCGGATCGAGGGCGAGGCGCAGCTGGTGTCCGCGGCCGAGGCCGACGCCTACTTCGCCTCGCGCCCGCGCATGAGCCAGATCGGCGCGTGGGCCTCGATGCAGTCGCAGACGCTGGCCTCGCGCGAGGAGTTCGAGGAGCGCCTGGCCAAGGTGGAGGCCAGCTTCGAAGGGCGCGAGGTGCCGCGCCCGGAGGGATGGAGCGGCTTCCGGATCGTGCCCGGCCGCTTCGAGTTCTGGTACGGCGCCCGGTTCCGGCTGCACGAGCGCTGGCGCTACGACCGCGATGCCGGCGGGCGCTGGTCCAAGCGCATGCTGTACCCCTGATACGGGCCGGTCAGCGCGCCCGCGTGCGGCCTGCCAGCGCGCCGGCCAGCAGCGCCAGCGCGAGGGCCAGCCCGAAGGCCAGCAGGTAACCGAGCCGGGGACGCTGGTCCAGCATCATCGCGAACAGCGAGCCGCCCACCGCCAGCATGGTCGCCACCGCGACCGCTTCGCACAGTTGCAATGCGGAGCTGTTGCGGCCTTCCGTGCCCGGCGGCGACAGTTGCAGCACCAGGACCGACAGGCTCGGGTAGACCAGGCCCATGCCCGCGCCCGCCAAGCCCCAGCCGGCCACGGCGACCGCGACGGGCACCGCCGGATGGATCGCCAGCGCGGTCAGGCCGATGCCGGCCGCCAGCGTGGCGGCGCCCAGCGCGATCAAGCGCTGGCGCGGACGGCTGCCGGCGTAATGGCCCTGGTACCAGGAACCGCAGAACCAGCTGAAGGCGCCGACGCTCAGGGCGATGCCCGCCAGCGCCGGTGAGAGACCGCGCTCGCGCGACAGCAGCAGCGGTACGAACGCCTCGCAGCCGAAGAACGCCGCCGGTGCCAGCCCGCGCAGCAGGACCACGCTGGGCAGGCCGCGCACCGCGCGCAACGTGCCGGCCGGCAACAACTGGTACACGCAGGCGAGCAGTACCAGCGCGGCGACCGCCATCGCCGCCAGCGCGCCGCCGCCGCGCGACTGCCCGCCGACGTACATCGCCAACACGCCGATCGCGGCGCCCGTCGCCCACGGCCACAGCGGCGACGACCCGGCGTCCCGGTGCGGCGCCGGCGGCAACTTCGCCAACGGGCGATACAGCAACGCCGCGGCCGGGATCGCGATCGCGGGCACGCCCAGGAAGATCCAGCGCCAGCCCGCATGCTGCACGATCAGCCCGGCCAGCGCGGGGCCGACCAGCGAGGGCAGCACCCAGCCGGCGGAGAACGCGGAGAACACCCGCGGCTGCAGTTCCGGCGGATACAGGCGCCCGACCAGCACGTACAGCGCGACCGACATCGCGCCGGCCCCCAGCCCCTGCAACACCCGGCCCGCGATCAGCCATGGCATCGAAGGCGCCAGGCCGGCCAGCAGCAAGCCGCACAGGAACGTGGCCAGGCCGCTCCACAACGGCCGCGCCGGGTCATGGCGGTCGCCGCTGCGGCCGGCCAGGGTCATGCCGACCACGCTGGCCGCGAGCATGCCGCCGAACGCCATCGCATACAGGCGCAGTCCGTCCAGTTCGCGCGCCACGGTCGGCATCGCGGTCGCCACCGCCAGCGCTTCGAAGGCGCCGAGCGAAACCAGCGCGACCATGCCCGACGTCGCGGCCCGGTACGGCGCGGCCATGACCGAATCCGCAGCCGGGCCGGGGCATGCCTGGGGGAGGGGAGTGGAACTCATGCGGCAACGTCTCCTGAACGCTTGCACCCGGGGGACGGGGCGCGCAGCATCCAACCTCAACCAAGGTCGAGGTCAAGCGATGGCGGAGATGAGCGTGGGCGAAGTGGCGCACCGCAGCGGCGTGGCGGTGTCCGCGCTGCACTTCTACGAACGCAAGGGGTTGATCCACAGCCTGCGCACCAGCGGCAACCAGCGCCGCTACGCCCGCGACGTGCTGCGCCGGCTGGCGGTGATACGCGTCGCGCAGCGCGTCGGCATCCCGCTGGAAGCGGTCGCCAAGGCCTTCGCGGTGCTGCCGCGGCAGCGTCCGCCGACCCGCGCGGACTGGGCGCGGATGTCGGCGCTGTGGCGCAACGAACTGGACGAGCGCATCGCCAGGCTGCAGCAGTTGCGCGACCAGCTGACCGACTGCATCGGCTGCGGTTGCCTGTCGCTGCAGCGTTGCCGGCTGGCCAACCCGGGCGATGCGCTGGGCGAGCAGGGCGACGGGCCGCGGCGCTGGGGCGGCGGCTGAAGCGCGGGGCCGCGTGGATCGGCGCTCGGGCTGCGGGAGGAATTTTCTTTGTGGGAGGGACTTCAGTCCCGACGGGGCTTTTGTGCAGGTCCCTCTGGCACCCGCACCTCCATGTGCGTGGATTCAACGCGGGCCTCCGTCGGGACTGAAGTCCCTCCCACAAGGAGCCAAGCGGGATGGTGGGAGGTCCGGGAAGTCGGAGGCCGTGGGGAATCAGCGGTTCAGTCGTTCGCCGCCGACAACTCGCGGCCGCGCGTCGTGGCCGCGGCGATGGCCTTGGCGGTCAGCGCTTCGAAGCCGCCCGCCTGGAAGGTCTCGATCGCCGCCTGGGTGGTGCCGTTGGGCGAGGTGACGCGGCGGCGCAGTTCCGCCGGCGCCTCGCCGGCCTCGGTCAGCATGCGCGCGGCGCCGAGCACGGTCTGCAGCACCAGGGTGCGCGCGGCCTCGGCGGGCAGGCCTTGCTGGAGCGCCGCCGCTTCCATCGCCTCGGCGAGCAGGAACACATAGGCCGGGCCGCTGCCGGACACGGCGGTGACGGCGTCCATGCGGGCCTCGTCCTCGATCCACACCGTCGCCCCCGCACTGGCCAGCAGGCGCTCGGCCCGTTCGCGCTGCGCCGCGCTGACGCGGGCATTGGCGTGCAGCCCGGTGACGCCGGCACCGAGCAGCGCGGGCGTGTTGGGCATCGCCCGGACCACCGCCTGGCCGCCTCCGAGCCAGCGGTCGAGCTGGGTGCCGGTGATGCCGGCGGCGATCGATACCACCAGCGGTTGGTTCCGCGCCGCGTCCGCCAGGCCGGCGCATACGCTGCGCATCACCTGCGGCTTGACCGCCATGACCCAGGTGTCCGCGCCGGCGATGGCCGCGTCCGCCGAGGTGAACGTACGCACGCCGAAATCGCGCGCCAAGGCGTCGCGCAGCGCTTCCATGGGCTCGGCGACCTGGATGCGCCCGCCCGGCACGCCTTGCCGTACCAGGCCAGCGATCAGGCTGCGCGCCATGTTGCCGCCGCCGATGAAGGCGATGGCGGGGCCGGGACTCGGGACGGGGGGCTGGGGACTGGAATGGGTCATGGCGATCTGCGCTGGCGAAGAGGGACGAAAGTGGCAGGGCGGGTCAGGCGGGTCTTGCCGGGGCGCGGCTTCCGAACAGCGCCGTGCCGACCCGCACCATCGTCGCACCTTCGGCGATGGCCTCGGCGAAATCGCCGCTCATGCCCATCGACAAGGTGTCGGCCTGCGGGTGCCGGGCCGCGGTCGCATCGAACAGGGCACGCATGCGACGGAAGGCGTCGCGGCGGCGCTCGACCTGCGGATACGGCGCCGGGATCGCCATCAGCCCGCGCAGCGCCAGGCGCGGCTCGGCGGCGATCGCCGCGGCCAGCGCGGGCACCTGCTCGGGCGTGCAGCCGTGCTTGCTGGTCTCGTCGTCGATGTTCACCTGGATCAGCACGTTCAGCGGCGCGCGTTCGGCGGGACGGTATTTCGCCAGTGCGGCGACCAGTTTCGGCCGGTCCACGGTCTGCACCCAGTCGAACAGGCGGGCGGCCTGTTCGGCCTTGTTGGACTGCAGGTGCCCGATCAGGTGCCATTCCAGCCCCAGCGCTTGCAGCTGCGCGATCTTGGCCGCCGCTTCCTGCACGTAGTTCTCGCCGAACGCGCGCTGGCCCTGCGCCGCGAGCGCGGCCACCGCCGCGGCCGGTTGGGTCTTGGACACCGCCAGCAGCGCGGCGGCCGGCCGGCCTGCGGCGCGGGCCGCGGCGTCCATGTCCGAAAGGATCTGTCGTAGCGATGAAACCGGCACGTCGGCGCCTTCCAGCGATAAGCGGGAACGCTATACTGCCGGCCGGGGAAAAATCCTTCCAGTCGCAGCCCAGGGGAAAAGCAGCGTATGGATATCGCTGAACTATTGGCGTTTTCCGTCAAGAACAAGGCGTCGGACCTGCACCTGTCCGCAGGCTTGCCGCCGATGATCCGCGTCGACGGAGATGTGCGCCGCATCAACATTCCCGCGCTCGACCACAAGCAGGTCCATGCGCTGGTGTACGACATCATGTCGGACAAGCAGCGCCGCGACTACGAGGAGTTCCTCGAGGTCGACTTCTCGTTCGAGATCCCGTCGCTGGCGCGTTTCCGCGTCAACGCCTTCAACCAGAACCGCGGCGCCGGCGCGGTGTTCCGCACCATTCCCTCCGAGGTGCTGACCCTGGAGGACCTGGGCTGCCCGCCGATCTTCCGCCAGCTGATCGAGCAGCCGCAGGGCCTGATCCTGGTGACCGGGCCGACCGGCTCGGGCAAGTCGACCACGCTGGCGGCGATGATCGACTACATCAACAAGAACGAGTACGGCCACATCCTCACCGTCGAGGACCCAATCGAATTCGTCCACACCTCGCAGAAGTGCCTGATCAACCAGCGCGAGGTGCACCGCGACACCCACGGCTTCAACGAGGCGCTGCGCTCGGCGCTGCGCGAGGACCCGGACATCATCCTGGTCGGCGAGTTGCGCGACCTGGAGACCATCCGCCTCGCGCTGACCGCCGCGGAGACCGGCCACCTGGTGTTCGGTACCTTGCACACCAGTTCGGCGGCCAAGACCATCGACCGCATCATCGACGTGTTCCCGGCCGGCGAGAAGCCGATGGTGCGCTCGATGCTGTCCGAATCGCTGCGCGCGGTGATCTCGCAGGCGCTGCTGAAGAAGGTCGGCGGCGGCCGCACCGCGGCGTGGGAGATCATGGTCGGCACCCCGGCCATCCGCAACCTGATCCGCGAGGACAAGGTCGCGCAGATGTACTCGGCGATCCAGACCGGCCAGCAGTACGGCATGCAGACCCTCGACCAGCACCTGCAGGACCTGGTCAAGCGCAGCCTGATCACCCGCAACCAGGCCCGCGAGTACGCCAAGGACAAGCGCTTGTTCGAGTAGGGCAGTGATTGGTGATCCGTGATTCGTGATTAGTCAAAAGCCGGGGTTCTGAGTGGTGATTGGTGGGCGAAAACGGGGATTCCCGCTTTTCCGAATCACGAATCACGAATCACGAATCACGGCTCCTCCCAGGAGCCACCCATGAGCACCATCGACTTCACCTCGTTCCTCAAGCTGATGGCGCACCAGAAGGCGTCGGACCTGTTCATCACCGCGGGCATGCCGCCGTCGATCAAGGTGCACGGCAAGATCAGCCCGATCACGCAGACGCCGCTGACCGCGCAGCAGAGCCGCGACCTGGTGCTGAACGTGATGACGCCCTCGCAGCGCGAGGAGTTCGAGAAGACCCACGAGTGCAACTTCGCCATCGGCGTGGCCGGCGTCGGCCGCTTCCGCGTGTCGTGCTTCTACCAGCGCAACCAGGTCGGCATGGTGCTGCGCCGGATCGAGACGCGCATCCCCAGCGTGGACGAGCTGAACCTGCCGCCGGTGATCAAGACGCTGGCGATGACCAAGCGCGGCATCATCATCTTCGTGGGCGCCACCGGCACCGGCAAATCCACCTCGCTGGCGGCGATGATCGGCTACCGCAACCAGAACTCGACCGGCCACATCATCACCATCGAGGACCCGATCGAGTTCGTGCACAAGCACGAAGGCTGCATCATCACCCAGCGCGAGGTCGGCATCGACACCGACAGCTGGGAGAGCGCGCTCAAGAACACCCTGCGCCAGGCCCCGGACGTGATCATGATCGGCGAGGTGCGCACCCGCGAGGGCATGGACCATGCCATCGCCTTCGCCGAGACCGGCCACCTGGTGCTGTGCACGCTGCACGCCAACAACGCCAACCAGGCGATGGACCGCATCATCAACTTCTTCCCGGAAGACCGCCGCCAGCAGCTGCTGATGGACCTCTCGCTCAACCTCAAGGGCGTGGTCGCGCAGCAACTGGTGCCGACCCCGGACGGCAAGGGCCGGCGCGTCGCCCTGGAGATCCTGCTCGGCACGCCGCTGGTGCAGGACTACATCCGCGACGGCGAGATCCACAAGCTCAAGGAAGTGATGAAGGAATCCACCAACCTGGGCATGAAGACCTTCGACCAGAGCCTGTTCGAGCTGTACCAGGCCGGCGAGATCAGCTACGAGGACGCCCTGCGCTACGCCGACTCGCAAAACGAGGTGCGCCTGCGCATCAAGCTCTCCCAGGGCGGCGACGCCAAGACCCTGGCGCAGGGGCTGGACGGGGTGGAGATCGCCGAAGTGCGCTGAGCCGGCGCGCGGCCGGGCCCCCAAGGCCGCCGCAGGGCGGCCTTGCGTCCGGGCGTTCATGGAACGGAGCCGGTTTCGGATGTAACCGATGCCCGGGATGATGTCTAATATCGTCCCCCACCGCAGTACCCCCTCCCGTGAGCCTCCCCGATTCCGACCTGCGTCCGGAGCAGGAACCGTTGCCCGAAGACGGCGCCGTCGTCACCGCCGGCCCGCTGACCCCGCCGCCCGATTCGGCCGGTACGCCGGCCGACGACCGCGCGTTCCATCACTCGGTCGCCGAGGACGTGCAGGGCATGCTGCTGGCGACGCTGGTGGCCTCGCTCGGGCTGGCGGTGTTCGCCAAGGGCGGGATCATGATCGGCGGCATGGCCGGGGTGGCGTTCCTGCTGCACTACGCGCTGGACTGGAACTTCGGCCTGGTGTTCGTGCTGGTGAACCTGCCGTTCTACTGGCTGTCGGTGCGGCGCATGGGCTGGGAGTTCACGCTCAAGACCTTCGCGGCGGTGGGGGCATGCGGTCTGCTGACCGATCTGCTGCCGCGCTGGGCCGGCTATTCGCACATGGCGCCACTGTACTCGGCGCTGGTCGGCGGGTCGCTGGTCGGGCTGGGCATCCTGTTCTTCATCCGCCATCGCGCCAGCCTGGGCGGCGTGGGCATCCTGGCGGTGTACCTGCAGCGCGAGCGCGGCTGGAGCGCGGGCAAGGTGCAGATGGCCTTCGACGCGGTGCTGATCTGCGCGGCGTTCTTCGTGCTGACGCCGCAGAAGGTGCTGTATTCGGCGGTGGGTGCGTTGATGCTGAGCCTGGTGTTGATGTTCAACCATCGGCCGCACCGCTACATGGGCGTGTGATGCGCCAGGCCGCCGTCATGGGCGGGCCGGGCAGGTGCTGCTGAACCCGAGCGCCAGCATCAGGCTGCGCGCGTCGAACGGGGCGTGCACCTTGGCATCGTTGTCGAGATAGCAGTAGACGTCGCGGCCGGCGCGCTTGCGGGCGGGAGCGCCGGCCCGCTGCGCGTCGTCCGGTTCGCCGCCGGCGGCCCAGGCGGCGATGCGCCGCGCCCAATGCTCGATCGCCTGCTCGCCGTAGCCGCTGGTGTACAGCTCGGTGTCGCCGTGCAGGCGCACGTAGACGAAGTCGCTGGTCACGTCCTCCAGGCAGGGGAACTTGCGTGCGGTGTCGGCCACCACCAGTGCCACGCCATGCTTGCGCAGCAATGCCATGCAGGCGGGATCGGCGAAGCTGGGGTGGCGGACTTCCAGCGCATGGCGCAGGCGCCGGTTGCGGTCGATCGCCAGGGCGCTGCGGCCGTGCATCAGGGTGCGGTCGCGGCGGCGGGCCAGCGACAGGGCCGCCTCGGTGTCGCGCGGCAGCGAGGCCAGGAATCCATCGAGCAGGTCCGCGTTGAAGCGCAGCGAGGGCGGCAGCTGCCACAGCAGCGGCCCGAGCTTGGCGCCGAGGCGGAGCACGCCGGAGGCGAAGAAGTTGGCCATCGCCTGGTCGCAGTCGCGCAGGCGCTTCATGTGGGTGATCAGGCGCGGGGCCTTGACCGCGAACACGAACGCCTCCGGCGTGGCTTCGTGCCAGGCCCGGTAGCTCTTCGGGGTCTGCAGGGAATAGAACGAGCCATTGAGCTCGATGCTGGGGAAGCAGCGCGAGGCGTATTCCAGCTCGCGACGCTGGGGCAGGTCGGGAGGGTAGAACACGCCACGCCAACGGGCATAGCGCCAACCGGAGATGCCGATGCGGATGCTCATGCGGGCAGCGTCGCGGCCGCGCCGTAAGCCATGCGTCAGCGCGACGTGCACGCAGCGTGCAGTCCGGCGGCGCCGCCGTTCAACCTTCTCCGCGCACGCGCATCCAGGGCGGATCGAGGCGCGCGATGCGCGCATGCGCCGGACAGTCGGCGCGGTGCGCGCCGGGCAGGTAGCCCAGGCTCATCAGGAACTCGCCGGTGATCTCGCCGCCGGTGAAGCGGAAGGTCTTCTTGAACAGCTTCACCCACTCCGGCTTGGACAGCGGGTGGTGCGCGTCCAGCCAGGCGGCGAAGCCGCCGTGCGTCGCGCGCAGGCGCCGGACCACGCCGGCGTTGTGGATCGCCGCCAGCACCTTGAGCCGGTTGCGGATGATCCCCGGGTCGGCGAGCAGGCGGGCGACGTCGTCCTCGCCGAAGCCGGCCACCGCGTCCACGTCGAAGCCGGCGTAGGCCGCGCGGAAGCCCTGGCGCTTGCGCAGGATCGTCTCCCAGCTCAGCCCGGCCTGGTTGATCTCCAGCACCAGCCGCTCGAACAGCTCGCTCTCCGCGCGCTGGGGAAAGCCGTATTCGTGGTCGTGGTAATGGCCGTGGACCGGGTGCCCGGGCGCTATCGTGCAGTAGCCGCTCATCCGGGCATTGTAGGGGGCGCCGGCGCCCGGATGGGCCCGGCGATGGCCCGCATCCGGCGGCAGGCCCGTAGAATAGGCCCATGTCCGAGGCCCCCACCCACCTGACCCACCAGCTGCTGATCGCGCTGCCGACGCTGTCCGATCCGCATTTCGCGCGCAGCGTGGCATTGATCTGCCAGCACGACGACAACGGCGCGATGGGGGTCGTGGTCAACCGGCCCTCCGAGTACACCCTCGGCGAGGTGCTCGCCCAGATGGGCATCGGCACCGCCGACGAGGTGTTGCGCGAGCGGGCGGTGCTGGCGGGCGGCCCGGTGCATCCGGAACGGGGGTTCGTGATCCACGACGACGCCCGCGACTGGGATTCGAGCATCGAGGTGGGCGAGGGGCTGTACCTGACCACCTCGCGCGACATCCTCGAGGCCATGGCCGAGGGTCGTGGCCCGCGCAATGCCATCGTCGCGCTCGGCTGCGCCGGCTGGGGCGCGGGGCAGCTGGAATTCGAGATCGCCGAGAACAGTTGGCTGACCGCGCCGTCCGATCCGCAACTGCTGTTCGACCTGCCGCTGGAAGACCGCTGGCGCGCCGCGGCCGGCCGCATCGGCGTGGACCTGTTCCGGATGACGGACTACAGCGGGCATGCCTAGCGCGGGCTCGCCGTCCCCGATCCGCCCCGACGCCACGGTGTTCGGTTTCGACGTCGGCGCCAAGCGCATCGGCGTGGCGATCGGCAGCGCGCTCGGCGCCGGCGCGCGCGCGCTGGCGGTGATCGAGGTGCGCGGCGACACGGCCGACTGGGCCGCGCTCGACCGGTTGCACAAGGACTGGCGCCCGTCCGGCCTGGTGGTCGGCGACCCGCTCACCCTCGAAGGCGAGGACCAGCCGGCGCGCCGGCGCGCGCATGCCTTCGGCCGCCAGTTGCGCGCGCGCTACGGACTGCCGGTGGTGCTGGTCGACGAACGTTCCAGTTCGGTCGAGGCGGCGCGCCGCTTCGCCCACGAACGCGCCGAGGGCCGCAAGCGCCGCCGCGACGCCGAGGCGCTGGACGCGATGGCCGCCGCGGTCATCGTGGAGCGCTGGCTGTCCGCGCCCGACCAAGCCCTTCCCCTTCCCTGATCCCCGCCTCAACGCAATGACCACCATGCAACTCGATTCGGACGGACGCCTGCGCCACCTGCTGACCCTGGAAGGGCTGCCCCGCGCCACCTTGCTGCAGCTGCTCGACCGCGCCGGCCAGATCCGCGACGCCGCGGTCGGCCGGGTCGGCAAGCGCAACGTGCTCGCCGGCAGCGCGGTCTGCACGCTGTTCTTCGAGCCGTCCACCCGCACCCGCAGCTCGTTCCAGCTGGCCGCGCAGCGGCTGGGCGCGGACGTGCTGAACTTCGACGCCTCGACCTCGTCCGCCCGCAAGGGCGAGACCGACCGCGACACGATGAAGAACCTGGAAGCGATGGGCGTGCGCGGGTTCGTGGTGCGCCACCCCGGGGACGGCGCGGTGGAGCGCCTGGCCGAGGCGGCGGGCGAGGGCACCGCCCTGGTCAATGCCGGCGACGGCCGCAGTGCGCATCCCACCCAGGGCCTGCTCGACATGCTCACCCTGCGCCAGGCCAAGGGCGCGGATTTCTCCAGGCTGAAGCTGGTGATCGTCGGCGACGTGAAGCATTCGCGCGTGGCGCGTTCGGACCTGCATGCGCTGCGCACGCTCGGCGCCGGCGAGATCCGCGTGTGCGGGCCGAAGTCGCTGCTGCCGGACGACGGCACGCTGCACGGGTGCGTGGTCGGCGACGATTTCGACGCGATGCTGGAGGGCGCCGACGCGCTGCTGATGCTGCGCCTGCAGCGCGAGCGCATGGAAGAGGGCCTGGTGCCGTCGCTGGAGCAGTACCACGCCGAGTACGGCCTGACCGCCGAGCGCCTCAAGCGCGCCGCGCCCGACGCGGTGGTGCTGCATCCGGGGCCGATCAACCGCGGCGTGGAGATCACCGACGAGGTGGCCGACGGCCCGCAATCGTGCGTGCTGCGCCAGGTCGCCAACGGCGTGGCGGTGCGCATGGCGGTGCTGGAGACGTTGCTGGGCTGAGGCCGGCAACGCCGATGGCCTTCTGCCCGGGCGCGGGAGAAGGCCCAGGCCGCGGCGCCTGGCCGCGACCGTTGCCCCCATGGGCGCTGCGAGGCACGCCTCGGCGCGTACGAGCGTGCCCGCCCCGCGGGAGGGCTGTTGCCAGGGGCCATCGATTCGCCGAACCTGCGCGGGTTCCCGCCGCGTGGGTTCCCTATGCGCAGTCTCGATTTCAGCTCGTGGAGCGCAATTCTCAGCACCTTGTTCGGCCTGGTGCTGGTGTCGCTGGTGGCCGTGGGGATCCGCATGCTGGTCATGCAGACCGTGCAGCGCCGGCGCGAGCGCGAGAACCGGCAGATCAACGAGCGGCTCAAGACGCTGATCGCCGCCTACAAGACGCTGGGAGGCTCCTTCACGGGGGAACTGGAAGTCGATCCCTCCCACCTGCGCGACCTGCGCCGTCGCAGCGGGACGGCACAGGCGAACGAAGCGGCGGCGCCGGCCGCGACGGTGTCGGAGCGGCGCCGGCGCATCCGCGACGCGGTCGAGGCGGCGCTGTCCGACGTGATCCTGCTCGGCACGGAGGAACAGGTGGCGCTGGCGGCGCAGGCCGCGCGCGACATGGTGGCCGGGCGCCCGGTACGCACGCGCGAGCTGGTGGTCTCGCTGCGGCAGTTCATCCGGCAGGCGCTGGACCTGGAGCCGATCCCGCCGTCGCTGGAAATCCCCGAGCAGGGGCCGCTGCGCACCGCCGGAAGCGGCGGCAGGGGCGGGGGCGGCGAGGCGGGTGGCAAGGGCGGAGCGGGAGGCGGTGGAGCAGGAGGCGCCGCCGGCGGTGCCGGACTCGGCATGGGTGCCGGGCTGGGCCTGGGCCGGCTCGGCGACGACGTCCGCCCGGACGAACGCTGAGGCGCGTTGCCGGGCCGCGCGACGGCGCGGGGCGACCTGGTACCAATGGCAGGGCCGGCACCGGCGCGCGCTGGCTAAGATCGGGATCCTCCCCATTGCGCACGGTGGTGCCCATGATCCGACTGCTGTCCGGCGGCCTGGCCGCGGCGATCCTGTCGTCCTTTCCCGCGCCGGCGCCCGCCGCGGATGCGCCGGCGGCCGGCACCGGGGGCTTCGATCCGCGCGCGCTGTTCGCGCCGTTGCAATTGCCGGATGCGCCGAACGCCTACCGCAGCGGCAGCGGCGTGCCGGGACCGATGTTCTGGCAGAACCGCGCCGACTACGACCTGCACGCGACGATCGACCCGGGCACGCGCACGCTGAGCGGCCAGGAGACGATCACCTACACCAACAACGGCCCGGACACGCTCGACGTGCTGTGGCTGCAGCTCGACCAGAACATCTACCGCGCCGATGCGCGCGCCCGCGACGTACGCGCGCCCCGGCCCGACCGGCCGCAGCCGGCGGGCAACACGACCGAGGGCTACCGCATCGCGCGCGTGGAGGTCGACGTCGCCGGCAAGCGCCAGCCGGTGGCGTTCCTGGTCGAGGACACTCGGATGCGGGTCGAACTGCCGCAGCCGCTGGCCGGCCACGGGAAGTCGCTGAAGCTGCACATCGACTACGCCTATACCGTGCCCGGGACCTGGGGCGGCCGCACCGCGGTGACGCCGACCAGGAACGGCGAGATCTTCGAGATCGCGCAGTGGTACCCGCGCATGGCGGTCTACGACGACCTGCGCGGCTGGGACACGCAGCCGTACCTGGGCTCGGAGTTCTACCTGGAGTACGGCAGCTTCGACTACGCCGTCACCGTGCCGTGGGATTGGCTCGTGGTCGGTTCCGGCGAACTGGTCAACCCGCAGCAGGTGCTGACGAAGACCCAGCAGCAGCGCCTGGCCCAGGCGCGCGCCAGCGAGTCGACGGTGATGATCCGCACGCCGGAGGAAGTCGCCGATCCGGCCAGCCGTCCCACCCGCGGCGGCACCCAGACCTGGCGGTTCCACATGGACCACACCCGCGACGTGGCCTTCGCCGCCTCGCCCGCGTTCGTCTGGGACGCCGCGCGCATCGACCTGCCCGGCGGCGGATCGTCGCTGGCGATGTCGGCGTACCCGGTCGAGGGCGCCGCCAACTGGAAGCGCTCCACCGAATACGTGAAGGGCGCGATCGAGCACTTCTCGCAGTGGTATCCCTACCCGTGGCCGGCCGCGATCAACCTGGGCGGGCATGGCGCCGGCATGGAGTACCCCGGCATCGTGTTCGACGGCTACGACGACACCGGCAAGGGCCTGTTCTGGATCACCGCCCACGAACTGGGGCACGGCTGGTTCCCGATGATCGTGGGATCCAACGAGCGCCGGCACGCGTTCATGGACGAGGGCTTCAACACCTTCATCGACGTCTACGCCTCCGATGCGTTCAACCGGGGCGAGTACGCGCCCAAGCGGGATTCGGAGTACGCGCCGAAGGGCGGCAACCCGGCCGAGGAGATCCTGCCGTTGCTGGCCGACGCCGGTGCGCCGACGCTGATGGACCTGGCCGACGCCACCAGCGAGAAGTACCGGCATCCGCTGACCTACTTCAAGGGCGCGCTGGGGCTGGTGCTGCTGCGCGAGCAGATCCTCGGGCCGGAACGCTTCGACCCGGCGTTCCGCAAGTACATCGCGACCTGGGCCTACAAGCACCCGACGCCGTCGGATTTCTTCCGCTTCATGCAGAGCGAGGCGGGCGAGGACCTGTCGTGGTGGTGGCGCGGCTGGTACTTCAACAACTGGCAGCTGGACATGGGCGTGGCCAAGGCCGAGTACGTCGAGCACGATCCCGCCAAGGGCGTGCTGGTCACGCTGGCGAGCCGCCAGAAGCTGGTGATGCCGGCGACGCTGCGCATCGACCTGGCCGACGGCTCCCACCTCGACCGGCGCGTGCCGGTGGAAGCCTGGCTGCAACAGGCCGCGCCGACGGTGCGGGTGCCGACCACCCAGAAGATCGTGCATGTCACGCTGGATCCGGACGCCAAGCTGCCGGACGCCGACCGCGGCAACAACCGGCTCGACATCGTCGGCTGATCCCGGACGCGTCGTGCACCGCGCGCGACGCGTCCTGGCCGGGCGGGATCAGGCGGATTTGCGCAGCGGCGTGTTCCCGAGCTTCTCGATCCGGCCGCCCGAGCGCTGGAACGCATCGAGCTGGCTCTGGATTTCCTCGTGGGCCGCTCGCTTGTCCTCGCGCGGCTTGGAATAGATCTGGGTGGGCGGAACGGCCTTGGTGCTGCGCAGTGTCGTCATCGATACCTCGTGCAGTTGCGGAAGCAGAGTGACATCGGCGGTATTGCAGGACCGTGAAAGTCCATGCCGGGCGGCGAGCCGGCGCCGGGCCTGCCGCTCCGCCACTTTCCTCCCAGGCGCGCCCGGTTGGCAATAGCCCGCGGCGCCGCGGTCGCGGGACGTTGCAGGCGGGCGCGGCAGGCGCAGAATGTCCTGTCGCCCCGGCCCCGGACTTCCCCGATGAACCTGCACACCTGGTGGTTGTTCTTCGCGACGGTGTTCGTGCTGTCCGGCACGCCGGGGCCGAACATGCTGCACGTGATGACGCGCAGCGTGAGCTTCGGCGTGCGCCGGAGCGTGCTGGCGATGAGCGGCTGCCTGGCGGCGGTGCTGCTGGTGCTGATCGCCTCGGCGACCGGGCTCGGCGCGATATTGCAGGCTTCGCCGCAGGTCTTCGAGGTGCTGCGCTATCTCGGCGCGGCATACCTGGTCTGGCTGGGCATCAAGGCCTGGCGCAGCGAGGAGGCGCCACTGGACGTGGGGCAGCCGGACGCCCGCGCATCGGCCTCGAACCTGCAACTGTTCCGCGGCGGCCTGCTGATCGGGCTGAGCAATCCCAAGCTGCTGCTGTTCGCCGCCGCGTTCTTCCCGCAGTTCGTCGACCAGGCGCGACCGCAATGGCCGCAGTTCGCCCTGCTGGTGGCGACCTTCGCCGCCTGCGAGCTGTTCTGGTACGCGGTCTACGGCCTGGGCGGCGGCTCGTTGCGGCGCCATCTGGCCAGGCCGGCGCTGCGGCGCTGGTTCGACCGCCTGGCCGCATCGATCTTCGTCGGTTTCGGCGTGCTGCTGTTGCGCTTCCGCCCGCAATGACCTGACGCGTCGCGTCCACCTGTGACGGGGTCCGGTAAATCGACACGTGCGCATGTCGGAATGCAACGTTTCATCGCTATGCTCTCCGCGCCTTCGCGACCAATGGGGATTGGACGCGAGGGCATGACAGGGAACGGCACGCATGGCGGAGCCGCCGCTTGCATCGATCGCCCCCGCTCGGCAGGGAAGGGCCCGTGCCCTCTGCCTTGAAGCGGAGCCGGCCACATTGGGGGTGGCCGCGGGCGACTGCGGCAGGCGGGGAAGCCAGGTCGGGCGCATGGGCGCCCGCGTCGTGCCGGCGCCAATCGGCCCAACGGGGCGGCAGCGTTGCGAATCGTGCCGGACGTGGTGATCCGGCGGGCGCAGCGCTGCCGCCCTGGCGGGAATCCGCGCGCAACTCCCGCTCCGCGGGGGCGTAGCCGGAGGCGGTGGGCGAGCGAGTGGTGCAGTGCAGCATTTGCGCGGATAATGGCGCTTTCCCGCTCTCCCAAGGACGACGCCATGGCCGCCCCCCACGCCATTCCCGTCGCCGCCCCGTCGGCCCCCGCGCTGTCGCGGCGCGACTACTTCCTGATCCTGTTCGCCCTGTCGATGGGCGGTTTCGCCATCGGCACCAGCGAGTTCGCCTCGATGGGCCTGATGCCCGACATGGTGCGCGGCCTGTCGATCAGCGAGCAGCAGGTCGGCCACCTGATCAGCGCCTATGCACTGGGCGTGGTGGTCGGCGCGCCATTGCTGGCGATCATCGGCGCGCGCCTGCGGCGGCGCCCGTTGCTGCTGGCGCTGATGGGCTTCTACGCGCTGGGCAACCTGGCCAGCGCGGTGGCGCCGAACTACCACGCGATGCTGCTGTTCCGCTTCGTGGCCGGCTTGCCGCACGGCGCGTACTTCGGCGTGGCGGCCCTGGTGGCGGCCTCGATCAGCCGGCCCGAGCAGCGCGGCGTGGCGGTCGGGCGGGTGATGCTCGGCTTGACGCTGGCCATGCTCGCCGGCAATCCGCTGGCGACCTGGCTGGGGCAATTGCTGGACTGGCGCTATGCGTTCGGCCTGGTCGCGCTGATCGCGGTGCTGACGGTGGTGCTGGTGGCGCGGTTCCTGCCGGTGGATCCCAACGAGGCGCCGCAGCGGCCCTTGCGCGAACTGAAGGCGTTCAACCGGGCCCCGGTATGGCTGGCGATGCTGCTGGGCTCGATCGGGTTCGCCGGCATGTTCAGCGTCTTCAGCTACCTCGCCCCGACCATGACCCAGGTGACCGGCGTGTCCGAGCGCTGGATCCCGTTCGGCATGGCGGCGTTCGGCCTGGGCGGCGTGATTGGCGGGCAGGTGGGCGGCTGGATGTTCGACCGGTTCCAGTTCCGCGCCATCGCGATCGTCCTGGCCTGGTCGGTCCTGGTGCTGCTGGCGTTCCCGCTGTTGGCGCACTCGCCGTGGACGGTCTTCCTCGGCGCCCTGCTGGTCGGGTCGATGGTGGCCGTGGGGCCGGCCTTGCAGACCCACCTGATGGACGTGGCGGGCGAGGCGCAGACGCTGGCGGCGGCTTCCAACCACTCCGCCTTCAACATCGCCAACGCGCTCGGCCCGTGGCTGGGCGGCATGGCCATCGGCGCGGGCTTCGGCTGGACCTCGACCGGCTACGTCGGCGCGGCCACCGCGCTGGCCGGCCTGGCGGTGTGGTGGATTGCCGCGCGCCAGGGCGCGGAACGGCCCGTCGGCGCAGCCGCGCACGACTGCGCCTGAGCGCCCGCGCGGACGAGGCAGCGGCCGGCGCGAACGGGTATCTTGTGGCGTTTCCGCCCGGACCCCGTCCACGATGCCGAACCCGCCCGTCACCGAAGCCGCCTCGCCGTCGCAATCGCTGGACCACGCGCTCAAGCCTCGCCAACTGATCATGATGGGCCTGGGCAGCGCGATCGGCGCCGGCCTGTTCCTCGGGTCCGGCGTCGGCGTGCATGCGGCCGGACCGGCGGTGCTGGTCTCCTACCTGGTCGCCGGCGCGCTGGTGATCATCGTGATGAACGCGCTCGGCGAAATGGCGGCCGCCAAGCCGGTCAGCGGCGCCTTCTCGGTCTATGCCGCCGATGCGCTGGGCGCGACCGCCGGCGCGACGGTGGGCTGGCTGTGGTGGGTGCAGCTGGTGATCGTGATCGCGGCCGAGGCGGTCGGCGCCGCCGGCCTGCTGGCGACGATCTGGCCGGGCCTGCCGGTGCCGGCGGCGGCATTGACCTTCATGGCGGCGTTCACCGCGATCAACCTGCTGGGCGTGCGCAACTTCGGCGAGTTCGAGTTCTGGTTCGCGATCCTCAAGATCGCGGCGATCCTCGGCTTCATCCTGATCGGCATCGCGCTGCTCCTCGGGTGGCTGCCCGACGTGCCGTCGCCCGGACTGTCCAACTTCACCGACAACGG
This sequence comes from Xanthomonas boreopolis, assembly GCA_014654535.1. GTDB lineage: Bacteria > Pseudomonadota > Gammaproteobacteria > Xanthomonadales > Xanthomonadaceae > Pseudomonas_S > Pseudomonas_S boreopolis. Next base: position 65,775 of record BNBA01000003.1, read on the forward strand.
CGGCTTCGCGCCGAAGGGGCTGGCCGGGATCGGCGCGGCGTTGCTGGTGGTGGTGTTCGCCTTCGGCGGCACCGAGATCGTGGCGGTGGCCGCGGCCGAGACCGACGATCCATCGCGCAGCCTGGCGCGCGCGATCCGCACCGTGGCCTGGCGCATCCTGGTGTTCTACATCGGCTCGCTGAGCGTGATCATCGCGGTGGTGCCGTGGACCAGCGCCGAGCTGGCCTCGCCGTTCGCGGCGGTGCTGCAGGCCGCCAGGATCCCGGGGGCGGCCACGGCGATCACGCTGATCGCGGTGATCGCGCTGCTCTCGGCGCTCAACGCCAACCTCTACGGCGCCTCGCGCATGATCTTCTCGCTGGCGCGCCGGCAGGAGGCTCCCGGCGTGCTGGGCCAAGCCAACCGGCGCGGCGTGCCGGTGCCGGCGGTGCTGGCGAGCGTGCTGTTCGGCTTCGTCGCCGCGGTGCTGGAGCTGGTGTATCCCAACAAGGTGCTGAACGTGCTGCTCAACATCGTCGGCGCCACCTGCCTGCTGGTATGGACGATCTCGCTGCTGTCGCAACTGGTGCTGCGCGCGCGCGCCGATCGCGCCGGCACGCCGTTGCCGTTCCGGATGCGCGGCTATCCGGTGCTGACGCTGGTCGGGCTGGCGGTGCTGGCGTTGATCTTCGTGCTGCTGGTCAGCACGCCGGACACGCGCATGCAGTTCGTCTCGATGGCGGCGTTGGCCGCGGCGATCGCGGTGGTCAGCGAGGTGGCCCGGCGGTTGCGGGGCAGGGCGGGCTGAGGTGGCGATGCTTAATCGCAGAGGCAGGCGGGCAGTATCCCTTGCGCGGGGAACTGCAGTCCCGGCAGGCATTCCCGATCCAGTTTGAATGATGGTGGTTCCCTTCTCCCGCAAGCGGGAGAAGGTGCCCGAAGGGCGGATGAGGGTGTCCTTGCTTTTGCTTCGAGCGCAAAGGCCCCGGCATTGGCGCAGGGCGAAGTTCCGCCCGCCGGGGCGAAGCGGTGCTCGCCTTCTTCCGGCGGGCCCTGGCACGTCGCCCTTCAAGGCCCGGCGCTACTGGTGGATACGGATGCGCCCGGATTTACGGCAGGTGCTGGCTGAACATCCACTCCCACATCGTCGGGCTCGCATAGGTGGCGTCCCAGACGTTGTGGTTGCCGTTGGGGTACTCGGTGTAGCGGATGCGTGCGCCGGCCTTGTGCGCGGCTTCGTAGATCAGGCGGTCGTCGTCGGGCTTGACCACGTCGTCGCGCGCGCCATGGAACATCCAGGTCGGCACGTGCTTGAGGCGCGCCACCAGGGCGCCGTAGGGATCGCGCTCGTCGGAGACCGCGCTGACGAAGATCGGCTCGTCGTCGTCGTCCGGCGAGGTCAGCGCGCCGCAGATCGGCACCAGCGCGGCGAAGCGGTGCGGATGCCGCAGCGCGATCTCCCAGGTGCCGTAGCCGCCCATCGACATGCCGGTGAGATAGGTGCGCTTGGGATCGGCAGCGAACTCCTGGCTGGCCGCGTCCAGCGTCTCCATCGCCATGCGCGCGTTGTGGTGGGTCCAGGCCTCGTCGTCGGGCGCCTGCGGGAACACCACCAGCGCCGGGAAGCTGTCCGCATGCCGGCGCAGGTACGGGCCCAGGCCGGAGGTGGTCTGGTCGTGGCCGTCGTCGCCGCGTTCGCCCGAGCCATGCAGGAACAGCACGACCGGCCACGGCCGCGGCATCGAGGCCGCGGGCACGAACACCTCGTAGCGGAAGACGCGGCCCTCCACCTCCAGTTGCCGGTGGACGAAATGGCCGTGCGCGGGGTCCGGATCGTCATCGGGCATGGAGGTGCAACCGGCGAGTGAACACAGCAGGACGGCGAGCAACAGGACCAGGCGAGGCGGCATGCGGGCACTCCGGGGGGAGAATGCGACCGCGCCGAGTATGGAGGGGATGGCGGGCCCGCCGATACGCGGCCAGGCGAGGGCGTTCAGCCCCGCGCCATCCGGGGCCGCGGGAAGCCTTCCCGGGAGCGGCGCGCTAGCGCAGCAGGATCAGCGTGGCCAGGCCGAGGAAGCTCAGGAAGCCCATCACGTCGGTCAACGTGGTCAGGATCACGCCGCCGGCCAGCGCCGGGTCGAAGCCCAGCCGCTTGAGCGTGACCGGCACCAGCACGCCGCCCAGCGCCGCGGTGCACAGGTTGATCGTCAGTGCCGAGCCGATCACCACCGACAGCATCGGTTGCCGGAACCAGGCCAGCACGATCAGGCCCAGGCCGACGCCCAGGCAGACGCCGTTGATCAGGGCGACGGTCAGTTCCTTCTTGAGCAGCGTCATCACGTTGGACGCGCCGATCTGGCCCAGCGCCAGGCCGCGCACCATCAGCGCCAGCACCTGGGTGCCGGCGTTGCCGCCCATGCCGGCCACGATCGGCATCAAGGCCGCCAGCGCCACCAACTGGGCGATGGTGCCCTCGAACCGGCTGACCACGCTGGAGGCGATGAACGCCGTGCCCAGGTTGATCCCCAGCCACAGCAGGCGGCGGCGGAACGCGCGCCGGGCCGGGCTGAACATGTCCTCGTCCTCGTCCAGGCCGGCCGCGCTCATCGCCTGGTGCTCGGCCTGCTCGCGGATGATGTCGACCACGTCGTCGATGGTGATGCGGCCGAGCAGGATGTTGTTGTCGTCCACCACCGGGGCGGAGATCCAGTCGTGGTCGGAGAACTGGCGGGCCACTTCCTGCGCGCCTTCGCCGACGTCGATCGCGGGCTGCTCGTCGTCGATCAGCCGGTTGACCGGCGTGCCGTCCTCGTGGGTGACCAGCGAGGCCAGGGAGATCCGGCCCAGGTACTGGTGGCGGCGGCTGACCACGTACAGGTGGTCGGTGTGCTCCGGCAGCTCGCCGCGCAGGCGCAGGTAGCGCAGCACCACGTCGACGTTGACGTCGGCGCGCACGGTGACCACGTCCGGGTTCATCAGGCGGCCGGCGGTGTCTTCCGGATAGGACAGGACCTGCTCGAGCCGCTCGCGGTTCTCGCGGTCCATCGACTTGAGGACTTCGTCGATGACGGTGTCCGGCAGGTCCTCGACCAGGTTGGCGAGGTCGTCGATGTCCAGGTCCTCGACCGCCGCGACGATCTCGTCCGGGTCCATCTCGGCGATCAGGCTCTCGCGCACTTCCTCGCCGACGTGCAGCAGCACCTCGCCGTCGTCCTCGGCGTCGACCAGTCCCCAGACCACCTCGCGCTTGCCCGGGGGCAGCGATTCGAGCAGGTTGCCGATTTCCGCCGGCGAGAGGGTATTGACCAGCCGCCGCACCGGCCCCAGGCGTCCGCTGTCGAGCGCATCGGACAGCAGGCGCAGCTGGCGCGCGGTCTCAGAGCCTGTCTTCATGCGCTATGTGGTCCGCGCTGGGGCCGTGCGCCCGGGATGCAAGTAAGAGGGGGGAAGTGTATGTCGATACCCGCCCGATCGATGAGGCGGCAGCGCGGGCGCACGGCCCCAGCCCTTCGGGTTGCGCCGCGATGGCGCATGAAGACAGGCTCTTGGCGGACGGCTTCGGCCATGCGCAGCTCCCCTGGGGTGGCGGGCGGTACCGCTCCGGGAGGATGCGGCAGTGCAGGTGGTCAACGCGTCATTATCGCTTGAGGTAGCCGGCGCCGCCCAGACGGGGAGGCGCAAAAAAACCGGGCTTTCTCCGCGACCGCGTCACCGTGCGGTCATGCCGGCGTGGCAGGCGTGGTACGGAAGTCGCCGGGTCCCCGCCTGCGCGGGGACGACGACGGAAAGTTTCCCGGGACGCCGATCGCTCCTGGAGATCGCACGGCGTTTCCAGTGTCGTCCCCGCGCAGGTGGGGACCCGGCGACTTCCAGCGGGAACGCCGGCGGTTCACGCCTGCCCGGCGGCGCCTGCGCTCTCCAGCCACTTCTCGATGTCCTTGCGGTCGCGGGCGCGCAGCAGCTTCGGTGCGAGCGCGAGCAGCTTGCCGAGGTGGCGGCCGCGGATCGCCCGGCGCACTTCCAGCAGCGTGGCGGGATGCAGGCTGAACTCGCGCAGCCCCAGCGCCAGCAGCATCGGCACCAGGTGCGGGTCGCCCGCGATCTCGCCGCACACCGCCACGGGGGTGTCGTGCGCCTGCGCGGTGGCGATCACCTGCGCCAGCAGCCTCACCAGGGCCGGATGCAGCGGCGAGTACAGCTCGCCGAGTCCCTCGTGGTTGCGATCGACCGCCATCAGGTACTGCACCAGGTCGTTGGTGCCGATCGACAGGAAGTCGACCTTGTCGATGAAGGTCTCCAGGGCCAGCGCCGCGGACGGCACTTCGATCATCGCGCCCAGCGGCACGTGCTCGGCGATCTCGTGGCCTTCCTCGCGCAGCTGCGCGGCCAGGCGCTTGATCTTGCGGCGCAGCTGCACGATCTCCTCGCGCGCGCTGACCATCGGGATCAGCATCCGCACCGGGCCATAGCCGGATGCGCGCAGGATCGCGCGCAGCTGGGTCCTGGCCACGGCCGGGCGCGCCAGCATCAGGCGCACGCCGCGCAGGCCGAGCGCCGGGTTCTCCTCGTCGCCGAGCACCAGCCCGGTGCGGTCGGCCTTGTCGGCGCCCAGGTCGAGGGTGCGGATCGTCACCGGCCGGCCGCTCATGCCGAGCACGGCGTCGCGGTAGCGCTCGAACTGCTCCTGCTCGTCCGGCAGCTCGTCGCGCTGCAGGAACAGGAACTCGGTGCGGTACAGCCCCAGGCCGCCCGCGCCCAGCGCGTGCGCGCGCGCGACGTCCTCGGCGGATTCGGCGTTGGCCAGCAGGGTGATGTCGACCTCGTCGCGGGTGCGGGTCGGCTTGGAGCGCAGCCGGCCCAGCTCGCGCTGCTCCTTGGCCAGCTCGCGCAGGCGCTCGCGATAGTCGCGCAGGTCGGCCGGCGTGGGATCGACGATGACCTGGCCGCTGCCGCCGTCGACGATCAGCACGTCGCCGTCGTTGACCTTCTGCAGCGCGTCGGCGGCGCCGACCACCAGCGGCAGGTGCAGGCTGCGGGCCAGGATCGCGCTGTGCGAAAGCGCGCTGCCGGCGCTGGTGACGATGCCGACCACGCCCTGCGATTGCAACTGCGCCAGCTCGGAGGGCGCGACGTTGTCGCTGACCAGGATCTCGCCGGCCACGCCTTTCACGTCCGGCCGGCGCTTCTGCAGGAACGCATGGATGCGGCCGATGACGTGGTCCAGGTCGTCCATGCGGCTCTTGAGGTAGGCGTCCTCCATGCCCTCGAACACCGCCGCGAGCCGGTCGCGCTGCAGGCGCAGCGCATAGTCGGCGCTGTAGCGGCCGGTACGGATCAGTTCGTCCAGCCCGAACAGCAACTCCGGGTCGTCCAGCAGCAATGCGTGCAGGTCGAGGAACTCGCCGACCTCGCGCACCAGCGCGCCGTGCAGGCGCTCGCGCAGCTGGTGCATCTCGTCGCGGGCCAGGTCGACCGCGCGATGCAGGCGTTCCAGCTCGCTCTCCACGCGGTTGGCGGGGATGCGTTGCTCGGTGACTTCCAGCGCATGCGGCAGGCGCACGCGCGCGCGTCCCAGCGCGGTGCCGCGCGAGGCGCCGTGGCCGCGCAGGCGCTGGCTCATGTCCGTTCCCCTGGAGCGGACGGGTGGCAGGGATCGGCCGGGGCGGGACCGCTGCCGTCCACGCTCAGCTGTCCTCGTCGAAGCGGCGTTCGAACAGGGCGACCAGCGCGTCCATGGCCTGCGCCTCGTCGTCGCCGTCCACGCGCACCGTCACCGGCGTGCCCTGGCCGGCGGCCAGCAGCATCACGCCCATGATGCTCTTGGCGTTGACCTCGCGTCCCTTGGCCGCCAGCGTGGCGCTGCAGCGGTACGACGACAGGGTCTGCACCAGCTTGGCGGTGGCCCTGGCGTGCAGCCCGAGGCGGTTGGATACGATGAGTTCGCGTTCAAGCATCGTCGATGATCGCTCCGTTGCGGGTGCCTGCCGCCGCGGTGGCGGGCAGGTCCTGCAGTTCTTGTTCGGGGTAGTTCATGACCCGCAACAGCATCGGCAGGCTCAGCGCGGACACGCGCCGGACCGGCGTGCCCAGCTGCGCCACGCGCCGGGCGAGATTGCTGGGGCTGGCGCCGTACAGGTCGGTCATGACCAGCACGCCTTCGCCCGTGTCGACCCGCCGCAACGCCGCCGACGCCTGCGGCAGCAGGGCATCGAGGTCGGCGTCGAACGGGACTTCGAAGGCTTCGGTCTTCAACGGCAGTTGCCGCAGCAACCCCGTGGCGACGCTCAACAGCGCGCTGCCGATGCCGGGGTGGGTGATGAGGAGGATGCCACAGGCCATGGCGGAACGTTAACAGGTCGGCGTGACCGGACGATAGCGTCTTGCCGGGATTGCCGGCGGGATGCACCGGCCCACGCCGGCCGCTCTTGAGATCGGTTCCGGCGCCCCGATGGGGGCAGGGTCAGTCGAGCTCGCGATGGAAGGTGGCCACCTCGGGCCAGCCCTGCTCGCGGGCATGGCGGGCCAGGCGCTCGGCCAGGTACACCGAGCGGTGCTTGCCGCCGGTGCAGCCGAAGGCGATGGTCACGTAGCTGCGGGTGTCGTTGCGCAGGCGCGGCAGCCAGGTGTCGAGCAGGCCGGTGATCTGCTCGACGTAGCGCACCACTTCCGGCTGCCGTTCCAGGTAGTCGCGCACGCCGGCGTCGCGGCCGGTGAGCGGGCGCAGGTCCGGCTCCCAGTGCGGGTTCGGCAGTACGCGGGCATCGAACACGAAATCGGCCTCGGCCGGCACGCCGCGCTTGTAGGCGAACGATTCGAACAGCAGCGAAAGGCGGTTGTCGTCGTGGCTGAGCGCGAACTCGGTGATCACGCGCCGGCGCAACTGGTGCACGTTGAGCGTTGAAGTGTCGACGATCGCGTCGGCCTGCTCGCGCAGCGGCGCGGTCAGCACGCGCTCGCGCGCGATCGCCTCCGGCAGCGACAGGCCCAGGTGGCTGAGCGGGTGCCGGCGGCGGGTATCGGCGTAGCGCTTGAGCAGCGCCTCGTCGCTGGCCTCGAAGAACAGCAGGCGCGCGCCGATGCCGTACTGCTGCGCGCGCTCGCGCCATTGCGCCAGCTGCGAGAGATCGCTGCGGCTGCGCACGTCGATGCCGACCGCGAGGCGCTGCTCGCCGACGGGCTGGTCGGCCAGGCGGCTGCGCACGAAGTCCGGCAGCAGCTCCACCGGCAGGTTGTCCGAGCAGTAGTAGTCCAGGTCCTCGAAGGTCTTCAGCGCCACCGACTTGCCCGAGCCGGACAGGCCGCTGACGATGACCAGGGTATGGCCGGCCTGGCTCATGGGTGGCGCCGCTCCAGCAGGTTGCTGTGGCGGGCGATGAACATCGCGGCCGGATCGATGCCCTTGGTGCGCAGGATGTGCAGGCGCGTGGCGGCCTCGGTCAATACCGCCAGGTTGCGGCCGGGCATCACCGGCAGGGTGATCAGCGGCACGTCCAGGTCCAGCACGTGGCGGGTGCCGGAATCGCCGGTCAGGCGCTCGTAGCCGTGCGGGGTGGGTTCGGTCATCGGCTTGGTCAGGTGCACGATCAGGCGCAGGTACTTGTTCTTCTTCACCGCGGTGTCGCCGAACATGTCGCGCACGTTCAGCACGCCCAGGCCGCGCACCTCCAGCAGGTCCTGCAACAGTTCCGGGCAGGTGCCGTCGAGCACGTCCGGGGCGATCTGGGTGAATTCTGGCGCATCGTCGGCGACAAGCCGATGACCGCGGCTGAGCAGTTCCAGCGCCAGCTCGCTCTTGCCGGAGCCGGCCTCGCCGGTGATCAGCACGCCGATCGAGTAGATCTCCATGAACACGCCGTGCAGCGTGACCCGCGGCGCGAGCGTGCGCGCCAGGTGGTAGGAGAGGTGGTTGAGCAGCTCGTGGCCGCGCTTGGGCGAGACCCACAGCGGGATGTTGGCCTCGTCGGCGGCCGCGCGCAGGTCCTCCGGGCAGGCCTGGTTCTTGCTGATCACCAGCGCCAGCGGCTGGTATTGGACGATCTTCTCGATCGTCTCCCAGCGTTGGCGCGAGTCGAGCGAATCCAGCCAGGTCAGCTCCTCCGTGCCGAGGATCTGCACCTTGTTGGGGTAGATCGCGTTGAGGTAGCCGGCCAGCGAGGGCCGGCGCGAGTTGGTGCCGCCGGCCTCGATCTCGCGATGCTCGCCCTTGTGCCCGGCGATCCAGCGCAAGCCCAGTTTCTCGCGCTGCTGGTCGAACAGCTCGCGCGCGGAAATGCTGGTGTTCATGCGGCACCGGCCCGGAGGGGCGCGCGCGGGCGCGCGCGATGCTGCATCGTCACTCGGTCTCTAATCGACATGGGTTCTCTCTCGTTCTTGCTTGCCTGGCCCGCGCCGAGGCGCGGCGGGACCGCCCCGGCGGCGTCAACAGACCCCGGGAGTATGCGTGGAAAGCAGGTGCAGCAGCGCCGTTTCGTCCGGCGCCCGGCGCAGCGCGTCGCGGAAGGCCGGGTCCGAGAAGTGCTCGGCCAGCTCGGACAGCAGCATCAGGTGTTCGTGGGTGTAGTGGCCGGGGACGGCCATGGCGAACAGCAGGTCGACCGGCTCGGCGGCGCCGAAATCGATCGGGCGCTGCAGGCGGATCAGGGCGCCGCGCGGTTCGCTCAGCCCGGGGCAGCGCCCGTGCGGGATGGCGATGCCGTGGCCGATGGCGGTGCTGCAGAGCGCCTCGCGCTCGCGCAGGCTGGCCAGCAGTTCGTCGCTACCGGCCTGGCGGCAGGCCAGCAGGCCGGCCGCCAGGCCCAATACGCTTTCGCGGTCGGCGGCCGGCGACACCACGGTGCGCACGGCCGCCATCAGCTGGGTCAGGAGCATGCTTGGATCAGGCGGGACAGTCAGGCCTGATTGTCGCGCACCTCGCGGGCATGGTGGTCCTGTTTCTTTTCCTTGTGCTTGAGGATCAGGCGATCGAGCTTGTCGGCAAGCAGGTCGATGGCGGCGTACATGGTCGGCGCGCTGGCGTCGGCATGCAGGGTGCGCCCCGGGAGGTTGACGGTGGCGATCACGTGGTGGTCGGGCTTCTTCAGCGCCAGTTGGGTGCGGACTTCGCAGTGCTGGTCGAAATGACGCTGCAGGCGCTGCAGCTTGGTCTCCACGTATTCGCGCAGGGCGGGAGTGACTTCGACTTGCTGGCCATACGTCTCGATACGCATCGGATACCTCCATTGGTTCGGTGGGCCAATGAACTTCCCGCCCCGACGAGGAGTCAGGCGATGCGTACGCGCTCGTGGGAGGCGGAAATGTTCATGGCCTCACGATACTTCGCCACGGTGCGGCGCGCCACTGGCACGCCGGAGGTCTTGAGCAGCTCAGCCAGCTTGGCGTCAGACAGGGGCTTGCGCGGGTTCTCCGCCTCGATCAGGCGCCGGATCATCGCCTGAATGGCCGTGCTGGAGGCCTCCCCGCCGCTGTCGGTATCGATGCCGGACGCAAAGAAGGCGCGCAGCGGGATCGTCCCGCGCGGGGTGCGCACGTACTTGCGGGCGATGGCGCGGGAGACGGTCGATTCGTGCAGCCCCAGTTCGCCGGCGATTTCGCGCAGGGTCAGCGGTCGCAGCGCCTGTTCACCGAATTCCAGGAACCCGGCCTGCTCCTTGAGCAGGCAGCGCACCACCTTGAGCAGGGTCTCCCCGCGCGCTTCCAGGCCCTTGAGCAGCCAGCGCGCCTCCTGCAGCTGGGTGCGCAGGTAGCCGGCGTCGGCCTCGCCGCAGCGGCGGATCAGCTGCTCGTAGCCGCGGTGGATGGTGATCTTCGGCTGCGAGCGGCCGGCCAGCGCGGCGCGCCAGACGCCGCGCTGGCGCCAGATCACGCAGTCCGGCGTCACGTACGTGTCCGGCGCCAGCTCGCCGACCTGCTTGCCGGGGCGCGGATCGAGCGAGCGCACCAGTTGCACGGCCTGTTCGACCTCGTCGGGCGGGCGCTTCAGCTCATGGGCCAGGCCGGCGACGCCGGCGCGCGGCAACCGGTCGAGCGGCCCTGCCACGATCTGCAGCGCCAGCTCGCGCCCGGGCGTGCCGGCCGGGAGGACCTCCAGTTGCAGCGTCAGGCATTCGCCGAGCGAGCGCGCCGCCACGCCGAGCGGGTCGAAGCGCTGGATCTGGTGCAGGACGGCGAGGATCTCGTCCTCGTCGGCGTGGAATTCGCCGGCGAGCGTCTCGGCGATCGCGGCGATCGGCTCGCGCAGGTAGCCGTCGTCGTCCAGCGCGTCGATCAGCGCGGCGCCGATGCGGCGGTCGCGGGCCGACAGGTGCGACAGGTGCAGTTGCCAGAGCAGGTGGTCGGCCAGCGTTTCCGGGTCGGCGACCCGTTCGGCCGGGTTGGCCTGGTCGTCGTCGTCATGGGAGCCGGGGGCGGCGGTCCAGGCGGTTTCGTCGGGGCTCCAGTCGCCGTCCTGGTCCTCGTCCCGGGAAGGGGGGGCGGCATCGGCGTCGCGGCCGTCCTCCGCGGCGTTCCCGTCCAGCGAGAGCTGGGCGTCCTCCACCCATTCCAGCAGCGGGTTGGTCTCCACCGCCTCGGCGATCTCCAGTTCCAGCTCGGCGGCGGACATCTGCAGCAGACGGATGGCCTGACGCAGCTGCGGCGTCATGACCAGCTGTTGCCCCATCGATGTCTGCAGCCTTGCCTTCATGTCGGTCCCGTGGGGGGAAGCGCCGGGCCGCGGCCGCAGGTCAGAGCCGGAAGGTCTCTCCCAGGTAGACGCGGCGCACGTCCGGATTGGCGAGGATGTCGTCCGGGGCCCCCTGCGCGAGGACGACGCCCTCGGCGAGGATATACGCGCGGTCGCAGATTCCCAAGGTTTCGCGCACGTTGTGGTCGGTGATCAGCACGCCGATGCCGCGCTCCTTGAGGTGGGTGACGATGCGCTGGATCTCGCCGACGGAGATCGGGTCGACGCCGGCGAAGGGCTCGTCCAGCAGCATCAGGCGCGGCTTGGCGGCCAGGGCCCGGGCGATCTCGACGCGCCGGCGCTCGCCGCCGGACAGGCTGGCGCCGAGCTGCTCGGCGACGTGGCTGACCTGCAGTTCGTCCAGCAGCGAGGCCAGTTCCTTCTCGCGGCCGGTGGCGTCCAGGTCCTCGCGCAACTCCAGCACCAGGCGGATGTTGTCGGCCACGCTGAGCTTGCGGAACACCGACGGTTCCTGGGGCAGGTAGCCGACGCCGAGCTTGGCGCGGCGATACATGGGCTCGGCGGTGATGTCCTGGCCGTCCAGTTCGATGCGCCCGGAGTCGGCCTCGACCAGCCCGACGATCATGTAGAAGCAGGTGGTCTTGCCGGCGCCGTTGGGACCGAGCAGGCCGACCACCTCGCCGGCCTCCAGCGACAGGCCGAACTCGCGCACCACCTCGCGCTGCTTGTAGCGCTTGCGCAGGCCGCTGGCGACCAGCATCACTTCTTCTCCTGCGTGGGCGCCGCCGGCGTGGCGGTCTTGTTCTTGGGCTGGATCACGGTGCGCACGCGCGAGCCGTCGCCGCCGCTCTGCATGTCGCCGGTCTTGGTGTTGTAGACCATGCGCTGGCCGGCGTTGGTGCCCTTGGCCGATTCGACGCGGTAGTTGCCCGTGAGGATCACGACGTCCTGGTTGACCTGGTACTCGATGTTGTCGGCGCGGCCGTTCATCCAGGTGCCGTCGTCCAGCTGCTGCTTCAGCGTGGCCTGCCTGCCGGTGAGCACCACCTTGTCGACCTGGCCGTCCTTCTGGAAGACGTCGGCGGTATCGGCGTGGATTTCCAGGGTGCCCTGGAGGATCACCACGTCGCCGCTGTAGCGCACCTTGGCGTTGTCGCCGAGCATGCTGCCGCTCTGGGTGGCGGCGTCGATGGTCATCGGTTCGTTGCGGTCGCTGGTCTTGGCGACGGCGAGCATGGGCAGCGCCAGGGCGAGCAGCGCCAGCGCCACTGACTTACTTGGCAGCATTCGGTTCATATCGGGTCTTGACCTGTGAAAGGAGCTGGTACTGCCGGGTCTTGAGGTCGGCCTCGAAGCCGACGCCACGCTGGATGATACCCGGCCGGGTCATGGTGACCGGCTCGGCGGTCTTGGCGAGGTTCCGCTTCGGGAACACGTCCAGGCTCTCGGTGCGCAGCGTGGTCGGCGGGACGTTGCCGGTGGTCGGGCTGTCGCCCATGACGTCCTCGCGCAGGCGCAGCTCGTCACCGCTGGGGCTGAGCCAGCCGGTCTTGGCGCGCAGGGTCCATTCCTGGTCGTTGTTGTCCGGGATCAGGAACAGCGGCGTGGTGATGTGCGAGATCTCGTCGGCGCGGTCCCGGTGCATCTCCGGGGCGCGCAGGACCAGCGCCACCTTGCCGGTGTCCTTGTCGAGCGCGGTCATCTCGAAGTCGCGCAGCACGTAGTCCGCGCCGTTGTCGTCCGCGTCGCCGGCCGGTGCGCGGTCGCGCTGGCGCCAGGCCGACCAGCCGCTGAGGATCGCCGCCGCCAGCAACACCCAGCCGAGCACGCCGCGCCAGCTCATGCGGAGAACCTCGCGATCACCGCGTCCACCTTGTCCTGGGCCGCCAGCAGCACGTCGCAGACCTCGCGCGCGGCGCCTTCGCCGCCGCGCGCCTGGGTATGCCAGCGCACCCGCTCGGCGATCCAGGGGTGCGCGTTGGCCGGGGCGACCGGCAGGCCCACCGCCAGCAGCGCGGGCAGGTCGGGCAGGTCGTCGCCCATGAACAGCGTGTCGCCGATCGCCACGCCGTGGGCCTCGCACAGGGCTTCCACCGCCAGGCGCTTGTTCTTCACGCCGATCTGCACGTGCAGGCCGAGGTCCTGGCCGCGCTTCTCCGCCGACAGGCTGGAGCGCGCCGTGATCAGCGCGACGTGGATGCCGGCCGCCTCCAGCTGCTTGAGGCCCTGGCCGTCGAGCACGTTGAAGGCCTTGCTCTCGTTGCCGGCATGGTCGTAGTACAGGCGCCCGTCGGTCAGGGTGCCGTCCACGTCGAAGCACGCCAGGCGGATCCGCGCGGCGCGGGCGGCGAGCTCTTGGGGCAGGCGGTGCAGCGGCGAGTAGGGCATCGGGATGGGGACTTGGCTATCCGTGTCGTTCATGGGGGCGCAGGGGCGGTTACACCACCTTGGCGCGCAACAGGTCGTGAATGTTCAGCGCGCCGACGGCGCGGCGGCGCTCGTCGACCACGATCAGGCCGTTGATCTTGTGCGCCTCCATCAGCCGCGCCGCCTCGGCCGCCAGCTGGTCGGCGCCGATCGTGCGGGGATTGCGCGTCATCACCTCGGCGATGCGGGTATTGCGCACGTCGATGTCGCTGTCGAGGGCGCGGCGCAGGTCGCCGTCGGTGAACAGGCCGAGCAGGGTGCCGTCGGCATCGACGATGGCGGTCATGCCCAGGCGCTTGCGGCTCATTTCCATCAGCGCCTCGCTGACGGTGGCGTCCTCGCGCACGCTCGGCAGGTCTTCGCCGCCGTGCATGATGTCGGTGATGTGCAGCAGCAGGCGGCGCCCCAGGCTGCCGGCCGGGTGCGAGCGGGCGAAGTCGTCGGCGGTGAAGCCGCGCGCGTCCAGCAGCGCCACCGCCAGGGCGTCGCCCATCGCCAGCGAGGCGGTGGTGCTGGAGGTGGGGGCGAGGTCGAGCGGGCAGGCCTCGACCGGGATGCTCACGTCCAGGTGGACGTCGGCCGCCTGCGCCAGGGTCGAGCCCGGCCGGCCGGTCATCGCGACGATCGGGTTGCCCTGCCGCTTGAGCACCGGCAGCAGCATGCGGATCTCGTCGGACTCGCCGGAATAGGACAGCGCCAGGACCACGTCGGCCTCGGTGATCATGCCCAGGTCGCCGTGGCCGGCCTCGCCGGGGTGCACGAAGAAGGCCGGGGTGCCGGTCGAGGCCAGGGTCGCGGCGATCTTGCGGGCGACATGCCCGGACTTGCCCATGCCGGTGGCGACCACGCGGCCGCGGCTGCCGAGGATCAGGCGGCAGGCGGCCGCGAAGTCCTCGCCGATGCGCTCGCCCACCGTCGCCAGCGCGCCGCGCTCGATCTCCATCACGCGCCGGCCGCTGGCGACCAGGTCGGCGTCGCGGACGGCATCGAGGGACAGGGGCGACACGGCCATGCGGGACCCGGACGGAGAGTAGAATGGCCGATCATTTTATTAGGAAAGCCCGTTGGACGCCGAAACCATCCGTAAACTCATCGAGACCGGCCTGCCGCAGTCCCGCGCCGAGGTGCACGGCGAGGACGGCGTGCACTTCGAAGCGACCGTGGTCTGCGAGGCCTTCCGCGGCAAGCTGCCGCTGGCGCGGCACCGCATGGTGTACGCCACGCTCGGCGACCTGATGGGCGGCGCGATCCACGCGTTGCAGCTGAAGACCGTCACGCCCGACGAAGCCGCCTGATCCGCTCCCAAGAATCCCCGCAGGAGCGGCGCCGGCCCGGCAGGGCCCCACGAGGCAGGCCGCCGCCACTCCTGCGAAAAGCCACATTCCCGGACATTTCGCACATACATGGCCAAGATCGTAGTGACCGGCGGCACGCCGCTGCACGGTGAAGTCAACATTTCCGGCGCCAAGAACGCGGTGCTGCCCATCCTCTGCGCGACCTTGCTGGCGGACGCGCCGGTGGAGGTCACCAACGTGCCGCACCTGCACGACGTGATCACCACGGTCAAGCTGCTGAGCGAGCTGGGCGCCGAGGTCGGGCTCGACGAGGGCACGCTCGCCAAGGGCAGTTCGATCGTCGTCGACCCGCGCACCGTCAACCAGCACGTGGCGCCCTACGAACTGGTCAAGACCATGCGCGCCTCGGTGCTGGTGCTGGGGCCGCTGCTGGCGCGGCACGGCGCGGCGGAGGTGTCGCTGCCGGGCGGCTGCGCGATCGGCTCGCGGCCGGTCGACCAGCACATCAAGGGGCTGCAGGCGCTGGGCGCCGAGATCGTGGTCGAGAACGGCTACATCAAGGCCACCAGCAACGGCCGGCTCAAGGGCGGCCGCTACGTGTTCGACGTGGTCAGCGTCACCGGCACCGAGAACGTGCTGATGGCCGCGACCCTGGCCGAGGGCACCACGGTGCTGGAGAACGCGGCGATGGAGCCGGAGGTGGTGGACCTGGCGCAATGCCTGGTCACGCTCGGCGCGAAGATCGAAGGCGCCGGCACTTCCCGGATCGTGATCGAGGGCGTGGAGCGGTTGAGCGGCGGACGCCACGCGGTGCTGCCCGACCGCATCGAGACCGGCACCTTCCTGGTCGCCGCGGCGATGACCGGCGGCCGCGTCACGGTGCGCCGCGCCCGGCCGCATACGCTCGACGCGGTGCTGGACAAGCTCAAGGAGGCCGGCGCTGAGCTGGACTGCACCGAGGACACCATCACCCTCGACATGAAGGGGCGGCGGCCGCGCGCGGTGAGCCTGACCACCGCGCCGTACCCGGCGTTCCCGACCGACATGCAGGCGCAGTTCATGGCGCTCAACTGCGTGGCCGAGGGCGTCGGCGTGATCAACGAGACGATCTTCGAGAACCGCTTCATGCACGTCAACGAACTCATGCGCCTGGGCGCGAACATCCAGATCGAAGGGCATACCGCGATCGTGCAGGGCGCCGAGCAGCTGAGCGGCGCGCCGGTGATGGCCACCGACCTGCGCGCCTCGGCGTCGCTGATCCTGGCCGGCCTGGTCGCCCAGGGCGAGACCACCATCGACCGCATCTACCACCTGGACCGTGGTTACGAGAACATCGAGGAGAAGCTGGGGGCGCTCGGAGCGACCATCCGGCGCATCGCATGATCCTGCGCGGCAAGTTCACCGCGCGCCGCAAGGCGCTGGCGGGCGTGATGCTGGTGATCCTGGCCTGGCTCGGATACGCCTGGTACGCCGGCATGGCGATCACGCAGGGCGTCGAGCTGCGCGACATGGACTGGAACGGCGACGGCACCGCCAGCCGCAGCGAGATCGCGCAGGCGTTCTACGCGGTGGCGGTGAAGAAGACGGTGGACGGCAACCGCCACTGCAGCACGTTCTACTGGCGCGGCAGCGGCCAGCAGATCCGCGTGGACTGCCGCACCGTGTTCAAGCAGGAATCGGCGGGCGACGCCAAGTAACCGGTTTGGCGGGCACCGCGGGAGCGATCGGCGTCGCTCCGGCGGTGCCTTCGCCTCAGCGCACCGACTGGATGGTCAGGTCGAGCGAATCCTGGCCCTTGTCCCGCTGCAGCAGCCGCGCCGGTACCGGCAGGCTGGGCACGATCCAGGCGATCAGCTCCTTGTCGCCATCGGTGCGCGAGACCTTGGTGGCCTGCTGCGACTTGCCGTTGACGGTGATGTTTTCCTTGCCCACGACCTTGTAGGCCATCGGCTTGACGCGGCCCTCGTCGACCATGCGGTAGCTGAGCGACTTGCCGGCCGCCAGGTCGCGCGCGATCGCCAGGTTGATCAGCAGCGCGTCCATGTCGCCCGGCTGCAGCGCCACCGGGCCGCGGCGGTCCGGCTTGATGTCGCCGCTCCAGGTGGCCTGGCGGCTGTTCCAGTCGTAGCTGGCCTGCACGTTGCGCTTCTTCACCAGCAGCGAGGACGAGTCGTTGCTGCTCAGCGGGCGCAGCTGGCCGTTCTGCTCGTCGAACACGGTGCTCTGGCTGAGGTTGGCGAGCTGGTTCTGGATCGTCAGCGTGTAGCGCCACTGGTTGTTGCCGGCCGCGGCCAGGGTCATCGTGCCGTTGGCCTGCATGCCCATGTAGTTGGCCTTGTAGTCGGCCTGGAAAGGCTGGATCGCCAGCGCCGGCAGGCTCGCCAGCGCGAGGCCGGCGGCGGCGATCAGGGAAAGGGAACGCTTGAGGCTGTTCATCGGCTCAGACTCCTTGGTATTCGATCAGGCGCAGGTCGATCTGGTCCTCGCCCTTGTCGCGTTGCAGGATGCGCACCGGCGTGGGTACGCCGTTGGCGATCCAGAGGATGGTTTCGTTGTCGCCGCTGTTGATGCGCTGGACGCGCAGCGCGTCGTAGCTGAGGTCGCCGACCTGGACGCTCTCGGTCGCCTCCGCGGCGCGATAGTCGTACTGCCTTACCCGGCCCAGGTCGACGTAACGGTAGCTCATGGCCTGGCCGGGGCGCGCATCGCGCATCAGCGACAGGTTCAGCAGCAGGGCGCTCTGGTCGCCGGGCTTGAGCGCGATCGGCTGACGGCGTTCCTTCTTCAGGTCGCCTTCCCATTGCACCGTGCCGTTCTTCCAGTCGTAGACGCCGGTGACCTGCTTGCCGAAGAACAGCGCCTTCCTGACCGTGCTCTGGGTCAGCGGCACGTAGACGCTGCCGTCGTTGCGGAACACCGTGCTCTGCTCGAGGTTCAGCCCCAGCACGCTGGCGAAGCCCTTGCGCCCGCGCACCGCCATGTCCACGCGCCACTGGTCGCCGCCCGTGTGGGTGACCTGCATGGTGGCGTCGCCGGCTTCCTTGCCCTTGTAGAAGGCCTGGTAGGTGGCGACGAAGGGCTCCAGCGCCGGCGGCGTCCATTCCTGCGCGGGCACGGCGGGGACCTCGGCGGCGGCCGGGGGAGCAGGCGGCTCCTGCGCGTTGCCCGTCGCCATCGGCAACAGCAGGGAAGCGAGCAGCAGCGTGGAGCGGAAGGCGGGCATGGAGGGATACGCGGGAAGGTCAGGCATCAGCATGCCTGAAGAAGGGTCACTGGGATGTGTCCGTATTCAGCGCGAGAGATGGCCCGCCGAATCTAGGCGCAACGGCGTAAACAGGTCCTGACCGTCCAGGCGCAGGGTTCCCTCGCGTTCATTCAGGCGGCCGCCGGCCAGTAGGGCCAGGCTGGCGACCAGCAAGGGGTGCTCGCGTTCCAGCACCCGGGCGGCCAGGGTGGCCACGTCGTCGCCCGGCAGCACCGGCACCACCGCCTGCGCGATCACCGGGCCGGCATCCAGTTCCGGCACCACCACGTGCACGCTGGCGCCATGCTCGGCGTCGCCGGCCTCCAGTGCGCGCAGGTGGGTGTGCAGGCCGCGGTGCCGCGGCAGCAGGGAGGGATGGATGTTGATCATGCGGCCGGCGAAGCGGCGCACCAGCGCCTCGCCGAGGATGCGCATGTAGCCGGCGCAGACGATCCAGTCCGGGCGGCTGGCCGCGATCGCGTCGCCGAGCGCCGCGTCGAAGGCCTCCCGGCCGGGGAAGTCCTTGGGGCGGGCCGACCAGCGCAGCGGCTCGGGTACCTTGCCCAGCGCCGCGGCGTCCGGGCGGTCGGAGAACACGCCGACGACCTCCGCTTCCAGCCGGCCGGCCGCGATGGCGTCGAGGATGGCCTGCAGGTTGCTGCCACGGCCGGAAGCCAGTACCGCGATGCGCATGCTCATGCCGCCGATTCCCTTGCCCTGGTGCCGCGGCGACTCAGGGCGCGGGCGCGTCGAACAGGGCCTTCACCTGCGGGCGCAGCAGCACCACCAGGGTGAACACGCCGAGCACCGTGCCGAGCGGCATGAGGGCGCAGGAAAGCCCGGCCACGACCAGGCACAGCAGGTGCCGCCGCCGTCGCGCGATGCAGCGCCCGGCATAGGCCATCGATGCCGCCAGCCCCATCCCGCCGAGGATGAACAGGGCCGCGAAGCCCACGAAGAACCAGCCGAACAGCCGTGGGTCCATGGGCGGGGCGTCCGCGCCCTGGGGCTCCATGGGCATCCGCCCGGTGACGATCGCCAGGCCCATGAACAGGTGGATCAGCGGGAACAGCGAGAACAGGGCGGTGAGGCCGGCGAGCACGTAATGGAAGATCGAGAGCAGCCGGAGCTGCTGCACGTCCTCGGGCGTGGCCGGCAACCGCGGTGGCGTGGCGGCTTCCATGCGGGTCCTGCACGCTCAGCCGATGCGCACGCGTTCGCCGGCGCCCGCGGCCACCACCTGGCCGATCCGCCAGTGCGCCAGGCCCTGACCGTCCAGCGCCTGTTCCAGCGCGGCCGCCTGCGCCGGCTCGGCCACCAGCACGAAACCGATGCCGCAATTGAAGGTGCGCCACATCTCGGCGTCTTCCACCGCGCCCTCGCGCTGCAGCCATTGGAACACCGGCGGCAGCGGCCAGCTGCGCGCATCGATGTCCAGGCCGAGGCCTTCGGGGATCACGCGGATGATGTTCTCGGTCAATCCGCCGCCGGTGACATGGGCCATGGCGTGGATGGCTTCGCCGTGGGACGCCAGCAACGCCAGCACCGGCTTCACGTACAGCGCGGTGGGCGCCATCAGCGCGTCGATCAGCTTCACGCCGCCCACGTCCAGGTCGGCCGGCGAGCCGGCGCGCTCGTAGATGCGGCGGACCAGCGAATAGCCGTTCGAATGCGGGCCGGAGGAGGCGATGCCGATCAGCACGTCGCCCTCGCGGACCTTGCCGCCGTCCAGCAGTCGCGATTTCTCCACCGCCGCCACGCAGAAGCCGGCCAGGTCGTACTCGCCCGGCGGATACATGTCGGGCATCTCGGCGGTCTCGCCGCCGATCAGCGCGCAGCCGGACAGTTCGCAGCCGCGGGCGATGCCGCCGACCACCGCGGCCGCGGTGTCCACGTCCAGCTTGCCGGTGGCGAAGTAGTCCAGGAAGAACAGCGGCTCGGCGCCCTGGACCAGCACGTCGTTGACGCACATCGCGACCAGGTCGATGCCGATCGTGTCGTGGCGGTTCAGCTGCTGGGCCAGCTTCAGCTTGGTGCCGACGCCATCGGTGCCGGACACCAGCACCGGCTCCTTGTACTTGCCGGACAGGTCGAACAGCGCGCCGAAGCCGCCCAGCCCGCCCATCACCTCCGGCCGGAAGCTGCGCTTGACCAGCGGCTTGATGCGTTCCACCAAGGCGTTGCCGGCATCGATGTCGACGCCTGCGTCGCGGTAGGTCAAGGGCGTGGGGGCGGAAGGGGATGGGCTGGTCACGGGCGGCGGCTCGGCGGAAAGGGCGCGATTTTAGCAGCCACGTTGGCGCCAGGCCCGCATTCGGGCAACAATTCCCCCGGAATACGTCGAGCTAGAGCGTGTTATGCCCTTCTTCATGAGATGCGTCGGTCGGCTCCGCGCCGTTGACGGCCCGTCCCCCGGGACCCTGCCGGGAATGCTGCGGTCCCTCGTCGCGCGCCTGGCCTCGAAGCGCCCCGGCGAGCGTCGCGTCCATCCGGAGGGCCGCGGCACGCTCCGCATGTCCATGCGCGCCGGCGCGCTCGCGCTTCTCGCCGCGGCGCTGGCGATGCCGGCGGCGCCGGTCCTGGCCCAGGCCGACCTGCGTACCGAGGGCGACGTGGCCAAGGCGCAGGGCGCCTACGAGGCGGAAGTGCCGGTCAACAGCCAGGCCGAGTCCGACCGGGCCGGCGGGCTGGCGCGCGCGCTGGGCGCGGTGCTGGCCAAGCTGTCCGGCGACCGCAACGTCATGGCCCGGCCGGGCGTGCCGCAGGCGTTGCGCAACGCCGGCAACTACGTCGACAGCTACGACTACCGGCAGGACCAGGGCACCTCCCCGACCGGCGCGCCGACCTTCAAGACCATGCTGGTGGCGCGCTTCCGGCAGGACGACGTGGACGGCCTGGTGGCCGCGCTCGGCCTGCCGGTCTGGCCGCAGCCGCGGCCCAAGCCGGTGCTGTGGCTGGCGATCGACGACGGTTCCGGGCCGCGCCTGGTCGGGCTGCAGCAGTCCAATGCCGCGCGCAGCGTGCTCGACCGGGCGGTGGAGCGCGGCTTCCGGCTCGGCCTGCCGGGCGGCGGCGCGGCCGAGCAGGCCCTGGTCGGCGCGATCTGGCGCCAGGACACCGCGGCGGTGGCGCGCGCCTCGGCCCGCTACAGCCCGCCGATGCAGCTGATCGGCAAGTTGTACCGGTCCGGCGGCGGCTGGGCCGCGGATTGGGTGTTCGTGGACGACGGCAAGGTGCTTTCGACCTGGTCCACCAGCGATGGCGATGCGCGCCGGGCGATGGCCGGCGGTGCCGACGGCGCCGCCGATGCGCTGGTCAAGCGCTACGCCAAGCGCGTGGAGACCGGCACGCCCGGCGTCTACCGCGCGGTGTTCACCGGCATCCGCAGCGCCGACGACTACCTGCGCCTGTCGGCCGCCCTGCAGGGCGTGTCGGTGGTGCGCGGCATCCGCCCGGTCCGCGCTTCCGGCGACCGGCTCGAGGCGGACCTCGAACTGTTGACCGGCATTTCCGGCCTCAACCGCATGCTCGGCGACGACAGCCCGGTGGTGCCGGTGTCGGTGCCGACCGAAGGCCCGGTCATCCTGGACGGCGAGCGCGCCGAGTACCGCCTGAAATGAACCTGTCGCCCGAAGCCGAAATCGCCCTGTTCCTGCGCCGCCTGAAGTGGACGGCGCTGGCGGTGGGCGTGTGCTGGGTGATCTGGCTGCTGGCCCCGGTGCTGACCCCGTTCGCGCTGGCGCTGCTGCTGGGATGGCTCGGCGATCCCCTGGTCGACCGCATCGAGCGCACCGGGCTGTCGCGCAACACCTCGGTCGTGCTGGTGTTCGCCTCGATGCTGCTGCTGGTTGCGCTCGCGCTGATGATCCTGGTGCCGATGATCGAGCGCCAGATCGTCACGCTGATCAACGCGCTGCCGCAGATGCGCGATTGGGTGATCGGCACCGCGGTGCCGTGGATCGAGCAGAAGACCGGGCTGGAGCTGATGACCTGGCTCGACCCGGAGCGCCTGATCGACTGGATCCGCTCGCACTGGCAGCAGGCCGGCGGCGTCGCCAAGACCTTCTTCGGCTACCTGTCGCGCTCGGGCTTCGCGATGGTCGCCTGGGTGCTCAACATCGTGCTGCTGCCGATCCTGACGTTCTACTTCCTGCGCGACTGGGACAAGCTGGTCGAGCGCGTCGCGGCGATCATCCCGCGCAACTACATCGGCACCGTCGGCCGCCTCGCGCAGGAGTCCAACGAGGTGCTCGGCGCCTTCATCCGCGGCCAGTTCCTGGTCATGGTGGCGCTGGGCGTGATCTACGCGGCCGGGCTGTCGATCAGCGGCCTCAACCTGGGCCTGCTGATCGGCCTGATCGCGGGCCTGATCAGCTTCATCCCCTACCTGGGCGCGACCACCGGCGTGGTGCTGGCGGTGCTGGCCGCGCTGGTGCAGGCGCACGGCTTCGACCTGCGGCTGATGGTCGGGCTGGCGGCGACCTTCACGGTCGGGCAACTGCTGGAGAGCTACGTGCTGACCCCGCGCATCGTCGGCGACAAGATCGGCCTGCACCCGGTCGCGGTGATCTTCGCGGTGATGGCCGGCGGCCAGCTGTTCGGCTTCCTCGGCATGCTGCTGGCGCTGCCGGTGGCGGCGGTGGCCAACGTGCTGCTGCGCTACGCCCATGAGCGCTACAAGCAGAGCGACCTGTACGCCGGCGAGCGGCCGACGATCCTGCTCGACAGCTACGTCGACAAGAACGCGGTCGTCGAAGTGCCCAAGGACGGCGATCCGACGTGAGCGTGCCGCAGTTGCCGCTGGCCCTGCGCTATCCGCCGGACCAGCGTTTCGAGAGCTTCGTCGCCGCGCCCGAGGGGCTGGTCGAGCACCTGCAGGCGATGGCCGCCGGCGCGGTGCGCGACTGGCTGTACCTTGCCGGCCCCGCGGGCAGCGGCAAGACCCACCTGGCGCTGTCGCTGTGTGCCGCTGCCGAGCAGGCCGGGCGCGCGGCCGCCTACCTGCCGTTGCTGGCGGCGGCGGGGCGCCTGCGCGAGGCGCTGGAGGCGCTGGAAGGCCGCGACGTGATCGCGCTCGACGGCCTGGAACATGTCGCCGGCACGCGCCAGGGCGAGCGGGCGCACGGCATCGCCGGCAACCGCGACGACGAGGTGGCGCTGTTCGATTTCCACAACCGCGCGCGTGCCGCGGGAGTGACGCTGCTGTATACCGCGCAGGCCATGCCCGATGCCTTGGCGCTGGCCCTGCCGGACCTGCGCTCGCGGCTGTCGCAATGCACGCGGATCACCTTGCCGGCGCTGGACGACAGCGGCCGCGCGGCGGTGCTGCGCGACCGCGCGCAACGCCGCGGGCTGGTGCTGGAAGAAGCGGCGATCGACTGGCTGCTGGTACATGGCGAGCGCGAACCGGCGGCGCTGGTGCGGCTGCTGGACCGGCTCGACCGCGAATCGCTGGCGGCCAAGCGGCGCGTCACCGTGCCGTTCCTGCGCCGGGTCCTGGGCGAGGCCAGGAACCCGTAGCGGTCGCAAGATGGATGCAAGCCTTTCCCTTCCCCGGGAGAAGCTGCCCCGCAGGGACGGATGGGGGTACGGGCGAAGCCCCCGCGCCGGGAAATGACGGCTATGGCACTGGAGAGCGCCGTGCGTTCAGTTGCCGATCCAACTGCGCCAGCCGCTCCGGCGTGCCCACGTCGGTCCACTGCCCGCGGTGGCGCTCGCCGGTCACGCGGCCTGCCTGCATCGCCGCGCGCAGCAACGGCGCCAGCTTGAAGCGCGGCGGCGTCGCGTCGGCGCCCGGCGCCGCGCCGATCGCGTCGCGCCAGCGATCAAGCAGGCCCGGGCGGTACACGCCGATCCCGGCGAACGTCAGCGCGGGATGGCCCGCCTCGCGATCGCATACCCGGCCGTCGTCCAGCAGGCGGAAATCGCCGGCCGGATGGTGGTCGGGATTGTCGACCAGCACCAGGTGCGCGTCGCCGTGCGGGGCCCGAGGCAGCCGCGCCAGGTCGAAATCGCTCCAGACATCGCCGTTGATCGCGATGAACGGCGCGTCGCCCAGCAGCGGCAACGCATGCAGCATGCCACCGCCGGTCTCCAGCGGCACCGGTCCTTCGAACGAGTAATGCAGGCGCAAGCCGAAGCGGCTGCCGTCGCCGAGCATCTCCGGAAACCGTTCCGCCAGCCACGAGGTATTGACCACGACCTCGCGCACGCCGAGCGCGGCGAGACGGTGCAGGTGCCAGGCGATCAGCGGTTCGCCGCCGGCCGCCAGCAGCGGCTTCGGGGTGCGGTCGGTGAGCGGCCGCATGCGTTCGCCGAGGCCGGCGGCGAAGATCAGCGCCTTCATGCGCCCGCCTGCGCTTCGCGCGCGGCCAGCGCGGGACGGATGCGGCTGTCGAGCAGGTGCCGCAGCGGCTGCAACGGCGGATGGCGCGGCAACACTTCGTCCAGGTAGCCGATGAAGCGCGGCACGTTGCGCAGGTACCAGTCCTTGCCGTCGCGGTAGTTCAGGCGCGAGAAGATGCCCAGGTTCTTCAGGTGGCGCTGTACGCCCATCCAGTCGGCGTCGCGCAGGAAGCGCTCGCGGCTGGCGGGCACCGGGATGCCGGCTTCGAGCGCGCGCGCGTGATACCGCGCCAGCCAAGCGTCGACGCGCGCCAGCGGCCAGCTCACCGAGGTGTCCTTGAACAGGCTGACCGGGTCGTAGGCGACCGGGCCGAGCACGCAATCCTGGAAGTCCAGCACCGCCGGCCCGTCCGCGACCGGCATCAGGTTGCGCGGCATGAAATCGCGATGCGCCAGCACGCGCGGCTGGGCGAGCGCATTGTCCATCAGGCGGCGCTGCACGAGCTGGAGCTGTTCGGCCTCGCCGCAATCCAGCGCGATGCCCAGGTGGCGGCCCAGGAACCATTCCTCGAACAAGCCTGCGTCGCGCTGCAGCAGGGCCTCGCCGAACTCGCCGATGCCCTCCGGTGGCGCGATCTTCTGCAGCTTGAGCAATTGCCCGACCGCCGCGTCGAACAGGTCGTCGGCGTTCGATGCATCCAGTACCTGCGCCAGCGTCGGCCCGCCCAGGTCCTCCAGCAGCAGGAATCCCTGCTCGACGTCCTCGGCCAGTACCTGCGGCACGCGCACGCCGGCGCCGCCGAGCAGCCGCTGCATGCGCAGCCATGGGCGCACGTCCTCCAGGCCGGGCGGCGAGTCCATCACGATCCGCGACGGGCCTTTCCCCTCGCTGCGCCAATAGCTGCGGAAGCCGGCATCGATCGAGGCGCGTTGCAGGCTGGCCTGCGCATCGCCGAGGGCCTGGCGCGCCCAATGCAGGCGCTGCCGTTCGCGTGGGGAATCGCTGTCGGTAACTGGGGTCATCGCGTGCGAAGAACGGGGCGACATCGGGGCGCCGCCGCGGGAAAGCGGGGAGGAGGAAGGGGTCAGGACTTGCCGCTGAACAGCCGCAGCAGCGCCAGGATGGCCACGGCCCCGAGCAGTGCGGCGAGGAAGCCGGCCGGCTCGCCGGCGGCGTACCAGCCCATGTAGCGGCCGAACCAGCCCGCGAGCACCGCGCCACCGATGCCGAGCACGATCGTCAGCAGGCAGCCCATGCGGTTGTTGCCCGGCATGAAGAAGCGGGCGAGCACGCCGACCACGAAGCCGACCAGGATGATGTAGAGCCAGCTGTCGCTGCCGAACAATCCGCTCATGGGACACTCCGGTGGGGAACCGCGCGCAGACTAGCAGGCCGGGGCGTGCGTTGGGGCGGGACCCGCGAAGCCCGCCCCCGCATCGAACGCCGTCGTGGGGGAGCTTCAGCCCTGCAGGGCTTCACCGGGCAAGACCGGGACCCGGTTTGGAAACTCGGAAGAGCGACACGCCTGCTTCGGGTCGGGTGTCGTTGTGGGAGGGGCTTCAGCCCCGGCGGGCTTGACCGGCCATCTGCCGGGACTGAAGTCCCTCCCACAAAAAAAGCGAGAAACTGCAAGAACGCATCGGATCGCTTGACAGCCGACCCCAGGCGAAGGCGCCTTTCCCGAATCCCGAATCCCGAATCCCGAATCCCGAATCCCGAATCCCGAATCCCAGGTCCCAGGTCCCAGGTCCCAGGTCCCAGGTCCTAGGCCCTAGGCCCGGATCAGCAACAACCGTGCCCGCCGTGCCGGCTGCCGCTGTCGGCCGCCACCGGCGAGCCGCTGGTTTCGCCGCGCAGGCTGGCCGCGTGGTGCTCGGCGATCACCTTGGCCACGCAGGCGGTGACGCGCTTGCCCATCGGGATGTGCAGGAACTCGTTGGGGCCGTGCGCGTTGGAGTGCGGGCCGAGCACGCCGGTGATCATGAACTGCGCGCCCGGGAACTTCTCGCCGAGCATGCCCATGAACGGGATCGAGCCGCCTTCGCCCATGTACATGGCCGGCTTGCCGAAGAAGGTCTGGCTGGCCTCGTCGATGGCCTTTTCCAGCCACGGCGCCATCGCCGGCGCGTTCCAGCCGCTGGATGCCTTTTCCAGCTCCAGCGTGACCTGCGCGCCGTTGGGCGGATCGCGCAGCAGCGCTTCCTTCAGCAGCTCGCCGCAGGCCTTGCCGTTGGCGGTCGGCGGCAGGCGCAGCGACAGCTTCACCGAGGTTTCCGGGCGCAGCACGTTGCCGGCCGATTCCAGCGGCGGCATGCCGCCGATGCCGGTCACCGACAGCGCCGGGCGCCAGGTGCGGTTGAGCACCAGTTCGGTGAGGTCCTCGTTCATCGGCTTGAGGCCGTCGACCAGCGGGAACTTGTCGAAGATGGCGGTATCGACCACCTCGGCGGCGCGCCGGGCCTGCTCCAGGCGCTCGGCCGGGATCTCGGCGTGCAGGCCTTCGAGCAGGATGCGGCCGGTGTTCTCGTCCTCGATGCGCGACAGCAGCTGGCGCAGCAGGCGGAAGGAGGACGGCACCACGCCGGACGCGTCGCCGGAGTGCACGCCTTCGTTGAGCACCTTCACGGTGAAATTGCCGCCGGTCAGGCCGCGCAGCGAAGTGGTGCACCACAGCTGGTCGTAGTTGGCGCAGCCCGAGTCCAGGCACACCACCAGCGACGGCTTGCCGATGCGGTCGGCCAGGTGGTCGACGTACGCCGGCAGGTCGTAGGAGCCGGATTCCTCGCAGGCCTCGATCAGGATCACGCAGCGCGCATGCGGCAGGCCCTGTTCCTGCAGCGCCATGATCGAGGTCAGCGAACCGAAGATCGCGTAGCCGTCGTCGGCGCCGCCGCGGCCGTACAGCTTGTCGCCGCGCAGCACCGGCTTCCACGGACCCAGCTCCTCGTCCCAGCCGGTCATCTCCGGCTGCTTGTCGAGGTGGCCGTAGAGCAGCACGGTGTCCTCGCCGGTCTCCGGGCCGCTGGCCGGGATTTCAAGGAAGATCAACGGGGTGCGGCCTTCCAGGCGGACCACCTCGACCTGCAGGCCGGCGATCTTCTGCGCCCGGGCCCAGTTCTCCATCAGGGCGACCGCCTGGTCCATGTAGCCGTTTGCGACCCAATTGGCGTCGAACATCGGCGACTTGTTGGGGATGCGGATGTAATCGACCAACTGCGGAACGATGTCCTTGTCCCATTTCTCGCTGACGTACTGGTCGATCTTGCGGCTGTCCATCGGGTGCTCCGGGAATACGTGACTAAGAGCGCCCATTCTACGCCTGCCGCCGTTTGTAGGAATTTTCCTACGGCACTGCGCGCGGTTTACCGGCTGTGCGTGCGGGGGGGCGACGATACGCTTGTCTCATGTGGCGCGGGACACTGTTCCAGCCGGCAGGAATGCCGGCCAGGACCCTTCCCAAGCCACAAGGAGCGTTGCCATGAAGTCTTTAGCCGTAGTCCTGCAGTCCTTGTTCCTGGCGTTGCTGCTGTCCTCCGCGGCCCATGCGGTCGAAAGGATCAACATCAACACGGCGAGTGCCGCCGATCTGGACAGGGTGCTGGTGAACGTCGGGCCCGCCAAGGCGCAGGCCATCGTCGAACACCGCCGGGCCAACGGTCCCTTCAAAAGCGCCGAGGAGCTGGCGCTGGTCAAGGGAATCGGACTCAAGACGGTCGAAAGGAACAGAGACCTGATCGAAGTGGGGGCAGGGAATACCCCCGCTGCGAAGGCTGCCAAGGCGGCGGCTGCACAGTCGGTGCAAAGACGCTGAGGGGAATGGAAATCCGCAATACGGTCCGACGCAGGATGCGTGGCCGCTACCTATCTGGACAGGAAGTCTAGGGGAAGGCTGGAAGCCGACATGGATGTGTATCGCCCGGTGTTGCACATTGACGTGCAGCCGGGCGATTTTCGTTGTGGGGCTGGAACCCGGGATTGGGGATTGGGGATCTGCCGATGCCGCCTTCGAGGCGCCCGGTCTCGCGCGGCCCGGCAGGCGCAGGCACAATGCCGGGATGTCACTCCTGCATGCACCGTCCCGGGTGATCGCCGCGGCCGATTACCGGCGCGAACGCTGGCGCAACGGCCTGGGCTGGACCCGCGAAATCCTGCGCCTGCCCGGCGACGGCGACTGGTCGTTGCGGCTGTCCATCGCCGAGATCGAGCGCGATGCGGCGTTCTCCGCGTTTCCCGGGGTCGAGCGCGAGCTGGTGCTGTTGCAGGGCAACGGCGTGCGGCTGCGTTTCGAGGACGGCCGGGTGGAGACGTTGTTGTCGCCCTACCAACGCGCGCGGTTTCCCGGCGAAGCGCTCGTCGCCGGCGAATTGATCGACGGCGTCACGCACGATTTCAACGCGATGTGGCGGCGCGATGCGCTGCAAGTGGACGTGCTGCACCGCCCGTTGGCCGGGCGGATGGTGTTCTTCACCGAGCCCGGGGTCGCCTGGGCGATCCACCTGCTGGCGGGACAGGCGCGCTTCGATGCGGGCAGCGGCCTGGGCGGGATGGCGGCTGGCGATACCGCCTGGCTGGGCGCCGGAACACGCGAGGGGCACGGGGTCGACGGCGCCGGCGAATTGCTGGCGGTCCGGATCCGTCCGGCCTGAGGGGCCTGGCTCAATACACGTCGCGCCGGTAGCGGCCTTGAAGCGAGAGTTGCTCGCGCGCCTCCGGGCCGAGGACCTCGTCCAGTACCCGTTCCACCTCCGGCGCCATGCCGCGCAGGCTGCCGCAGACGTGGATCGCGGCGCCGTCGGCGACCCACTCGCGCAGGGTTGCGGCGGCTTCGCGCAGGCGATGCTGCACGTAGCGGGCCGGGCCGGCGCCGTCGCGGGAGAACGCCGTGTCGAGGCGTTCCAGCCAGCCATCGCGCTGCCAGGCGCGCAGGTCCTCGCCGAAATGCAGGTCGAAGGCCGCGTTGCGTTCCCCGAACAGCAGCCAGTTGCGCCGCGCCCCGGCGGCGATGCGTTCGGCCAGGTGCGCGCGCAAGCCGGCGATCCCGGTGCCGTTGCCGACCAGGATCATCGGCACCTGCGGCCCGGGGCCGTGGAAATTCGGATTGCTGCGGATGCGCAGGGCGATTTCGTCGCCAAGGCGGGCATGGCGGCACAGCCAGCCGCTGCCGAGGCCGGGTTGGCCCCGGGCGTCGGTCTGCAGGCGCAACAGCAGCTCCAGGCGGCCTTCCGGGGGGATCGAGGC
The DNA here is from genome assembly GCA_014654535.1 of Xanthomonas boreopolis. Lineage (GTDB taxonomy): Bacteria > Pseudomonadota > Gammaproteobacteria > Xanthomonadales > Xanthomonadaceae > Pseudomonas_S > Pseudomonas_S boreopolis. The sequence continues at coordinate 94,988 of BNBA01000003.1, forward strand.
GATCGAATACTCGCGGTGCGGCAGCGGCTGCAGCCCGCGCACCAGCGTCGCCGGATCGGCGGGGCCGGCCAGGTCCGGCAGGCGCGATTCGCTCAGCCAGTCGCGCAAGGGCCGGCCGTCCACCCGTTGCGTGCCGTCCAGTGCGTGCGTCCGCAGCCAGGCATCCACGCGGGTGGCCGCCTGGCGCGGACCGATCTCGGCGATGTCGCCGGCCTGCCAGTGCGGCAGCGGCCCCCGGGCCGGCGCGAGCGCGATGCGATAGACCTCGCCGCCGGCACTGCCGGCGTTGAGCAGGTTCCGTTGCAGCAGGCGCCATGGCGCATAGCGTGGCTTCTCCCAGTCCGGCAAGGTCGACGGCCGGTCGCCGAGCTGCGCCAGCAGCGATTGCCATTGGCGCAGCGCTTCCGGCGCGGCGCGGTCCACGTCGATCCGCTCGAACAGCGCATGCGCGCCCTGGTGCCGCAACCATCGCTCGAGCCGGCGGCCGAACGCGCAGTAGTCGGCGTAGTCGCGGTCGCCGAGCGCCAGCACGGCGTAGCGCAACGACGGCAGCTGCAGGGAGCGCTGCATCACGTCGCGCAGGAACGGTTGCGCGTGGTCGGGCGCGTCGCCTTCGCCGGTGGTGCTGGCGATGAACAGTATGCGGGCGCCGGAAGCGAGCCGGGAAGCGTCGAGCCGTTCCAGCGGCAGGGCGACGGCCGGCTGGCCCACGTTCGCGAGGGTTTCCACGCTGCGCTCCGCCAGTTCGCGCGCGAACCCGGTCTGGCTCGCCCAGGCGACCAGCAGTCCGGCGCCGTCGGCCGGCCCGGTCGCGAGGCTGCGCGAGCGCGATGCGACCCAGGCGCTGCCGGCGGCGTAGGCGAGCACGGCGATGCCGGCCAGCCACCAGCGCCCGGGCAGCGGCGGGGCGCTCCACCAGTCGCCTTCGTGCAGGCGCAGCAGGCCCAGGGCGATCGACGCCAGCAATGCGCCGACCGCCAGGTTGCCAGCGACGGCACGCCGCGATGCGCCGTTCATGCGTGGGTTTCCAGCAGCCGCTCGAAGGCTTGGCTCATGCGTTCTTCCACGCCGGCGTGGGTGCGGGCAAGAAAGCGCACCGCCAGCCCGCGTGCGTCGGCCAGGGCGATGCCGGGGCCCGGGCCGAGCACGGTGAAGGCGGTCGCCCAGGCATCGGCTTGCGTCGCGTCGCCGGCGATCACGGTCACGGCCGCGGCGGCCCGTTCGACGGGCCGGCCCAGGCGCGGATCGAAGGTGTGCGAATAACGCCGGCCGTCCGCATCGAAGCGGTGCCAGCGATCGCCCGAGGTGGCTATCGCGAGGTCGTCCAGCGCCAGCACGCGCGGCGGCAGGCCGGAGGCGTCGTCCTCCTCCGGCGCCGATTCCACCAGCACGCGCCACGGCTGGCCATCGGGCTTGCGACCGTAGCCATGCAGTTCGCCCCCCACTTCCACCAGCGCGCTGGCGATGGCCTGTTCCTTCAGGTGCCGATGCACCGCATCCACGCCGTAGCCCTTGGCGATGCCGGACAGGTCGAGTTCGAGCCCGCCGGGCTGCAGCAGCTCGTGCCCATCGTCGCGCCATTGCAGCCGCGTCCAGCCGACGCGCGCGCGCATGGCGTCGATCGCGTCCTGCGCAGGCACGCGCCGGGCCCCGGCATGCGCGCCGAATCCCCACAGCGAGACCATCGGCCCGACGCTGGGATCGAATGCGCCGCCGCTGGCGCGGGCGACGTCGAGCGCCACCTGCATCACCGCGCGGAAGCCGCCGGGCAACCGGTGCCAGCTGCCGGCCGGCGCGCGGTTGTAGCGGCTGATGCCCGACTCCGGCTCCCAGGTGCTCATCTGCGCCACCACGGTGTCCAGCACGCGCTGGATCCCGGCGTGGATCGGGTGCAGGTCGCGGTGGCGCGGCACGACCAGCTTCACGCTCCAGGTCGTGCCCATGGTCTGGCCGCCGAGCATGGCGATGTCGAGGGAGGCGTGGGACATCCGGGGACTCGTGCGGGCGTCGTCGTTCCCGCCTTCGCGGCAACGACGAGCGTCCGGCGGTGGATCACTGCGGCAGCACTTCCAGCGTGGCGACGTAGCTCAACCGGCGCTGCCTGGCCTGGGGTACCGTGGTCTTGCCGTCTTCCGTGGCGGTCTCCAGCCAGTACATGCCGGCTTCCGGCCAGGTCACCGAGAACGCGCCCTGGGCATCGGTCTTCACCTTGATCTCGTCCTGCGCATTGCGATAGCGCGTCCCGCCGCGGACGATCTCGACGTCGAGGCCCGCGGCCGGCTTGCCGTCGATCTGCAGCTTGAACTGCGCCGGTTCGCCGGCGAACAGGTCGTTGGGATGGGTGACCGGGACCAACTCGATGCCCTTGCCGCCGGGCTCGAGCGCGGTCTCGTTCGGCGCGCCGTTGGTCACGAACGTCTCCACGCGGCCGAGCGACTGCGACACCTGCAGGTCCTGCGCGTTCTTCGGCACCTCGGTGGCGAAGCGCGCTGCGTCGCCGCGCCAGCGCTTGGGCTTGCCGTCTTCCTTCCAACTGGCGAACAGACCGTCGTTGACCACCGCCAGGCGATAGGTGCCGGCCTGCTTGAGCTGCAGGTCGAACACGCTGCGGTAGCGGCCGGTGGCGGCGTTCTCCGGCTGCAGGCGGCTGCCGTCCGGCGCGGTGATCGCCAGGTTGTCCAGCCGCAGCGGCACGTGGTTGAAGTAGAACAGGTCGTTGGAGACGGCGCCGTCCACGGTGATCCAGGGCTGTTCGCCGGCGATCACGGTCTGCGACGGCAGCAGCCAGGCCTTGTGGGCGAGCGCGGAGAACGGCAGCGCGGCGAGCGCGGCGGTCAGGACGAGGGAACGCTTCATCGGAACTCCTGTGGCGATCGTCGATCGAGGGAAGGGATCACGGCTTGGCGGCCAGGGTCACGCTGCCCAGCTCGCTGCTGCCCTGGGCCTTGCCGCTCTGCGGGCTCCTGGCCGGCCAGCTGAAGGGGATCTTCAACAGCTCGCGGCCACCGACTTCGCGCGCGGCCTCGACCACCAGCGTGTATTCGCCCGCGGCCAGGCCCTTCAGCTGCGGCTGCTGGTCGGTGAAGGAGAGCGCGTGCTTGCCGGCGGGCCGGGTCGGGCCGGTCACCCCGTCGACCGGCACCTGCAGCGTGCGCCCGCTCTTGCGCCACCACTGGCGCAGGTCGGGCAGCCACTTGGTGCCGTGGCCCTCGGCGGTGTCCCTGGATTGGTACCAGACGGCGAGGTTGGCGGCGACCTTCTGGTCGGCCCCTTCGATCCAGATCGCCACGTAGGGGCGGTGGTACTCGGCGACGTTGAGCTTGGGGATCTCGACGTTGACGTCGAGCGTGGCCGCGTAGGCCGGCACGGCCAGCAGGCCGCTCAAGGCGATGGTGAGGGTGGCGGTGACGCGCATGGAAGTCTCCGGGCGTGGATTAGTGGATCAGGAGCAGGGCGATCAGCAGCGGGACGAGCAGGCCCAGCCCGACCAGCGGCCAGGTCATGCGGCGCTGGCGGGCGTGCATCTGCAGCAGGAACAGGCCGGTGACGCAGAACACCAGGCACGCGACCGCGAACAGGTCGATGAACCAGCTCCAGGCGGGGCCGGCATTGCGTCCCTTGTGCAGGTCGTTGAAGTACGAGATCCAGCCGCGGTCGGTGGCTTCGTACTCGACCGCGCCGCTGGCGCGATCGATGCTGAGCCAGGCGTCCGCGCCGGGGGCCGGCATCGAGAGGTAGATCTCGTCGCCGGACCATTCCGCCTGGCGCCGGCCGAGCGATACGGACAGCTCGCGGTCCAGCCAGGCCACCACCTCGCGCGGCAGCGGCGCGTGGCCGTCCTCGGGACCGTCCAGCGCACGCAGCAGCGGCGCCGGCAGCGTGGCCTGGCGGTTCGTCACCGTCGGCTTCGCCTCGATGCGCGCGGCATGGTTCAAGGTCAGGCCCGTCGCGGCGAACACGAGCATCCCGACCAGGCAGATCGCGGAGCTGATCCAGTGCCACTGGTGCAGCGTACGCAGCCAGAAACCGCGACGTTGGCGCGCCGTGGCGTGATCGGTGGCGGACGGAGTAGGCAACGGACGCTGTCGGGAGGGGCCGAGGAGGAAGTTATTCTACAGAAATGAGAATTGATCTCAATTATGGAATCGAGCCTGCGCTCGTGCCAGGCCTGGAACGCGCCCGGCGGCGAGCCGTGCTCGTGTGGGAGCGGCTTTAGCCGCGATGGGGCTTTTCCCGGGCAAGCCCGATCGCGGCTAAAGCCACTGCCACAAACAGGGACAAGGAAACCCGAGCTCTTCGATGCACGACGGGCACGCAGATTGATGGCGTCCGGTCAGGTCTCCGACCACTCGCGCAGCAGGTTGTGGTAGACGTTGGTGAGCTTGAGCAGCGCGCCGCGGTCCGCGCCCGATGCGGTCAGCGCCTGGATCGCGGTGTCCAGTTCGAACAGGCGTTGCCGCCTGGCGCTGTCGCGCACCAGGCTCTGCACCCAGAAGAACGAGGCCAGCCGCGCGCCGCGGGTCACCGGGGTGACGCGGTGCAGGCTGCTGGAGGGGTAGAGGATGAGGTCGCCCGCGGGCAGTTTGACCTCGTGCTCCCCGTAGGTGTCGCTGATGACCAGTTCGCCGCCGTCGTATTCCTCCGGCCCGCACAGGAACAACGTGCAGGAGAGATCGGTACGCAGCGTCATGGCCGGCTGCGTCGCGCTGGCCGCCAGCGTCATCACCGCGCCATCGACGTGGAAGCCGTATTCGCCGCCGCCCTCGTACCGGTTGAAGCGTGGTGGGATCGTGCGCAGCGGCAAGGCCGCCGCGAAATAGAGCGGGCTGCGGGCGAGCGCCCTCAGCACCGCCTGTCCCAGTTCGTGCTTGAGCGGCGACGCGTCGGGCAGTTGCAGGTTGCGCTTGACCTGGGCGCCCTGCGCGCCGACGGTCTCGCGACCGTCGGTCCAGTCGGCGCCGTCGAGCGCCTGGCGGAAGCGCGCCACTTCGTCGGCGGTCAGGATGCCGGGGATGTGCAGCAACATGGCGTGCTCCGGGAAAAGGTCTCCGTTCTTATCATGACGCGAACGGTGCCACCGCGGTGCGGGAGGGGCTCCAGCCGCCGGGACTGAAGCCCCTTCCGCAAGTACCTTCCGCAGCGGAGGGTGGCCGGGGAAGGTGCCGCCTGCGCGGATCAGAACTTCAGGTTGGCCGTGAGCAGCGCCGAGCGCGGCGCGCCGGGCGTGTAGCGGAATCCGCTCTTGTTGATGCCGGCCACGTAGTCCTTGTCGAACACGTTGTTGACGTTCAGGCGCAGCTCGAAGTGGTCGTTGACCGGGTAGGTCACCACTGCGTCCCAGACCGCGTACGACTTGACGAAGGCCGGCGTGCCGATCGCGCCGTCGGTGCCGCGCTTCATCTCGCCGGAGTAGCGCACGCCGCCGCCGATGGTCAGCTTGAACGGCAGCGTGTAGGTGGTCCAGGCGGTGAAGGCGCTGTCCGGCGTGTAGGCCAGGTCCAGGCTGCCGTCCTGCGACACCTTGGCGCCTTCCTTGACCTGCGCGTCCATCCGGGTATAGCCGGTGGAGAGCGCCCAGTTCTCGGTGAGCTTGCCCACGGCGGAGAGTTCCACGCCCTTCACCCGCTTCTCGCCGGTCTGGTAGTACAGCCCGTCGCTGCCCTGGCTGATCTCGTTGGTGACGTCGGTCTGGAACAGCGCCAGGGTCACGAACAGGTTGTCGTCCAGGAAGTTCCACTTGGTGCCGACCTCGGCGGTCTTGGCCTTCTGCGGGTCGAAGCGGGGGTTGTTGGCGTTGTTGGCCGACGCGCTCAGTTCCAGCGAGCTGCCGCCCGGCGGCTGCTGGGAAATGGCGTAGTTGGCGTACAGGCTGATGTTCTCCGCGGCCTTGTAGACCGCGCCGAGCTTCCAGTTGAACAGCGTGTCGGAAACGTCGGCATCCACGCCCACCTGGGTGGCGCACGGCACCGCGTTGGTGGTGGCGGAGGTGCAGGTCAGGCTCTTGAAGTCGGTCTTGTAGCGGTCCAGGCGCACGCCGGCGGTGACCAGGAAGCTGTCGCCGAACTTCAGCGTGTCGAAGGCGTAGGCAGAGAACGTGGTGGTCGTGCCCTTGCTGTGCGCGCCGTTGCGCGCGCTGGCCAGCGGCGTGGTGTTCCAGTCGGGGGCGTACAGGTTGACCGGGTTGGCGGCGAGCCAGGCGGCGCGGTCGACGATGTTGCGCCCCCAGCTCTGCAGTTCCTCGCGGGTGGCCTCCACGCCGGTGCTGAGGTTGTGCCTGATCGCGCCGGTGGCGAAGTCCACGCGCAGGTTCAACTGGTCGGTGAGGATCGTGTACCGCTGGTCCTTGAAGGTGGGCAGGCTGCGCGCCACCGTCCAGGTCGACGGGTCCGCGGGGTCGGGCGTGCGCAGGTTGGCCGCGTTCGGCATGAACGCGAACAGCAGGTAGTCCTGCTCGTTGCGGCCCCAGCGCGCGGTGTTGGTCAGCTTGACCGCGTCGGAGAAGTCGTGCTCGAAGCGAAACGTGGCCATCTTCGAGGTGACGTCGTCGTGGTCGTAGCGGGTGCCGTAGAAGTTCTCGCTGTCCACGCGCGCCGCATTCGTCAACCACGGACGGGTCGCGTCGGGCGAGGAATAGCCGGGCAGGCCGATGGTCGGTACGCCGCCGTCCGGCACGTTGTCCTGCTTCACGTACAGCAGGTCGACGAAGTAGCGGGTGCTGGTATCCAGGCCGAACGCGAGCGACGGCGCGATGCCCCAACGCTTGTTCTGGACGTGGTCGCGGCCGATCGCGTCGCTATCCTGGCCCATCACGTTCACGCGCAAGGCGCTGGTGGCGCCGAGTGCCTGGTTCCAATCGCCGGTGACGCGACGCTGGTTGTCGGTGCCGCCGGTGAGGGATGCGCTCAGCGCATCGGCCAGGAACGGTTGCTTGGTGACCAGGTTGATCGCGCCGGTCGGCGCGCTGCGGCCGTTGTCGGTGCCGGCGGGGCCTTTCTCGACCTCGATCTGCTCGATGTTGAAGACGTCGCGCGAGATCGAGCCGAGATCGCGGATGCCATCGACGAAGATGCTGCTCGAACTGTCGAAGCCGCGCATGTAGATCGCGTCGCCGGTGGTGGTGTTGCCGTTCTCGCCGACGTAGAACGTACCGACGCCGGGACTGTTGCGCAGCGCCTCGGTGAGGGTGGTGGCGCCCTGCTCGTTGAACAGGTCCTTGCTGATCACGTTGAGGGTCTGGGGCGTATCGATCAGCGCCTGGGTGAACTTCGGCGAGGCCGGCGCCTCGACCAGGTAGCGCTTGGCCCGGTCGCCCTGGACGTCGACCTTGTCCAGCGTGGTGGGCGGGGCCGCGGCGGCATCGGCGGCGAAGGCGGGGGAGGCCAGGCCCAGGCTGCCGAGCAGGGCTGCGGCGGTGAGGCTCTGGGCGGATGCCTGGGAGAAGGAGTGCTTGCGGCTCTTGATCTTGGAGGTCATCGTGACGGAGGTGCAGGGCTGGATGCTCGCCGGCGGCGCGCGTTCTCCGGTCCCGTGGGCCGGGGAGCGCGCGTTCGAGCCGGGGTGGTTGGCCAGACGGGCTGGCTGCCTCTGGCCGCGTTTCATGCGGTCATCGCGGCATATTTCCTCGCAAATGCGAATTGTTTGCAATATGTTTCGCATCCCGGCGAATCGTGCCGGCGCGCGGGAAACGCGGAAAACCCCGCCGAGGGCGGGGTTCTTCTGGTGAAAATCGCCTATCTTTCAGCGACTTGCATGGATTCCGTCGACTAGCGGTCGTCCCGCGTCCAGACGCCGCCGTGCTCGAGCTTCACCGGGAACTTGGCCACGGGCGTATAGGCGGGCGCGCACAGCGCGCGGCCGTCGCGGACGTCGAAGCGGGCGCCGTGCAGCAGGCACTCGATGGTGCCGGCCGAGGCGTCGTACTCGCCGGCCGAGAGCTCGTAGTCCTCGTGGCTGCAGCGGTCCTCCAGCGCATAGAAGTCGCCGTCGAGGTTGAAGACCAGGATCGGCGCATCGGTCACCTCGTCCCAGACCGTCTTCATCTCGCCCGGCAACAGCTCGCCGGTGGCGCAGACGAAGGTCCAGTTCTCCTTGGCGTCGCTCACGCTCCTGCCCCCAGCGGCTTCTCCAGCACCTCGAAGCGCAGGTCGTCGCGGAGCGGCACGCCGAAGCGCTCGTCGCCGTAAGGGAAGGGCTTGGTCACGCCGGTACGGCGATAGCCGCGGCGCTCGTAGAAGGCGATCAGTTCGGAGCGGATGTCGATCACGGTCATCCGCATCACGGACCGGCCCCATTGGTCGGCGACGATACGCTCGGCTTCCTCCATCAGCCGCTTGCCTATCCCGCCGCCCTGCAGCGTGGGACTGACCGAGAACATGCCGAAGTAGCCGGCGCCGTCCTCGTCGGCGATATGCGCGCAGGCGACCAGCTGGCCGTCCTGTTCGACCAGCAGCACCAGGCTGCGGTCGCGCAGGATGTCGGCGCGCAGGACCTCCGGGTCGATGCGCTGGCCGTCGAGGAAATCGGCTTCGGTGGTCCAGCCCGTGCGGCTGGCGTCGCCCCGGTAGGCGGAGGTTACCAGGGCGACGATCGCGTCGACGTCGGCCACGGTGGCGGTGCGGAAGGTCAGTGTCTGCATCCGCGCATCTTAACGGCAGCCCCCGCTTTGTAGGAGCGGGGAGCCTGCGGCGGCATGGAGCCTCGCGGCCCGCGTCGCCCCTGCGGGCCGCGGGGGATGGCTCAGCCCAGCAGCCCGCGGACCTTGGACAAGGCCGCCATGAAGCGCTCGATTTCCTCGTGGGTGTTGTAGAACGCCAGCGAGGCCCGGCAAGTCGCCGCGACGCCGTAGAACTGCAGCAGCGGATGCGCGCAGTGCTGGCCGGAACGGACCGCCACGCCTTCCAGGTCGAGCAGGGTCGCCAGGTCGTGCGCATGCGCGCCTTCGACCAGGAACGACACCACCGCGGTCTTCTCCGGCGCGGTGCCGAAGATGCGCAATCCTTCGACCTTGCGCAGTTCCTCGGTGAAATGCGCCAGCAGCTCGGCCTCGCGGGCCTCGATGTGCTCCCGCCCGATGTTCTCCAGGTAGTCCACCGCCGCGCCCAGGCCGACGAAGCCGGCGATGTTGGGCGTGCCGGCCTCGAACTTGTGCGGCGGGTCGTTGAACACGGTGCCTTCGAAGCTGACTTCCTTGATCATCTCGCCGCCGCCGAGGAACGGCGGCATCGCCAGCAGGTGTTCGCGGCGCGCCCACAGCACGCCGGTGCCGGTCGGCCCGCACATCTTGTGGCCGGTGATGGCGTAGAAGTCGCAGCCGATCGCCTGCACGTCGATCGGCCGGTGCGGCGCGGCCTGCGAGCCGTCGACCACGGTGACGATGCCGCGCTTGCGCGCTTCGCGGCAGATCTCGCGCACCGGGTTGACCGTGCCCAGCACGTTGGAGACGTGGGTCACCGCCAGCAGCTTCACCTCCGGCGTCATCGCCCGGCGCAGCGCGTCCAGGTCGAGCGCGCCGTCGGGGGTGATCTCGGCGACGCGGAGGGTGGCGCCGGTGCGTTCGGCGACCAGCTGCCACGGCACGATGTTGGCGTGGTGCTCCATCCGCGAGACCAGGATCACGTCGCCGGCCTTCAGGCGCGGCAGCGCCCACGAATAGGCGACCAGGTTGATCGCGAAGGTGGTGCCGCTGCACAGCACCAGTTCGTCGGGGCGCGCGTTGAGGAAGCGCGCGAGCTTGCCGCGCGCGCCCTCGTAGGCCTCGGTGGCCTCGGTGCCGAGCGTATGCACGGCGCGGCTGACGTTGGCGTTCTGGCGGCGGTAGAACTCGTCCGTCGCCGCGATCACCTGCATCGGCTTCTGGCCGGTGTTGGCGTTGTCGAAGTACACCAGCGGCTTGCCGTGGACCTGCCGCATCAACAGCGGGAAGTCGGCGCGCACGCGCTCCCAGTCGGGCCGGTCGTGGCCGCTGGCGGCGGCCTGGGGCGTGGCGGCGTTCATGCGACCCCCGCCGAGCTGAGCGCCTGGTCCAGGCGGGTGGCCAGGATCCCGGCGATCGGGCCCTCCAGCGCCGCCAGCGGCTCGTGGCAGAACGCCGCGCTCAGCAACTGCTGGGCGCGTTCCCTGGGAATGCCGCGCGAGCGCAGGTAGAACAGCGCCTGCGGGTCGAGCTGGCCGACCGTGGCGCCGTGCGCGGCCTGGACCTCGTCGGCGTCGATCACCAGCACCGGCTGGGTATCGATCTCGGCGTTGGCCGACAGCAGCAGGTTCTTGTTCGACAGGCGCGCGTCGGTGCCGTCGGCGCCTTCGCGGATGTGGATGCCGCCGTGGAAGACCACGCGGCTGCGGTCGGCGCCCACGCCGCGCCACAGCAACCCGGCCGTGGTGTCGCGGGCGATGTGCTCGATGCCCAGGCGGGTGTCGATGTGGCGCTTGCCGTTGCCGAGCAGCACGCCGTTGGCGACCAGGCGCGCGCGGTCGCCTTCCAGGCGGACGTTGAGTTCGTGGCGGGTGAGGCCGGCGCCGAGTTCCAGGTCGACGCGGCGGTAGTCGGCATCGCGCGCCAATACCGCGTCGGTGCGCAGCAGCGACGTCAGCCCCGCCGCCTCGGACTGGATGCGGGCATGGTCGAGGCGGGCGCCCTGTGCCAGGTGCACGTGCGCGAGCACGTTGCCCAGGTGCGCCGCTTCGCCGTCGTGCAGGTGGTGCTCGACCAGCGCCAGCGAAGCGCCGCGGCGCAGCTCGATCAGGTGGCGCAGGTGCCAGGCGTGGTCGGTCGCATGCGCGTCCGGCGCGGTGCCGACGAACACCAGGTGCAGCGGCGCCGCGACCGCCACGCCCTCGTCCACGCGCAACAGCACGCCTTCGTCGGCGAGGGCGGCATTCAGGCGCGCGAACACCTCATCGCTGCGCTCGAAGCGACGGCCGAGGAAGCGCAACGCCTCGCCTCCCTCGGCCAGGGCGCTCGACAGCGGGCGCAGTTCCACGCCGTCCGGCAGGCCGCCCAGGTCCGACAGCGCCGGGGCGTGGCGGCCGTTGACGAACACCAGGCGCGGCGCGGGGATGTCCGCGAGCAGCGCGGCATCGACCGCGGCGGGTGCGGCCGGCGCCGGCGCGAAGCTGCGCCGCTCCAGCGCACGCAGCGAGGTGTACTTCCAGGCCTCGCTGCGCGGGCCGGGCAGGCCATCGCGCAGCGCTTCCTCGAGCGCCTGGCGACGCGAGGCGTCGCCGTTCGAGTCCCCGCGCACGGAGGTGCGGGCTTTCGCGAAGGACTCGCGCATCGACTCCAGCAGCGCGCTCATCAGACCGCCTCCGGCGCCACGCGGTCCTTCAGCCAGGCGTAGCCGTGCTTCTCCAGCTCCAGCGCCAGTTCCGGCCCGCCGGTCTGCACGATGCGGCCCTCGGCCAGCACGTGCACCACGTCCGGCTTGATGTAGTCGAGCAGGCGCTGGTAATGGGTGATCACCAGGAACGAGCGGTCGGCGGCGCGCAGCGCGTTGACGCCGTCGGCCACGGTCTTGAGCGCGTCGATGTCCAGGCCCGAATCGGTCTCGTCGAGGATCGCCAGCTTCGGTTCCAGCACCGCCAGCTGGAAGATCTCGTTGCGCTTCTTCTCGCCGCCGGAGAAACCTTCGTTGACGCCGCGATGCAGCAGCTCGTCCTTCAGGTGCAGCACGGCCAGCTTCTGCCGGACCAGCTTGAGGAACTGCATCGAGTCCAGTTCGTCTTCGCCGCGCGCCTTGCGCTGCGCGTTGAGCGCGGCGCGCAGGAAGTAGGTGTTGTTCACGCCCGGGATCTCGACCGGGTACTGGAAGGCCAGGAACAGGCCGGCGGCGGCGCGCTCCTCCGGTTCCATTTCCAGCAGCGCCTTGTCGTCGAACTCGACGCTGCCTTCGGTGACCTCGTAGCCGTCGCGACCGGCCAGCACGTTGCCGAGCGTGGACTTGCCCGCGCCGTTGGGTCCCATGATGGCGTGCACTTCGCCGGGCTTCACTTCGAGCGAGAGGCCCTTGAGGATTTCCTTGCCGGCGACGTTGGCGTGGAGGTTTTCGATCTTGAGCATGGGATTCGGGATTCGTGATTCGTGATTCGTGATTGGTTAAAGGCAAGGCGCAAAGCGGATTCGGTCTGGAGTGGTGACTCGCTTTTGCGAATCACCAATCACCAATCACGAATCACGGCGGTCGGCGTCAGCCGACCGAGCCTTCCAAAGATACTTCCAGCAGCTTCTTGGCCTCGACCGCGAACTCCATCGGCAGCTCGCGGAAGACCTGCTTGCAGAAGCCGTCGACGATCATCGACACCGCGTCCTCCTCGCTGATGCCGCGCGCGCGGCAGTAGAACAGCTGGTCGTCGCTGATCTTGGAGGTGGTGGCCTCGTGCTCGACGGTCGCGCCCGGGTTCTTCACCTCGATGTAGGGGAAGGTATGGGCGCCGCACTGCTTGCCGATCAGCAGCGAGTCGCACTGGGTGTAGTTGCGCGCGCCTTCGGCGTTGCGGTCGACCTTGACCAGCCCGCGATAGGTGTTCTGGCCGCGGCCGGCGCTGATGCCCTTGCTGACGATCTTGCTCTTGGTGCGCTTGCCGACGTGGATCATCTTGGTGCCGGTGTCGGCCTGCTGGCGGTGGTGGGTGAGCGCCACCGAGTGGAACTCGCCGACCGAGTCGTCGCCGAGCAGCACGCACGAGGGATATTTCCAGGTGATCGCCGAGCCGGTCTCGACCTGGGTCCAGGTCACCTTGCTGCGCGCGCCGCGGCATTCGGCGCGCTTGGTCACGAAGTTGTAGATGCCGCCGCGGCCTTCCTCGTCGCCCGGGTACCAGTTCTGCACCGTGCTGTACTTGATCTCGGCGTCTTCCAGCGCGACCAGCTCGACCACCGCGGCGTGCAGCTGGTTCTCGTCGCGCATCGGCGCGGTGCAGCCTTCCAGGTAGGAGACGTAGGCCTTGTCCTCGCACACGATCAGGGTGCGCTCGAACTGGCCGGTATGGCCGGCGTTGATGCGGAAGTAGGTGCTCAGCTCCATCGGGCAGCGCACGCCCGCCGGGATGAACACGAAGCTGCCGTCGGAGAACACCGCCGAATTCAGCGCGGCGAAGTAGTTGTCGCCGACCGGCACCACGCTGCCGAGGTACTTCCTCACCAGCTCGGGATGTTCCTTGATGGCCTCGGACATCGAGCAGAAGACGATGCCCTTCTCGGCCAGTTCCTTGCGGAAGGTGGTGCCGACCGACACCGAGTCGAACACCGCGTCCACCGCCACGCCGGCCAGCTTGGCGCGCTCGTGCAGCGGCACGCCGAGCTTGTCGTAGGTGTCGAGCAGTTCCTGGGGCACCTCGTCCAGGGACTTGTACTTCGGTCCCTTGGGCGCGGAGTAATAGCTGAGCGCCTGGAAATCGATCGGCGCGATGTTGAGCTTGGCCCAGTGCGGCATCGGCATCTTGAGCCAGTGGCGATAGGCTTCCAGGCGCCACTCGGTCATCCATTCCGGCTCGTCCTTCTTGGCGGACAGGGCGCGGATGATGTCCTCGTTCAGCCCGGGCGGGAGCGAATCGGACTCGATGTCGGTGACGAAGCCGGCGTCGTAGCGTCGGCCCAGCCGTTCGAGGATCTCGGCGTTCTGGGGAGGTGCAACTTCGGTGGCCATGATGGGCTGCCTACGGGTCAGGTGGTCGCGACGGTGACGGCGATGCGGCGCCGGTCGTCGCCGGTGGGGGAAAGGGGATGGAGCATCTGGGCCAGGGTCACGCCGCGCAGGGCGTCGGCGACCACGTCGTTGATCAGGCGCCAGTTCGAGCGGACGCCGCACTGGTGGGCGATGCCGCACTGGCCGTGGTCCTGGCTGCATTCGGTGATCGCCAGCGGGCCTTCCATCGCCTCGACGATCTCGATCAGGGTGATCTCGCCGGCCGCGCGCGCGAGCCGGTAGCCGCCACGCACGCCGCGCAGGCCTTCGACCAGGCCGGCCTGGGCCAGCGGCTTGAGCAACTTGCTGACCGTGGGCGGCTCCAGGCCGGCGTGTTCGGCCAGTTCGTTCGCACTGAGCACCTCGCCGGGACGCGCGGCGAGCACGGTCAGGACGACGGTGGCGTAATCGGTGAGCTTGGTGACGCGCAACATCAGCGGGGTAAAGCGGGCAATTCGAAACTGGACCGAAATTGTACTCTTTAATCCCGGGCGGGCCAAGTCGCAGGTTCAGCCCCGGCTCGGGAACCGGTCGAGGCCGCCGCGGCGGCACGGATTTGTCGTGCGCTGGCGTGCAGGCCACAATGGGCGGCCCCCTCAACGGAAGCCTTCATGTCGCGCAAGATCGCCGCCCGCAAGTCCCGCATCCATGGAAACGGCGTGTTTGCCGTCAAGGCGCTCAAGAAGGGCGAGCGCATTATCGAGTACAAGGGCCGCCGGCGCACCCACGAGGAGGTCGACAACGACGACAGCGGCGACGTGGAGAGCGGCCACACCTTCCTGTTCACGCTGAGCGACGAGTACGTGATCGACGCCAACTACGAGGGCAACGACGCGCGCTGGATCAACCACAGCTGCGACCCGAACTGCGAGGCGGTGATCGAGGAGGACGAGGACGACTCGCGCAACAGCCGGGTGTTCATCGAGGCGATCCGCGACATCGAGCCGGGCGAGGAGCTGACCTACAACTACGGCATCACCCTGGCCGAGCGCCATACGCCGCGCCTGAAGAAGATCTGGGCCTGCCGCTGCGGCGCGAGGAATTGCACCGGCACGATGCTGCAGCCCAAGCGCTGAGCCTGGAAGGCGATGGGTCGGGCGGCTCGGCCGCCCTTCGCGTTCCTGACGTTTTCCCCACATCGGTTCACGGGCGGGCAACGCGTTCCTGCCTAGCGTCGTTGCGGGTATCCAACATCAGGAGGACGACGATGGCACACCGGCTTTCGGGCAAACGCATCGCGGTGCTGGCGACCCATGGCTTCGAGCAGTCGGAACTGCAGGAGCCCAAGCGCCTGCTGGAACAATGGGGAGCCGAGGTGGAAGTGATTTCCCCTGCCCAGGAATCCAGCATCCGCGGCTGGAAGAAGAAGGACTGGGGCGACGACGTCGCCGTGGACACGCCGTTGGCGGACGCCGATCCGGCCGATTACGACGCGATCGTGCTGCCGGGAGGCGTGATCAATCCGGATGCGCTGCGAACCGACCGCAACGCGATCACGTTCATCAGGGCCTTCGCCGACGCCGGCAAGCCGGTCGCGGCGATCTGCCATGGCCCTTGGCTGCTGGCGGAAAGCCAGCTGGTGCAAGGGCGCGAGGTGACTTCATGGCCGTCGGTGAAGACCGACCTGGTCAATGCCGGCGGCCGCTGGAAGGATGCGGAAGTGGTGGTGGACGGCAACCTGATCACCAGCCGCAAGCCGGACGACGTCCCGGCGTTCGCGGACGCGGTCGCCACGGCCCTGGCCGCCTGAGCGGCAGGGCCGCGTCACTGCTGCTGCAGGGCGCCGGCCGGCAGCAGCTGAGACACGTCCTGGTTGAATTCGACCACGAGCCGGCCGTCCCGCACGGAAGCCGATTCCACCTGCAGCGTGCCCATCAGGCTGGCGATGGACGGGTCGATCCGGTAGATCGGCTGCTTGCGCGCGTAGTCGACCAGCCAGGCGTTGAGCAGTTCGCGGGTACCGGCGTCGAGGCGGGCGCCGGCATGCACCGGCTGGAAGTCCTCGATCGCGGGCTGGTCCAGGAAGAATCCCTGGCGCGCGTTGTCGTAGCGCAGCCCGCTGCTCAGCGAGACGTGCCCGACCGGCGAGGGCGCGCCGCCGGCGGTGGCGACGGCCAGGTCGAAGCCCAGGTTCAGGCGGTTGCCGGGCGGCAGCCGCAGCTGGGGATCGCTGACCGTCAACGCGAGCAGGCCGCCCAGGGCGTCGTGCGTCTGCGGGAAATGGCCCGACAGGTACTGCTGCACGTCGCCGGCCTGCACGCTGACCTGCCGGCCCTCGATCTGCGGAGCGGCGAACGCGCTGCCCGCGCAAAGGACGAGGCCGCAGGCGATGCCGAACAAGGACGGGCGGAATTTCATGGCGCGCGATTTCCCTGGAATGTGACGCCACGATAGCGGCGGACGGTGAACGGGCGGTTAGCGGCGCGGGCGTTGCGCCTGCGTGCGCGGCAAGGCAGGGGAATCGATATCCGGACGAGCCAACGGCGCGGGTGGGGACCACCGGCGAATCCGGCGGGCGCGGGTGTTCTTCCTCGCTAGTCGAGGACCGGCTGTATCGATGCGGAGGTGATTTCCCAGCCCTGGCCGTCGACGCGCATGCGCATGCGATACCAGCCGCCGAAGCGCCGGCGCCCTTCCGCGGTGGCCGCGGTGATGCGGATCGGCACTTCCAGCGCCCGTGGAGGATCCTCGCGATCGAGGGGCTGGGCCGCGCCGGTCTCCATGCGCAGGCTCTGCAGTCCCTGCAGCGTGCGCAGCACCGTGTCGTCGGGGCGCGGCGCGGGCTTGCCGCCGGACCAGAATGCGTCGGCGTCCGGTTTCGAGTTGAGCAGGACGGTCAGGTAGGCGCGGAGCGTCGAGGACGCCTCGGTGGCTGCGCGCGAGAAGCGCTGCCGCGAAGCGGTATCTTGTCCCAGGGAGGAGGGGGCGTCGGCCGGTGTCGCCGGCGTGTCCGCATCGCGTGCGGCGGCGGGGATGGCCGGGGGCGTTTCCGCCGCGGCTTCCGGATCGCGATGGCAACTGCAGCCGGCGACCAGCACGGGCAGGGCGGACATCAGGAGCCATCGGCGCATCGCACACCTCCGCGGGACAGGCCGCGGAGTGTAGCGCCAGGCTCAATGGCGGCGTTCGTTCCCGATGCGGTCGAGCAACGCCTGCAGGTCGGGCTGGAGCTCGGCGAGCGCGCCTTGCCCGTCGGTATGCGACTGCGCCAGTTCCCCCAGCAGCAGGGTGCCGACCGCCAGGGCCGCGCAGTCGTCGCCGCTGAAGCGGCGCTGGGCCTGCAGCGCTTCGAGCCGCCGCATCCAGTTCTCGTTCGAGCGTCGTTCGAATTCGATCGTGCAACGGCCGGTGCACGGCCGGCCATCGCTCTCGATGGGCGTGACGGTGATGCGGTAGCGTTGCGTGGACATGGCGGGGGAGGGCGGTGGGCTCGGGAGCCAAGATAGGCCCGCGCCTGCCGGACCGCGAGGGCGGTGACCATGACGGAGTGTTCCAGCGTGCCGAATGGATCAGCGCGTTCCGCCGGTCGGGCCGGATGCGGATGCCGGGCCGCCAAAAACAAACGGGACGGCAAGGCCGTCCCGTTCGGGCGATGCTCGGAAGCAGCCGTTATCAGGCGGCGGCGTCCTTGAGCTTCTTCAGCGGACGCACCTTCACCTTCACCGAGGCGGGCTTGGCGGCGAACCACTGCTCTTCCTTGGTGAACGGGTTGATGCCCTTGCGCTTCGGCTTGGCCGGCACGTTGACGGCGGTGATCTTCAGCAGGCCCGGCAGGGTGAACGAACCGGCGCCCTTCTTGCTGATCGAAGCGTGCACCGCGCCTTCCAGCGCGGCCAGCACGGCGCGTACGTCCTTGGCGGCGACGGCGGTGGCTTCGGCGATGTGCGCGACCAGACCCGACTTGCTCAGGGCTTCCTTGATCGGCTTCGGAGCGGCCGGCTTGGCGGCTGCCTTGGTGGCGACTTTCTTCACTGCCTTCTTCGGGGCAGCCTTCTTAGCGGTCTTTGCCATGATTTCCTGTTCCGTGAACGGTTGGTTGTTGGGTCTCGCCGACCCCGTCGGCAAGCGAAATGTAGGACAAGTGCAGCGCCTCGCCAATAGGGGAATGCACAGAAAACCTCATGAAAAAGCCGCTCGCCCGGCCTCGGACCCGGGCATGAGCGTCCGGGAAGGCGGCAAACGCGGGCCTCAGTCCTCCTCGCGGACGGGCTGGTGGCTGGCGACGAGCCGTTGCTGCACGGCCGCAGGAACCGGCTCGTAGTGGCTGAAATCCAGGGAAAAACGTCCTTGTCCGGCGGTGAGCGACTTCAGCTCGGCCGCGTATCCGTCCAGCTCCGAGAGCGGGACCTGGGCGTGCACGACGATCTCGCCATGCTGGCTGTCGGTCCCTTGGATCCGCGCGCGCTTGGCGGCCAGGCTGCCGGTGATGTCGCCGGCCTGGGCCTCCGGTGCGCTGATTTCCATCTCCACGATCGGTTCGAGCACCTGCGGGACTGCACGCGACACCGCGTCCAGGAACGCCTTCCTGCCGGCCGCGACGAAGGCGACCTCCTTGCTGTCCACCGGATGGTGCTTGCCGTCGTACACGGTCACCCGCAGGTCCTGCAGCGGGAAGCCGGCCAGGGCGCCATTGGCCACCGCCTGGCGCACGCCCTTCTCGACCGCGGGCATGAACTGGCCCGGGATGGTGCCGCCCTTGACCTCGTCGACGAACTCGATCCCGGCGCCGCGCGGCAAGGGGGCCACTTTCAGGAACACTTCGCCGAACTGGCCGGCCCCGCCGGTCTGCTTCTTGTGGCGATGGTGGCCTTCGGAGGGCGCGGAGATCGTCTCGCGATAGGCGATGCGCGGCGTGCGCGTGACGACGTCCACGCCGTAACGCAGGGCCAGGCGTTCCAGCATGATCCGCAGGTGCAGGTCGGACAGGCCGCGGACCAGGGTCTCGTGCGTTTCGGATTGCTGTTCGACCACGAAGGCCGGGTCTTCCTGGGCCAGGCGCTCCAGCGCGAGCGCGAGCTTCTGTTCCTGGCCGCGGCTGGCCGGCGAGATCGCCAGCGAGAACATCGCCTGCGGGAAGCGGATCGGCGCCAGGTGCAGGTGGTCCTGCTCGTGCCGGTCGTGCAGGACCGCGTCGAAGTGGATTTCCTCCACCTTCGCGAGCGCGGCGATGTCGCCTGCCACGACCTTGTCCACCGGCAGGTGGTCCTTGCCCTGCAGCCGGAACAGGTGCGAGGCGCGCACCGGCTTGCGGGCGTCGTCGACCAGCAGCGGCATGTCGCGGACCAGGGTGCCCTGGTACAGGCGGAACACGCCGATCTTGCCGACGAACGGGTCGTTGACGATGCGGAAGACGTCGGCCACCACCGGCGCGTCCGGATCGGCGGCGACCGCCACCGGCACGCCGCCGGCGCTGAACGCGGGCGGATTGCCCTCGTGCGGGGCGGGCAGCAGGTCGCGTGCGATGCCGATCAATTCGGCGACGCCGGTGCCGCTGCGCGCGGAGACGAAACAGACCGGCACCAGGTGGCCTTCGCGCAGGCACTGGTCGAACGCCTCGTGCAGTTCGTCAGGCCGCAGGCCGGCCTCGCCGTCCTCCAGGTAGTGCTCCATCACGCTCTCGCGGATCTCCACGACCTGGTCGAGGATGCGCTGGTGCCACTCGGCGATCCCGCCCAGGTCGCTGCCGCCGTCGTGCCCGGAGAAACAGTCGACCACGCGCCTGCCGCGCTCGGCGGGCAGGTTCACCGGCAGCACCTCGCTGCCGAACTCGCCGCGCAACCCGTCCAGCAGCGCGGCGCAGTCGGCGCCGTCCTGGTCGATCTTGTTGACCACGATCATCCGGCACAGGCCCCGCTCGCGCGCCCGTTCCATCAGCCGGCGCGTGCCGTGCTGGATGCCGCGCGCGGCGTCGACGACGATCAGCGCGGTCTCCACCACCGCCAGCGCCGGCAGGCTGGCGCCGCGGAAATCCGGGTAGCCGGGGGTGTCGACGAGGTTCAGGTGCAGCCCTTCGCGGTCGATGCTGGCGATCGCGCTGTCGATCGAGTGGCCGCGCTGCCGTTCCAGCGGGTCGTGATCGGACACGGTGGTGCCGCGCTCGACGCTGCCTGCCGCCTGGAGGGCGCCGCCGGCATGCAGCAGGGCTTCGAACAGGGTGGTCTTGCCGGCGCCGGGGTGGCCTGCGAGGGCCACGTTGCGGATGTCTCGGGTGGCGTAGGACATGAGGCCTTTCCTCCGGGAAGGAATGCGGCGTCATGGCTGTCCGGTGCGAGCGGGCAGTCGCTCGATGGGCGGTCATGGCGGTTCCCGGGCACTGTAGCGCCGCCGGGGACGAGTGGCGCGTTGCGACGCACAAAGGCGTAACGGTTGGCCGGTTATGGTGGCGGGCCATCCACACCACGGGAGCATTGCCATGGGTATTTCGCGTCACGCCACCGCGCACTGGGAAGGCGATCTGAAGAGCGGCAAGGGCCTGCTCAACACGCCGCAGAGCGGCCTGCTGGACAACACGCGCTACGGTTTCAACAGCCGCTTCGGCGACGAGAAGGGCACCAATCCGGAAGAGCTGATCGCGGCCGCGCACGCCGGTTGCTTCACGATGGCGCTGTCGGCGCAGCTCAGCGAGGCGGGCTTTCCGCCGAAGTCGCTGGACACGCGCGCCGAGGTGGACCTGTCGCTGGAAGGCGGTCCGCAGCTTTCGCAGATCCGCCTCAAGCTGAAGGCGGTGGTGCCGGGCATCGACCAGGTCAAGTTCGACGAGCTGGCCGACAAGGCGAAGAAGAACTGCCCGGTGTCCAAGGCGCTGAGCGCGGTGCCGATCAGCCTGGAAACCGAGTTCTCGAACTAGGGCGCGCGGAGGGCCCCGAGGCGGTCGTGCGCGGCCGTCCCGGGCAGGCTGTTGGCCGGCTGAACGGAAAGGCCGGCAGGGGGCGGATTCAGGGCCGTTTCACCGGCCCACGCAGAGCATCGCGCTCGTGATCCTTCTCCATTCCTCCGACGGACGAGCGCAAATGAAGACCTTGATGCTGGGTGTGTTGACCACGGGACTGCTGGTCGCGGGCAGCGCCTCCGCCCAGCGTTACGACGGCCGCTACGACGGGGGCGTCTACGACTACGCCCGGGTGGTGCGGGTCGACCCGATCATCGTGTCCGACTACGCCGAGCGCAGCGAGCCGCGCTGCTACGAGCGCCCGGCCGATGGCTACGTCGATCGCGGCGGCGGTTATTACGACGGCTATGGCGGCGGCTACGCGAGCCCGGGCAATCGGTCCGGGCGCTCGCTGGCCACGGTGGTCGGCGGCGTCGCCGGCGCGGTGCTGGGCAGCCGGGTCGGCGGCGGCAGCGGCCGCCTGGTCGGTACCGCGATCGGCACGATGGTGGGCGGCGTGGCCGGGCGCTCGATCTACGACGCCAATCATCCCGGCTACGCGCAAGGCAGCGTCCGGGTCTGCGATCCGGTGACCTACCGCGACGAGCGCGAGCGCGTGGACGGCTACGACGTGACCTACGAGTACGCCGGCCGGACCTACCACACGCGCAGCGACTACAACCCGGGCGATCGCATCCGGGTGCGGGTGGACGTGGTGCCGCAGTGATGCGGCGCCGGGCCGCGCCTTTGCCTCAAGGCCAGTCGATCTCGCCGCGGATGACGGTCTGCACCTCGCCGCCGGACCAGACGTCGCCGGCCTCGTCGATGCTCAGTTCCAGCCGCGCATCGAAACCGACTTCGCGGCCCTGGCTGACGGCATAGCGGCGATCGCCGCGAGGCAGGGCGCCCTGGCTGTCCAGCCAGGCCGCCAGGACCGCGTTGGCCGCCCCCGAGGCGGCGTCCTCGAAGCGCCGGCCGTTGCCGACGAAGGCGCGCACCGCGAGATCGACGTCCCCGCCGCGCGTACGGGCATAGGCGAACACGCCCATGCTGCCGGTGGATTCGGCCAGCGCGGCGATCGCGTCCCAGTCCGGCGACTGCATGCGCAACGCGGTCTCGTCGGACAGTTCGACCACCCACCAGCGGCGCCCGCCGTCCATCAACGCCGGCGGCAGCGAACCGAGCGACCAGCCGGCCAGGGCGGCGGCCAGGCGCGGATCGCCGGCGCGGGCGATCTCGGCGACGCGCGCGCGCGGCGTGCGGATCGAGAGGCGGCGGCGTCCATCGCGTTGCTCCACGCGCAACGGCAGTTTGCCGGCGATGCCGTCCTGCACGAGGATCGTTCCCAGGGCGCCGCCGTCGTGCGGTCGCGCCAGCCCGGCCTCGAGCACGGCATGGGCAGTGCCGACGCTCGGATGGCCGGCGAACGGCACTTCCTTCTGCGGGGCGAACATGCGGAGTCGATAACTGGTACCGGGATCCACCGGCGGCAGCACGAAGGTGGTTTCCGGCAACTTGGTCCAGCGGGCGATGGCCTGCATCGCCGCATCGTCCAGGCCTTCGGCGTCGAGCACAACGGCCAACGGATTGCCGCCGCCGGCGCGGGTGGAAAACACGTCCACTTGCAGGAATCGGCGTGTGGTCATCGGACTGCGCGCTGCGTGGGAAAGGGCGCGCAGCTTACCAATCGAGGCGGCCGTCGATCACCGGCTGCACGTGGCCGCCGATCCAGACCTCGCCAGCGGCATCGACCTCGATCCCGACCCGGCCGTCGCGGCCGAGTTCGCGGCCCTGGCTGGCGACGTAGCGGCCGCCAGGGCCCGGTAGCCGCCCTTGCTGCGCGAGATGGGCGGCGATCAGCGCGTTGGCGCTGCCGGTCACCGGGTCCTCGCGGATGCCCACGCCCGGCGCGAAGGCGCGCACGGCGAGCTGGTAGTCGGCGGCATCCGTGGCGAAGGCGAACGCCGCGAGCTTGCCCTTGCCGGGCAGGGCGGCGATCGCGTCGATCTCCGGTTCGAGGGTGCGCAGGGCGGTTTCGTCGGCCAGTTCCAGCAGCCACCAGTCCGGCCCGTTGTTCCATAGCTGCGGCGCGCGGCCCGCGGCGGCCGCGGCGAGCCGGGGCGGCAGCGACGGCGGCGCGAGCCCGCGTTGCTGCGCGCGCGGGCTGCGCACCCACGCGCGGCGCCCCGTCGCAGTGTCCTCGATCCGCACCGGCAGCAGGCCGGCCGCGCATTGCTGGACCAGCGCGCCCCCGCGCGGCCTGGCCAGGCCGAGTTCGACCGCGGCCCAGGCCGCGCCGACGCTGGGATGGCCGGCGAACGGCAGTTCGCCCTTGGGGGTGAAGATGCGGATGCGGTAGTCCGCGCCGGGCGCGTCCGGCGGCAGGAAGAAGATCGTCTCCGACAGGTTCAGCCACGCCGCCAGCTGCTGCATCCGCGCCTCGGCCAGGACGGTTGCATCGGTGACCACGCCGAGCGGGTTGCCCCGGCCGGGCGCGGAGGCGAATACGTCGAGTTGCAGGTAGCGGCAGGCGGCCATCGGCGTCGGGTTGGCAGTAGAATCGGGGGTTACGCCCGGAGGTCCGGGCGCTTTCCCCCACATCCTAAAACGTCCAACTCAATGTCAGCTTCCTCTGCTTCCGCCGATCGCTGGATCGTCCTCAAGTTTGGCGGCACCTCGGTGTCGCGTCGTCATCGCTGGGACACGATCGGGAAGCTGGCGAAAAAACGCGCGGAGGACACCGGTTCGCGCGTGCTGGTGGTGGTCTCGGCGCTGTCGGGCGTCACCAACGAGCTGACCGCGATCGCCGACGGGGCCGCCGACAGCGCGCAGCGCGTGGCCGCGCTGGAGCAGCGCCATCGCGAGTTCCTGGCGGAGCTCGAACTGGACGCCGATGCGGTGCTGGGCGAGCGCCTGGCTGCGTTGCGCGGCCTGCTGGACGATCCGCGTGCGGCCGGCCGCACCCTGGACTGGCAGGCCGAGGTGCTCGGCCAGGGCGAGCTGCTGTCCTCGACGCTGGGCGCGGCCTACCTGCGCGCGAGCGGCCTGGACATGGGCTGGATGGACGCGCGCGATTGGCTCGACGCGCTGCCGCCGCAGCCCAACCAGAGCGAGTGGTCCAAGCGCCTGTCGGTGTCCTGCCAATGGCAGGCCAATGCCAGCTGGCGCGCCCGCTTCGACCAGCAGCCGACGCGCCTGCTGATCACCCAGGGCTTCATCTCGCGCCACCAGGACGGCGGCACCGCGATCCTGGGCCGTGGCGGCTCGGATACCTCGGCGGCGTACTTCGGCGCGCTGCTCGGCGCCTCGCGCGTGGAGATCTGGACCGACGTGCCGGGCATGTTCAGCGCCAATCCGAAGGAAGTGCCGGACGCGCGCCTGCTGACCCGGCTGGACTACTACGAGGCGCAGGAAATCGCCACCACCGGCGCCAAGGTGCTGCACCCGCGCTCGATCAAGCCGTGCCGCGACTCCGGCGTGCCGATGGCGATCCTCGATACCGAGCGCCCGGAGATGCCGGGCACCAGCATCGACGGCGAGGCCGAGCCGGTGCCGGGCGTGAAGGCGATCAGCCGTCGCAACGGCATCGTGCTGGTGTCGATGGAAGGCATCGGCATGTGGCAGCAGGTCGGCTTCCTGGCCGACGTGTTCGCGCTGTTCAAGAAGCACGGCCTGTCGGTGGACCTGATCGGTTCGGCCGAGACCAACGTGACCGTCTCGCTCGACCCGAGCGAGAACCTGGTCAGCACCGACGTGCTGTCGGCGCTGTCGGCCGACCTGTCGAAGATCTGCAAGGTCAAGATCATCGTGCCGTGCGCGGCGATCACCCTGGTCGGGCGCGGCATGCGCTCGTTGCTGCACAAGCTCTCGGACGTGTGGGCCACGTTCGGCAAGGAGCGCGTGCACATGATCAGCCAGTCGTCCAACGACCTGAACCTGACCTTCGTGATCGACGAGGCCGATGCCGACGGGCTGCTGCCGGTCCTGCACGCCGAGCTGATCGACAGCGGGGCGATGCCGGTCTACGAAGGCCAGGTGTTCGGCCCGCGCTGGCGCGAGATCATCGGCGCGGTGCGCCCGCGCCCGACGCCGTGGTGGAAGGGCCGGCGCGAGCGCCTGTTGGCGCTGGCCGCCGAGGGCACGCCGCGCTACGCCTACCACCTGCCGACGGTGCGCGAGCGCGCGCGCCAGCTGGCCGCGATCGGCGCGGTCGACCGCCGCTACTACGCGATCAAGGCCAACTCGCACCCGGCGATCCTGAAGGCGCTGGCGGAGGAGGGCTTCGGCCTGGAGTGCGTCTCGCTCGGCGAGTTGCGGCGCGTGTTCCAGGCGTTGCCGGAGCTGGCGCCCGAGCGCGTGCTGTTCACCCCGAGCTTCGCGCCGATCGCCGAGTACCGGGCCGCGTTCGAACTGGGCGTGACCGTCACCGTCGACAACGTCGAGGCGCTCAAGCGCTGGCCGGAGGTGTTCCGCGGCCGCAGCCTGTGGCTGCGCATCGACCTGGGCCACGGCGACGGCCACCACGAGAAGGTGACCACCGGCGGCAAGGCGTCCAAGTTCGGCATCGCCGCCGCCCGCGTCGACGAGTTCGTCGATGCCGCGCGCGCGCTGGATGCCAGCATCGTCGGCCTGCACGCGCACCTGGGCAGCGGCGTGGAGACCAAGGCGCACTGGCGGCAGATGTACGACGAACTGGCCGGCTTCGCGCGCCGCATCGGCAGCGTGCAGGTGCTGGACATAGGCGGCGGCCTGCCGATCCCGTACAGCGAGGACGACGAACCGTTCGACCTGGACGACTGGGCGGCCGGGCTGGCCGAGGTCAAGGCGGTGCATCCGGCGTTCGCGCTGGCGATCGAGCCGGGCCGCTTCCTGGTCGCCGAGGCCGGCGTGCTGCTGGCGCAGGCCACGCAGGTGATCGAGAAGGACGGCGTGCACCGGGTCGGCCTGGATGCCGGCATGAACACGTTGATCCGTCCTGCGCTGTACGACGCCTGGCACGACATCGTGAACCTGTCGCGGCTGGAGGAAGCGCGCGGGGCCGATTTCGACGTGGTCGGGCCGATCTGCGAGTCCAGCGACGTGTTCGGCCACCGGGTCAAGCTGCCGGCGGCGACCGCGCCGGGCGACGCGATGCTGATCGCCGACGCAGGCGCCTACGGCTACACCATGGCCAGCACCTACAACCTGCGCGACCTGCCGTGCGAGGACGTGCTCGATGATTGATCGACACGCCCCGACCGCGTGCCTGCTACGACCGGTGCGGCGAAAACCGTCGGATCTGGAGCGCGCTATGGACCTTGGGGTGAGATGCGCGGGCCGGCTGCGTGCCGCTGGCGACCCATCCTCCGGGAAGCGGCCCGGGGCGCGCCGATACTGCGTTGCGCGCTTTGCCCGGGCGACCGGCCTGGGCCGCGACGCAGGCCTTGCCTCGACGCGCCCAACGCCGCTTCGCACGCATTCCAAAGGCCGTAACACGTTCTAACCCCGGAATATCCATGACCGCTGCTTTCGACAAACACCAGATCACGACCTTCCGCTTCGTCCGCTGCGGTTTCGACGCGGCCACCGGTGTGGCCTCGCTGGTGTACGCCTTCGACCAGGGGCCGGAACTGGTCGAGACCATCACCGTGCCGGGCGCGCCGTTCGCGCTGGAAGGCGCGCGCGCCGAGGCGGTGCGGCAGGCGCTGCGGCTGCTGCACCTGTTCGCAGGCGTGAGCTATTACAAGGCCGCGGTACCGGCGAAGGTGTCGATCGACGACTATGCGATCGATGCGGAGACGGCCGCGCTGGTGGAGAACCTGTACCTGCACGGCCTGGGCGAGTTCGCCTACCGCAACGGCCTGGACCTGCACGGCCGCTTCAAGCTGCCGGTCGAAGCGCCGGCGGCGGCGCCGGCCCCGGCGGCGGGCCTGCGCGAGCACGCGCTGGTCGCCATCGGCGGCGGCAAGGATTCGCTGGTCAGCATCGAGGCGCTGCGTACCGCCGGCGTTGCCCAGACCGTCACCTGGATCGGCGGTTCGCAACTGATCCGCGCCTGCGCCGAGCGCACCGGGCTGCCGACGCTCAACATCGGCCGCACGCTGGCGCCGGAGCTGTTCGAGCTCAACCGCCAGGGTGCCTGGAACGGCCATATCCCGGTGACCGCGATCAACTCGATGATCATGGTGTTCGCCGCGCTGCTGCTGGGCGTGGACCAGGTGGTGTTCTCCAACGAGCGCTCGGCCAGCTACGGCAGCCTGATCCCCGGCACCGGCGAGGTCAACCACCAGTGGTCGAAGGGCTGGGCGTTCGAGCAGGCGTTCGGCGAGCACGTCGAGCGCCACGTCGCCGCCGACCTGCACTACTACTCGCTGCTGCGGCCGCTCTCCGAGCTGGCGGTGGCGCGGCAGTTCGCCAAGAACGACCACTACGACGCGCATTTCTCCAGCTGCAACCGAAACTTCCACATCATGGGCGAACGCCCGGTGCACCGCTGGTGCGGGGTCTGCCCGAAGTGCCATTTCGTGTTCCTGGCGCTGGCGCCGTTCATGCCCAAGACGCGATTGGTGCGGATCTTCGGCCGCAACCTGCTCGACGATGCGACCCAGGCCGCCGGCTACGACGCATTGCTGGAGTTCCACGACCACAAGCCGTTCGAGTGCGTGGGCGAGGGCCGCGAGTCGCGCGCCGCGATGGCGACGCTGGCCGCGCGCGCGGAGTGGCAGGAGGACGCGCTGGTGAAGCGCTTCGTCCGCGAGATCCGGCCGCAGCTGCAGGCCGCGGAGCTGGAGATCGAACCGCTGCTGGCGATCGAGGACGAACATCGCATCCCCGCCGTGCTGTGGGAGCGCGTGCGTGCGAATTTCGCAGCTTGAGGGGCGCCGCGTCGCGCTGTGGGGCTGGGGCCGCGAAGGGCGCGCGGCGTATCGCGCGTTCCGGGGCGCGCACGCCGCCGCGCCGCTGACCCTGTTCTGTGGCGAGGCCGAGGTCGCCGAGGCGCAGGCGCTCGGCGATCCGCTGCTGGACATCGAGACCGAGGCCAGCGCCGGGCGCCTGGCGGCCTTCGAAGTGGTGATCAAGTCGCCGGGCATCAGTCCGTACAAGCCCGAGGCGCAGGCCGCTGCGGCGCAGGGCACGCAGTTCGTCGGCGGTACCGCGCTGTGGTTCGCCGAGCACGCCCAGCCGGGCGGCCAGGTGCCGGGGGCGGTGTGCGTCACCGGGACCAAGGGCAAGAGCACCACGACCGCGCTGCTGGCGCACCTGCTGCGCGCGGGCGGCCATCGCACCGCGCTGGCCGGCAACATAGGCCTGCCCTTGCTGGAGTTGCTGGCGCCGGAACCGCCGCCGCGGTACTGGGCGATCGAGCTGTCGAGCTACCAGACCCTCGATGTCGCGCGCAGCGGCGCGCGCCCGGAACTGGCCTTGGTGCTGAACCTGTTCCCCGAGCACCTGGACTGGCATGGCAGCGAGGAGCGCTACGTCGCCGACAAGCTGGCGCTGGTCACCGCGGCGCATCCGCGCATCGCCCTGCTCAATGCCGCCGATCCGCGCCTGGCGCGGCTGGAACTGCCGCACAGCGAGGTGTGCTGGTTCAACCGGCCCGATGGCTGGCACATGCGCGAGGACGTGGTGTATCGCGGCGAAGAATCGGTATTCGACACCGCCAGCGTGCCGTTGCCGGGCCGGCACAACCGCGGCAACCTGTGCGCGGTGCTCGCGGCCATCGAGGCGCTCGGCCTGGATGCCGCCGCGCTGGCGCCGGCCGCCTTGACCTTCCGCCCGCTGCCGAACCGGCTGCAGACCGTCGGCGCGAGCGACGGCATCACCTGGGTCAACGACTCGATCAGTACCACGCCGCACGCCACGCTGGCGGCGCTCGCCTGTTTCACGGCGCGCCGCGTCGCGGTGCTGGTCGGCGGCCACGACCGCGGCCTGGACTGGCACGACTTCGCCGAACACATGCGCCAGGCGCCGCCGCTGGAGATCGTGACGATGGGCGCCAACGGCCCGCGCATCCACGACCTGTTGGCGCCGATCGCGCCTGGCCGCTTCGGGCTGCATGCCGCCGCCGATCTGCCGCAGGCGGTGGCGTTGGCGCGCCAGGCGCTGGGCGGGCAGGGCGGCGTGGTACTGCTGTCGCCGGGCGCACCGAGCTTCGGCGCCTACCGCGATTACGTCGCACGCGGCCGCCATTTCGCCGAACTGGCCGGATTCGATCCGGACCAGATCAGCGCGATTCCCGGATTGGGCGTGGCCTGACCCGGGAATGGCCGCGCCGGGACGCCTCGTCCCGGCGGCAGGGAGTGGCGAAAATTTCGCCTTGCGCTGCCGGGGCCATGCGGCACAAGGCCTGCCGGCGCTTATCCACAATGTTTTCCGCGGCTCGTCCACACCGGTTGTGGAAAACGGCTCCGAGGGCTGGCGAAAATTTCGCCATGTCGCCGCGCCCCCCCGCGCCGCAAGGCCCGTGCGAGGTTGTCCACAGGCTTCTCCCGGCCTGATCCACACCGGCTGTGCACAAGCCCGCGGATCGACGCGCCGGGCTGGACTACACTCGCCGCAGTTCCCGGCAGAGGCGGACCGATGAGCAAGCGCAAGACGTGGTGGCAGGCGATGGGCGTGGTGGCGATGGCGGCGCTGTCGCAATCGGCCATGGCGGCGATGCAGGCGCGACCGGTGGAATGGACGGTCGGCAAGGACACGTTCTCCGGCGTGCTCGTCTACGACGATGCCGAGCACGACGAGCGGCCGGGCCTGGTGATGGTGCCGAACTGGATGGGCGTGACCGATACGGCGGTGGAGACGGCCAAGAAGCTGGCCGGCGACGACTACGTGGTCCTGGTCGCCGACGTCTACGGCAAGGGTCGCCGCCCCGCCGACGCGGGCGAGGCCGGCAAGCTGGCCGGCGGACTCAAGCAGGATACGGCGACGCTGCGCACCCGCGCGCTCAAGGCGGTGGAGGCATTGAAGGCGCAGGCCGGCAAGGCGCCGCTGGATGCCTCGCGGATCGGCGCGGTCGGTTTCTGCTTCGGCGGCAGTACCGTGCTGGAACTGGTGCGCGCGGGGACGCCGCTGGCCGGGGCGGTCAGCCTGCATGGCGGCCTGTCCACGCCGACGCCCGCGGCGGCCGGCGTCGCCAGGACCCCCGTGCTGGTGCTCAACGGTGCGGCCGACAAGAGCGTCGGCGCGCAGGACATCGCGGCGTTCGAGCAGGAGATGGACCGGGCCGGCGCCGACTGGCAGTTCGTCGACTTCAGCGGCGCGGTGCACTGCTTCGCCGAAGCCGAGGCCGGCAACGATCCGGCCAGCAACTGCCGCTACGACGCGCGCGCGGCCAAGCGCGCCTATCGCATGCTTCACGATTTCTTCGAGGAACGCTTCGGCGACTGACGGAAGGTTCCGCTCCTGGCGGGCGGTGCACTTGTGGGAGCGACTTCAGTCCCGACGCGCGGCATCGACCAGCGTCG
This sequence comes from Xanthomonas boreopolis, assembly GCA_014654535.1. Lineage (GTDB taxonomy): Bacteria > Pseudomonadota > Gammaproteobacteria > Xanthomonadales > Xanthomonadaceae > Pseudomonas_S > Pseudomonas_S boreopolis. The sequence continues at coordinate 124,981 of BNBA01000003.1, forward strand.
GGACTGAAGTCCCTTCCCACTAAAGAGACGTGTCGCGATTGCCCCGCTTCTATCCGCAACGGCGGATCAATGCGTGCGCGACACCGCGTAGCGGGCCAGGCCGCGCAGGGCGGCGACGGCCTCGTTCTCCGGCAAGCCGTCGAGGGCGCGCTCGGCGGCCAGCGCGTAGTCGAACGCGCGCTGGCGGCTGTAATCGAGCCCGCCGGTGGCCCGGATCGCCGCCAGCACCTCGGGCATCGCCGAAGCCTCGCCCTGCTCGACGATCTCGCGCAGGCGCTGCCGCGTGGCCTCGTCCGAATGCGCCATCGCATGGATCAGCGGCAAGGTGGCCTTGCCTTCGGCCAGGTCGTCGCCGAGGTTCTTGCCCAGCGCTTCGGCGTCGGCGGCGTAATCGAGCACGTCGTCGGCGATCTGGAAGGCGTATCCGAGCTGCATGCCGTAGTCGTACAGCTTGTCCTGCACCGCCTCGCCGGCGCCGGAGGCCAGCGCGCCCAGGCGCGTACCGGCGGCGAACAGCACCGCGGTCTTGCGCTCGATCACCCGCAGGTATGCGGCTTCGTCGGTATCCGGGTTGTGCACGTGCAGCAGTTGCAGTACCTCGCCCTCGGCGATGCGGTTGGTGGTGTCGGCGAGCAGGCGCATCACCGCCATGCTGTCCAGTTCCACCATCAGCTGGAAGCTGCGCGAGTACAGGAAGTCGCCGACCAGCACGCTCGGCGCATTGCCCCAGAGCGCATTGGCGGTGCTGCGGCCGCGCCGCAGGTCGGATTCGTCGACCACGTCGTCGTGCAGCAGCGTCGAGGTATGGATGAACTCGATGATCGCCGCGAGCTGGTGGTGGTCGGCGCCGGCGCGGCCGACCGCGTGGCCGGCCAGCATCACCAGCATCGGCCGCAGGCGCTTGCCGCCGGCGGAGATGATGTGGTCGGCGATCTGGTTGATCAGCACCACGTCCGAAGCCAGCCGGCGGCGGATCAGCGCATCGACCGCGGCCATGTCGGGAGCGGCGAGGGCCTGGATCCGGGGCAGGTCCAGGGCGGGACGGAGGTCTTCGGCGATGCTCATGCGGTGCGATGGGATGGCGTGCCCGGAATTATAAGTGCCGGGGTCCGCCAGCGGGCCTGCCGGCGTGCGATGGATCATTCCGCCGCGTTCCCGCCGGCATCGCAGAACGCACAGAAACCGGCCACGAACGATGCCAGCCGCTGCTGCATCGCCGGATCCTTCAGCGCGCCCCGCTCGTCGAACGCGCGGTCGGCGTGCGACAGCATCAGGCGCCCGCCGAACCACGGCCGCGTGCCCAGGGTGCGCAGCACCTGCAGCCAGGCGGTCTGGCTCAGCAGGGTGCCGAACGGCCCGGGCGAAGCGCCGACGAGCGCGACCGGCGTGCCGCCGAACACGCGCGCGATGTCCTGCGACGGCCGCGACATCCAGTCGATGGCGTTCTTGAACACGCCCGGGATGCCGTTGTTGTACTCCGGGGTGACCAGCAGCAGGCCGTCGGCCTGCGCGACCGCGTCCTTGAGCCGGGCCACGGCCTCGGGGATGCCCGAGGCGGCCTCCACGTCGCCGTCGTACAGCGGCACCTCGCGGATCGAATGGATGTCGATGCGGCTGCCCGCGGGGGCGACGGCCGCCGCCTGCCGCAGCAGGGCGGCATTGAAGGAGTCGCGGCGCAGGCTGCCGGCCAGACCGACGATGCGGGCCATGGGAGTCTTCCAGCGGAGGGGAGGCCACAAGCCTAGCAGGTAGGGCGAACGCCCCGTGGAGCTTGTCCTACCCGGCGGCGGGGACTGCGCCTACCTGCGGACGGGAGGGACACGCCGGGAAGGGCGGTCCGGCGGGATGGTACTATCGTGCCCCATCCAGCCTCACCCCGCCGCCGGCGCCCGTGCCGGCCGGCACAGACGGAAGAATTCAATGGCCCGCGGCATCAACAAAGTCATCCTGGTCGGCAACCTCGGCAACGATCCGGACACCAAGTACACCCAGAGCGGCATGGCCGTGACCCGCATCAGCCTGGCGACCACGAGCGTCCGCAAGGACCGCGACGGCAACAACCAGGAACGCACCGAGTGGCACCGCGTGGTGTTCTTCGGCAAGCTCGGCGAGATCGCCGGCGAATACCTGCGCAAGGGCAGCCAGGTGTACGTGGAAGGCGAACTCCGTTACGACAAGTACACCGGCCAGGACGGCGTGGAGAAGTACAGCACCGACATCGTCGCCAACGAGATGCAGATGCTCGGTGGCCGTGGCGAGGGTGGCGGTGGCGGTGGCGGGTACGGCGGGGATCGCCCGCAGCGCCAGGCGCCGCAGCGTCAGGAATACGCGCCGCGCCGCCAGCAGGCCGCGCCGCAGCCGTCCGCCGCGCCGCCGATGGACGATTTCGCCGACGACGACATCCCGTTCTGAGCGATCTCGCGCCAGGCTGCTGCGCGCGCGAAGGGAAAGGCCCGCTCTTGCGGGCCTTTCTGTTTCTGGGAGGGGCGGATGGCCTGGCCGGCAGGGCGACCGGCACGGACTGCCGTCACTTGCAGGGATGCGCGGCGCCGAGGGCTTGCACGACCGCGACCGAGGCCGGCTCGTCCAGGCGGGCAGGGGGCAGCTTGGCGAGGTAGGCATAGGTGACGGAGGCCAGTTCGCTGATCGCCAGCCGGGGTGGCGGGCACCACGCCTTGCCCGCGGTGATGTCGGCAACGCCATAGACGTAGGCCATGGCCCTGCCGGTCGAGAGTTCGCGCTGTCTTGCCGGGTCAGGGGTCGGGGCCGCCAGTGCGCCTTCGTCGATGCCGGCCAGGAGTTCCTTGGCTCGCAAGGTCCGATAAGGCTGGCCCGACGCTCCCGCCGGGGCCGGCTGCGGTTGCGCCGATAGCGTGGTGGCGAAGAGCGAGGTGGCCAGCAGTGCGGCGGAAAACAGGCGAGGCAGGCGCATGGCGAGGGCTTCCGTTCGGAGAGTGGAGCGGGGCGGTCGGTGGATCGGCGCGCAGGCTTTGCCGAAACGCCGATCGAGCGGATCCCGGCGAGACGCCAGCCAGGTGTCGCCGTCGCCGCCGAAAGGCCGGTGCATCCCGGGCGTCCCGGCATGGTACTTGCCGCCTGGCGAGAAGACGTGACGGGCCCGTTCCTCTTCGGCCGCCCGCCGGCCGGCACGGGCCACCGGGGCGCAACGTAGAGCGGGGCAGGCGCAGGGCCGGCGGGGCGTTACTTCGCGTAACCCTGCAACAGCTTGAGCAGGACCCCGGCTTCCTGCCGTCGCGCGTCCTGGTCCTGTTCGGCGACCACGTGTTCCTCCAGGTGCCCCCGCAGCACCTCCATCATCAGGCTGTGCATCGCGCCCTTGGCCGCGGCGATCTGTACGAGGACGTCGCCGCAGTCGGCCTCGCCTTCCAGGGCCTTCTCGAGGGCCGCCACTTGCCCGGCGATGCGCCGGACGCGGCTCAGCAGGGCTTTCCGGTTTCGGGTCACGTGCGCCATGGCCGCGGATTATATACCCTAGGGGGGTATATTCCCACGCAGGTTTTCCGATGTCCCTGGATGCCCTCGCCGAACAGCGGCGCCATACCCACGCGTTCGATTCCGGCAACGCCCTGGCCGAGCGGGGAGCCAGGCGCGCGATGTGGCTGACCATCGCGATGATGGTGGTGGAGATCGCCGGCGGCTGGTGGTTCAACTCGATGGCGGTATTGGCCGACGGCTGGCACATGAGCTCGCATGCGCTGGCGCTGGGCCTTTCCGCGTTCGCCTATGCCTGCGCCCGGCGCTACGCCCACGACCGCCGCTTTGCGTTCGGAACCTGGAAGATCGAGATCCTGGGCGGATACACCAGCGCGGTGCTGTTGCTGGTGGTGGCCGCGCTGATGGCGTTCCAGTCGATCGAGCGGCTCATGCTGCCCAGCCGCATCCACTATCCGGAGGCGATCGCCATCGCGGTGGTGGGGCTGGCGGTGAACCTGGTCTGCGCCTGGTGGCTGCGCGACCACCACGACCATGGCCATGAGCATGCCCATGAGCACGATCACCACCACGACCATCACCACGATCATCGCGGGCACGGCCACGACTTGAACCAGCGTTCGGCCTACCTGCACGTGATCGCCGATGCGGCCACGTCGGTGCTGGCCATCGTCGCGCTGCTCGGCGGCATGGTGTTCGGCGCGGCCTGGCTGGACCCGGTGATGGGATTGGTCGGAGCCGCGCTGGTGACCGTCTGGGCGTGGGGACTGCTGCGCAAGAGCGGGCGCATCCTGCTGGATGCGCAGATGGACGCGCCGGTGGTCGAGGAAATCCGCGAGGTGATCGAACAGGGCGACGTGCCCGCGCGCATCTGCGACCTGCACGTCTGGCAGGTCGGCAAGGGCAAGTACGCCTGCGTCGTCGGAATCGTCACCGACTCGGACCGCGACGCGGACGCGTTCCGCCGCGCACTGGCCATCCACGAGGAACTCGTGCACGTGACCGTCGAGATCCATCGGGTGCACCACGATGCCGCTGCCGGGGGCAGCCGGCAGGCGCCCGGTTGAACGGGAGCGGGTTCCCGGCGGAGCCCGGCGACGCGGGCCGCCGGGGCGGGATCAGGCGAACCGGGCGATGAAACCGGCCATCACGGCGGCGTAGACCAGCACCAGGCCGGTCTTGACCGGCAATTCGTACTTGCGCAGCAACTGTTGCATGTGCCTTCCCCCCAAGGCATGGTCGCTGGGAGGAGCATATCGCGGGATGTGACTTCCGTCACGTAGGAATTGTCCTACCCGGATATGGGGACGGGACTGACGGCGCGGCGGGGGGCGGAGGAGGATGCTGGCGGCGCCGGACGCGGGGCCGATGGCTACTCAACCCGCGGCCCCTTGAGTAAGGGCGCGCCGGTTCGAGTGCTGGAACACCCCCTGCACATTCCCCGAGTGCCGGAACACGGTGTTTGGCGCCCTGCCGGCTCGCCGTGACCAGTGGCTCGATGGTTGGTGCTTTCCCGTTCGGGGCCCCCCATGGGGGCGCGTTATGGATTCCGAGACGAGTGCGGAGCGGCCTTGGGCGCGTCGAGCAAAGGCATGCGCTGCGGCCGGGAGCTGGCCGCCAGGGCAATGCGTGCAGCGCAGCATCGGCCGCAAGATCGGCCGCCAGCCACATGGAACCGCGGCTGGCGATCGGCGCATCTCGTCCCGGCGTCCATGGCCGTTCCCGATACCGTCGCAGCCGAGGAAGTCATGGAATCGAAGGATCGCTACGTCGTCAGCATCGAGCCGGAGAAGGGCGCCTGGCTGGTGTGCCGGCCCCACTGGTCGCCGCTGCGCTACCTGCGCGAGCAGGGCGCGCTGGAGAACGCCGAACTGATGGCGAAGCTGCACCGGCTCACCACCGGCCAGCCCGCGGACGTGGTCCTGCGAGCGCCCGACGGCGAGCGGGTGGTGCGCCGCTACGAATGAGCCCGTCGCCGGCGCCCGCGCCGGGTGGGCGGGTGCGTCCCGGATTGGCCCCGGGAGCCAGGCTCGGCTAGATTCGGCGTTTCCCCGTTCCCGGCCAGGTCGTCAGTGAACCCAGATTCCCATGCATTGATCGACAACGACATCGTCGTCTTCGGCCTGATCGCGGCCACGCTCGGAGCGGTGTTCTGGACCGCCTCGCGCGAGCAGGGCTTCTGGAAACGCTTCTACGCATTCGTGCCGGCGTTGCTGCTGTGCTACCTGCTGCCGGGCATCTACAACACCATCGGCCTGATCGACGGGCAGACCACCCGGCTCTACAACCCGGTGGCGCGCGACGTGCTGCTGCCGGCGGCGCTGGTGCTGCTGACGCTCGCGGTCGACATCAAGGGCATCCTGCGGTTGGGGCCCAAGCTGGTGGCGATGTACCTGGGCGCCTCGCTGAGCATCATGCTCGGGGCCGTGGTGGCGTTCCAGCTGATGAAATGGCTGCACCCGTCCACGGTCGCCGGCGATACCTGGGCGGGCATGGCGGCGCTGGCCGGCAGCTGGATCGGCGGCGGCGCCAACATGCTGGCGATGCGCGAGGTGTTCAACGTGGACGCGACCACGTTCGGGCAGTTCGCGGTAGTCGATGTCGGCGTGGGCTACGTCTGGATGGCGACGTTGATCTTCCTGGCCGGGCGGGCGCAGCGTATCGATGCTCGCAGCGGCGCCGATACCCGCGCGATCGACGAGCTGAAGGCGCGCATCGCGAAGTTCCAGGCCGAGCACGAGCGCATCCCGAGCCTCACCGACCTGATGATGATCGTCGGCGTGGCATTCGGCGCGGTGGGACTGTCGCACGCGATCGCCGCACCGCTCGCCGGATGGTTCGGGCGCAACGTGGCGTGGGCGGCGCAGTTCAGCCTGGACTCGACGTTCGTCTGGGTCGTGGTATTGGCCACCAGCTGCGGCCTGGCGCTGAGCTTCACGCGGGCACGCACGCTGGAAGGCGCCGGCGCGTCGAGGATCGGCTCGCTGCTGCTGTACTTCCTGATCGCCTGCATCGGCATGCAGATGGACCTGCTGTCGCTGCTGGACCGGCCATGGCTGTTCCTGCTCGGGCTGATCTGGATCGCGGTGCACATCGTGCTGTTGTGGGGCCTGGGCCGGCTGCTGCACGTGCCGTTCTTCTATTTCGCGATCGGGTCGCAGTCGAACATCGGCGGTCCCGCCTCGGCCCCGGTGGTGGCGGCCGCATTCCATCCCGCGTTGGCACCGGTCGGGGTGCTGCTCGGTACGATGGGCTACGCGACCGGCACCTATCTGGCGTACCTGGTGGGCGTCATGCTGCGTTCCATGGCAGGGGCATGAGGGCCGGTCGAGCCGGCGGCGCGCATGTTGCTGCGCGCAAAGGCCCGGCGACGCGGCCATGCCAGAATCCGCCCATGCTCCGCCTTGCCATCGCCCTGCTGCTTGCCGTCCTGCTGCCGTGTTCGTCCGCGGCCGCAGCGCCCGTTCCCGAGACCGCCATGCGCGTGCTGATCTTCAGCAAGACCGCCACGTTCCGCCACGACTCCATTCCCACCGCGATCGCGACGGTACGGCGGCTGGCGGAGGAGCAGGGCATGCAGGCCGATGCCAGCGAGGATCCGGCGGCGTTCACCGATGCGGCCTTGGCGCGCTATCGCGTGGTGGTATTCGCCAACACCACCGGCGAGGTGCTGGATGCGGCGCAGCAGGCCGCGTTCGAGCGCTTCATCCGCGCCGGCGGCGGTTTCGTCGGCATCCACTCCGCGGCGGACACCGGCTACGAATGGCCCTGGTACGGGAAACTGGTGGCCGCCTACTTCGGCGGGCATCCGCCCGGATTGCAGGGCAGCCGGGTACAGCCCGAGCGCGATGGCCGGCCGGACGGCGAAGCCTGGCCGGTCCGCGACGAGCTGTACAACTACCGCAGCAATCCGCGCGGGCAGGTGCAGGTGCTCGCCACGATCGACGAGAAGCTGTACGAAGGCGGGACCATGGGCGCCGACCATCCCATTGCCTGGTGCCATGCCTTCGACGGTGGCCGTGCGTGGTACACGGGACTGGGGCACGATGCGGCGATCTATGCCGATCCGCATTTCCTGGCGCAGTTGCGTGGCGGATTGCGGTACGCGGCGGGCATCGCGCCGGGCTGTTGAGCGTCTGAAGGCGCCCGTTGGGAGGCTGCAGTCCTGGCAGCTCTATCGCTGTTGCCTTGCAAGAGCGGTTTCCTTCCTCGGATAGAGACATGCGCGAGTCATCGGCTCGCGCATGTCTGGACGGACCGGCCGATCGGCCGATAGGGCGCGCCCAGGTTTCCGTGCTTCGTGCTCGCATTCCGTCGTTGTCGAACACGACATGCTCGGCCATCGGCGACGACGGAGTCCGGCACGCCGCCGGAACGCGCTGCGGCGCGCATTGTTCAAGAGCCGTGTTGGCCGGGAGCAAGGGAGCCTGCGGGAATGAAAACAGGCGGCCCGGAGGCCGCCTGCCGGTGTCGTCGCCCGGGGAAGGTTCAACAGCAGCGGAAGCCGCTCTTGCCGCCGTAGCGGGCTTCCTGGCGCTCGCGGAAGAAGGTCGGGTAGTCCATGACCGGACGGTCCGGGTGCTTCTCCAGCATGTGCCGTACGTAGTTGTCGTAGTCGGGTATGCCGCAGCACAGCCGCGCGGTCTGCACCAGGCGCCGCCAGAAGCGGCGGTGCGCCTGGTACTGCCCGACCGGGACCAGGTCCGTACTCATCACAGGTCCGCCATCTGGGCCGGGGTGAGCGCGACGTACGGCGTTTCCTTGTCGGTGCGCTGCGCATTGCGCCGGGCGGCCACGATCGTCTTGATCGAGTAGATCAGCGTCGCGAACACCACGAACAGGAACAGCACGGTCAAGCCGGTATTGACGTAGGCGTTGGTGACGATCTGCTGCATCTGCGCCACACTCTTGGCCGGGGCCGTGACCGTGCCGCTGGCGATGGCGGCCTGGAACTTGTGCGCCTGCGCCAGGAAGCCCTGTGCCGGGTTGCTGTCGAAGATCTTGATCAGCCCGGCATAGCTGGTGCAGATCAGCAGCCATACCGCCGGTACCGCGGTGACCCAGGCGTAGCGGTCGCGCTTCATCTTGAACAGTACCACCGTGCCCAGCATCAGCGCGATGCCGGCCAGCATCTGGTTGGAGATGCCGAACAGCGGCCACAGCGTCTGGATGCCGCCGAACGGATCGACCACGCCGGTGTAGAGCAGGTAGCCCCACAGCGCCACGCAGCCGGCGGTGGCGATGATGTTGGCGGTCCACGACTCGGTGCGGCGCATCGCCGGGACGAAGTTGCCGATCAGGTCCTGCAGCATGAAGCGGCCGGCGCGGGTGCCGGCATCCACCGCGGTCAGGATGAAAAGCGCCTCGAACAGGATCGCGAAGTGGTACCAGAACGCCATCATCGCGTCGCTGCCGCTGGGGATGGCCTCGTGCAGGATCTGCGCGATGCCCACCGCCAGCGTCGGCGCGCCGCCGGCGCGGTGCAGGATGGTTGGCTCGCCGATCGCCGCGGCCGTGGCTTCCAGCTGCTCGGGACTGATGGTGAAGCCCCAGGTGTTGGTGATGTAGTGCGCGGCCGAGACCGCATCGGCGCCGATCACCGCCGCCGGGCTGTTCATCGCGAAGTAGATGCCCGGCTCGATGATCGCGGCGGCCACCAGCGCCATCACCGCGACGAACGACTCCATCAGCATGCCGCCGTAGCCGATGTAGCGCATGTGGCCTTCGTTGGCGAGCAGCTTCGGCGTCGTGCCCGAGGAGATCAGCGCGTGGAAGCCGGAGACCGCGCCGCAGGCGATGGTGATGAACAGGAACGGGAAGATGCCGCCCTTCCAGACCGGGCCGTCGCCGCTGGCGGCGAACTGGGTGAGCGCCGGCATCTTCAGGTCGGGCATCACGATCAGGATGCCGATCGCCAGCGCGATGATGGTGCCGATCTTGAGGAAGGTGGACAGGTAGTCGCGCGGCGCCAGCAGCAGCCACACCGGCAGCACCGAGGCGACGAAGCCGTAGCCGATCAGCATCCAGGTGATCTGGGTGCCGGTGAAGGTGAAGGCCGGGCCCCAGGTCGGGTCGGCCGCGACCTTGCCGCCGAACCAGATCGCCGCCAGCAGCAGGATCAGGCCGACCACGGAGATCTCGCCGATCTTGCCGGGCCGGATGTAGCGCATGTAGATGCCCATCAGGATCGCGATCGGCATCGTCGCGATCACGGTGAACATGCCCCAGGGGCTTTCCGCCAGCGCCTTCACCACCACCATCGCCAGCACCGCCAGGATGATGATCATGATCAGGAAGGCGCCGAACAGCGCGATGGTGCCGGGCACCTGGCCCATTTCCTCGCGCACCAGGTCGCCGAGCGAGCGGCCGTTGCGGCGGCTGGACAGGAACAGGACCATGAAGTCCTGCACCGCGCCGGCGAAGACCACGCCGACCACCAGCCACAGCAGGCCCGGCAGGTAGCCCATCTGCGCGGCCAGCACCGGGCCGACCAGCGGGCCGGCGCCGGCGATCGCGGCGAAGTGGTGGCCGAACAGGACGTGCTTGTTGGTCGGCACGTAGTCCAGACCGTCGTTGTTGAGTACCGCGGGCGTGGCCCGGGTCGTATCGAGCTGCATCACCTTGTTGGCGACGAACAGCGCGTAGAAGCGATAGGCGATGAGATAGATCGAGACGGCGGCGACCACGATCCACAGCGCGTTGATGTGCTCGCCGCGCCGCAATGCCACCGTCCCTAGACAGAACGCGCCCACGACCGCGAGCGCGGCCCAGGCCAGCTTCGAGAAACCTTTCATGCACGTCCCTCCGGAAAGACCGGTTAAGGTTCCCCCCCTGCCGCGGGCCGGTCAATCCCGCCGGCGTGGCGGCCGCTACCACTTTGGTCGTAGGCGGCGGCGCCGGCCGCGGGCGGGAGCCTGCCTGCGCCAGCCCGGCGCTTCTGGAACAATGGGTTGCGTCGTTCGCCATTGGCGCCCGCGGCCCGGGCGCCCATATCCGCGGTTTCCAACAGGAGCGCTTCCATGAGCGACACTTCCCGCATCCCCTCCGCGAGGATCCTGCGGACCCTGCATGGCCAGCCGACCTCCGATGGCGCCGGCGTCAAGCTGACGCGCGTCATCGGCACGCCCGAGCTGCCGGACCTGGATCCGTTCCTGATGCTGGACGAGTTCGGCACCGACCGGGCCGAGGACTACATCGCCGGCTTTCCCGAGCTGGACGGGCGCATGCGCCACCGCGACAACCACGGCAACGAAGGCCTGCTGACGCCGGGCAGCGTGCAGTGGATGACCGCCGGGCGCGGCCTGGTGCATTCGGAAATGCCCGAGCAGGAGTCCGGGCGGATGCGCGGCTTCCAGTTGTGGGTGAACCTGCCCGCCAAGGACAAGATGACCGAGCCGAAGTACCAGGAGTTCGCCCCGGACCGCATCCCGGTGGCGACGCCGGCGGACGGCGTCGCGGTAAAGGTGATCGCCGGCCGGGTCGGGGAGGTCGCCGGCCCGATCGTGCAGCCGGCGACCGATCCGCTGTACCTGGATATCGAGCTGGCGCCCGGCGCGAGTTGGGACTACCTGCTGCCGGCCGGGCACAACGCGTTCGCCTATGCCTTCGAAGGAGGGCTGGCAGTGGGCGAGGGCGACGACGCGCGGCCGTTGGAGACGCGGCAGCTGGCCGTGCTCGGCGGCGGCGAACGCCTGCAGCTGCGCGCCGGCCAGCAGGGCGCACGCCTGATCCTGGTCGCCGGCCGGCCGCTGCGCGAGCCGGTGATGCGCTACGGGCCGTTCGTGATGAACACCCGGCAGGAATTGATGCAGGCCTTCGTGGACTTCCAGGAAGGACGCTTCTGAGACCCGCGGCCGGCACCAGCCGGTCGCCTTGCAGCGGAGAACGCATGAGCGAGACCACGATCGTCACCGCGCGCAGCGAGGCTGCGCCGTACCACGTCGTCATCGACGACGGCCGCCATTCGTGGAGCGCCGACACGGTGCCCGCCAATGGCGGCGCCGATGCCGCGCCCGATCCCGAGGCGCTGGTGCTGGGCGCGCTGGGCGCCTGCACCGCGATCACGCTGCGGATGTTCGCCGCGCGCAAGCAGTGGCCGTTGCAGGGCATCACGGTGCACCTGCGGTACGGCAAGCGCGATGCCACCGGGACCGCGATCGAGCGCAACGTCGTACTGCAGGGGGCGCTCGACGACGCGCAGCGCCAGAAGCTGCTGGAGATCGCCGAGAAATGCCCGATCCACCGGCTGCTCACCGGTGAGGTCGGCATCGCCACCACGCTGGCGCCCGCCTGACGCCGCCATCGCGGGGATCCGGTCGAACGGAGGTGGAGATGCCTGGCAGGATCAGGCCGGTCGCGCGCCGCAGGCGTTGCGGCATGCACCGGGAATAGTTCCCGGCGCATCAGCCAATCCGTGCCGGGAAGATGGCGGAGCCGATCGAGATGGACCGGCTCCAGGCCACGCTTGCGCGCGATGCGGCTCGACCCGCCGGCGGGATCTCCGCCGGCGGGTCGAGCGGGTTTCAATGTTTCCCCAGCGCCTTGTAGATCACGCCGCCGAGCGCACCGCCGATCAGCGGCGCCACCCAGAACAGCCACAGCTGGCCGATCGCGCCGCTGCCGGCGAACAGCGCCACGCCGGTGGAGCGTGCCGGGTTCACCGAGGTGTTGGTCACCGGGATGCTGATCAGGTGGATCAGCGTGAGCGCCAGGCCGATCGCGATCGGCGCGAAGCCGGTCGGCGCGTTGGCATGGGTCGAGCCCATGATCACCAGCAGGAACACCGCGGTCAGCACCACCTCGCACAGGAACGCCGCCGCCAGCGAATAGCCGCCCGGCGACAATGCGCCGTAGCCGTTGCTGGCGAATGCGCCGGCCTGGCTGCCGTCGATCGCGAAGCCGGCGCTGCCCTGCGCGATCTGCAACAGGATGAAGCCGGCGAAGATCGCACCCGCGACCTGCGCGACCACGTAGGGCACCAGGTCGGCGAGCGGGAAGCGCCCGCCGGCCCACAGCCCGAAGCTCACCGCCGGGTTGAAGTGCCCCCCCGAGATGTGGCCGAACGCATAGGCGCCGGTGAGCACGGTGAGGCCGAACGCCAGGGCCACGCCGAGGAAACCGATGCCGAGGGGATTGCCGTCGCCGCCGAACTTCGCGGCGAGTACCGCGCTGCCGCAACCGCCGAGGACCAGCCAGAACGTACCGAGGAACTCCGCCGTCAATCGTTTAGCCAGTGACATGGTCGACTCCTGAGCAAGCCCGCCCGGACTGGGCGGGATGCGCCATTCAATACTCGCGCCGCGCCAGGTTCAACAGGGGGGGCTCAGCGGCCGAGCGCCAGGCTGGCCGGTTCCAGGTCCAGGCTCTGCACCAGCGACTGCACCGAGGCCAGCTCGTCGCCGCTCGCGGCATCGATCCAGATCTGGGCATAGCGATGCTTGCCGAGCTCGGCCACGGTGATGCGGCGCGATTCCATTTCAGGCAGCTGGCGCCCGCCCAGGTCGAGCCTGTACCAGTACATCGATTCGCCGCCGATCTCGCCCTTCTCGGCGCGGCGATCGCGCGAGAGTACGATGCCGGGATCGCGGGTGGTGAACATCAGGCCCACCACTTGCCTGCCTTCGGCATTGGAGGCCTTGCAGGCGAGGTAGTCGCTGCCGGCCTGCTGGTTCCATTGCAGGCCCGAGGACGGTGGCAGGGTGGGGCAGGCGGTTTGCTGCTGGGCCCACGCGGACGCGGACAGCAACGACAGGCCGACGAGGCGGAAAGCGGATTTCATTCAAGGTTCCCCGGACAGAAAAGGACCCCGCACATGGAGCGTGCGGCGCTCTCGTGAAGGACCCACGATGGAGGCCATCCGGCGATGCACCGTGTTGCGTCAAGCGTTGCCCGGGCCACCCTCCCCGATCGCCCGTACAGCGCCCCCCTTGGCGCACCCCCGACGTGCCCGGCCAGGCGACCAGGCCGGGCCACGATAACCAAGCCCGGCGGCCGTGACAAATCCCGCCGCGACGGTCTTGCCGCCGGCTCAGGGATAGTTCGGCGGCTTGGGGGCGGGCTGCTCGGGCAGGGGGATGAACTCCTGGTCGTCGCCCGGGATGGTACCGAAGCGGCCGTTGCGCCAGTCCTCCTTGGCCTGTTCGATGCGCTCCCTGGAGCTGGACACGAAGTTCCACCACAGGTGCCGGTGGGCATCGAGGGGCTCGCCGCCCATCAGCATGGCCTTCAGCGGGGTCTTGGCGCGCAGGCGCGCACGGCTGCCGGGTTCGGGGACCACCAGGTGGCGCGCAGGGATGTCCACGCCGTCCAGTTGCGCCTCGCCTTCGAGGATGTAGAGCGAGCGTTCGCGATGGCCGGCGTCGAGATCGACCTCCGCGTCCGGCTCCAGGTCGATCGCGACGTTGAGCGTGTCGGCGAAGACCTTCACCGGCGACTCCTCGCCATAGGCGCGGCCCGCGATCACGCGCAGCCAGGCGCCGCCGCGGCGCTGCTGCGGCAGGGTCGCGGCGGCGTGGTGATAGAACGCGGGCTCGACCTCCTCATGCTCCTTCGGCAGCGCGACCCAGGTCTGCATGCCATGCAGGCGCTGCTCGTTCCGGCGCGCCTGCTGGGGCGAGCGCTCGGAGTGGGCGATGCCGCGGCCGGCGGTCATCCAGTTCACGTCGCCGGGCTGGATCACCTGGTCGGAACCGAGCGTGTCGCGGTGCTGGATCGCGCCGGCCCACAGGAACGTCACCGTGGCCAGGCCGATGTGCGGATGCGGGCGCACGTCGATGCCGCGGCCGGGCTCGAACACCGCCGGCCCCATGTGGTCCACGAACACGAACGGGCCGACGCTGCGCATCTGCAGGGTCGGCACCGCACGGCGCACGGTGAGGCCGTCGCCCAGGTCGTGGGTGCGGGGATCGATGATCGTGGTCATGCGCGGGCTCCGGCGTGGATCGAGGCGGCAGGATGGCACGGGCGGTGGCGAGGAGGGGTCACGGCGGGGAAATGGGGTGTTCCAGCGGCGGCATGTCGCCGCGGCGCGAGGCCAGGCGGTCCGCCAGCCGGGTCGGTTCGGGCAGCCGGTAGCCGCGCAGCGTGCGCTGCGTCCAGGCCAGGGCCGAATCGAGGCCGATGCCGTGCCCGGGCGAGACGATCAGCGGATTGCAGCGCGCCTTGCTGCGCAATGCCCAGCCGACCTGCTCGCCGTGCAGCTCGATCGGGGTGTGGTCGCCGGCGGCTTCGCCCGGCGGTTCGAACCGGCCGGCAAGCGGCTTCTTGGCCACGCCCAGCGTCGGCAGCCCGGTCGCCACGCCGAAGTGCGCGGCGATGCCGAGCCGGCGCGGATGGGCGATGCCCTGGCCGTCGATGAACACCAGCTCCGGCCGCCGCGACAGTTGCGCCAGCGCCTGCAACAGCGCCGGCAGCTCGCGGAAGCTGAGCAGGCCGGGCACGTAGGGCATCGAGGTCGGCACGCGCGCGACCTGCAGCTCGAGCGGCCGCAGCGTGCGCGCGTCCAGCAGCACCGCCGCGGCGCGGGTGGTGGCGCCGGCGTCCTCGAAGCCGACGTCGAAGCCCGCCAGCAGCGACGGGGAGGACGGGAACAGGTCGCGCAGCAGCACCTGCCGCGCCAGTTCCTTCTGCAGCGCGCGTGCGCGCTGGACGCTGCCGTCCCAGCCCGGGAACACGGATGAAGTCTCGGTCGTCATGGGCCAAGCATGCACGGGACGGGGCATGCTTGGCGTGACCGGGCTCGGAACGCGTGACGCCCGCTACAATCGGCGTCCTCACCCGCGTCCCGGAGATCCGTAGTGACCCGCAAACTCGTATTGCTGCGCCATGGCCAGAGCCAATGGAACCTGGAAAACCGCTTCACCGGCTGGGTGGACGTGGACCTGACCGAGCAGGGCCGCGCCGAGGCCGCCGCCGCCGGCCGCCTGATGAAGGAAGAAGGGCTGCAGTTCGACGTCGCCCACACCTCGGTGCTCAAGCGCGCGATCCATACGCTGCAGGCCGCGCTGGCCGAGCTGGACCAGGACTGGCTGCCGGTGCACAAGAGCTGGCGGCTCAACGAGCGCCACTACGGCGGCCTGCAGGGCCTGGACAAGGCCGAGACCGCCGCCAAGCACGGCGAGGAACAGGTCAAGATCTGGCGCCGTTCCTACGACATCCCGCCGCCGCCGATGGACCTGGAGGACCCGGGCCATCCCTCGCACGACCGCCGCTACGCCGGGCTGGACCGCAAGGCGCTGCCGGCCACCGAGTCGCTGGCGACCACGCTCGAGCGCGTGCTGCCGTACTGGCACGATGCGATCGCCCCGCAGCTGAAGGAAGGCAAGACGGTGCTGGTGACCGCGCACGGCAACTCGCTGCGCGCGCTTTACAAGTACCTCAACGACGTCAGCCGCGAAGAGATCCTGGAACTCAACATCCCGACCGGCATCCCGCTGCTGTTCGAACTGGACGACCAGCTGAACGTGCAGTCCTACCGCTACCTGGGCGATCCCGAGGCCGCCAAGCGCGCCGCCGAGGCCGTGGCCAACCAGGGCAAGGCGAAGTAGGCCCGCCCCGTCGCGACGCAGCAAGCCCGGCCCCGGCCGGGCCTTCCTGCGGCTACGCCGCGGCGGGCATGGGGTCGCCCGCGACGGTTCCGGGCAGTTTCGCGACCACCTTGATCTCGAACTCGAAACCGTACAGCCAGGTCACGCCGATGCCGGTCAGCGTCGGGTGCGGCGCCTCGCCCCAGTATTCGGAGGCGATCTTCCAGATCGCGTCGAACTTCGACGCCGGATCGACGATGAACACGGTCGCGTCGATCACGTCGTCGAAGCTGCAGCCGGCCGCCGCCAGGACCGCGTTGAGATTGTCGAACGCCCGCCGCACCTGCGCTTCCAGGCCCGGCTCGGGCGAACCGTCCTCGCGGCTGCCGACCTGCCCGGAGACGAACAGGAACCCGTTGGAGCGGATCGCCGGCGAATAGCGGTTGCGCTGGTAGAGCGCCTGGCGCCCGGCGGGAAAGACGACATCGCGTGTTGCCATGAAAACCTCCGATGGGGACCGTGGCGGTCCGGTGTCTCGACGATGGCGGTAGCGTAGGCGGCGGGTCCGGCCGGATAAACGCGTCGATCCGGGTATCACCGTTTGTAGAATCCAAACAGTTCCCGGGCGCCGGAGTCGTAAATGGACCGTTTCGATGCGATGCAGGCGTTCGCCCGCGTGGTGGAGACCGGCAGCTTCACCAAGGCCGCCGAGACCTTGCGCACGAGCAAGACCAGCGTGACGCAACTGGTCCAGCAGCTGGAGGCGCGGCTGCGGGTGAAACTGCTCAATCGCACCACCCGCAAGGTCAACGTCACCGCCGATGGCGCCGCCTACTACGAACGCGTGGTGCGCCTGCTGGCCGACCTGGACGATGCCGAGACCGGCCTGTCCGATGCCTCCGCCTCGCCGCGGGGCCGCTTGCGGGTGGACGTGCCCAGTCCGTTGGCCCGGATGATCCTGGTGCCGGCCTTGCCCGACTTCCATGCCCGCTATCCGGACATCCAGATCGACATGGGCGTGAGCGACCGCAGGGTGGACCTGATCGGGGAGGGCGTGGACTGCGTCGTGCGCGGCGGCGAGCTGACCGATCGATCGCTGGTGGCGCGGCGCGTGGGCGATCTGCGGCTCGGCGTCTACGCCGCGCCGGGCTACGTGGCGCGCGCGGGCCGGCCCGCGCATCCTCGCGAACTGGAGGATACCCATCATCGCATCGTGGGTTTCCTGTGGGCGCGCGCCGGCAAGGCGCTGCCGTACGCGATGCGCCGCGGCGGGGAGCGCGTCGAGGTGCGCGGGCGCTACGTGCTCGCCGTCGACGACGGCAATGCCTATCTCGAGGCCGGCCTGGCCGGCCTGGGCATCCTGTGGTTGCCGGATTACATGGCCAAGCCGCACCTGGCGCGCGCCGAGCTGGTGGCGCTGTTCGAGGACTGGCATCTGGAGCCGATGCCGCTGTACCTGGCATTCCCGCCTAACCGGCATGTCAGCGCCAAGCTGCGGGCGTTCATCGATTGGGTGGTCGAACTGATGGCACGGCATGCGCCCGTCGCCGGCCTCGAGAGCGTGCCGCGCGCCGACGATGCGCGCGGGCCGGCCTGACGGTGCGCATCCGCCGATCCGTGCGCAGCGTGCCGTGCGCGACGTGGCGACGCGGGCTTGCCGGCTCGCACCATGACCAATGGCCGATCAGCGGGCGGCGGCGATCGCATAGGTTGGAGGGCTGCACCGGAAGCGGTGCGTTCCCGATGTCAGGCTGGAGAACCCGATGACCCTCAGCAAGCTCGCCCCACTGTCCCTGGCAGTGGCCATCGCCGTGTCGCTGTCCGCCTGCGGCAAGCCCGAGAATCCGGCAGGAAGCGCCGGCGCGGCCGGCCAGGCGCCGAAGCTCGATCTGTCCAGGATCGATGCGCCGTCCGTGGCGTTCGACGTCACCGACCTGGATCCGTCGGTATCGGCGTGCAGCGACCTCAATGGCTTCGTCAACAGCAAGTGGCTGAAGGCCAATCCGGTCCCGGCCGATCGCACCAGCTGGGGCAGCTTCGAGGTGCTGGGCGAGCGCTCGCTGGCGATCCAGCGCGCACTGGTCGAGCGGGCCGCGGCGGCCACGACGGCGGATCCGATCGAAGCCAAGCTCGGCGCGCTGTGGCGCAGCGGCATGGACGAGGCGGCGATCGACCAGGCCGGCCTGGCCCCGCTGCAACCGCAACTGCAGGCCATCGACGCGCTGGAGGACGGAGCAGCGATCGCCGCCTGGCTGCGCGACAGCTACGCGAAGGGGCAGGGCTTCCTGTTCTCGTTCGGCGGCAATGCCGACTACAAGGATTCCGGGCAGGTCATCGCCTACGCCGGCCAGGGTGGACTGGGGCTGCCCGAGAAGGGCTACTACCTCGACGCCGACAAGGCCGGCATCCGCGACGCCTACGCGGGCTACATCGCCAGGCTGCTGGAGCTGTCCGGCGCCACCACGGCGGATGCCGCGGCACAGGCCAAGGCTGTGCTCGAATTCGAGACCCGCCTGGCCAAGGCCTCGCTGTCGCGCATCGAACTGCGCGATCCGGCCAAACGCTACCATCCGGTCAGCGCGGCCGAGGCCAACCGGATCACCCCGCATTTCGACTGGAACGCCTTCTTCGACGCGCTGAAGGTGCCGGCCGCCGGCAAGTTCTCGCTGAGCCAGCCCGGTTTCTTCGCCGAGCTGGACAGGATGCTGGCCGACACGCCGGCCGATACCTGGAAGGCCTACCTGCGCTTCCACGCCCTGGACGAGGCCGCGCCGTACCTGGCCAAGCCGTTCGAGCAGGCCAACTTCGAGTTCTACGGCAAGGCGCTGCGCGGCCAGCAGGAGATGCTGCCGCGCTGGAAGCGCACTCTCCAGGCGGTCAACGACGCGATGGGCGAGGCGCTCGGCCAGCTGTACGTGCAGGCCGCGTTCCCGCCCGAGTCCAAGGTCGAGATGCAGCACCTGGTGCAGAACCTGTCCACCGCGTTGAAGGCGCGGCTGGAGAAGCTGGACTGGATGAGCGAGGCCACCCGGCAGCGCGCGCTGGAGAAGTGGGCCAGTTTCACGCCCAAGATCGGCTACCCGGACAAGTGGCGCGACTGGAGCGGACTGCAGGTCGGCGAGGGCTACCTGGCCAACATGCAGGCCGCCCGGGCGTTCAACTACCGCTGGCGCCTTGACAAGATCGGCAAGCCGGTCGACCGCACCGAGTGGGGCATGACGCCGCAGACGGTCAACGCCTACTACAACGCCACCAAGAACGAGATCGTGTTCCCGGCGGCGATCCTGCAGCCGCCGTTCTTCGACGCCAAGGCCGACCCCGCGCTGAACTACGGCGGCATCGGCGCGGTGATCGGCCACGAGATGATGCACGGCTACGACGACTCCGGCAGCCAGTTCGACGCCAAGGGCAATTTCGACAGCTGGTGGACGGACGAGGACCGCAAGCGCTTCGAGCAGCGTGCCGACCAACTGGTCGCGCAGTTCGACGGCTACGAGGCGATCCCCGGCGTGCACGTGAAGGGCAGGCTGACCCTCGGCGAGAACATCGGCGACCTGGGCGGCCTGACCGTGGCCTACGACGCGCTGCAGGTGGCGCTGAAGGAAAACCCGGAAGCCGACAAGCCCATCGACGGCTACAGCCAGGACCAGCGTTTCTTCATGAACTGGGCGACGGTGTGGCGCCGCAACTTCACCGACGGCGAGCTGCGGGTGCGCCTGAACACCGACCCGCATGCGCCGGCCAACTTCCGCGCCATCGCCGCGCCGTCGAACATGCCGGCCTACGCCGCGGCGTTCCAGTGCAAGGCGGGCGACCCGATGGTGCGCGCCGGCAAGGATCGCGTGGCGATCTGGTAAGCGCGATGTCTCGCCGCGGGAGGGCCCGGCGCAATGCCGGGCCTCCTCTGCACACGCGGCCGTGGCGCCGGCCGTGCCTACAATCGGTCCCGTTCCTGGCATGGACCGGCGGATGAAGAAAAAACTGAAGTGGGCCGGCGCCGCGCTGCTGCTGTTCGCGCTGGCGTCGCTGGCCTCCCTGTACGGCTACGGGCGCTTCGCCGAACGCGCGCGCGGCCCCGCTTCGCAGGCGCTGCCGGTGGCGGACGATTCCCCGATCGACCGGGTGGTGGTCCCGCTCACCGCGGCGCATCCGGGGCAGGCGGGGTTCGCGCTGGTCTCGGACAACATCGAGGCCTTCGCGACCCGGGCGATGATGGCCCGCTCGGCCGGTCGCAGCCTGGACCTGCAGTACTACATCTGGCATCCGGATTTCACCGGCAACCTGCTGTACGCCGAGTTGCTGCGCGCCGCCGACCGCGGCGTGCGCGTGCGCCTGCTGCTGGACGACATGAACGTGCACGGCAGCGGCTCGGTACTGGCCGCGCTCGACCGCCACCCGATGATCGAGGTGCGCCTGTTCAACCCGACCCGCGCGCGCGAGGGCACCCTCGTGCGCGGCGTCGAGCTGCTGCTGCGGTTCTTCAGCATCAACCGGCGCATGCACAACAAGGCCTGGATCGCCGACGGCCGCATCGCGGTGGTCGGCGGGCGCAACATCGGCGACGAATACTTCGACGCCGACAGCGAGATGAACTTCATGGATGCCGACGCCACGGTGATCGGCCCGCCGGTCGGGCAGGCGTCGGCGATCTTCGACGCCTACTGGAACAGCCGCAGCGCGATCCCGCTGGCGGCGCTGGCCGAGGCCAGCCCGGACGCGCTGGACCGCCTGCGCGCCGGGATCGACGCGGGCATGGCCTCGCCCAAGGCGCGGCCGTACCTGCAGCGGCTGCGGCAGTCGCCCAACGTGCGCGACCTGGTCCAGGGCCGCCGCGCCTTGCACTGGACGGCCCGGGCCAGCATCGTGTCGGACCCGCCGCAGAAGGCCGAGGGAGGACGGGCGCAGCCGGACTGGATGACGCCGGTGCTGGTCGACCGGATGGCCAGCGTACGACGCGAGCTGAAGCTGATCTCGCCGTACTTCGTGCCCGGCCGCGAAGGGCTGCGCTGGATCGCCGGCCTGCGCCGGCGCGATGTCGAGGTGGGCGTGCTGACCAACTCGCTCGCCGCCAACGACGTGCTCGCCGTGCACGGCGGTTACGCCGGCTACCGCGTACCGCTGCTGCGGGAGGGCGTGGAGCTCCACGAACTCAAGCCGCGCGGCGAGCCCTCGGGAAGCCTGTTCGGTTCCAGCGGCGCCAGCCTGCACACCAAGGCTTTCGTGATCGACGGGCGCGAAGGCTTCGTCGGGTCGTTCAACCTCGACCCGCGCTCGATGAACCTCAATACCGAAATGGGGCTGCTGTTCGAGAGCCGCGAGGCCGCCGCCGAGCTGGAGGCGCTGTACCGGGCCAAGACCTCCGCTCGGCTCAGCTACCGGCTGGCGCTGGAGCATAGCGAGCTGCGCTGGCACGACGACGCGGCCTCGCCGCCGCGCACCTGGACGCGCGAGCCGGAGGCGGGCATCTGGCGAAGGATCGCGGCCCGTGCGGTCGGCTGGTTGCCGGTCGAATCGCAACTGTAGCAAGGGACGGGGATGGCTAGCATCCGCGTACACCCGGTAAGGTAGGCGGCAGCCAGGTTCCAGTCGACCTCCATGCTAATAGGCAGCAGGCGCGGTCTCCCGCCCATCAATCTCCGCCAACTGGTCCTGATCCTGTCGGGCGTGTCGGTGGTGCTGACGCTCGCCAGCGTGATGTGGGCGAGCTACAGGGTGCAAAAGGAGCTGTTGATCGACAGTACGCTGGAGGCCAACCGGGTCTATGCGCTCAAGCTGGCCGACACCACGGACTATTATCTCGACGGCGCCAAGCGCATGGTCCGGACCCATGCGCAGTCGCTGGCCGAGCACTGGGGATCGGTCGCCGAACTGAGCCGGGACATCCAGCGCATCCTGGCGGAGTACCAGGGGTTCAATTCCGTCCTGGTGGTCGATGCCGAAGGCCGGGTGGTGACGACCGCGCCGCAGGTGCTGGCACCGGGCACGCGGTTGAACTCGCTGGGCGCGCGGCTGGCGCTGCAGCATCGCGAGGTGCAGGTCAGCCCACCCTACGTGGGCGCGAGCGGGCGACTGGTGGTGGTCGTCTCCAGCCCGATCTTCGCGCAGGACGGACGCTATCTCGGCTACGTGGCGGGCTCGATCTACCTGCACGAGGACAATGCCTTGCACAGGCTGCTGGGCGAGCACTACTACAAGGACGGTTCGTACCTGTACGTGGTGGACGGCGACCGCCGGGTGATCTACCACCGCGATACCGAGCGCATCGGCGAGCGCATCGACGACAACGCGGTGGTCGACCGGGTATTGGCGGGCAAGGCCGGCAGCATGCAGGCGCCGAACAGCCGCCGCGTGCAGATGCTTGCCGGGTTCTCTCCGCTCAGGTCCGTGCATTGGGGGGTGGTGGCGCAGCGCCCGCTCGACACCACGCTGGCCCGGTTGGACGCGCTCTCGCGCCGGCTCGTGCTGTACACGCTGCCGCTGCTGTTGGTCACGCTGGGCCTGATCTGGTGGCTGTCGCGGTTGATCGCGCTGCCGCTGTGGAAGCTGGCGCGGCGCGCGCAGATCATGGAGGAAGCGGGAGCGGAGCAATCGATCCAGGGCGTGCGGGCCTGGTACTACGAGGTCGCACAGCTCAAGCGCGCGATCCTGGCCGGCCTGTCGGCGATGAGCAGCACGATCCGCCGGCTGAACACGGAATCGCTCACCGATCCGTTGACCGGCCTGCTCAATCGCCGCGGCTTGCAGGAGTTCCTGGAGCAATGGCGCGAGGCCGGGCGCGGTTTTTCGGTGATCGTGCTGGACATCGATCACTTCAAGGCGATCAACGACACCTGGGGCCACGACAGCGGCGACCGCGTGCTGTCCGCGCTCGGGGGCGTGATCGGCAAGGCGTTGCGTCCTGGCGACGTATCCTGCCGCAGCGGCGGCGAGGAGTTCACCATCCTGCTGCCGGACACGCCGCTGGAGCTGGGAACGCAGACTGCGGAGCGGCTGCGGCAACTGGTGGAAGAGACGCTGCTCGGCATGGACGTGGCGATCACCATCTCGCTCGGCGTGGCGCACTTCCCCGATACCGCGGACGAAGTGGCGGCGGTCCTCAAGCAGGCCGATCGCGCGCTCTACCAGGCCAAGGAGCAGGGACGCAATCGCACCGTGCAGGCCGGCTAGGGCCGTTGGCGCGACGGCCCTAGCCTCGCGAGGGCGAGGCCAGGGCGTCGGGAAGATGCCTCAGCCCGGCCGCAGCGTCGCCAGCAAGGCCTTGGCGGCGTTGAAGCGGTCGGCGGGCTCCGGGAGCGGGTGCTTGATGCGCAGCTTGTCCGGCCCATCCATCGCGTAGAGCCTGGGCTGTTTCTGGATCAGCTGGATCACCGCCATCGGGTCGATGTCCGGCTTGGCCTCGAACACGATGCGTCCGCCGTTCTCGCCCAGTTCCAGCTTGCGCACGCCGAGCGCGCTGGCCTGCAGCTTGAGTTCGGCGATGGCGAACAGGTGCTTGACCGGGTCGGGCAACAGCCCGAACCGATCGATCATCTCCACCTGCAGTTCGCGCAGCGCCTCGCCGTCGCGCGCGCTGGAGATGCGCTTGTACAGGGTGAGGCGGGTGTGCACGTCGGGCAGGTAGTCCTCGGGGATCAGCGCCGGCACGTGCAGCTCGACCTCGGCGCCGCGCGCTTCCTCGCCGGCGTCCAGGTCCGGCAGCTTGCCCTGCTTGATGCTGCGCACCGCGCGTTCGAGCAGCTCGGTATAGAGGCTGAAGCCGACCTCGGCCATCTGCCCGCTCTGGTCCTCGCCGAGCAGCTCGCCGGCGCCGCGGATCTCCAGGTCGTGGGTGGCCAGGGTGAAGCCCGCGCCCAGTTCGTCCATCGAGGCGATGGCTTCCAGGCGCTTCTCGGCATCGGGCGTCATCGAGCGCCGGTCGGGCACCACCAGGTAGGCGTAGGCGCGGTGGTGGGAACGACCGACACGGCCGCGCAGCTGGTGCAGCTGGGCCAGGCCGAAGCGGTCGGCGCGGTTGATGATGATGGTGTTGGCGTTGGGGATGTCGATGCCCGATTCGATGATCGTGGTCGACAACAGCACGTTGAAGCGCTGCTTCTGGAAATCCAGCATCACCTTCTCCAGCTCGCGCTCGGGCATCTGCCCGTGCGCGATGCCGATGCGAGCCTCCGGCACCAGCTCGGCCAGGTCGCGCTGCATGCGGCCGATGCTTTCCACGTCGTTGTGCAGGAAGTACAGCTGGCCGCCGCGCGAGAGCTCGCGCTGGAACGCCTCGCGCAGCAGCGCGTTGTCCCACTGGGTGATGAAGGTCTGCACCGCCAGCCGGTTCGGCGGCGGCGTGGCGATGATCGACAGGTCGCGCAGGCCGCTCATCGCCATGTTCAGCGTGCGCGGGATCGGCGTGGCGGTGAGCGTGAGCAGGTGCACGTTGGCGCGCATCGCCTTGAGCGCCTCCTTCTGGCGCACGCCGAAGCGCTGCTCCTCGTCGACGATGACCAGGCCCAGGTCCTTGAACTTCACGTCCGGCTGCAGCAGCCGGTGGGTGCCGACGATCACGTCGATGGTGCCGGCGGCCACCTTTTCCAGCTCGGCCTTGATCTCCTTGGTGCTCTTGAAGCGCGAGAGCACCTCGACCTTGAGCGGATAGTCGGCGAAGCGGTCGCGGAAATTGCGGTAGTGCTGCTCGGCCAGCAGCGTGGTCGGCACCAGCACCGCGACCTGCTTGCCGGCGCTGGCGGCGGCGAACGCGGCGCGCACCGCGACCTCGGTCTTGCCGAAGCCGACGTCGCCGCACACCACGCGGTCCATCGGCTGGCTGCTGGCGAGGTCGCGCAGGGTGGCGTCGATGGCGGCAAGCTGGTCCGGGGTTTCCTCGAAGGGGAAGCCGGCCGCGAACGGCTCGTACATCGCGCGGTCCACCTGCAACGCCAGCCCGGCGCGGGCCTGGCGGCGCGCCTGGATCTCCAGCAGCTCGGCGGCCACGTCGCGGACCTTCTCGGCGGCCTTGCGCTTGGCCTTGGCCCATTGCTCGCCGCCCAGCGAGTGCAGCGGCGCGGTTTCCGGGGATGCGCCGGAGTAGCGGCTGATCAGGTGCAGCTGCGCGACCGGCACGTACAGCCGGTCGCCCTTGGCGTATTCGATCTCGAGGAATTCGCCGGGCATGCCGCCCACGTCCATCGCGATCAGTCCGCGATAGCGGCCGACGCCGTGGTCCTCGTGCACGATCGGCGCGCCCTCGGTCAGCTCGCCGAGGTCGCGGATGATCGCTTCCGGCTCGCGCCCGGCGCGGCGGCTGCGGCGCGGCTGGGTGGCCCGCTCCGGGAACAGCTGGCGCTCGGTGAGCACCGCGACCTGCGGGTCGTCGAGCGCGAAGCCGTCTTCCAGCGGCGCGACGGCGATGGCGAAGCGCGGCAGCCCTTCCTGTCCTTCGGGTCGCCTTCCCCCGGGAAGAGAAGGGAGGAAGGCCGCGAAATCGGGGAGCACCGCAGGCCGCAGTTCCGCCGCCGCCAGCACTTCCAGCAAGGCCTCGCGTCGGCCGGGGGAATCGGCGGCGATCAGCACGCGCCCGGGATAGTGGGCGATGAAGGATTTCAGCGCCTGTCCGGCGGGCGCGTCCTTGGCCGCCACCGGCAGCGGCGGCAGCGGCTGGTCGCCGAGCGCGCTGGCCTTGTCGAGGTTGGCGTGCTCGGGCGGCCAGACCTCGATGCGCGGCAGCGCGTTCAGACGCTCGCGCAGCACGTCCGGCACCAGGTACAGCTCGGCCGGCGGCAGCAACGGGCGCTCCACGTCGTGGCGGCGCTGCTCGTAGCGGTTCTGCGCCTGGGTCCAGAACGCATCGGCGGCGTTGGACACGCCCGGCGCCACCAGCGCCAGCACGCTCTTGTCGAGATAGTCGAACAGCGTCGCCGTGGCCGGTTCCTTCGCCGCGCGCGCCGGCTCGAAGAACAGCGGCAGGTAGTACTCGATACCGGACGGCGCCAGGCCTGCCTTGAGGTCCTGGTACAGCGCGCTGCGCCGGGTGTCGACGTCGAAGCGCTCGCGCAGGCGCGCCAGCACCCGCTCGACGCTGGCCTCGTCCATCGGCACCTCGCGGCCCGGCAGCATCTTCACCGCGTCCACCCGGTCGAGCGAACGCTGCGATTCCGGGTCGAACTCGCGGATCGAGTCGATGTCCTCGTCGAGCAGCTCGATCCGCAGCGGCGCGATGGCGCCCATCGGGAACACGTCGAGCAGGCCGCCGCGCACGGCGAAGTCGCCCGGGTCCATCACCTGCGGCACGTTGCGGTAGCCGGCGCTTTCCAGCCGGCGCTTCTCCGCGTCCAGGTCCAGGCGCTGGCCGACCTTCAGGTCGAAGCTGCCACCGACGATGTAGCTCAACGGCGCCAACTGCTGCATCAGCGTCTGCACCGGCACGATCACGATGCCGCGCTTCAGCGACGGCAACCGGTGCAGCGCGCTCAGGCGCTGGCTGATGATGTCAGGGTGCGGGCTGAACTGGTCGTAGGGCAGCGTTTCCCAGTCGGGGAACGGCACGATCGGCAGCGCCCGCCCGTCGCCGAGCAGCGCCTGC
This sequence comes from Xanthomonas boreopolis, assembly GCA_014654535.1. GTDB lineage: Bacteria > Pseudomonadota > Gammaproteobacteria > Xanthomonadales > Xanthomonadaceae > Pseudomonas_S > Pseudomonas_S boreopolis. Next base: position 151,525 of record BNBA01000003.1, read on the forward strand.
AGGTCCGATTCGAGCTGGTGCGCGCCCTGGTTGTCGCGCGCGACCACCAGCAGAGGACCGTCGTGCGACTCGGCGGCACGGGCGATGTACCAGGCCAGCGCGCTTGGAGAAGCAGGGGCGCGCCACCAGGCGCGGAGCTGCCCGGCACGGGGCAGCGGCGGAGCGGGGAGAGGGGAAGGAGACAGCATGACCCCCGATTTTAACGCGCTTGCCCGAGCGAACGCCTATTCCGCGGGCCGCGCCGATCCAGGGCATGCATCGGACCTGCTGGAGGAAAGTCCCTGCACGTCAAAAAGGGACGCGGCAGCAGCCGCGGGAACAGGCGCGAAGCGGGCGCGAAGTTCCGCGCGGAACCGTTGGGGGCAAGCCGGGCGTCCGGGCCGGGCTACGCTTCCAGCTCGAGCACCATCCGCACCAGCTCCGGCGAGTTCGGGTGCGGGTGCGGCTTGAAGCCGAGCGATTCGGCCAGCTGCAGCATCGGCACGTTGCTGCGCAGCACGTCGCCGAACACCCGGTCGAGGTACTTGCGGCGGGCCCACTTGACCAGCTTGCGCATCAATTGCCGGCCCAGTCCCTGGCCGGTGACGAAGCGGCTGACCAGGATCGTGTACTCGGCTTCGCGCGATCCGGGCAGCACGGCGGCGCGCGCGATCGCGCCGATCACGGCCTCGCCCGGCGGCAAGGTCTCGGCCGCCACCAGCACGATCTCGGTCTTGGGATTGGGATGGGTCAGGCGCTGCACCTGGTCGGAGGTGAGATCGCCCGCCGGGCGCAGCAGCCGGTCGCGGATCTCCGCCGGTTCGAGCAGGCTGAAGGCGCCCTGCAGCGGCGGGCCGTCTTCCGGGCGGATGGGGCGGAGCAGGAGCGTATGGCCATTGGGCAGGGTGAAGTTTTCATGCCATGGGGGCATGCGATTGCGGATGGCCATGTCCGGTATTCCTCAAATAAGGAAGATTCTGGCATTACCCACGGCGGCAGAATGAACGCTTCCGATGCACGCGGCGGAAGCCTGAACAGGGGCCGCGGCGCGACTGTACTCGGCCGGGGCGTGATCCGTTCGTGAACACCGGGTGAAACTCACGCCGGTTGCTTGAGCCACTCCAGGCGGGTGGAAGCGCCGGCCTCGCCGAGGTGCCGCTTGAGCACCGGCAGCGCCGGCGCGAGCACCTGGTCGAACTGCCAGGGCGGGTTGAGCAGCAGCAGGCCGCTGCCGTTGAGGCGCAGCGGCGAATCGTCCGGACGCACCAGCAGCTCGGCCACCAGCAGCGACTTGGCGGGCAGGGCGGTGGCCTTGCGGAAGAACGGCAACAGGCTGCGGCGCTGCTTGACCGGATACCACACCGCGGCCATCGCCTGCGGCCAGCGCGCGAGGATTTCGCGCAGGCTCTCGACGATCTGGGGGTACTCGGCGTCCTGCGCTTCGTAGGGCGGGTCGATCAGCACCAGGCCGCGCCCGATCCTGGCCGCACCGGCCTTGGGCGGCAGGAAGGCGCGGGCCGCGGCATAGCCGTCGCCGGCATGCACGCGCACGCGCGGATCGTGGGCGAACAGCGCCTCCAGGGCGGCGGCTTCCTCCGGCTGCATCTCGCAGAAGGCGAACCGGTCCTGCTCGCGCGCCGCCTGTGCGGCAAGCAGCGGCGAGCCCGGATAGGCGACCAGGGCGCCCACCGGATTGTCGGCCTGCACGGCGCGCAGGTAGCGTTCCACCACCTCCGGCAGCCGGGGTTGCGCCATCAGCCGCATCACGCCGTCCTCGGCCTCGGCGGTCTTCTTGCTCTCCTCGCCGCCGAGCAGGTAGCGGCCGCGCCCGGCATGGGTGTCGAGGACGAAGAACGGGGTGTCCTTGCGCTTGAGCGCGTCGATCAGGGCGAGCAGGACGATGTGCTTGAGCACGTCGGCGTGGTTGCCGGCGTGGAAGGCGTGGCGGTAGTTCATGGGGGCCAGTGTAGAGGCTTGGGGCTTGGCTGGGTGTGGGTTTTATTGGTTGTTGGTTGGGTGAGAAGGCGGGGGCGAAGGGCCGCTGCTTGCTGGCCACTGGCTCGCGCGGCGCTGAGCGCCATCGGGCTATGCCTGACGGCCGGGGGGCGAAGATCCAGGGACTTCCGCGCTATCTATCCGGTCCCTGTGGACCTACTACCGTCATTCCCGCGAAGGCGGGAGGCGCTTTCCAGCAGCCGAACGGCTGATCATCCAGGGACTTTGTTCTTGCTTTGGCTTTTCTCGCTTGAAGCAATAGCTTTCGCCTTTGGCGAGTCACTTTTCTTTGCTTGTGCACGCGCGCTGCAGGAGCAGCGCCGCACGGCGAAGCCGCCCGAAGGGCGCGGCACAGGGATGTGCCGCGTAAAGAAAAGTAACCAAAAGAAGCGCTTCACAGCAGCCGAACGGCTGATCAAGCACACCCCGCCTGCGCGCCCGCAGCTGTGCTGCGGGTCCGCGGAGCCGGCGGGATTTTTCGACGGGGCTCGTCCGCTACGCGGCCGAGTCCGGGGCATTCGCCGCGCGGCGAATGCCCGCCCGCCGGGGCGAAGCAGTGCTTCGCCTTTTTCCGGCGAGCCCATGTGCGTCGCCCTGCGGGTTTTTCCCGCCGTCTCCGCCGCTTCGGAGGGGCCCCGGTACGTCAACAGCGGAAAGCAACAGCAACGACAAAAATCATAGGTAACAGCAACAGCCTTGGCTCCGGAACTGTTCGGGCTGGTGGAGTGGTTCCGCTGTCTCCATCAAAAAATCCGGTTCCCGCCAGCAGCCACGCGGGCCCTGGTGCCGCTATGCTGCGCGCCATGTCCGTTTCCGCCGCCCGTGTCCTCGTCGTGGAGGACGAGCCCGCCATCGCCGATCCGGTGCTGTATGCGCTGCGCAGCGAGGGTTACGCGGTGGAGCACGTGCCGCTGGGGCGGCAGGCGCTGGCGCGGTTGCGCGAGGCGCCCGCGGTCGATCTGGTGCTCCTGGACGTCGGCCTGCCCGACATCAGCGGTTTCGAGGTCTGCAGGGGGCTGCGCGGGTTCACCGCGGTGCCGGTGGTGTTCCTGACCGCGCGCAACGACGAGATCGACCGCGTGCTGGGGCTGGAACTGGGGGCGGACGATTACGTGGCCAAGCCGTTCTCGCCGCGCGAGCTGATGGCGCGGGTGCGTGCGCGGCTGCGCCGCCACGTGCCGGCGGCCGAGGCGGGATGGCAGCGGCACGGCGATTTCGCGATCGATCGCGAGGGATGCCGGGTCCGTTATCGCGACCGGCTGCTGCCGCTGACCCGCTACGAATACAGCCTGCTGGCGGCGCTGCTGGCGCGGCCGGGCGCCATCCTCAGCCGCGCGCAGTTGATGGACCGCGCCTGGGACAGCGACGCCGACAGCACCGACCGCACCGTCGATACCCACGTCAAGACCCTGCGCGCCAAGCTGCGCGAGGCCGGGGCGACGGTGGACCCGATCCGCACCCATCGCGGGCTCGGCTACGCGATCGAGGCGTGACGTGCGCCTGGGCCTGAAGCTGTTCCTGGGCTTCTTCCTGATCGTCGGGGTCGCCGCGTTCTTCGTGATGCGGGTGTTCGTCAACGAGGTCAAGCCGGGCGTGCGCCAGGCGATCGAGTCCACGCTGGTCGATTCGGCCAATCTGCTGGCCGAGATGGCGGCGCCCGACCTGGCCGCCGGACGCATCCGCGACGGCGCGTTCGCACGCCAGGTGGCGCTCGCCCAGCAGCGCGATCCGCACGCGCTGGTCTGGCGCTTTCCCAAGCGCAGCATCGACTACCGGGTGATGGTGACCGACGCCCGCGGCGTGGTCGTGTTCGATTCCAGCGGCCGCGACCTCGGCCGCGACAATTCGCGCTGGAACGACGTCTACCGCACGTTGCGCGGCGAGTACGGCGCGCGTTCCAGCCCCGAGGACGCCGCGACGCGGGACAGCCCCAGCGTGATGCACGTCGCCGCGCCGATCTACGCGCCCGGCGACCGCCAGCGCCTGATCGGCGTGCTGACCGTGGCGCAGCCGAACCGCAGCATCGAGCCGTTCATCGTGGCCAGCCAGCGCAGCATCCTGCAGCGCGGCGCCTGGCTGGTCGGCATCGCCGCCTTGATCGGCGTGCTGGCGACCTGGTGGCTGTCGCGCGGCATCGGCCGGCTGCACCGGTATGCGCGGGCGGTCAGCGCCGGCGAACCGGTGCCGCCGCCGCCGCCGCGCCGCGACGAGATCGGCGATCTCGGCCGGGCCCTGGAGCAGATGCGCCGCAAGCTCGAGGGCAAGGCCTACGTGGAGCAGTACGTGCAGTCGCTGACCCACGAGATGAAGAGCCCGCTGGCGGCGATCCGGGGGGCGGCCGAGCTGCTGCAGGAGCCGCTGCCCGAACCGGAGCGGCAGCGCTTCGTCGGCAACATCCGGTCGCAGGAGCGGCGGCTCACCGAGACCATCGACAAGCTGCTGGCCCTGGCCGAGGTCGAGCAGCACGGCTGGCTGCAGAAGCGTGCGCCGGTGGATGCGGGGGCGCTGCTGCGCCAGGCGGTAGAAGCCACCGCGGTGCAGGCGGCGGCACGCGCGGTGACGCTGCGGATCGACGCGGAGGAACCGTTGCCGGGCCTGGATGGCGATGCCTTCCTGCTGCGCCAGGCGCTGTGCAACCTGCTCGACAACGCGATCGCGTTCTCGCCCGCGGGCGGCGAGGTCGTCCTGGCCGCGCGGCGGGAGGCGGGCGGGCTGCGGCTGAGCGTCGAGGATGCCGGGCCGGGCGTGCCCGACTACGCGCGCGAGCGCGTGTTCGAGCGGTTCTACTCGCTGCCGCGCCCGGACGGGACGCCGCGCAGTTCCGGCCTGGGGCTGCCGTTCGTGCGCGAGGTGGCGCGGCTGCACGGCGGCGAAGCGCGGCTGGACGACCGCGCCGGCGGCGGCGCCCGGGCGGTGCTGTCCTTGCCCGTCGCGCGGACGGCCTGAACCGGCGGGACTTCACGCAGACTTCAAATTCGCCACAAACCGCGCTCACCGTGCGGCCGCAAGCTGCGGTCCTCTTCCAGGAGGATCGTCGATGAAGTCCCTCAAGTTGCTGTTGCGGTTCGTCATCGTGGGCGGACTGCTGCTGGTGTTGCTGGTCCCGTTGCTGCTGATCCGGAGCGTCATCAAGGACCGCGAGCGCTACCGCGACGAAGCCGTCCAGCGCGTGGCCCAGAGCAGCGCCGGCGAGCAGCGCTTCGTCGGGCCGCTGCGCTACATCCCGTGGACGCGCGAGGTCGAGCTCAAGGTCCGCGACGACGCCGGCAATACCACCGTGCAGCGGCGCCGCGAGACCGGGCACCTGGTGCAGGCGCCGGCCCGCTTGCGGATCGAGGGCGTGCTGGTGCCTTCCGAGCGCCGCGTCGGCTTGTTCAAGGTGCCGGTGTACGTGTGGCAGGCGCAGGTGCGGGCGACGTTCGCGCCGATGCGCTACGAGCCGTCCCCCGGCCGCGTGTACGGCCAGCCCTACCTGGCGCTGGGCATCGCCGACGTGCGCGGGCTGGCCGGCGAGCCGAGCCTGGCCGTGGCCGGCCGCGCGCTGGAACTGGAGAACGGCAGCGGCGGGCTGGAGCCGACCACGCAGGGCATGCACGCGCCGCTGCCGATGCCGGGCGATGCGCGGGACGGCACGCTGCCGGCGCTGGAGGACGTCGTGCTTGACCTGCGCCTGTCCGGCACCCGCTCGCTGTCGGTGGTGCCGGCAGGCGACAGCAACCAGGTGACGTTGCGCTCGTCCTGGCCGCATCCCTCCTTCGGCGGCGAGTTCCTGCCGGTCGAGCGGCAGGTCGATGCGAACGGCTTCCGCGCGCAGTGGGCGCTGTCCTCGCTCGCCACGCGCGCGCAGGCGCAGTTGATCGAGGGCACGCGGCCGGATGCGTTGCGCGTGGACCTGTTCGATCCGGTCGATGCGTATACCCAGGCCGACCGCGCCAGCAAGTACGGCGTGCTGTTCGTGCTGCTCACCTTCGTCGGCTTCGTGCTGCTGGAATTGACCAGGCAGTTGCGCATCCATCCCGTGCAGTACCTGCTGGTCGGGCTGGCGCTGGCGATCTTTTTCCTGCTGCTGCTGAGCCTCTCCGAGGTCGTCCCGTTCTGGCAGGCCTATGGCATGTCGGCCGCGGCGTGCATCGGATTGCAGTTCTTCTACCTGGCCGGGGTGCTGCACAGCCGGTCGCTCGCGGCCGGGTTCGCGGCGCTGCTGACCGTGCTGTACGGGGTGCTGTACGGACTGCTGGTCTCCGAGGACAACGCGTTGCTGATGGGGTCGCTGCTGCTGTTCGGCATCCTGGCCGCGATCATGTGGCTGACGCGCCGGCTGGACTGGTACGAACTTGGAGCCCAGCTGCGATGAGCGCCCTGTCGGCGCACGTACGCCTGCTGCGGCGGGTCCGGCGCCTGTTGCCTACGGCGCTGGCGACGGTGGCGATGCTGGCCCCGGCCGATGCCGTGTGCTGGGAACGCTCGCCGCTGTCGCGATTGCGGTTGCGGAGCGGGGGACGCGGCGCCATCGGCCTGCGCCTGGAGCGCCGCGCCGCCGCGGCGCTCCGCGAGCGGGGCATGGACTGGTTGCGCCGGGCCACGGCCCCTTCGCCTGGCGACACGTCGCCCTACAGCGATTGGCGCTGTTTGCGCGCGCATGGCCGGTGCGTGTTCTGGAGCGAGCGGGAGGACGCGCGCCTTGCGCTGTTGCTGGATCCCGCCGACGGATGCCTTTGGCTGTTCTGGCAGGAAGAGGGCGGGAAGGCGAGATGTCGGTGCTGCTCTTGATCGCGGTGCCAGCCTTGGCGCTCGTGGCGTTCCTGGCCTGGGTGGCGGCCCGCTCCTGGGCCGCCTTCGCCCGGCTCACGCTATTGCCGATCCTGCTGGCGTCGCTGGGTGTCGGCATGTCGTGGAGCATCGCGGACTGGCCGGCGCGACAGATCGTCCCGTCGCTGGGCCTGGAGGCATTGCTGCTGGGGGCGGGAGCGGTGGCGATGGCCGTGCTTTCCGCGATCGCCTCGCTGCTCGGCCTGTGCATGCATGGGCTCCGCCACTGGCGTTCGCGATCGGGATGGTTTCGCGCTCGCCCCAAGGGACGCGGCACGCCCTAGAATTCGTCGCATGTCCTCGCTGCCTGCCATCGACGTGTTGCGCGGTCCCCGGATCGCGCCTTTCCTCGACGACGTCGCGCGCCTGCGCATCGCGGTGTTCCGCGACTGGCCCTACCTGTACGAGGGCGACCTGGACTACGAGCGCGGCTACCTGGCCGCGTACGCGCGTTCCGCGGACAGCGTGTTCGTGCTGGCGCGGGACCGCGACGCGGTCGTCGGCGCCTCCACCGGCCTGCCGCTGCTCGACGACGCGCCCGCTTTCCGCCAGCCGTTCCTCGATGCCGGCCTGGATCCGGCGCAGGTGTTCTACTTCGGCGAATCCGTGCTGCTGCCCGCGTATCGCGGGCGCGGGCTGGGGCATGCCTTCTTCGATGCGCGCGAGGCGCATGCGCGGCAGCTGGGGCGATTCACCGCCACCGCGTTCTGCGCCGTCGATCGCGATCCCGGCGACCCGCGCTGCCCGCCCGGGCATCGCGGCAACGAGGCGTTCTGGCACAAGCGCGGCTACGCGCGCCGGCCCGGATTGACGATGCGCCTGCACTGGGAGGAAATCGGTCGCGGCGAGGCCGAGCATGCGCTCACGTTCTGGACCCGCCCGCTGGAGCCATCCTCATGAAGGTCGCCGTCGCCAAGTATCCGGTCGGCCGTCCGGCCGACTTCGCCGCCTTCGCCGACAAGCAGGCCGCGCTGCTGGCGCAGGCCGCGCAGGCCGGGGCGCGCCTGGCCGTGCTGCCGGAGTACCTATCGCTGGAACTGGCCGCGACCTTCGGGCTGCCGGTGCTGGCCGACCTGCACGCATCACTGGAGGCGACCCAGCGGCTGCATGCCGATTACCTCGCGCTGTTCGGGAACCTGGCAAGCCGGCTCGGCCTGCACGTGGTGGCCGGCAGCTTCCTGCTCGCGGTGGGCGAAGGGCGCTATCGCAACCGCAGCTACTGGTTCGCGCCGGACGGGCGCCACGGCTGGCAGGACAAGCTGCAGCTGACCGGTTTCGAGAAGAAGGCCGGCGTGATCGAACCCGGCGATGCGCTGAAGGTGTTCGAGGCCGATGGCGTGCGCGCCGGCGTCTCGATCTGCTACGACAGCGAGTTCCCGTTGCCGGTGCGGGCGCAGGCCGAGGCCGGTGCCCGCCTGCTGGTGGTGCCCAGTTGCACCGATACCGCCGCGGGCGCGACCCGGGTGCAGGTCGGATGCCTGGCGCGCGCGCTGGAAAACCGCATGTTCGTGGCGCAGTCGGTCACGGCCGGGCTGGCCGAGTGGAGCCCCGCGCTGGACGTGAACACAGGCGAGGCCGCGCTGTATGCGCCGATGGACGTGGGCCTGCCGGCCGACGGGGTGCTGACGCGCACCGCCGGCGAGGACGTCTGGGCGGTGGCGGAGCTCGATTTCGCCGCACTGGAGGCCAGCCGGGCGCGCGCCCAGGTGGCCAACGACCGCGACTGGCCCGGCCAGCTGCAGCCGACGCTGCGGCATGCGCGGCTGGCCGCCTTCGGCGAATCCTAGAAACGCCGCGATACCTGCAGTGCCAGCGTGCGCGGATCTCCCAGCGCGACCGCGCGTGCCAGGCCTCCGCTGAAGTAGTCGCGGTCGAACAGGTTGCGCACGTTCAGTGCGCAGCTCCATGGCCCCAGACGATAGCCCGCGCCGACATCGAACACGGTGTAGCCGGGGATCAGGTACCCGTAGCTGATGCGCGCGTCGGCGGCGCGCGCGCCTGCGCTGGCGTACCAGCCGTCGCCGCCGGCGTGCGGGTCGTAGCGCAGCCACAGCGCCCCGCTGTGCCGCGGCACGTTGGGCAGGCGGGTGCCGACGGTGCTGGGCTGCTGGCCGCCGTCGTCGCGGATGCGCGCATCGGTATAGGCATAGCTGGCATTGACGCTGATACCGCTGCCGAAGTCGGCGCTGAGTTCCACTTCGCCGCCGCGACTGCGCTGCTCGCCGATCGCGATGCTGTAGCCATCGTTGATGGGATCGCTCTGCAGCACGTTGCGGCGGCGCAGGTCGTAGATCGCCGTGGTCAGCATGGCGCGTTCGCCCAGCGCGTACTTGACGCCCAGTTCCCATTGCTTGCCCCATTCGGGTTCGAAGGCCGCGCCCTGGGCATCGGTGCCGGCGTTCGGCGTGAACGATGTCGCATAGCTCAGGTACGGGCGCACGCCCGGCGCGAGCTGGTACATCAACGCCGCCGAGCCGGTGGTGGCCTGGGCATCGACACTGCCGCGGCTGCCGATCAGGCGGTTCTCGGTCTCGACCCGGCTGCGGTCGTGGCGCAGGCCGAGCAGCAGCAACCAATCCTCGCCCCATTGCAGGCTGTCGCGCAGATACAGGCCGCCGGAGGTCACGATCGAAAGATTGTCGCGGCTGCGCGCGGAGGGACAGGCGATGCCGGTGTAGACCGGGTCGTACACGTCGATCGTTCCGACCTGGCAGGTTTGCTGGGAGGCCCACTCCCAAGTGCGGAAGGCGTTCAGGCCCACGATCAGTTCCTGGCGGAAAGCGGCATCGCCGAAATTGGCCGCCAGGTAGGTGTCCTGCGTCCAGGTCCTGCCGCCCCATTGCTGGCGGGTACCGGAGCGGCGCAGGGTGCGCTGGTCGGCGAGGAAGGTCTCGTTGGCGACCAGGTCGCCATCGACTTCCGATTGCTGCCAGCGCAGGCCATGATGGAGCCGCCAGTCGTTGCCGAAGCGGTGGTCGAGTTGCCAGCCGGCACGCCATTGCTCGGCGTCGTAGGGCGATTGGCCGGGCTCGCCGGTGAACAGCGTGCGCCGCAGCGGGCCATTGCGGTTGGGCAGCACCGCCCCCTGCAGCGGCAGGCCCTGCTGGCGGACGTAGCGGCGCTGCTGGTAGCTGGTCAGCAGCACGAAGTCGGTGTCTTCGCCCAGGTCCAGTGCCAGCGCCGGTGCGATGAAGCGCTCGCGCGACCAGACGTGGTCGGTCGCGTCATCGCTGTTGCTTGCCAGCGCGTTGATGCGCAACGCGGCGCGCTGCTGTTCCAGGGGCAGGTTGAGATCGGCGCTGGCCTGGCGCAGGCCGTGGCTGCCGACGGTCAGCTCCGCGTGGCCGCGGGCGACCGCCAGCGGGCGCTTGCTGACCAGGTTGACCATGCCGCCGGGCTGCACCTGGCCGTACAGCAGGGACGCCGGGCCCTTGAGCACCTCGACCTGTTCCAGGCCGTACATCGGCTCGGCCACGCGGTTGCCTGCGGAGCTGCGCAGGCCATCGACGAAGACCGAGTCCGACGCGGTCTGGCCGCGGATGATGAAGTCGTCCCAGCCGCGCCGGCCGAAGGTGCCGCCGACCACGCCGCCGGCGCTCTGCAGCGCGTCGTTGAGGCTGCGTACCTGCTGGCTGTCGAGCAGGGCGCGGCCGAGCACGTCCAGCGCCAGGGGCGTCTGCTCCAACGGCAGGTCGGACTTGGCGCTCGTCGCGGGCGCGGCGGGATGGAAGCCGTTGCCCTGGTTGCTGACCCGCACGGCCGACAGGGTGGTGGTCACCGCCTCTTCCGCCGGTGCCAGCGCCGGCACGGCAACCGAGGACAGCAGGGCACAGGCACCGAACAGGCGGCGCCGGGGCGATAGTCTGGACATGGGGGAGTGCCGGGAAACGGTGGGGGATGAGCATGATAGTGAGAATGAATCTCAATATCGACCATCCGGTGCGCCCGAGTGCGCCCGTCGACCGGGCCAGGACGGTTGCGAGGCCCCGGCAGCGCCGATGACGCTCCGGTAAAATCGAGGGATTTCCCGTCTCACGAGCGTTCCATGACCTGCCGCACCCGTTTCGCCCCCAGTCCCACCGGCTACCTGCACATCGGCGGGGCCCGCACCGCCCTGTACTGCTGGCTGGAGGCGCGCCATCGCAGCGGCGAGTTCGTGCTGCGCATCGAGGACACCGACCGCGAGCGCAGCACCCAGGCGGCGATCGACGCGATCCTGGAAGCGATGGAGTGGCTGGGCCTGGACTACGACGAGGGCCCGGTCTACCAGACCCAGCGCATCGATCGCTACAAGGAGGTGGCCGAGAAACTGCTCGCCGAGGGCAAGGCCTACTACGCCTACGAGACCCGCGAGGAACTCGATGCCATGCGCGAGGCGGCCATGGCCAGGCAGGAGAAGCCACGCTACAACGGCGCCGCGCGCGAGCTGGACCTGCCGTACCGCGACGATCCGAACCGGGTGATCCGTTTCAAGAACCCGCTCGACGGCGTGGTCGCCTTCGACGACCTGATCAAGGGCCGCATCGAGATCGCCAACAGCGAGCTGGACGACATGGTGATCTTCCGCCCGGACGGCTACCCCACCTACAACTTCGCGGTGGTGGTGGACGATTGGGACATGGGCATCACCGAGGTCATCCGCGGCGACGACCACATCAACAACACCCCGCGCCAGATCAACATCTACGAGGCGCTGGGCGCGCCGGTGCCGAAGTTCGCGCACATGCCGATGATCCTGGACGAGCAGGGCGCCAAGCTGTCCAAGCGCACCGGCGCGGCCGACGTGATGCAGTACAAGGACGCCGGCTACCTGCCGCACGCGCTGATCAACTATCTGGCCCGCCTGGGCTGGTCGCACGGCGACCAGGAACTGTTCTCGCGCCAGGAACTGATCGACCTGTTCAAGGTCGAGGACGTCAACTCCAAGGCCGCGCGCCTGGACATGGCCAAGCTGGGCTGGGTCAACCAGCACTACCTGAAGACCGACGACCCGGCGACGATCGCGCCGCAACTGGTCTACCAGTTGGAGAAGCTCGGCGTGGACGTGGCCGCCGGGCCGGCGCCGGCCGACGTGGTGGTCGCACTGCGCGAGCGCGTGCAGACGCTGAAGGAAATGGCCGAGAAGGCGGAAGTCTGGTACCGGCCGCTGCAGGCCTACGACGAGGCCGCCGTCGCCAAGCACCTCAAGGCCGGCGCGGAAGCCCCGCTGGCCAAGGCCCGCGAGCTGCTCGCCGCGCTGCCGGAATGGACCGTCGAGGCCGTGGCCGCCGCGCTGCACGACACCGCCGCCGTGCTGGAACTGGGCATGGGCAAGGTCGCCCAGCCGATGCGCGTGGCGATCACCGGTACCCAGGTCAGCCCCGACATTTCCCATACGGTCTACCTGGCCGGGCGCGAGGAGGCCTTGAAACGCATCGACGCCGCGCTTATGAAGATCGGGACGGCGGCCTGAGCCGTCCCGTTCGAGGTCACCATGCCCGCCAAGTCCGCCAAGCACAGCTGCACCGATCCCCATCACCACGTCGATAGCGCCGATGCGTTCGTCCGCGCCGTGGAGCGCGCCTGCGCCGAGCGCGGGCTGCGGCTGACCCCGATCCGCGCCAACGTGCTGCGGCTGATCGCCGATGCCGGCAAGCCGGTGAAGGCCTACGAACTGCTGGAGTGGGTGCGCGAAGGCAAGGGCGTCGGTGCCGACGCCCCGCCGACGGTGTACCGCGCGCTGGATTTCCTGATGGCCAACGGCTTCGTGCACAAGCTGGAATCGGTCAACGCCTTCGTGGCCTGCCACCACCCCAACAGCGTGCAGCATTCGGTGCCGTTCCTGATCTGCGACCGCTGCCACAGCGCGGTGGAGCTGGAGGACAAGGACGTGGTGGCCCAGCTCGACGCCCGCGCCAAGGCGCTGGGTTTCCAGCCGCAGGCGCAGACGCTGGAAGTGCACGGCCTGTGCGCGAAGTGCGCGCGGATCTGAGGGCATCTTCGCCCACGCGGTAGCCGGGCGCCGCCGCGATCGCGGCGGCGGGAGTCAGGCGGCCGCCGCGGCCATCGCGGGGCGGCGTTCGCGGATCGGCAGGTTCGCCAGTGCCGCGCCCGCGGCCAGCGCCATGTCGGCGTACCACATCCAGGTGTAGTCGCCGAACTTCTCCAGCGCCACGCCGCCCAACCAGGCGCCGAAGAAGCCGCCGAGCTGGTGCGAGAGCAGGGTGAGGCCGAACAGCGTGCCGAGGTAGCGCGGGCCGAACAGCTTGCCGACCAGGCCCGCGGTCGGCGGGACCGTCGCCAGCCAGGTGAAGCCGAGCGCGGCGGCGAACACGTAGAAGGTCAGCGGCGTCGGCGGGGCCAGCAGGTACAGCGCGATCAGCGCGGCGCGGCCGGCGTAGATGGCGAACAGCAGCCACTTCATCCTGAAGCGCTCGCCGAGCTTGCCCGCGGCCAGGCTGCCGGCGACGTTGAACAGGCCGATCAGCGCGATGGAAGCGGCCGAGACGCTGGCCGGCAGCCCGCACAGCGCCACCTCGCCCGGCAAGTGGGTGACCAGGAAGGCGATGTGCACGCCGCAGGTGAAGAAGCCCAGGTGCAGGCACCAGTAGCTGCGGTCGCGCAGGGCCGCGCGCAGCTGCGAGCGCAGGTCGCCGCCGGGTGGCGCGGCATGCGGGGCGGCATGTGCTTGCGGCTTGCGGCGCAACGGCCATGCCAGCGGCAAGGTCAGCAGCGAAAGCGCGGCCAGGCCGATCATCGCCATCGCCCAGCCGGCGGCGCCGATCATCAACTGCACCAGCGGCGCGAACAGGAACTGGCCGAGGGAGCCGCCGGCGTTGATGATGCCTGCGGCGAAGGAACGCTTCTCCGGCGCCAACCGGTGCGCGGTGGCGCCGATCAGCACCGAGAAGCTGCCGGCGCCGGCGCCTGCCGCGGCGAGCAGCCCCAGGCTGAAGATCAGCCCCCATTCGCTCGGCATCAGCGGGGTCAGGCCTAGACCCAGCGCCAGCAGCAAGCCGCCGGCCGCCAGCACCGGCAGGGGGCCGCGCTGGTCGGCCAGCGCGCCGAACAGCGGCTGCACCGCGCCCCAGACGAACTGGCCGACCGCCAGCGCGAAGCTGATCGCGGCGATGCCGAGGCCGGTGTCGCGGTGGATCGGATCGACGAACAGGCCGGTGGTCTGGCGCGCGCCCATGGTCAGCATCAGCACCGCCGACGCCGCGGCGAGCAGGCCCCAGTGCGCGGCGCGCGCATCGCGCACGGAGGCGTTCATGCCGTTCCTCCGTCGCGCAGTGCGCGGTCGAGGCGCTTGAGCGCGTCGTGCAGGGCAGTGGTGTCCTCCCGGCCGTACAGCGCCTCGATGCGGTCCTGCGCGCGTTGCCAGTGCGGCAGCGCGCGCTTGAGCAGGCGCCGGCCGGCGGCGCTGGTGGCGATGAGCTTCTGCCGCGCGTCCTCGCCGCGGCGTTCCTCGATCCAGCCCGCGGCCAGCATCGGCCGGAGATTGCGCGAGAGCGTGCTGCGATCCATGCCCAGGATCTCGGCCAGCGCGCCGAGCTGCCTGGGCTCGCCGGCGCGACGCAGGATGGAGTACTCGTTGAGGCTCAGGCCCGCTTCCGCCAGTTCGCGATCGTAGACCAGCGAGGTCCGGCGCGCGGCGCGGCGCAGGTAGAAGCAGGTGCAGCGGCAGGGAGCGTCGGGCATGGACGAAGGAGTCCTGGGCGGCGATGTCGCGATGATATGTGTATATGCACCTATTCGCCAGCTTCGATCCCGGACTGGCCGCCGGGCCATGGCAAGAGGCTGGCGCAGGTGGATCCGCCTCCGCGGCGTGGGACTTCGGTCCCGGCGGTTCCACCGGGACGCCGGGACCGAAGTGGCGCGGACGGGCCGCTACCAGCGGTACGCCACCGACACCTGGTATTGGCGGCCGGCGATCGGGCGGCCCATGAACACGCCGCCGGTGGCCGCGCCGGGCACGCGCACGTTGCCTTCGGTCAGGCCCAGCTCGTCGGTGACGTTGCTGCCGCTGGCGGTGAACTCCCAGTGGTCGCCCACGTGCATGCTCGCGCCGACGTCGAGCATGTGGTACGAGGGCAGGCGCTGGGTATTGGCCAGGTCGGCGAAGCGTTCGCCGATGTAGGAGTAGGTGGCGAACAGCTTGAGGTCGCCGAACGGCAGCGTCCAGTAGTAGCTCGGGGTGAGCCGGAACTGGCGCTTGGGCTGGCGCATCACGCGGTTGTCGGTGTACTCGCGGTAATTGCGGTACTTGGCGTCCAGCCACACGCCGGTGCCGGCCAGCTCGAAGCCGCCGAACGGCCGGATCGCGCCCTCCACCTCCAGGCCGTAGGCGCGCGAGTCGCCGACCGTGGTGAAGTTGCTGCCGTCGGCCAGGAAAGCCTGGAACGGCGAGTTCTTGAAGGTGTTGTAGAACGCGGTGAGGTACAGGTCGTAGCTGGACGCGCCCGACTTCAGGCCGAGCTCGTACTGGTCGACCTGCTGCACCTTGTCCTGGCCGTCGCGCAGGTTGTCGAAGCCGGGGAACTTGACGCCGGAGTTGGCGCGGGCGAACAGGCTGTTGTGCTCGTCCAGCCGGAAGTTCAGGCCGGCCGTCCACGACAGCTCGTCGTCGTCCTGGTCGATGCGGCGCACGCCGGGCAGCGCGACCGAGGTCTCGTTGTCGTAGAGCGTGTCCGGGTTGCCGTCCAGGTCGACGGTCGCGGTGTCGTGCACGTCGCCGGTCACGCTCTGGCGCTCGTAGCGCACGCCCAGGTCCAGGCGCAGGCGCTCGTTGAGCTCCCACTCGTCGGCGACGAAGGCGGCGATGTTCTCGCCGTCGTACTTGGCGCGCAGGTTGAAGAACGAGGTGCTGGTGAAGCCCTGGCGGGTCACCTGGCGGCCGTCGTCGAGCGCCACGTCGATGCGGCGGGCATGGTTCTGCGCGGTCAGCAGCATCGTGTTGCCCAGGTACCACAGGTCGTCGGAGGAGTACTTGGCGTAATAGGCGCCCACCGTGAGGGTGTTGCCGGCGAACAGTTCGCGGCTCAGGCGCAGGTCGTTGGTGAAGGAGTTGATGCGCTTGTCCACCGACCACCAGCCGGCTTCGAGCACCTGCTGGTCCGGGCTCACCGCGCCGCCGCCGTTGGTATAGGTCGCGGTGCCGCCGGTGCCGTAGCGCGCGATGAAGTCGCCCAGGCGCAGCGGCGCATCGCCGGTGAACAGCGCGTAGGTCGGCGCGGTGCCGCTCATCACGTTGAAGCGGTCGGCCACGGTCCAGCCGCCCACGTCCCAGTTCAACTCGCCGCCGAACAGGTCGATGTTGACGCCGCGGCCATCGGCCAGGTCGCGGCGCACCGTCTCCCCGCCGGGGCCCACCAGGAGGTCGACGTTACGGAAGTCGTTGCTCAGCAGCGTGCCGGTCTGCGGGTCCAGCCCGGGGAAGCCGGAGAGGTCGCGCCCGTCGTTGCGCGACAGCAGCGGGATGGCGGTGTAGAAGGCGTTGTTGTCGTCGGTGTGGCGCGCGTAGAAGGTCAGCTCGCCGGTGTCCCAGCGCTTGCTCAGCGTGGCGCTGAACTGGCCGCCCTTGTCGGCGGAGAACTGCGGGTCGCGCACGCCGTCGCTCTCGCGGAAGAAGCCGCCCACGCTGTAGTACCAGCCGTTGCCCATCGGCCCGCTGTTGAACAGGTCGATGCGGCGCAGGCCGTCGCTGCCGCCGGTGAGGCGCACGCTGCCTTCCGGTTCGTCCTGGCCCTTCTTCTGGATGAAGTTCACGGTGATGCCGGGCTGTCCGTTGGAGAAGATCGGGCTGGAACCGCCGCGCAGCACCTCCATGCGCTCGACGGTGTCGTCGGTGCGGAACAGCGTGGAGTTCTCCAGGAACGACAGCGTCGGCGGCGGGAACAGCGGCGAGCCGTCCAGTTGCATGGTCACGAACGGCGCGTCGCCCTCCGAGGGCATGCCGCGCACGAAGATGTTGGCGCCGGTACCGCCGCCGCTGGGCTCGGCCCAGACGCCGGGCACGATCTTGAGCAGGTCGGCGGTGCTCTGCGGCACCGCCTCGCGGATCTGCTCGGGCGAGGCGGTGGTGATCGAGAAGCTGGCATCGCGCTTGCGCACGCCCTGGAAGCGCGCGGTACCGCTGACCACGATCGCGTCCAGCGTGGTCGCTTCCTGGCGCGGGTCGGGCGCGGCGGCGTCCTGGGCGAGGACGGGCGGCGCGAACATGGTGGCGATCAGGACATAGGGACTTGCATGAAGTTTCATGAGGGCTCCCTGTTTTTCGGGTGGTGGCCGGCACCTGCGCGGGGGTCCGCATGGCAGGGCAGGCGGGCGTTGCCTTCAGGCACGGGGGCGTGCCGGTCGCAATTAACCACCAACCGGCGTGAAGACCGCCGTGAAATCCGCTGCGTGCCCGGCCGCGGCAAGGCGGCGGATGCAGGGGCGGGACCGGGATTCCCGCACAAAAAAGAGGCCGCCCAGGGGGCGGCCTCGTCTGCGGCGGGGAGAGGACGCCGTCAGAAGAACATGCGCACGCCGAAGGAGTAGTTGCGGCCCGGCAGCATCACGTCGTCCTTCAGGAACGAGGTGTGCACGCGCGCGTCCTGGTCGGTGAGGTTGTTGCCGTCCAGGAACACTTCCCAGGCGGTGTTCGCGCGGTCGATGTGGTAGGCCACGTGCGCATCGACCATCGTGTAGCCGGCGGTCGGGGTTTCGCCCACGGCGACCTTGTCCTGCTTGTTGACGCGGGTGGCGCCCAGCGAGGCGCGCCACGCGCTGTCTTCCCAACGCAGCTGCGCGCCGACGCGCGAGGGCGCGATGCGCGGCAGGTTGCCGCCGTCCTTCAACCGCGCGCGCACGGTGTCGCCGAACACGTGCAGGTCCCACGCGCCGCTGTCGTTGTTGGCCAGGTGGAACGTGGCCTCGCCCTCGAAGCCGTGGAAGACCGCGTCGGCCTGGGTCCACTGGCGGATCGGCAGTTCCTCGCCTTCCTCGTCCCAGAACCAGGTGTCGCCGGTGTCGGCGAGGTAGATGAAGTCGTTGTAGCGGTTGTAGTAGGCCGAGACCTTCGCGTCGACCCAGTCGTTCTGGTAGCTCAGGCCCAGCTCGGCCTGGTTGGCGGCTTCCTTCTTGAGGTCCGCGTTGCCGATCTCGTAGGCGAGCGTGGCGATGTGCGGGCCGTCGGCGAACAGCTCCTCTTCGGCCGGCGCGCGCTCGGCGTGGTCGAGGTTGAGGGTCAGGCGCCAGTTGTCGTCGAAGCGGAAACCGCCGCTGAGCGACAGGCTGCCCGGCTTGAAGTCGCGCGAGATGCCGTTGTCGGTGTCGTACTTGACCCGGTCGATGCGCGCGCCGAGGTCGGCCTGGAGCGGGCCCCAGCTGTTGCGCGCCACGCCGAACACGCCGATCGAGGTGTTGTTGGTCTTCGGCACGAACGATTCCTCGCCCACCGCCTGGAAGGTGGAATCGCTGCCTTGCACGCCGACGGCGGTCTTCCAGCCGCTGGCGGCGGCGAACGACGCCTCGATGCGGCCTTCGTTGGCGCGCTTGCTGAAGACGGTGCCGACCTCGTCGCCCTCGAACTCGGTGTGCGCGTAGTCGGTATGGCCGAAGCTGTAGCGCAGGCCGCTGCCTTCGCCCCACGGGTCGTTCAGGCCGCCCTTCAGCTCGTAGCGGTCCTGCTGCAGGTGCAGCCACACGCCGCGCTCGCCCGCGGCCAGGTCGCCCGGCTCGCCGGGGTTGCCGTAGTTGTCGCGGAAGCGCGAGGCCGACACGCCGACGAAGCCCCAGTCGCCGGCCAGCGAGGCGCCGATCGAGCCGGACTTGGTATCGATGAACGAGTTGGCCTGCTTGCCTTCCGGCGTGTCGTAGTCGTTCTGGTTGCGGTAGACGCCGTCGGCGTGGATCGACAGGCCGCTGCCGTTGCCGGCGTCGATGCGGAACATGTCGGTGTTGCCGTCCTTGTCGCCGCCGTCGAAGCGCACCTCGGCGCGGCCGTTGAAGCCGTCCACCGGCGTCTCGGCGATGCGCCCGTCGACCACGTTGACCACGCCGCCGATCGCGCCGGAGCCGAACAGCAGGGTCGACGGGCCCTTCAGCACCTCGATCTGGTCGGCCAGGAACGGTTCGACCGCCGGCGAATGGTCCTGGCTGACGGTGGAGACGTCCTGCGAGGACAGCCCGTCGTTCAGCACCGCCACGCGCGGGCCGTCGAGGCCGCGCACGATCGGGCGGCCGACGCCCGGGCCGAAGTTCGAGCTCTGCACGCCGGGCAGGCCGGAAACCGTCTCGCCCAGGCTGGCGGCGCGGGCTTCGTCGAGTTTCTCGCCGGCCAGCACTTCGACCGGGCGACTCAGTTCGGCCGCGGTGTCGCGCAACGGGCTGGCGGTCACCACCACGCCGTCCAGGTCCTTCACGTGCCGGCCGGCGGCGGGCTGCGCCTCGTGCCTGGGATCGGAAGAAGGAGGCGTCTGCGGATCGTCGGCGGCGAACCCGAGGCCGGGCGCGATCAGCGCGGCGAGGGCAAGGCAGAGCGGGGTACGACGGAAGGTAGAAGGCATGGGAACATCCAGTCTGTTGTTACTGTGTATCACCGGCGGGGCAGGCCTGTATCGGCCGTGAAGCCGCGACGGTGTGCATGGGTCATGGGGAAGTAGCTGGGTTAATGTTATATTATTCCAATCCATCGTTTCATCCCTGCAGGAAGTCATGCAACTGCCCGCGTCGCTCCGCCACCTGCTCGACCGCTTCGGCGCCACCGGTTCGCTGCTGTGCGCCGTGCACTGCGCGGTGCTGCCCCTGGCGCTGGCGGTGGCGCCGTCGCTGGGGCTGTCGTTCTGGCTGGGGGATACCGTGGAACGGACGATCGTGGTGTTCGTGACCCTGCTGGGGCTGTTCAGCCTGCTGCTGGGGTATCGCCGGCACCACGCCCTGCGGGCGCTGGGGTTGCTGCTGCCGGGGCTGGCGGCGCTATGGGCCGGCGTGCTGTACGACCCGCTGCACCACGCCGCCGTGCCGCACGCGGTGGTCATGACCCTGGGCGGCACTTTGGTGGCCGTGGCGCACCTGATGAACCTGCGCTTGAACCACGGCCATGTTCACGATGCCAGCTGCGCGCATTAGAACCGTCATGTTAGGCTTGCCGACCTTGCGCGAGGGGCCGGAACGGCCTGCCTCGCCGGACCCGTGTCCGCACGGGGTTTTCGTAAACACATTCAGGAGTCGATGACATGGGTAAGGGTGACCGCAAAACCGCCAAGGGCAAGCGCTACAACGCCAGCTACGGCAACGCACGCTCGCACAGCGTGAGCAAGGTGGCCGTGGGTGCCGGCGCGCCGGTCGCCAAGAAGACCGTGGTCAAGGCCGCCAAGAAGGCCGTCGCCAAGAAGACGGTCGCCAAGGCCGGCTGATCGGTCCCGCTCGAGGTACGAAAAACGCGGCGCATGCGCCGCGTTTTTTTATGCCTCGTCCGCGCCTGGCGGAGATCCCGGGACGGGGGCCGACGCTCGCCGGCACCGCCCTCCGGGACTGGGGTCCTGAATCGCCCGGTGCCTCAACGTCCGGCCGGCGCGGCCGCGTCGCGCAGGGCCGGCAGCAGCGCCTGCGGGTCGCCGTCGTTCGGCGCGGGCCGGATGCCGACCAGGCGGGCCAGCAAGGGGTAGACGTCGACGTTGTCGAACGGCGGCAACTGCTTGCCGACGGCGAACGACGGGCCGCGCGCGATGAATACCGCCCGCATCGACGGCAGCGCCGGATCGTAGCCATGCGAGCCGCGCCCTTGCGCCTGGTCGCGGCGTTTCTCGGCCTGGGCGCGCGGCAGCGCATCCCAGCCTTCGTGCATCTGGCACACGATCGAGGGCACGCGCGGGTTGCTGCCGTAGTGCCAGCGTGCCGGCAGTTCCTGCTTGCGCCAGCAGTCGTAGCGTTCGTGGGCGCCGAGCAGGCGCGCCTCGGCCTTGGCCTGCTGGCCCGGCAGCGGCTCGATGCCGACCGATTGCCCGACCGACACGACCCGGGCTTCCTCGACCGGCACCATGTCTTCCACCGCGACCACGTGGCCCGGTTCGACGCTGGCCATGCCGTGGTCGGAGACGACGATGACGTCGGTGGTGTCCAGCACGCGCTCGCGCGCCATGCCGTCGAGCAGGCGGCCGATCGCCTTGTCCACGACGGCGATGGCCTGCGCGTACTCGGGCGATTGCGGGCCGTGGTCGTGGCCGGCGTGATCGACCTGGTCGAAGTACAGGGTCATGAAGCGCGGGGCGTCCGCGCCGTCCTGGGCCAGCCAGCCGAGCACGGTATCCACGCGCGCCTCCGGCGGGACCTTGCCGTCGAAGGGCTGCCAGCGGCTCGGCTGGATGCCCTGGATCGGCGCTTCGCTGCCGGGCCAGGCCCAGGTCGCGGTACGGATGCCGGCCTTCTCCGCGCCGACCCAGATCGGCTCGCCGCCCCACCAGGCGCCATTGCCCACCGCATCGCGCTGGCTGAGCGCGAAGCGCCCCAGGGCGGCGTCGTCCATGCTGTTGTGGACGATGCCGTGATGGTCCGGCCGCAGGCCGGTGACGATGGTGTAGTGGTTGGGAAAGGTCAGCGAGGGATAGGACGGGCTCATCCAGCGCGCACGCACGCCTTCGGCGGCCATGCGCGAGAGGTTCGGCGACAGGCCGCGGTCGAGCGCGTCGGCGCGCAGCCCGTCGATCGAGATCAGCAGCACCTTGCGCGGTGCCGGCGGCGCGGTGTCGGTGGAAGGAGAGCTTGCGCAGGCGGCGAGCAGCAGTGCGCAGGTCGCGGCGAGGAACGGATGCAGGGACTTCATCCCGCCAGTGTAGGCGGCCCAGGTGACTCGTCGAAGACAACCTATGGCACGGGCGTCATGCGAACAGATCGGCTTCGCGCGCGTCGGCCACGCATGCGGCGCCCTCCAGGCGCAACAGCGCCTGCTTGGTCGGGAGTCCGCCGCCGAAGCCGGTGAGCGCGCCGTCGGCGCCGATCACGCGATGGCACGGCAGCACGATCGGCAACGGATTGCGGCCGTTGGCCGCGCCCACCGCACGCGTCGCGGACGGGCGCCCGACCTGCTGCGCCAGCTGCGCGTAGCTCCAGGTTTCGCCGTACGGGATCCGCGCGAGCGTGTTCCACACCTGCAACTGGAACGGCGTGCCGACCGGCGCGAGCGGCAGTTCGAACGCGGTGCGTTCGCCGCGCAGGTAGTCGAGCAGCTGGCGCCGCGCTTCGGCGACCGGGCGGGGATCGTGCTGCCAGTGTTCGCGGTCGCGCGCTTCGTGGCGGTTGCGCGGGAACAGGATGTGATGCAGGCGGCCATCGGCATCGGC
The DNA here is from genome assembly GCA_014654535.1 of Xanthomonas boreopolis. GTDB lineage: Bacteria > Pseudomonadota > Gammaproteobacteria > Xanthomonadales > Xanthomonadaceae > Pseudomonas_S > Pseudomonas_S boreopolis. The sequence goes on from BNBA01000003.1 coordinate 173,610, forward strand.
CGCCACGGTGAGCGTGCCGATCGGGCTTTCGAAGGCGTCGTAGTAGAAGGCGGTCATTGCGGTCTCCTTGGTCCTGGAGGCTATCGTCGGATGGTCGTGCGGGAAATCCGCGGTCCGGGATCCGTCAGCGTTGCGTCGCTGCGGACCCGCTCGCGCTTTTCCCGCGCCGGGGGCGCCGCGACCCGGTGTCCGCGGGCGCGGCGGCGGAAGGTTTCGCAAGCGGCGCGAGGTGCCATAGATGCAGCACGGCATAGCTGCGCCACGGACGCCAGGCTTGCGAGCGCGCTTCGGTGGCGCGCTCGCTCAGGCGGCCGGGATGGCCGAGCACCTGCTGCAGGATCAGGTCGCCGGCCGGGAAGGCGTCGGGCTGGGCGAGCGCGCGCATGGCGATGTAGTGCGCGGTCCACGGGCCGATGCCGGGCAGGGCGGTGCAGCGCTCGACGAACTCGGCCAGGCGCTGGCCGGCGCCGAAGTGCAGCCGTCCATCGGCCACGGCCCGGGCCAGCGCGCGGATCGTCGCGGCGCGGGTGCGCGGCAGGCCGATCTGTTCCAGCGGCGCATCGGCCAACTGGTCCGGCGTGGGGAAGATCCGGTCCAGCCCGCCGGGCATGCCGCTGCGGCGGCCGCCATGCCGTTCCACCAGCCTGGCCGCCAGCGTCGCCGCGCCGGCCACGCTGACCTGCTGGCCGAGGATCGCGCGCACCGCGACCTCGAAGCCGTCCCAGCCCCCGGGCACGCGCAGGCCCGGGCGGAGGGCGATGCCCTGCGCCAGCAACGGCTCGCCGGCGAAGGTGGCGTGGACCGCCTGCAGGTCGGCGTCGAGGTCGAACATGCGGCGCACCCGGCGCACGATGTCCGGGATCGCGCGCGGATCGGTGGCGCCGATCCGCAGCAGCAATTCCGAACGCCTGGGAGCGGCGGCGACGTGGATCAGCGTCGAGGCATCGGCCGGCCCGATCACGCGCCGGTAGCCGTCCTCGTCGACCTGCTCGATGCCGGGGATGGCGCGGCGGCGCAGGAACGCCAGCATCGCGGGGAAGTCCAGCGGGGGACGATAGCCCAGCCGCAGCTCGAGCTCGCCGCCGGCGATCTCGCCGCGCTGCCGGCGCAGGGCGGAAGGCGGCATGCCGCAGCCTTCCAGGAACGCGGCGTTGAAACGGCGCAGGCTGTTGAACCCGGCCGCGAGCGCGACCTGGGTGACCGGGAGCGCGGTCTCGGTGAGCAACTGCTTGGCCATCAGCAGCCGGCGCGTGGCATGGACCTGTGCGGGCGTGGCGCCCAGTTGCTGCAGGAACTGCCGTTGCAGCTGGCGCGCGCTGAGGCCGAGCTGGCCGGCGAGGTCGTCCACCGTGCGCTCCTGCAGGTAGCCTTCGGCGATCAGCGCCAGCGCGCGCTGCACGGTTTCTTCGCCCAGGTGCTGCTGTGCCTGCGGCGACAGCTCGGGCCGGCAGCGCAGGCACGGCCGGTAGCCGGCCGCGCTGGCCGCGGCCGCGCTCGGGTAGTAGCTGACGTTGCCGGGCTTGGGCGGCGGCGCCGGGCAGACCGGCCGGCAGTAGATGCCGGTGCTCTTCACGGCGGTGAAGAACAGGCCGTCGAAGCGCGCGTCGCGCGCCAGCCTGGCGCGGTCGCATTGTCCGGGGTCGAGCGGGCGGTGCGTTTGCATGGGGCCAGTCTAGGGGCTGGCGGGGATGTCGGCTGGCCGTTTTCGGACATCGATGCCGCGGTTCAAGCCGGGTTGGTCCGGCGGGGGCCGACACGTCCTAGACTGTGGCGTTCTTCCCGCTCCCGCGCCGCACTTTCGATGCCGAAGTTCCGTTGGTCGTTCGCCCTCGTCCTGCCCGTGCTGGTGGCCTGCCGCCAGCCCGAGGCGGTGCAGGCCCCTGTCGTGGCGCAGACCACCCCGGCCGCCGATGGCGACCACATGGTGTCGGTGGACGCGCCGCCGTTGCCGGCACCCCCGCCGCGCAAGCCGGCGCGCCAGGACGACGCCTGGTCGGACGTGCAGCTCGAGGCCGGGCAGGCCTGGGTGAGCTGCGCGACCGACTACACGGCCGAGGCCGGCGACGGCCAACCGCTGGCGGCGCTGGACAAGGCCTCGATCGAGGCGGCGATGCGGCCGTGCAAGGACGCCGGGCTGGTGCGGGTGCGCTACTCCGGCAAGATCAATCCGGCCTTCGCCGAACTGATGTGGCGGCTGGCATCGGTGGCCGACGGGCTGCGCCTGCAGCGGCGCATCCTCGACCTGGACTCCAGCGGCGGGCAGGTCGAGGCGGCGATCCGCGCCGGCGACTCGATCGGCGCCTCGCACTGGACGGTCTGGGTGCGCGAAGGCTCGATCTGCCACAGCGCCTGCGTGTTCGTGCTGGCCGCCGGGGACAACCGCCTGATCGCCGGCAAGGTCGGCATCCACCGGATGATGCGGATCAGTTCCAAGGCGACCTCGCGCGCCGAGCTGCGCGACGAACTGCAGCAGGTCTACGGCAACGTCAAGGACTACCTGGAGCGCAACGGCGTGGCGGTCGCGGTGGCCGACCTGATGATGACCGTGCCCAACCGCAGCCTGCGCCTGCTCACGCCGGAGGAACTGCGCGAATACGGGCTGGACGGCACCAACGCCGTGCAGGACGACCTGGACCGCATCCGGCTGATGCGCGAGTGCGGCGACGACTTCGTCAAGCGCAAGGACGCGTTCCTGGTCGCGTTCGACCAGCAATGCAAGCGCGAGGGCGAGGAACTGGAATCGGTCAACGCCTGCGGCCAGGCGCTGAAGGAACAGTTCGGTTTCCCCGACCCGGCCTGCCCGGAGGAGAGCCCGTTGTCGGAAAACGACGCGGCGGCGCTGCTGCCGCGCCAGGCGACGGTCGAGGCGCCGAAATCCTGAAGCCGGCCGCGGCGCTTCCGAGCCGCCCTTGGGCATCGGCAGCGGGCCCAACGCGACTTGGCCGCGAGCCGGCGACATGCCCTAGACTCGCCCGGCAGATCCGGCTCCCAGGAAAGGAACGTCCCGCCATGCACCGCACCGCACTGCTGCTCGCTTCGCTCGCGTTGGCCAGCCCGCTCGCGCACGCCCAATCGGCACCGGCCGCTGCGCGTCCCGCGCCCGCGCCTCCTGCGGCGCCGGCCGCTCCCGCGCTGACGCCGGCCCAGCAGGCGCAGTTGGCCAAGCAGAACGCCGAGATGAGCCAGGCCGCGCTGAAGGCCGCGCAGATGGTGGACGCCAACCAGCTCGGCGAACTCTGGGACGGCGCCTCCGTGGTCGCCAAGAAAGCCGTGACCCGCGACGTGTTCGTGCGGCAGGTCGGCAGCGAGCGGGCCCGGCTGGGCGCGCTGGCCGGGCGTGGCGCCGCGACCGTGACGCGCGTGCAATACGGCCCGGGCGCGCAGGTCCCGGAAGGCCTGTACGTCAACGTCAGCTTCCCCACGCGCTTCGCCAATGCGCCGCAGCCGGTCCGCGAACTGGTGTCGTTCCGGCTCGACGAGGACCGGGTATGGCGCCTGTCCGGCTACAGCTTGCGCATGCCCAACTGAGGCTGGGGGCCGTCCGGCAAGGCGCCCTGGATCCGCGCTTCGCACCGCGCGGAGATCCGTGAGCGCCAAGGCCGCAGCGGCGTAGTCATGCGGACGGCGCCGGGCCTGCCGCGAGCGGGCCCGACAGGTGCTGGATCAGTTCGGTCACGCGGAAGGGCTTGGAGAAATACGTGACCGTCGCCGGGATGGGCGGCAGGTGATGCGGCGAGATCCCGGACACGAGCACGACCCTCGCCGCGGGATTGCGGTCCTTGGCCGCGTGGGCCACGTCGATCCCGCTGACCCCGTCGGGCATGGTGACGTCGGTTATCACCCAATCGAAATCCTCGGCCGCCAATTTGGACTGGGCGTCACGCCCGTTCAACGCCTGGACGACGGTATGTCCTTCTTCCTCGAGGGCTATCGACGTCACCAGGCGCACCAGGTCGTCGTCCTCAACGTACAGTATTTTCATCGGTGCCCTGCTGTCTGAGTTCGGGGATGAACATCGTCACGGTGGTCCCGGCGTCCGGGAGGCTGTCGATCTCGGCGAAGCCGCCGCTCTGGCTGGCGAAGCCGAAGACCTGGCTCAGCCCCAGTCCGCTGCCCTTGCCGACATCCTTGGTGGTGAAGAAGGGCTCCATCGCCCGCAGGCGGATCTCCTCGGGCATGCCGGGCCCGTCGTCGGCCACCGAGACGCAGACGTAGTCGCGGTCGGGGCATGCCTGCGAGTGGCGCAACCGGTCCGGGCGGGCGACGCGGGTCCTGACGACGACGTGGCCGGCCGGCGAGGCGTCGCGCGCGTTCGCGACCAGGTTCATCACTGCCGCTTCCAGTTGGGTCCGGTCGACCATGACGGGAGGCACGCGCTCGGCCAGTTCGAGGGTGCAGCGGACCGCGTCGCCGGCCGCGCGCCTGAAGAGTTCGAACGAGTTGCGGATGAGTTCGTTCACGTCGTACTGGGCCGGACGCAGGTGCTGCCCCCGCGTGAACGCGAGCAGTTGGTGGGACAGGTGGCTGCCGCGCTGGGCGGCCTCGGCCGCGGCATTGATCAGCAGCGACTTCCTCTCGTCGCGTTCCTTCTTCGCCAGCAGGTCGAGGCTGTTCACGATCACGGCCAGCACATTGTTGAAATCGTGGGCGACGCCCAGGGCGAGGCGGCCGAGAGCCTCCAGCTTCTGGGATTGCGCAAGCGCGCGCTCGGTTTCGCGGAGGCTCTTGATGGCCTCGTATTTCTCGGTGACGTCGCGGGTCACTTTCGCGAAGCCCACCAGCCTTCCGTCCTGCCATATCGGATCGATGATCACGTTCGCGCGGAACAGGCTGCCGTCCTTGCGTACCCGCCATCCCTCCGCCTTGTACCGGCCGGTCTGCCTGGCGGCCTCCAGTCCTTTCCACGGCAGCCGCCGGGCGATGTCGTCCGGCGTGTAGAAGATCGAGAAGTGCTGGCCGAGGATTTCCCTGTCGGTGTAGCCCTTGATGAGTTCGCCGCCGGGATTCCAGCTGCGGATGTAGCCCTCCGGATCCAGCATGTAGATCGCGTAGTCGGTCACCGCCTGCAACAGCAGGCGTTCGGCTTGCTCGCTGTCGCCATGCTGCTTCTGTTCGTGCATCGCGCACTCCCGTGGATCGCCGGCAAAGCCTATACGCCGCCCCGTGAGCGCGGAGTCTTGTCCCGCGGGGCCGCTCCAGGCGGAGCCATGCTTGTCGCGGCGGCGTGAACGGCCGGGTGCAGGCGGCGGGAGCGCGCCTTTTCCCGCGGGTTGATCTCGATCAAGCCCTCCTTGCGGCGCGGCGGCGTAGACTGCCCACGCGATTCGAGCGGGAGCGCGCATGAAGCATGTCGACGTGGCAGTGGTCGGGGCCGGGCCCATCGGGCTGAGCTTTGCGCGGTCGTTGGCCGGGAGTGGCCTTTCGGTGGCGCTGGTCGAACGGCAGGATCGTTCGCGCCTGGCCGATCCGGCGTTCGACGGCCGCGAGATCGCGCTCACGCATGCCTCGCGCCAGGTGATGGAGAGGCTGGGGCAATGGGCGCGCATTCCGGCCGGCGACATATCGCCGTTGCGCGATGCCCGGGTGATGAACGGTTCCTCGCCGTTCGCGCTGACGTTCGCCGCGCATGCGGGGGACGTCGGCGAGCTGGGGTGGCTGGTGCCCAACCACCTGGTCCGGCGTGCCGCCTGGGAAGCGGTGCAGGGCCAGCAAGGGCTGCATGTCCTGGACAACAGCGCGCTGGCGGCGGTGCAGGCCGCCGCAGGCGGCGTCGCGCTCGTGCTGGCCGATGGGGAGCGGCTCTCGGCGCGCCTGCTGGTCGCCTCCGACAGCCGTTTCTCCCAGGCCCGGCGCCTGCTCGGGATCGGGGCGCGCACGCGCGATTTCGGCAAGTCCATGCTGGTTTGCCGCATGCGGCACGAACGGCCCCACCACCACGCGGCCTGGGAATGGTTCGGCTACGGCCTGACCATGGCCCTGTTGCCGCTGCACGGCGACCGGGCCGGCGTGGTGCTGACGCTCCCGCCGCGGCGGGTGGAGGCGTTGATGGCGATGGACGAGGCCGCGTTCGGCGCCGCGATCACCGATTGCTTCGAGGGGCGGCTGGGCAGGATGGACCAGGAAGGCTCGCGCCATGTCTACCCGCTGGTCGCGACCTACGCGGAGCGCTTCGTCGGCGAACGTTGCGCGCTGGTCGGCGATGCGGCGGTCGGCATGCATCCGGTGACCGCGCATGGATTCAACCTGGGGCTGCAAGGCCAGGCGCGGCTGGCGAAGGCGATCGTCGAGGCGGCCGCGGCGGGGGACGACATCGCCGCGCCGGCGCTGCTGGCCGGCTACGAACGCGCGCACCGGCTGGCTACGCGCCCGCTGTACGAGGCGACCAATGCCATCGCCTCGCTGTACACCGACGATCGCCCGCCGATGCGACTGCTGCGCGACGGCGCGTTGCGCGCGGCCAGCGTGGTGGCGCCGTTCCGCAAGGCCATTGCCGCGCACCTGACCCAGCGCGCCGTCGCCTAGCAGGGGATCGCGAAGGCTTCTTGCGGGAGGGACTTCAGCCCCGAAGCCCTGCCGGCAAGGCCCTGCCGGGACTGAAGTCCCTCCCACAGGGGCCAACCATCGGCTAGGCGGCGACCACGCGGATTTCCACGTCGTCGATGCGCACGACCTGGCCGCCGCGGATCTTGGCGGTCTTGCGCAATTCCACCTCGCCGTCCACGCGCACCGCGCCGCTGGCGACGATCGCCTTGCCCTGGCCGCCGCTGTCGGCGATGCCGGCCAGCTTGAGCAACTGGTTGAGTTCGACGTATTCGCGGTCGAGTTCGAAATCGAGGGTTTGCATGGCGTCGTCGTTGGCAGCCGGGGGCGGCGATTATCCGTCTACTCGCGCTCGAATTCGCGCACTTCCTCCAGCAGCGCGCGCGCTCGGCGCAGGCTGAAGCCTGTGACGGCATCTTCCACGCGCTGGGCCAGCCGCGGCCGGCGAGGATTGCGCGACCAACGATGGAACCAGGCGGTGCCGATCCAGCCGAGCGCGCCGATCGCCAGGCTGCCCCAGATCCAGCCTGGTGCCCCGGCGGGTATCGGCATGCGCGCCAGGCCGGCCACGGCGACCACGACGATGACCCACATCACCCACCATGGCCAGCCGGCGAGCATGCCGTTGAGGGCGTAGAACCGCCGCAACCTGGCGAGCCGGTTCTCGATCTGCAGTACGGGGGCGCCGTAATCGATGCGGGACGCCAGCGCGAGGGTGATACCTGCAAAGACTGCAGTGACCACCCCGAAGGCGTGCAACGTCGCGCCCGCGACGAGGTAGCGCGGGGCGTCCGGATTGTGTCTCCAGCAGGCGATGCCGAGCAGCATCAGCGCCACGCCGAGCGCGACCTGCAGCCACTGGCCCCGGACCAGCGGGCGCAGGCTGCTGCGCAAGTGCTCGCGCTTGCGTTCGCCCAGCAATGCGTTCTGCAGCGTTTCCTGGCGTTCGAGACGCTGGCCCAGTTGCCGCCAGGTGGCCTTCAGTTCGTCCGGTTCCATGTCGGGATCCTCGGGTTCAGAGTTCGTGACGGATGCGCGCCTTCAAGCGGCCGATCTTGGTGGCGACGTTGGTTTCGCTCAGGCCGAGTACCCCGGCCATCTCCCGGTAGCTGCAGTCTTCGAGGTAGAGCAGCATCAGCGCGCGTTCCAACGGCGGCAGGGCATGGATGAAGCGATGCAGTCGCTCGACCTGCTGGGACATTTCCGGGTCGTGCGGGCGCGGATCCGGCAGATCGTGGTGCGCCTCGTTCCAGGAGTCGGCCTGGGTGCTCCGCGTGCGGCTGCGCACGTGCGAGATCGCCACGTTCAGCGCGATCCGGTACATCCAGGTCGAAAACGGCCTGGCCGCGTCGTAGGACGGCCAGGCCCGCCACAGCTGCGCCGCGATGTCCTGCATCAGGTCGTCGCGATCCTCGCGCTGCCAGGCGTAACTGCCGGCGACCTTGACCAATACGCCGCGGTGCCGCTCCAGCAGGGCGGCGAATGCCTGGCGGCGGTCGCAAGACGTCGTTGCGGGCTGTTCCATGGCGGGGGCTGGAAGGGGGGCTCGCGAGGTGATTCGCCGGCAGGGGCGGATCATCACACCTGAACGGAATCCCGGCCCCCTTTCGACAGCGGGGCCGCCAAGGCGCACAATATGCTGTCCTGCGCCCGCCCGTTCGCGGCCGGCGCCTCCCGGAGTTCCCCATGTCAGACCAATCCCCCGCGCCGCTGCGCTTCGCAGACCTCGGCCTGAGCGAGGCCGTGATGCGCGCCGTGGCCGATGTCGGCTACGAGTCGCCGTCGCCGATCCAGGCCGCCACCATCCCGGCCATGCTGGCCGGCCGGGACGTGCTCGGCCAGGCCCAGACCGGCACCGGCAAGACCGCCGCGTTCGCGCTGCCGGTGCTGTCCAACGCCGACCTGGCGCAGGCCAAGCCGCAGGCGCTGGTGCTGGCGCCCACCCGCGAGCTGGCGATCCAGGTCGCCGAGGCCTTCCAGCGCTACGCCACGGCGATCCCGGGCTTCCGCGTGCTGCCGGTCTACGGCGGCCAGCCCTATGGCCAGCAGCTGTCGGCGCTGCGCCGCGGCGTGCACGTGGTGGTCGGTACGCCGGGCCGGGTGATCGATCATCTCGAGCGCGGCACGCTGGACCTGTCCGAGCTGAAGACGCTGGTGCTCGACGAGGCCGACGAGATGCTGCGGATGGGCTTCATCGAGGACGTCGAGGCGGTGCTGAAGAAGCTGCCCGAGTCGCGCCAGGTGGCGCTGTTCTCGGCGACGATGCCGCCGCAGATCCGCCGCATCGCGCAGACCTACCTGCGCGACCCGGCGGAGGTCACCATCGCCGCCAAGACCACCACCTCGGCCAACATCCGCCAGCGCTACTGGTGGGTGAGCGGCCTGCACAAGCTCGATGCACTGACCCGCATCCTGGAGGTCGAGCCGTTCGACGCGATGATCATCTTCGCGCGCACCAAGGCCGCCACCGAGGAACTGGCCGAGAAGCTGCAGGCGCGCGGCCTGGCGGCCGCCGCCATCAACGGCGACATGCAGCAGGCCCAGCGCGAGCGCACCATCGGACAGCTCAAGGACGGCAAGCTCGACATCCTGGTCGCCACCGACGTGGCCGCGCGCGGACTGGACGTGGAGCGGATCAGCCACGTGCTGAACTACGACATCCCCTACGACACCGAGAGCTACGTGCACCGCATCGGCCGCACCGGCCGCGCCGGGCGCAGCGGCGAGGCGATCCTGTTCGTCACGCCGCGCGAGAAGGGCATGCTGCGCCAGATCGAGCGCGCCACCCGCCAGCCGATCGAGGAAATGCAGCTGCCGTCGGTGGACGCGGTCAACGACACCCGCGTGAGCAAGTTCATGGCCCGCATCAGCGATGCGCTGGCCGAAGGCGGCGACATCGAGTTCTATCGCGAGCTGCTGCAGCGCTTCGAAGGCGAGAGCAACGTGCCGGCGATCGACATCGCCGCGGCGCTCGCCAAGCTGCTGCAGGGCGATGCCCCGTTCCTGCTGGCGCCGCCGGTGCGCGGCCCGCGTCCGGAACGTAGCGACGAGCGCGCGCCACGCCGCAGCGAGCGTCCCGAGCGTAGCGAGCGCCCGGCCCGTTTCGAGCCGCGCGCCGAGCGCGCGCCGCGTACCACGGACGACCGTGCGCACGCGGCGGCCTCGCATCCGCGCGCCGAACGGCAAGGCGGCGACTTCGATTACGAGCGCGATGTCGGCAGCTTCGAGCGCCCGCGCCGCGACAAGGTGCCGCCGCGTGGCGAGCCCGAGTTCGGCATGGAGACCTATCGCATCGAGGTGGGCCATATGCACGGTGTGAAGCCGGCCAACATCGTCGGGGCCATCGCCAACGAGGCCGGGCTGGAGAGCCGCTACATCGGCCGCATCGATATCCACGACGATTATTCGATCCTGGACCTGCCGGCGGAGATGCCGCGCGAGATCCTGCAGCACCTCAAGAAGGTGTGGGTGTCCGGCCAGCAGCTGCAGATGCGGCGCGTGGACGGCGACGAGGCGCATGCGCCGTCGCGCGGGAAGCCGAAGTTCGCGCGGGCCGGCAAGCCGGGCGGCGCGGCCAAGCCGCATCGCAAGGGGCCGGGCAAGCCGAAGGGCGCGCGCCACGAATGATCGCCGCACCTTCCTCGCACGCGGGGAAGGTGCCCGGAGCGGCGCCTCCGGCACCGGGCGCCATCACGGCCTGCATCCTTGCCGCCCCGGCACGACGTCCGCGGCGCGGGCGCGGGCCGGTGGCGCGCCTGCGGGACGTCCTGGCCCGCGGGCATGGGAAGGGCCGCGTCCTGTCTTCCATGTCTTTCTTCGAGTGATCTCCATGACCACCCGCCTCAACAAGCACATCGCCGAGACCGGATTCTGCTCGCGCCGCGAGGCCGACCGCCTGATCGGCGAGCGGCGCGTCACCGTCAACGGCGTGGTGGCCGGCACGGGTGCGGTGGTGGGCGAGGGCGACGAAGTGCGGGTGGACGGCCAGCCGCTGCGCGCGCGCATGGCGAGCAAGCCCGGTGCCCGCCGCCACGTCTACATCGCGTTGAACAAGCCGGTCGGGATCACCTGCACCACCGAAAGCTCGGTGAAGGGCAACATCGTCGATTTCGTCGGGCACGAGCAGCGCATCTTCCCGATCGGGCGGCTGGACAAGGATTCGGAAGGCCTGATCCTGATGACCAGCAACGGCGACATCGTCAATGAGATCCTGAGGGCGGAGAACCGCCACCAGAAGGAATACCTGGTGGCGGTCAACAAGCCGGTCACCGACGAATTCCTGCGCGGGATGGCGCGCGGCGTGCGCATCCACGGGCAGATGACGTTGCCGTGCCGGACCGCGCGGATCGCCAAGTTCGGGTTCCGGATCGTGCTGGAGCAGGGCCTGAACCGGCAGATCCGCCTGATGTCGGCTGAGTTCGGCTATCGCGTCACGCAGTTGCGACGGACGCGTATCGACAACATCAAGCTGGGGACGTTGAAGCCGGGGCAGTGGCGGAATTTGACGGATCTGGAGTTGAGGGGCTTGTTGCCGCAGCGGCAGGATTTTTGATCGGTTGATGGGGCATTCGGGCGTTTGATCACGCTGTCCCTCCGACCTGCGACATCTATCTACCGTCGTCCTCGAGAAGGCGACGACCCAGCGACTTTCTCGCTATCTATCCAGTCCCCGTGATCTCACTATCGTCATCCCCGCGAAGGCGGGGATCCAGGGACTTTGCTTTTGCTTTGTTTCGAGTGGATGCAAAAACTTTCGCCTTTGGCGAGTCACTTTTCTTTGCTTGTGCACGCGCGCCGCAGGAGCGGCGCCGCACGGCGAAGCCGCCCGAAGGGCGCGGCACAAGGATGTGCCGCGTAAAGAAAAGTAACCAAAAGAAGCGCTTCACAGCAGCCGAAGCGCTTCACAACAGCCGAATGGCTGGTCATGGCTGATCAAGCACACCCCGCCTTCGCGCCCTCCGCTGGGCTACGGGTCCGCGGAGCCAATGGGATTTTCGGACGCGACCTCCTGTCGCGGCCGAAAACGGCGCACTCGTCCGCTACGCGGACGAGCCCGGGGCATTCGCCGCGCGGCGAATGCCCGCCCGCCGGGGCGAAGCAGTGCTTCGCCTTTTCCGGCGAGCCCCTGTGCGCCGCCCTTCGGGTGTTTCCCATTGTCTCCGCCGCTTCGGAGGGGCCCCGATAGATCAAAGGCGAAAAGCAAAAGCAACGGCAAAACACGAGCAACGGCAACAGCAACAGCGCTGCGTCTTCGGCCTTGGGCTGTAACGGCAGGCCATGCCATGTCTAATCGGCCAGGTTCTTCGACTCGGCCGTGCCCAGCAGTTCCGGATGCTCGATGCGGCGCCGGCGCTCCAGCAGCGGATGCAGGAACACGGCGCCGAGGATGATCGCCACGCCGAGGTAGAACAGCGGCGTCAGCTCCTTCTGCTCGCCGAGCAGCAGGGCGGCCAGCACGATCGCGTAGATCGGTTCCAGATTGGTGACCAGTTGCACCGAGTACGCGCTCAGGTGGCGCAAGGCTACCAACGCCAGCGCGAACGGCAGCAGCGTGCAGGCCAGGGCGAGCGCCAGCAGCAACGCGCCGTCGTGCAGGCCCGGCACCTCCAGCAGGTCGCCGCCGAAGGCCGGCAGCAGCAGCGGCATCAACGGGGCAAGCGCCGTCAGTACCAGCGTGCCCGCGCCGAGCTCCAGGCCGGTGACGGTCAGCGGATCGGCATGGCTGACCATGCGCTTGTTGAGCGAGCCGAACAGCGCCACCAGCAGCGCGGACACGGCTCCTACCGCGATGCCGGCGCGCATGCCGCCCGGCACGCCGCCGACCACCATCGCCACGCCCGGGAGCACCGCGATGCCGAACAGCAACTCGCTCGGCCGGAACGGTCGGTGCGCCACCCACGGCTCGATCACCGCGGTGAACACCGGCGCCAGTGCGATGCAGGTGGCGGCCACCGAGGCGTTGGCCAGCTTGATCGCGCCGTAGAAGGTCAGCCAGTGCAACGCCACCAGCGCGCCGATGCCGCAATAACCCCATGCCAGCCGCGGCGTCAGCGCGCGCAGGCCGCGCCATACCCGCGGCAACAGCGCCAGCGCGGCCACCACGATCAGCATGCGCCACCACACCAGCGGCAGCGCCGGCAGCGTGATCAGCTTGCCCAGGATGGCGGTCACGCCCCACAGCAGGACGCAAAAATGGATTTGCAGTTGCGCCTTGCGCAGGGGAGTCATCGGCATCCGGCTATTGTCGCCGAGGCGCCGGCGGCATGACCATCGCGCACGCCGCGCGGCGCGACGGCGCTCGCGTGCCGGATCAGGGAGCCAGCGCCTTCATCAGCGCCATGGCGGCCGCGGGATTGCGCTCCTTGGCGGCGCTGATGAAGTAGACGAACACCTCGCGCGGCTCGCCGGGCTCGAGCGGAGCGGCGACATGCGGCAGGTCCGGGTTGTCCTCGCCGTCGCGCCAGGCCCGGATGCGCCGTGCCCAGGCCCGCAGTTCGGCCGCGGGATAGCCGGTATCGACGTCGGACCGGCTGCGCATCAGCCGCGCATACACGAAGTCGCCGCCCAGGTCGGCGAAGGAGGGGTACTCGTCGCTGTCGGTGAACACCGTGGCCATGCCGCGCCGGCGTATCCGCTCGAGCAGCGCGGCATCCACGAAGGCCGGATCGCGGATCTCCAGGACGTGGCGCAGGCGGTGGCTGCCGGCATGGCTGGGCAGCAGGTCGAGGAACGCGTCGAAGTCGTCCTGCTGCAGCGTGCGGCCGTGCGCGAACTGCCATACCAGCGGCCCCAGCCTGTTGCCCAGTTCGGAGATGCCGCCGATGAAGTCGTCGACCTGCGCGCCCGTGCCGGCCAGCCGCCTGGCCTGGACGATGCGCTTGGGGGCCTTGGCCGAGAACACGAATCCCTCCGGCGTCTCGTCGCGCCACTTGGCGTAGGTGGCCGGCTTCTGCGTGCCGTAATAGGTGCCGTTGATCTCGATGCTGGTGAGGTGGCGGCTGGCGTATTCCAGTTCGCGCCGCTGCACGAGCCCGGGTGGATAGAACATGCCGCCACGCCAAGGTTCGTAGACCCAACCGCCGATGCCGATATGGATGCCCCCGCCGTTGGCCGGCGCTGTGTCGAAGAGTTCGTTCAACGGAATATCCCTGTCTACTGCCTGCACTTCTCGTTGCCGCGTGCCCGCGTGGCCTCCACGGGCGTGCGTCCCAATGTCGTTGCCCGGCATCCGTCCGGAGCGGTTCGGCGGCTACCTGCCACCGGTGGCGTCGCAATGCGGCGGTGGGCCGGGGACGGCGTGCCGTCATGCCTGAGCGGGGATGCTACGGCCAGCGGGGCCGGCGGTGCGTTACCGTTTTGCAAAGAGGGTCTGATTTCCGGCAAGCGGGCCGGCGGCCGCTGCCGTGCTGCACCATGATGGGGCGCGGGGCGGCCGCCCGGCTCTCGCCCCTGGCCCCACCCGGACTTTGGGCACTGCGCGCCCGGGAGGCGGGCGGCTACCATCCGGACATCCCCGCCCGAGGACGGCCTCCATGAACTGGACCACCCCCGACCTGTGCGACCGCTTCCCCGAGGTGGCCGTGGCCGAGCCGCTGTTCCGCAGCTTCGGCGGCCGGGCCGCGTTTTCGGGGCCGTTGGCGACGGTACGCTGCTTCGAGGACAACTCGCGCGTGCGCGAGCTGGCGATGACGCCGGGCGAGGGGCGGGTGCTGGTGGTGGACGGGCAGGGCTCGCTCCGGCACGCGCTGGTGGGCGACCAGATCGCGGCCAATGCCGCGGCGAACGGTTGGGCGGGCATGCTGATCCATGGCTGCGTGCGCGACGTCGAAATACTGGCCACGCTGCCGGTCGGGCTGCTCGCGCTGGCGGCCTGTCCGCGCAAGACCGACCGGCGCGGACTGGGGGATGTGGATGTACCGGTGAACTTCGCCGGGGTGGCGTTCGTGCCGGGCCATTGGCTCTATGCGGATGCCAGCGGCGTGTTGGTGTCATCGTCGCCGTTGGACCTGGCGGCGACCTGAGCGAACGAACGGGAGAATGCGGTTGAACAGAGGGTGGTGGGTGAGCGGAATGACCATGGCGCTAGCGGCGGCAGTGGCGGCACAGGCCGCGGAAACGCCGGCGGGACTGCAGGACTTCGATGCGCAGGTCGAGCGCGTGCGCCGGACCTTCGACGTACCCGGCATCGCGGTCGCGATCGTCGAGGACGGGCAGGTGGTGCTGGAGCGGGGCTACGGCGTGCGCGAGGCCGGCAAGCCCGGGGCGGTGGAGGCGACCACGCCGTTCGCGATCGCCTCCAATACCAAGGCGTTCACGGCGGCGTCGCTGTCGATCCTGGCCGACGAGGGCAAGCTCAAGCTCGACGACCGGGTGATCGACCACCTGCCGTGGTTCCGCATGTCCGATCCCTACGTCACCGGCGAGATGCGCATCCGCGACCTGCTCGCCCACCGCAGCGGGCTGAGCCTGGGCGCGGGCGACCTGCTGTTCTGGCCGACCACCGGCTACAGCACCGACGAAGTGGTGAAGCGCCTGGCGAAGGTGCCGTTGAAGGGCGGCTTCCGCGACCGGTACGCCTACGACAACATCCTCTACGCGGTGGCGCAGAAGGTGATCGAGCAGGTCTCCGGCATGTCCTATGCCGACTTCCTGCAGAAGCGCATCTTCGATCCGGTCGGCATGGGCGGCACCCGCTTCAACGCCGACCATCTCCGCCCCGGCGACGCGCCGGCGGTGGGCCATGCCAAGTACGACTTCCGCGAACTGCGCACGGTCGCGCCGCTGACCTGGTCGAACAACTCCGGTGCCGGCGGCATCTATTCCAGCGTGCACGACATGGCCAAGTGGATGAACGTGCAACTGGCCGGCGGCAAGCTGCCGGACGGCACGCCGCTGTTCAGCGCGCAGCGCCAGCGCGAGATGTGGTCGGTGATCACGCCCATCGCCATCCCGGAGCCGAGCGTGCCCGAGCTGGCGCCGGCAAGGCCGAATTTCGCCGGCTACGGCGAGGGCTGGAACCTGAGCGACTACCGCGGCCACAAGCTGGTCTGGCATACCGGCGGGTGGCCGGGCATGGTCTCGCGCCTGACCCTGGTGCCGGAGCGGAAGCTCGGCGTGATCGTGCTGACCAACCAGGAAGTCGGCGCCGCGTTCAATGCGGTGACGATGCAGGTCCTCGACGCCTATCTGGACGCGCCGAAGACCGACTGGACCGATGCCTATGCCAAGGCCGTGGCCAAGTCGCAGGAGAAGGCCGACGAGAGTTGGGACAGGCACATGGCGGCGCGCGATGCGAAGTCCAGGCCTTCGTTGCCGTTGTCCGGTTATGCCGGCACCTACCGCGACCCGTGGTACGGGGACGTGGTGGTGCGCCGGGAAGGGGAACGCCTGCGGCTGCAGTTCTCGAAGACGGCGCAGTTGCTCGGGACGCTGGAGCATTGGCAGCACGATACGTTCATCGTGCGCTGGGACGATCGCTCGCTCAATGCCGATGCGTTCGTCACCTTCGCGCTGACGCCGGATGGCAAGGTGCGCGAGGCGAGGATGGAGGCGGTGTCGCCGTTGACGGACTTCAGCTTCGATTTCCAGGATTTGGTCTTGGTGCCGGTGGAGTGACGGGGCTTAGAGCGGCTAACAAAACCGCCTTGTACACCTGAGCGGTGATGACAAAATCGCCTGCATGGCACGTCGCAAAGAGATTCCCGCCGCGCTGTGGAAGCGCATCGAACCTTTGATCCCGCCCGTG
>BNBA01000004.1 GCA_014654535.1 Xanthomonas boreopolis
GTGGATGCTCGAGTACAACGAGGAGCGTCCCCACGATTCGCTCGGCGATCTGACCCCGGCCGAGTACCGCCAACGCGTCGCCGGAAGTTCTGCTTTTGAAATGCCTGCTTGACGGGGAAGCTTACGGGTTTCGCGGCGATCCACATGAACCAGGACGTGGGCCTGTCCCCGGCGGTCTTCGGCATCGGGGCCGGCCTGTTCTTCGTCGGCTACTTTCTCTTCGAGGTGCCCTCCAACCTGGCGCTGAATCGGTTCGGCGCGCGCATCTGGATCGCCAGGGTCATGATCACCTGGGGCATCCTGTCGGCGGCGATGGTGTTCGTGCAGGGCACGACGAGCTTCTACGTGCTGCGCTTCCTGCTCGGCGTGGCCGAGGCCGGCTTCTTTCCGGGCATCATCCTCTACCTGAGTTTCTGGTTCCCGGCCCGGCGGCGCGCCGCCATGACCGCGCTGTTCATGGCGGCGGCTCCGATCTCGGTGGCCCTCGGCTCCCCGCTTTCCGGCGCGCTGCTGGAGATGGAGGGATACTTCGGCCTGCACGGCTGGCAGTGGATGTTCCTGATCGAAGCCGTGCCTGCGGTGATCCTGGGTGTCGTGGTGCTGTTCTACCTGACCGACAAGCCCGAGAAGGCGACCTGGCTGGCGGACGACGAGCGCGCCTGGCTGACCCGGGCGATGGAAGAGGAACGCGCGGCGAAGGCGAGCGCCGGCGCCAGCCACAGCATCTGGAAGGGACTCAGCGACCCGCGCGTGCTGGCATTGTCGCTGGTCTACTTCGGCACTTCCGCCGGGCTCTACACGCTGGGCATCTGGGCGCCGCAGATGATCCACTCGATGGGCCTGAGCACCTTCCATATCGGCCTGTTGAACGCGATTCCCGCCGTGCTGGCCGTGGTCGCCATGTTCCTGTGGGCCAGGCATTCGGACCGGGCCGGCGAACGCCCGTGGCATGTGGTGATCGCCTGCCTCGTCGCCGCCCTGGGCCTGTACGTGGCGGGCTTCGCCGCCGGTCTTCTGGCCGTGGTCGCGGCGCTGGCGCTGGTCAACATGGGCGTGAGCGCATCCAAGCCGCCGCTGTGGAGCATGCCCACGCTGTTCCTGTCGGGATCGGCCGCCGCGACCGGCATCGCCACCATCAACTCGATCGGCAACCTGGGCGGTTTCGTCGGCCCCTCGGTGATCGGCTACATCCTTGAGAAGACCGGAAGCTATCGGTGGGGCTTGATCTTCGTAGGTTCCCTGCTGGTTGTTTCGGCGCTGGTCACGCACCTGCTGAGCCGCAGCCAGCAGCGCAAGAAGAACTCAGGGCTGTCCGCCAAGAGGGACATGCGGACGCAACTGGCCAAGTAGCGAATGGGGCGCCGGGCGTGCGCGGCCAGCGCGCACGCCCGGCACGATCCGAGGGCCGGTCCGGACTCGATTCTCGTGTGACGGCGGAGGGGCCGACATGACGCACAACGCATGGGTGCCGGGTGCGCTCGGTATGGTATTGCTTGCCATTTCGATGCCATCGCCCGCGGCGACGCAGGGGGCCGATACGGGCCTGCTGCAGGGCGCGACGGTGGATCTCACCGGGCTGAACTACTACTACAACCGCGACTTCCGCAGCGGCGTCGGCCAGGGCAAGCGCGAGGAATGGGCGCAGGGCTTCATCCTGGATGCGCGCAGCGGCTGGACACCCGGGCCGATCGGCTTTGGCGTGGACCTGATGGGGCTGGCCGACGTCAAGCTCGACGGCGTATCTTCCGAGGAGGGAACCGGCATTCTCCCGACCGACGCGAACGGCGCCCGCAACGAACTGACGCGCCTTGGCATCACCGGCAAGGCCAGAGCAGGCGAGTCGGTGCTCAGGATCGGCACCCTGATCCCGAACGAGCCGATCATCAAGGCCAGCACCAGCCGCATGCTGCCGCAGACCTTCCAGGGCGGGATACTGGAGTCCAAGGACATCCCGGGCCTGGACGTCTACGTCGCGCGCTACACCAGCAGCTGGTACCGCGACGGCGTGGGCAACCAGCCGCTGACGCTGACCAACAAGAACCGGCGCTTTTCCGGAACGCCGGACAGCGATCATTTCGACATGCTCAGCGCGCAGTACCAACTGGGCAAGCAACTGGTCCTACGCTATCAGACCGGCGAACTCGATCAGATCTACCGCCAGCAGGTGCTGAACCTGACCCACAAGATCGGGCTGGGAGCTGGCGTGCTACGTACGGAAGTGCGCTACTTCAAGACGGACGACGTCGACCAGGCGCGGGCCGGGCGCATCGACAGCACCATGCTCAACGCCCTGGTCGGCTATACCCTGGGCGGCCACGAGCTGAGCGCCGGCCTGCAGAACCTGAGCGGGCGCACCGCGATGCCATGGCTGGGCGGCACCGACGGCAATGTCTTCAACTGGACCTTCATCAACGATTTCCTGGAGAACCGTCAGCACAGCTGGCAGGCGCGCTACGCGCTCGATGGCGACAAGCTCGGGTTGAAGGGCTGGAAATTCATGGCGCGCTACATCCACGCCGATCACGCCGACCCGGCCACGGTCAGCTACGAGGGCCGCGAGTGGGAGCGCGACTTCCAGCTCGACTACCAGTTCCAGTCCGAGGGGCTGAAGCATTTCAGCGTGCGCTGGATCAACGGCACCTTCCGCTCCAACTTCCAGCGCGACGCCGATGAGAACCGCATCATTTTGCAGTACAAGGTCGCGCTATACGATCCGGACTAGGGCGGGTTATCTACCGACGAGTGCTTCCTTGGCTGCAGCCCGCCCGGCTTTCCGGGAGGGCGTCTCCGCCGCGGCGGAGCGGGAAGGCTTCCGGTCGGTACCGAACTGCGGATGCAGCGCCAGCAGGGTGTCGGTAGTCTTCTGAAGATGGCTCTGAAGCAGTGCGCAGGCGAGGTCGGCATCGCGGGCCAGGGTGGCTTCCGCGATCGCCCGGTGTTCATCCTCGAGCGCGCGGTCATGCGCCGGTAGCGCTCGACCAGCATGAAAAGCTGCGCGCGCAAGTGCAGTCGCCAGTGGCTCTCGCAGGCGGACACGAGCGCGTCATGGAAGGCGTTGTGCAGCTCGCGCCAGACCGGCTGCCGATCTTCTCGGGTGCGTGCAGCAGCAGGTGTTCAGCTGCCCCTTGTCGTCGTTGGACAGCACCACGTCGAGCCGTGCGATGCGGGTGTGTGAGAGCAGCTTGTCCGGGGCGCGTTCGTTGAACGCGAGCAGTTCGTAGACGCCGGCCGGGGCCTGGTGCGCGAGCGGGTAGTAGCTCGACAGCGTCGGCTGCACGTCCAGGTCGATCAGCAGCACGCGCAGGCCGGCGCGAGATGCGGGGCTGCTTGCCGTTGATGCGGTAGCGGAAGTGCCAGTACCTCTGTGCATCAGGCATGACCCAGAGGAACAGTCCGCCACCATCGGGCAGACCGTAGGGCTTGGCCCGGGGGCGGGCAGCTTGGACTTTAAGTGCGGTGAGGGGCATGGTGAGTACATCTCCGAACTCGAAGTTCGACTGTACTCATAAAATGCACTCGTTTGCAGGCGACTTCCGGCGGAGGTGCGTGGCGGTCGCTGGAACGAAAAAACCCGCTTTCGCGGGTTTTTTCAGTGACTTACAGACTTCCTTGGAAGTCCCTAGAGCCGGATGTGGTGCCCAGGAGAGGACTCGAACCTCCACGGTTTTACCCGCTAGTACCTGAAACTAGTGCGTCTACCAATTCCGCCACCTGGGCGACTCAGGAGGGGAATTTTGGCCTGGGCGAGAACGCGTGTCAAGCATTCCGAATCCGATGGCGGGTATTCCTTGTCCCGCACGCGCTCGGCTGGACACAATCGGCGCCACGTACCGGGAGGAGGGTGGCAGATGGCGTACTGGAAACGGGGAGCGCAGGGCGCGCGCGCGATGATGTTCGCGCTGCTGGCGGGGCTGGGCCTGTCGGCGGGCGCGCTGGCGGCCGACGACTTGCCGGTCTCGGCGGTGCCGGCCGACCGGTTGGGCGAGGCGTGGTGGGCGCAGCGCCACCAGCACGTGCTCGAACAGGTGCGTGCGCACCCGGATGCGCCGTTGCTGCTGATCGGCGATTCGATCACTCACAACTACGAGAAGGGCGATCCGCCGGACGAGGATTTCCTGCCGACCTGGAACGCCTTCTACGGTGCGCGCGGCGCGCTCAACCTGGGGTTCAGCGGCGACGGCACGCAGCATGTGCTGTGGCGGCTCGATCACGGCGAAGTCGATGGCCTGCGTCCCAAGGTGGCCGTGGTACTGATCGGCACCAACAACACCGGTTGGCTCGAGCAGAGCGCCGAGCAGGCCCAGCTCGGCATCGATGCGGTGGTGGCCAGGCTGGAGCAGAAACTGCCGCAGACGCACATCCTGTTGCTCGGGCTGCTGCCCAGCGACCTGTCGGCCGAGAAGATCCGCGCCGATGCCGAGGTCAATCGCTACCTGGCCGAGCGCTATGGCGACAACCCGCGGGTGACCTACCTGGACATCGGCTCGGTGTTCATGCGCGATGGCCGCCTCGACACCACGCGCTTCTACGACACCCGCTTCGATCCGCCGGCCGGCGCGCTGCATCCCGACACGCGCGGGCAGCGGATGATGGCCGAGGCGATCGAGCCGACCCTGGCGCGCCTGCTCGGCGAGCCGCCGCGCGTGCCGATGGCGCAACTGGGCACGTCGTTCAACACGTCGCTGATCCCCGTGCCGCGGCTGGAACAGGATTCGTACGACTGGTTCGCCCGCCACCACGGCGCCCTGGCCGCCGCGCGCACGCTCGACCCGGAGGTCGTGATGATCGGCGACTCGATCACCCACTTCTGGTCCGGCACGCCGCGCGGCGTGCGCGCGAGCGGGCCGGAATCGTGGCGCTGGCTGTATGGCGATAGGCGCGTGCTGAACCTCGGCTTCGGCTGGGACCGCACCCAGAACGTGCTCTGGCGGATCCGCCAGGGCGAACTGGACGGATTGGACCCGGAGTGGGTCGTCATCAATATCGGGACCAACAATCTCGCCGGCACCGAGCAGGCGCGCACCAGCACCCCGGCCGAGGTCGCCGAAGGCGTGCAGGCGGTGGTGGCGCAGGTCCGGCAGCGGCTGCCCAAGGCGCGGATCGTGCTGATGGCGATCTTCCCGCGCGGGCGCCACGCCGGCGATGCGCTGCGTGCGCCGATCGCCGAGACCAACCGCCTGCTCGCCGCGCATTTCGCCGGCGACCCGTCGGTGCGCTGGCTCGACATCGGCGCGCGCTTCCTCGACAAGGACGGCACGCTGCCGGAATCGCTGTTCCCGGACACGACGCACCCGAACGAGGCCGGCTACCGGATCTGGGCGCAGGCGCTGCGCGAGGCGGGCATCGGCGCCCCGGCCCGTTGAGCCGGGCGCGCCAACGAAAAAACCCGCCGCGAGGCGGGTTTCTTGGATCCTGGTGCCCAGGAGAGGACTCGAACCTCCACGGTTTTACCCGCTAGTACCTGAAACTAGTGCGTCTACCAATTCCGCCACCTGGGCAGGTGGGCCGCGAATTCTGGAGGTGAACGCGGTGTCTGTCAATGCCTGCCGGCATGACGGTACGCATGCAGGCGCGCGGTTACCATGGCGCCGATGAAGAAGAAAACGCCAAGCGCCGGCAAGGCGCCCCGCAAGCACGCGACGAAGCAGGCCGCGTCCCCGAAACCGCATGGCAAGGCCGGCAAGCGCGCATTGCCGGCCTGGATGCCGGAGTCGCTCACCGCCCCCGCGCCGAAGGCCGCGAAGCCGGGCAAGGCGGCGGCCGCCGGCAAGCCGCGGGCCGGCAAGTCGCCCGGCGAGGCGCCCAAACCGCGCAAGCCGCTCGGCCCGCCCCCGCAGGCCGGCGGCTTCCACGACCCGCACGCGGCGCGCGAGGCCGAACGCTATGCCGAGCCGATCGCCAGCCGCGAGGCGATCCTGGAATTCCTGGAAGCCTGCGAGGGACCGCAGACCGCGGAGGAAATCGCCGAACGGCTCGGGCTGCAGGCGCGCATCGAGGTGCTCGGCCGCCGGCTCGGGGCGATGGTGCGCGACGGGCAACTGGTGCAGAACCGTCGCGGCGGCTTCGCGCCGGTGCGGCATACCAACCTGATCGCCGGCACGGTGATCGCGAACCCGGACGGGTTCGGCTTCCTCAAGCCCGACGAAGGCGGCGACGACCTGTTCCTGCCGCCGTTCGAGATGCGCAAGGTGATGCACGGCGACCGCGCGCTCGCCAACGTCACCGGCATCGACCGGCGCGGCCGCCGCGAGGGCGCGATCGCGCGCGTGCTGGAACGGCGCATGACCCGGCTGATCGGCCGGTTCTTCTACGAACTGGGCATCGCCTACGTCGAGCCGGACGACAAGCGCGTGCAGCGCAACGTGCAGGTGCCGCCCGACGGCACCGGCGGGGCGAGGGAGGGGCAACTGGTGGTGTGCGAACTGGTCGCGCCGCCGGACGGCCGGCGCCCCGCGATCGGCCGGATCGTCGCCGTGCTCGGCGACAAGCTGACGCCGTCGCTGCTGGTCGAGACCGCGATCCACGGCCACAACCTGCCCTACGAATTCCCGAAGGAAGTGCTGGACGAGGCCGCGGCGGTGCCGCTGGCGGTCGAGCCGGAGATGGTCGGCAAGCGCGTGGACCTGCGCCGCACGCCCCTGGTGACCATCGACGGCGAGGACGCCAAGGACTTCGACGACGCGGTGTACTGCGAGCCGAACAAGGACGGGTTCCGGCTGGTGGTGGCGATCGCCGACGTGTCCCACTACGTGCGGCCGGGGACGCCGCTGGACGACGAGGCGCAAAAGCGCGCCACCTCGGTGTACTTCCCGGGCTTCGTGGTGCCGATGCTGCCGGAGACGCTGTCCAACGGCATCTGCTCGCTGAACCCCAAGGTCGACCGGATGTGCTTCGTCTGCGACATGCAGGTGGACCGCAAGGGCGAAGTGACCGGTTCGCGCTTCTACGAGGCGGTGATGAACTCGCACGCACGCCTGACCTACACGCAGGTCTGGAAGGCGGTGGGCGAGGACGACGCCGAGGCGAAGGCGGCGATAGGCCCGCTGCTGCCGCAGGTGCAGCGGTTGCACCAGCTCTACCAGGTGCTGGCCAAGGCGCGCGCGCGGCGCGGCGCGATCGAGTTCGAGTCCTCGGAAGTGCGCTTCGTGCTCGACAATCGCGGCGAGGTCGCCCAGGCCGGGATGCTGGTGCGCAACGACGCGCACAAGCTGATCGAGGAATGCATGATCGCCGCCAACGTCGAGGCGGCGAAGTACCTGCTGGGCGCGCACATCCCGGCGCCGTACCGCATCCACGAGCGGCCGCCGGAGCACAAGTACGAGGACCTGCTGGAGTTCCTCAAGGAGTTCAAGCTGAGCCTGCCGCCATGGGGCAAGGTCAAGCCCGGCGACTACACCAAGCTGCTGAAGAAGGTGCGCGAGCGCCCGGATGCGGCGCTGCTGGAGTCGGTGCTGCTGCGCAGCCAGAGCCTGGCGGTGTACTCGCCGGACAACAGCGGCCACTTCGGCCTGGCGCTGGAGGCGTACGCGCACTTCACCTCGCCGATCCGCCGCTACCCGGACCTGCTGGTGCACCGCGCGATCAAGTACGGGCTGACCGGCGGCCGCCCGGACAAGTACCTGTACACGCCGCGCGAGATGGCGGCGCTGGCGCTGCAATGCTCCGAGCGCGAGCGCCGCGCCGACGAGGCCGAGCGCGAGGTCGACGAGCGCTACCGCGCGGCGTGGATGGAGAAGCACGTCGGCGGCCGCTTCGACGGCGTGATCAGCGGCGTGACCAGTTTCGGCCTGTTCGTGGAACTGGACGAGTCGAAGGTCAACGGCCTGGTGCACGTCACCCAGCTGCCGCAGGACTATTACCACTTCGACGCGGTGCGCAAGACGCTGACCGGCGAGCGCCGCGGCATGGAGTACCGGCTCGGCGACCGGGTACGCGTGCTGGTGCTGAAGGCCAGCATGGAGGAGCGCAAGATCGACTTCCGGCTGGTGGAGCGGCTGGACCAGCCGGAGGCCGAAGACGACCTGCCGCCGCTGCCGCCGCGCGGCAAGCCTGCCAAGCGGACCAAGCAGAAATACTGAGAGGGCGACCATGACGGACGAATACAGCGGCGGATGCCAGTGCGGAGCGGTGCGTTTCCACGCGCGCGGCACGCTGGACCATGCCTCGATCTGCCATTGCCGGATGTGCCAGAAGGCGTTCGGCGCCTACTACGCGCCGCTGGTGTCGGTGCGCGGCGCGGAATTCGCCTGGACGCGCGGGGAGCCGAAGCGCTTCGCCTCCTCGAACCTGGTCAAGCGCGGCTTCTGCGCCGAATGCGGCACGCCGCTGACCTACGAGGCGCCGGACGGCATGGCGATCGCGGCCGGCGCGTTCGACCAGCCGGAACGGCTGCCGCCGACGCTGCAGTACGGCCTGGAAGCCAAGCTGCCGTTCGTCGATACCCTGCATGCGCTGCCCGGCACGCGCACCGAGCAGGACGTGGAGGCGACGGAGTTCCTGGCGCGGCTCGTGTCGAACCAGCATCCGGACCACGACACCCAGCGCTGGCCTTGATGAGTTGGAGCATTATTCGTGGGAGGGACTTCAGTCCCGACAGGGGTTGTCTTCCAAAAGCGTCGGGACTGAAGTCCCTCCCACAATGAAGACCCCTTCCTGAGGTGGAGCATGGCGGCGATGGCCGCCAGCGCCTACCATGCCCGCTTTCTTTTCCAGTAGCCCGCCATGAGCAAGCAGAACCAGTGGATCGTCGGCGTCAACGCCGTCGCTTCCTCGATCGAGAACGATGCCGACAACGTCCGCGAGGTCCTGGTCGAGGCGGGCAGCAAGAACCCGCGCCTGACCGAGATCGAGGAGAACGCCCGCCGCAAGGGCATCGACGTGCGCCGGGTCAATGCGCAGGCGCTGGACGGCGTCGGCGGCGGCGTCCGCCACCAGGGCGTGGCGGCCCGGTACGCCGCGGCGCGGACCTGGAACGAGAACGAGCTTGAAGGCCTGGTCGAGGCCGCCGGGGGCAAGGCGCTGCTGCTGGTGCTCGACGGCGTGCAGGACCCGCACAACCTCGGCGCCTGCCTGCGCAGCGCGGCCGCGGCGGGCGTCACCGCGGTGGTCATCCCCAAGGACAAGTCGGCCACGATCAACGCCACGGTGCGCAAGACCTCGGCCGGTGCCGCCGACCGCATCCCGGTGGTGGCGGTGACCAACCTGGTGCGCTGCCTGCGCGACCTGCAGAAGCAGGGCGTATGGATCTACGGCCTGGCCGGCGAGGCGGAAGGCTCCCTGTATGCGCTGGACCTGCGCGGCAACGTCGCGCTGGTGCTGGGGGGCGAGGCCGACGGCCTGCGCCGGCTGACCCGCGAACAGTGCGACCAGTTGGTACGCATCCCGATGCCGGGCGAGATCGAGAGCCTGAACGTGTCGGTCGCGGCCGGCGTGACGTTGTTCGAGGCGGTCCGGCAGCGCGGCTGAGGCCGCGGCGTTCGCTCGAAAGGTGGCGGCCGGGGCAGGGCTTGGCCGCGATGGCCAGGGAAACCGAAGCCTCGCGTGCCGCCCGCGCCTTGCGGATGCGACTTGGCTAGCCGGCGCCTGCCGCGCCTGTTGGCCAGGCATTGGCGATCTTGCAGAACAGCCGCGCGGTCTGCTCCGTGTCGTAGACCGCGCTGTGCGCGTCGGCCGCGTTCCACTCCAGCCCGGCCGCCTGCACCGCGCGCGCCAGCACGGTCTGGCCATAGGCCACGCCGGCCAGCGTCACCGTGTCGAACACGCTGAACGGGTGGAACGGGTTGCGCTTGTGCGCGGTACGCGCGACCGCGGCATTGAGGAAGTTGAGGTCGAAGTGGGCGTTGTGGCCGACCAGGATCGCGCGCTGGCAACCGTAGCGTTTCACCGCCTCGCGGACCGGGGCGAACACGTGGTCCAGCGCGGCCTTTTCCTCCTTGGCGAAGCGGAACGGATGGTCGAGCACGATGCCGGTGACTTCCAGCGACTTGGGATCGATATCGGTGCCCGGGGCGGGCACCACGTGCGCACTGGTGGTCTGGCCGGGCCGGAACAGCCCGTTCTCGTCCATCTCGATCGGCACGCAGGCGATTTCCAGCAGGGCGTGCCGGTTCCAGTCGAAGCCGCCGGTTTCCACGTCCACGACCACGGGAAGGTAACCGCGGAAGCGTCGCGACATCGGGATCACGGAGGGGACGGGTGGGGTTTCGACGTTGTTGCTCATCGCAATAGCCTAGCAGGTCGAAAAACCTCCGCCGTTGCGGGCCTGGCCCTTTTCCTGGCTGATTCGATGCGGCGCGGGATACGGCCGGGCCCGTTCCATGCTTCCCGTGCTGGCCTCCGCGTCAGGGCGCGGTGCCGAGGATCGTGCCCTGCTCGCGCAGCCGGTACAGCAACTGCGCGCCGTCCTGCAGGAAGGCTTCGCGGGCGGACGCGCCGGCTTCGGCGGCGAGCCGTTCGAGCGTGCGCCTGCCGCTGCCGGCCCCGGCTTCGCCCAGCAGCGCGACCAGGCGGGCGGCCAAGGGAGACAGTTCGGCGAAGCGCACTTGGCCGTCCCGGCGATGCGCCAACAGCCAGGTGGGGGCGGGCGGCGGCGCCTCCGGCTGGAAATCGGGGCCGATCCGGTGCACGGGCCAGCGATAGCCGAGCAACCGCACGGCCGGCGACGGCACGGGAGTGCCGGCGAGCAGGTCGCCATCGGGGAGGTGCGGCGGGAGCGGAGCGCCGTCGAGCAGCAAGTCCAGCTCGATCCATTCGTAGTGCGCCAGTTCCGGCAGCCAGGGCGGCAGCGCGGCGGGGTCGCGCTCGTCCAGGTAATCGAGGAACTCCCGGCCTATTTCGGTGAACAGCGGCGAGCGCGCGCGATGGTCGCGGGCGAAGTCGTCGCACAGCCGCCGCCACGCCGCGTCGCCGAGCGTGCGACGCAGCACGGGGAAGTTGCCGGACAGCAGGCTTTCCAGGTTGTTGAGGTAAAGCTCGCGATAGACCTGCAGCCGCCGCGGATCCATCCCTGCGGGGGCCGGCGCATGCGCGGGATCGCGCAGGTGCGCGGCGAATCCCGCCAGCAGGCGTTCGAGCGCTTCAGGCATGCGCGGCCTGCACGGGGAACGCGCGTTGCAGGTCGCGGACCCGTTCCAGCTCGTCCAGCAGTCGCGCCAGCGGCGGCAGGTTGAAATCCCTTTCCAGCAGGGTGGGGCGCACGCCATGGCGGGCATAGGCGTGCGCGAGCAGCCGCCAGGTGTCGGCATGCACGTCCCGGCCATGGCTGTCGATCTTCAGGCCGGGCGCTTCGTCGTGGTGGCCGGCGATGTGGTAGCTGGCGATGCGCGCGGAGGGCATCGCGTCGATGAAGGCGCGCGCGTCGTAGCCCTGGTTGACCGCGTTGACGTGCACGTTGTTGACGTCGAGCAGCAGGTCGCACCCGGCCTCGTCCAGCACGGCGCGCACGAATTCCGGTTCGGACAGGCGGGCCTGCCCGGGCGAGGGCAGCTCGGCGTAGTACGAAACGTTCTCCACCGCGATGCGCCGGCCGAGCACGTCCTGCACGCGGCGGATGCGCGCCGCGACGTGGCGCACGGCTTCCTCGGTGAACGGCAGCGGCATCAGCTCGTAGAGCTGGCCATCGTCGCTGCACCAGCTCAGGTGCTCGCTGTAGAGCGCGACGTGGTGACGGTCCAGGAACCGGCGGGTGCGCCGCAGGAATTCCTCGTCGAGCGGCGCGACGCCGCCGAGCGAAAGCGACAGCCCATGGCAGGTCAGCGGATGCCGTTCGGCGAGCGCCTGCAACTGCTCGCCGAGCGCGCCGCCGACGCCGATCCAGTTGTCGGGCGCGCATTCGAGGAAATCGAAGGCGCTGGCCGGGGCTTCCAGCAGTGCGCCGATCAGGCCACGCCGCAGGCCGAGGCCCGCGGCGAGGTGCGGCGCCGCGCCGTCAGAGCGCGCCACCGCATTTGCCTTCGCCGCACTTGCCTTCGCTCATCTGCTTGCCGGAAGCGTCCTTCTTCTTCTCGCCGTGCTTGGCCTTGTCGGCGTGCGCCGGCGCCGGCTCGGAGGCGTCCTGTTTTTCCTGCGGCCTGGGAGCGGCGTCCTGCCGCGGGACCGGGGTCTGCCGGGGCTGGGGATCCTTCGGCGTGGCGGTCGTGTCCTGCGCGGCGCCCAGGGCGTATCCCTGGGCCAGGTCGGTCATCGCGAAACCCGGCGATGCCAGCAGGCTGCCGCCCACCAGGACTGCGCCCAGGGTCGCCGTACGGTTGATGCGGTTCATGTCGTGCTCCGGTCGCGTGGATGAGCCGGCAGCTTAGCGCGCTCCAAGGGGACGTGGACGGCAAGGGCCCCGCGCTTGGCGGGGCCCTTGCCGTGCCGGGTCAATGGTCGCCGAGGATCACGCTGGCGATGATGCCGGTGGCCACCGCGACCAGGACGTAGTCGTTGTCGACCCGGCGCCACTGGTGGCCGGGCGGCGGCGGCTTGAGGCCGTAGCGGGCGTAGTCGGAGACATAGACGCCGCGATGGTCGCGCGGCAGGCGGTCGCCCTTCTGCCAGCGCTTGACCTGGCCCGGTGGCGGGCCCTTGCCCTTGTCTCCATGGGCGTTGCCGTGGCCGCCGGCATGCGGCGGGGGATCGGCGAAGGCGAGGCCGCTGCCGGACAGCATGGCCACTGCGAGCATCGAAGCGAGGACGCGTTTCATGGGTGGTTCTCCTCTGGGCAGGATCCGCCTGCGGAACGAACGCTAGAGTCCGCCGCGTGAACGCGAAATTAAGTCCCCCGGCCGCCGTGGTCGCCTATTCAGGTTGGTTCTCAAGGAGCCACGGTGGTGCTGGTGTCGTCGCGCTTCTCGCGCGGCGGCAGCGGCTGGTCGCCGTTCACCAGGAACCAGACGTTCTCGGCGATGTTGGTGGCGTGGTCGCCGATGCGCTCGAGGTTCTTGGCCATGAACAGCAGGTGCGTGCAAGGGGTGATGTTGCGCGGGTCTTCCATCATGTAGGTCAGCAGCTCGCGGAACAGCGCGGTGTACTGCGCGTCCAGGCGGGCATCGGCGGTGCGGACCTGCATGGCGGCCTCGGCATCGTTGCTGCGGTAGGCCTGCAGCACCTGGCGCACCTGCTCGGCGGCGAGCTCGCCCAGGGCGCGCAGGCCCACGGTCTGCGGCAGCGGCGGCACGGCGTTGAGCGCGATCGAGCGCTTGGCGACGTTGGCGGCGTAGTCGCCGATGCGCTCGATGTCGGACGGGATGCGCAACCCGACCAGGATCTCGCGCAGGTCGCGGGCCATCGGGCCGCGCAGCGCCAGCCGCATCACGTCGTGGCTGATGGCGTGTTCGAGCGCGTCGATCGCCTCGTCGTTGGCGATGATCCGGTGCGCGGCGTTGTCGTCGCGGCGCTCGACCACGTCGAGCGCGGCCTCCAGCTGCGCCACGGCGGTCTCGCCCATGCGGATGATCTCGGCGACCAGCCGGTGCTGCTCTTCGTCGTAGCTCTTGACGATGTGGTCGTTGGGCAGGTTGTTCATGGCATGTCCGTGATTGGTGATTCGTGATTGGTGATTCGTGGCGGCATCGGTTCGTGGCTGGGGCTTGCTTCTGCGAATCGCCAATCACGAATCACGAATCACGGCGGTTCGGCATCAGCCGAAACGCCCGGTGATGTAGTCCTCGGTCTGCTGCTTGGACGGCTGCGAGAAGATCGTCTCGGTACGGTCGTGCTCGATCAGGTCGCCCAGGTACATGAAGGCGGTGTAGTCGCTCACGCGGGCCGCCTGCTGCATGTTGTGGGTGACGATCACGATCGTGTAGTCGTTCTTCAGCTCTTCCACGAGCTGCTCGATGCGGCTGGTGGAGATCGGGTCCAGCGCGGAGGTCGGCTCGTCGAGCAGCAGCACGTCGGGGCGCAGGGCCACCGCGCGGGCGATGCACAGGCGCTGCTGCTGGCCGCCGGACAGGCCCAGCGCGCTCTGGTTGAGCTTGTCCTTGACCTCGTCCCACAGCGCGCCCTGGCGCAGCGCCTGCTCGACGCGGTCGTTCATCTCGCTCCTGGACAGCTTCTCGTGGTGGCGGATGCCGTAGGCGACGTTCTCGAAGATCGTCATCGGGAACGGCACCGGCTTCTGGAAGACCATGCCGACCTTGCTGCGCAGGCGGTTCATCGGGTACTTCGGCGAGAGGATGTTCTCGCCGTCGAGCAGCACCTCGCCGCGCGCCTCCAGCTTGGGGTAGAGCGCGTAGATGCGGTTGAAGATGCGCAGCAGGGTGGACTTGCCGCAGCCGGAGGGACCGATCAGGGCGGTCACGCGCTTCTCCGGGATCTCCAGGTTGATGTCCTTCAGCGCGTGGAACTTGTCGTAGTAGAAGTTCAACCCGCGCGCGGCCAGCTTGACCGGTGCTGGCGCCAGCGCCGTCTCGCCGGAAACCGGCACGGCGATGCGCTGTCTCATGGCCGCGCTCTGGCCGGCGTTGTGGAGGTCGTTCATGGCGGGCTTCCAGGAAAGGTCAGTCATGGGAAATCTTGTTGCGCAGGAGCAGGGCGCGCGCGCCCAGGCTCACCAGCAGCACGAACACGGTCAGCACCAGCGCGCCGGCCCAGGCCAGCACCTGCCACGACTCGTACGGACTGCCGGCGAACTGGTTCATCACCACCGGCACGCTCGCCATCGGGCGGAACACGTTGGTGTTCCAGTACTGGTTGCCGAAGGCGGTGAACAGCAGCGGGGCGGTCTCGCCCGAGATGCGGGCCAGGGCCAGCAGCACGCCGGTGACGATGCCGGCCGAGGCGCTGCGATAGAGCACCTGGACGATCACCTTCCACTGCGGGATGCCCAGCGACAGCGCCGCCTCGCGCATCTGCGCCGGCACCAGCCGCAGCATCTCGTCGGTGGTGCGCACCACCACCGGCAGCACGATGAACGCGAGCGACAGCGCGCCGGCGAACGCGGAGAACTGCCCGCCGGTCTGCATCACGTACAGGGTGTAGACGAACAGGCCCAGCACGATCGACGGCGCGGACAGCAGGATGTCGTTGACGAAGCGCACCACGGTGCCGGCCTTGCGCGCGTTGCCGTACTCGGCCAGCCAGGTGCCGGCGGCGATGCCCAGCGGCGTGCCGATCACGATCGCCAGCACGCACATGACGGCGCTGCCGAAGAAGGCGTTGGCCAGGCCGCCTTCCTGCATCGGCGGCGGCGTCGTCTTGGTGAACAGGTCCAGGCTGATGCCGGCGATGCCCTTGGCGGCCAGGGTCCACAGGATCCAGCCGAGGAAGAACAGGCCGAACAGCGCGGTGGCGCACGACAGCGCCAGCGCGACCGCGTTGACCAGGCGGCGCCGGTTGTAGAGGCGTTGCGAGACGGCCGACATCAGTTGCCCTCCTTGCGCGACAGGCGTTGCAGCATCAGCCGCGCCATCGCCAGCACCACGAAGGTGACGATGAACAGCACGAAGCCGAGCAGCAGCAGCGCCGAACGGTAGGTCTCGGTGGCTTCGCCGAAATCGTTGGCGATCAGCGCGGCGATGGTGGTGCCCGGTTCCAGCAGCGACGGCGAGAGCCGCACGGTGTTGCCGATCACGAAGGCCACCGCCATGGTCTCGCCGAGCGCGCGGCCCAGGCCGAGGAAGATGCCGCCGATCACCGCCGAGCGGGTGTAGGGCAGGACGATGTCCCAGCTCACTTCCCACCTGGTCGAGCCGAGCGCGTAGGCCGATTCCTTCAGCCGGGTCGGCACGGTCAGGAACACTTCGCGCATCACCGAGGAGATGAACGGGATCACCATGATCGCCAGCACGAAGCCGGCGGTGAGCATGCCGATGCCCAGCGGCGGGCCCTGGAACAGCGGCCCGACCAGCGGCAGCGTGCCGACGTGGTCGTTGAGGAACGGTGTGACGTACTCGGTCATCACCGGCACCAGCACGAACAGGCCCCACATGCCGTAGATGATCGACGGGATGCCGGCCAGCAGCTCGATGGCGGTGCCGATCGGGGCGCGCAGCCAGCGCGGCGCGACCTCGGTCAGGAAGAAGGCGATGCCGAAGCTCACCGGCACCGCGATCAGCATCGCGATCAGCGCGGTGACGATGGTGCCGTAGATCGGCGCGAGCGCGCCGTACTTGTTCTCGACCGGATTCCACTCGGCCGAGTAGAAGAAGCTCAGGCCCTCCATCTGCAGGGCGTGGCGGCCGCCCCACAGCATCGACAGCGCGGCGCTGGCGAGGGCGATCAGGACGAAGACGACGGTGGCGGTCAGCGCCACCTTGAACAGCCGGTCGGCGCGGGCGTCGCGCAGGTCGCGGCCGCGGGGGGCGGTCATCGCTTCGGGAATGACGGTGGCGTTCATTTGAGGTCCGGTAAGGGGAAACTCGTCATTCCCGCGAAAGCGGGAATCCATGGACGTTCAGAACCGACGGCAAAGGCAAGGTCCATGGATCCCCGCTTTCGCGGGGATGACGCAATGGCGCGGCCGGGCTTTCGGCCCGGCCGCGCCATTGCGTCACTTGAACTCAGCCGCCCAATACGCCTCGATCTGCTGCACCAGCTCCGGCGGCAGCGGCACGTAGTGCAGCTCGTTGGCCTGCGGCTGGCCGTTCTCGAAGGCCCACTTGAAGAAATCCAGCGTGGCCTTGGCGCGCGCCGGGTCCTTGGCCTGCTTGTGCATCAGCATGAAGTTGGTGGCGGTGATCGGCCAGGCCTGGTCGCCCGGGGCGTTGGTGATCACCAGGTTGAAGTCCTTGGCGTTCTTCCAGTCGGCGCTGGCGGCCGCGGCGGCGAAGGTCTCCGCGCTCGGCTGCACCCAGTTGCCGGCGGCGTTCTGCAGCGACGCGTACGGCATGTTGTTCTGCAGCGCGTAGGCCAGTTCGACGTAGCCGATCGAGCCCTTGATCTGCTGCACGTAGGAGGCCACGCCCTCGTTGCCCTTGCCGCCGACGCCGCCCGGCCACTGCACCGAGGTGCCTTCGCCGACCTTCTCCTTCCACTCCGGGCTGACCTTGGACAGGTAGTTGGTGAAGTTGAAGCTGGTGCCCGAGCCGTCCGAGCGATGCACCAGGTTGATCTTGGCGTCGGGCAGCTTCACGCCCGGGTTGGCGGCGACGATGGCCGGATCGTTCCACTTGCTGACCTTGCCCAGGAAGATGTCGGCCAGCAGCGCGCCGGTCAGGCGCAGCTTGCCCGCCTCGATGCCTTCCAGGTTGACCACCGGCACCACGCCGCCGATCGCGGACGGGAACTGGCCCAGGCCCGACTGCGCCAGTTCGTCGCTGGCCAGCGGCTTGTCGGAGGAGCCGAAGTCGACGGTGCCGGCCTTGATCTGGGCGATGCCGCCGCCCGAGCCGATCGACTGGTAGTTGATCTTGTTGCCGGTGGCGGCGTTGTAGTCGGCCGACCACTTCGAGATCAGCGGATAGATGAAGGAGGCGCCGGCGCCGGAGATCTCGGCCGCCTTGGCATCGCCGGCGGCGGGGGCGGACGCATTGCCGGCGGCCGGTGCCGCGTCGGCGGGCTGCTGGGCTTCGTTGCCCGGCTTGTTGCAAGCGGTCATGGCCAGGGCGATGGCCAGGGACAGGGCGGCGAGGCCGGCCGATTGCAGTTTCATGCGGTGCTCCATAACGGGTTCTTGCCGGTGATTCCGGCGGGCCACGCTATGAAATGATGTTTTTGTTACATGTTGATTACAGGGCTCCGGGGCCGGGATTCGGGACCTGGGTCGCGGAAAGGCAGGGGGCCTCGGAGAAGCGTTACCCGGGACGGCTCCGGCGCCGGCGGGCTTTGCCGGCCTGTTGCCGGGGCGGAGGTCCCTCCTGCGGAGAGCCGCGAGAGCAGCCGGATCCCGGGGGCCCCAAAAAAGACGCGGGCCACGAAGGCCCGCGTCGCGGTGGGCGAAGGGGAGGGAGAGGCGCCCCTTCGCCTGCCTTGGCTCGATTACTTCTGTACCGACTTGGTCCAGTAGGCCTCGATCTGCTGCACCAGCGAGTCGGGCAGCGGCACGTAGTCGAGCTGCTTGGCCTGGGCGTCGCCGTTGGCGTAGATCCAGCGGAAGAAATCGGTGGTGTTCTTCAGGTTGGCCGGCTTGGCCTTCTTGCGCACCAGGATGAAGTTGGTGGCGGTGATCGGCCAGGAATTGGCGCCCGGGGCGTTGGTGATGACCAGGTAGAAGTCCTTGGCGTTGGCCCAGTCGGCGCTGGCGGCCGCGGCGGCGAAGCTCTCGTCGCTCGGCTGCACGAAGCGGCCGGCGGCGTTCTTCAACTGCGCGTAGCTCAGCTTGTTCTGCAGCGCATAGGCCAGCTCGACGTAGCCGATGCCGCCGCGGATCTGCTTGACGTAGGCGGCCACGCCTTCGTTGCCCTTGCCGCCGATGCCGGCCGGCCACTGCACGGTGGTGCCTTCGCCGACCTTGGCCTTCCAGTCCGGGCTGACCTTGGACAGGTAGTTGGTGTAGTTGAAGCTGGTGCCCGAGCCGTCCGAGCGGTGCACGACGGTGATCTTGAGGTCGGGCAGGGTCAGGCCGGCGTTGAGCGCGGCGATCGCCGGGTCGTTCCACTTGGTGATCTTGCCCAGGAAGATGTTGGCCAGGGTCGGGCCATCCAGCTTCAGCGCGCCCGGCTGCAGGCCCGGCACGTTGGCGACCGGCACCACGCCGCCGATCACCGACGGGAACTGCGCCAGGCCGGAGGCGGCCAGGTCTTCCGGCTTCAGCGGCGCGTCGGAGGAACCGAAATCGACGGTGCCGGCCTTGATCTGGGCGATGCCGCCGCCCGAGCCGATCGACTGGTAGTTGACCTTGTTGCCGGTGGCGTTCGCGTAGTCGGCCGACCACTTGGACATCACCGGGTAGATGAAGGAGGCGCCGGCGCCCGTGATGTCGGCGGCCTGCGACGCGAAGGCGAACGAGGCGGCGACGAGGCCGACCAGCACGCGGTTCTTGAGGGAATGCATTCGAGATTGCTCCTAGGGTGGTGGTCGGCGCGACGGCCGACAGCGCCGGCTATTGCAAGTCGATTAGATGAATCTCTCGCTACGGAAGGATGACGTTTGGATGACAGTGCGCTCCGGCACGCTTGTCTTCGATCGGTCATGGGTGTGACTCAAAACCGTCATGTGTTTGACGGAATCTTCACAAAACGTTTGGCCGCCATTCGCGTGACGGTGCGGGCGTTACCTGAAGCCAAAACCACCCATGGAGAAATCCCAGATGCGTTCCCATTTGCTCGCCACGGCGATCATCGCCAGCCTTGGCCTGGTGTCCACCGACGCCTTCGCCGCCAAGGCGACCACCCCGGCGGCGACTGCTGCACAGCTCGAGCAGTTGCAGGCCCAGATCGCGGCCCTGCAGGCCCAGGTGCAGGCGTTGCAGGAGCAGACCCAGTCGCTGCAGACCCAGTCCGACGCGCAGTCCGAAGTGAACGTGGTGCAGGCCAAGGCGGCCGAGGACGCGCAGGCCGCCAGCAGCAAGGTCGACAAGCTCGCCAAGCTGGTCAACGACACCAAGATCGGTGGCCGCATCTTCTTCGACGCGACCAGCATCGACCAGAAGAACAACGGCACCAAGACCGCCAACAGCGGCACCGGTTTCGACGTCACCCGCTTCTACCTGACCTTCGACCACACCTTCAACGAGGTCTGGTCGGCCAACCTGACCACCGACGCGCAGTACCTGTCGTTCGGTTCGGGCGCGGGCGCCAACCAGCCCAACAGCGTCGAGGTCTTCATCAAGAAGGCCTACGTGCAGGCCAAGTTCAGCGATGCGCTGTTCCTGCGCGCCGGCGCGGCCGACACGCCGTGGATCCCGTTCGTCGAGAAGTACTACGGCTACCGCTACGTGCAGAACACCCTGGTCGACCGCCTGTCGTACGGCACCTCGGCGGACTGGGGCATCCATGCCGGCGGCGACGCCAACGGCTTCAACTACGCCGCCTCGATCAGCAACGGCCGCGGCTACCGCAACCCGAGCCGCAGCAAGGGCGTCGATTTCGAGGCGCGCGTGGGCTACGCCCCGACCCAGAACACCGTCATCGCCGTGGGCGGCTACTCCGGCAAGCGCGGCCTGGAGACCGAACTGGTCGATCCGCCGCACACCGCCGAGCGCATCAACGCTATGGCGGCCTACGCCTCGTCGAAGTTCCGCTTCGGCGGCGAGTGGTTCCAGGCCAAGAACTGGGCCGTCACCAACGTCGCCGACGACAAGGCGCAGGGCTGGTCGCTGTGGGCCAACGTGGCGCTGACCGACGGCGGCATCAACGCGTTCGGCCGCTACGACAAGGTCGACACCAGCAAGCAGGTGAACCCGGATTACCAGAACACCTACTACCACCTCGGTGTCGAGTTCCCGATCACCAAGGGCATCAAGCTGGCCACCGTGTACAAGCACACCAAGGCCGACACCGCCAACGAGCTGAAGACCAACGAGTTCGGCGTGTTCGGCGACGTGCAGTTCTGATCCGGCTCGCCTATGCGATCGCGACGGCGGCAGGGTGACCTGCCGCCGTTTTTCGTTGCGCACTGCGTCGCGTGCGAACGCGACGAAGATCACGCGCGCTGTCGCGCGCCGCATCGCCTGCGCGCGGATGCCCGCCGCGGTGCGTCCGTAGCCTTGCCGCAACCGCCGGCACGGTCGCGGCGTGACATCGGTCGCGCGCGGGGTGAAGGCATATTTCACGCAGATGTCTGCCGGCTGATCGAGCCGCGCATTCGCCATGAAATCCGCGTTTTTGTGCTCTGCAGCACTTGGCCCGCCGCGCGCGTCTCGCGTAGCTTCCGGGGCATGTTGCCGCGCGTGTTCCATTGTCTTCTCGTCTTCATGCTGGTCATGGCCCTGGTGCCTGCGACGACGTTCGCGGGCGAGTGCCAGGGCGTGCTGGCCGAGCCGGATTCGCCGGCGAGCCACGACCAGGCCTGCGCGCCCGAGGACCCGGAGCCGGCGGCCGACGAGGCGATGCTGCCGCGCGCTCCGTTCCAGTCGCATCGCCCGCACGCGACGCTGTCCGGAACCCGCCTGCTGGAACCGCCGGGCAGCGCCTGGCCCGAGCCGCTGCACCGGCCTCCGATCGGCGCCCGCTGACGCGCCGTCCTCCCGCGACACCGCCCTTGTTCCCGCCTTCCGCGGCCCGCGCCGCGGACACGGCCCCTGCATGCCTGGAGCATTCCCCCAATGGAAAGCATGATCGAAGGTTTCCGCCATTTCCGTCAGCACGTCTATCCCGGCCAGCGCGACCTGTTCCGCCAGCTGGCCGCCGGCCAGAAGCCGCACACCCTGTTCATCACGCGCGCCGATTCGCGGGTGATGCCGGAACTGATGTTCTCCGCCCGGCCGGGCGAACTGTTCGTCTACCGCAACATCGGCAACGTGGTGCCGCCGTACTCGCAACACGTCAGCGGCGTGGTCGCGGCGATCGAGTACGCGGTCGCCGTGCTCGGGGTCCGCCACGTGGTGGTCTGCGGCCATTCCGACTGCGGCGCGATGAAGGCCGTGCTCAAGCCGGAATCGCTGCAAGGCGTGCCCTCGGTGGCGGCGTGGCTCAAGCACACCGACAGCGCCCGCCACGTGGCCGTCCACCACGGCCATGCGCCGGACAGCGAGCAGGCGCTGGCCTGCCTGACCGAAGAGAACGTGGTGGCCCAGCTGGACCATCTGCGCACGCAGCCGGTGGTGGCGTCGCGGCTGGCCGCCGGCACGCTGCGCATCCATGGCTGGATCTACGACATCGCCCATGGCGAGATCCGCGCCTTCGACGCGCGCAGCGGCCGCTTCGTGCCGCTGCTGATCGAAGACGGCCGCACGCCGGAGGCCACGCCGCCGCCGCGGCTGGCCCTGGAAGCCGCGCTCGAAGCGGAAACGGCATGAGAAGCGCAGCCATGCGATCCCTGTCGATTCGCGACTACTTCCGGCAGCGCCTGTTCGGGCGCGACCTGCTGGCCTCGATGGTGGTGTTCCTGGTGGCGCTGCCGCTGTGCATGGGCATCGCCATCGCCTCGGGGGTGCCGCCGGCGGCCGGGTTGATCACCGGCATCGTCGGCGGCCTGGTGGTGGGCGTGCTGGCCGGGTCGCCGCTGCAGGTCAGCGGCCCCGCCGCGGGCATGGCCGTGCTGGTGTTCGAGCTGGTGCGCCAGCACGGCATCGCCGCCCTGGGCCCGGTGGTGCTGCTGGCCGGCGTCATCCAGCTGCTGGCCGGGCTGTGCCGGGCCGGCGTGTGGTTCCGCATGACCTCGCCGGCGGTGGTGGCCGGCATGCTGTCGGGCATCGGCATCCTCATCATCGCCTCGCAGGCGCACGTGCTGATGGATGCGGCCCCCAAGGCGCGTGGCCTGGAGAACTTTGCCGCGTTGCCGGACGTGCTCTGGCGCGCGCTCGACCAGGGCGTCGGGCGTACCGCGCTGCTGGTCGGCCTGGGCACGATCGCGATCATGCTGGCCTGGGACAAGCTCAGGCCGGCGCGGCTGCGCTTCGTGCCGGGCGCGCTGCTTGCGGTGGTGGGCATCACCGCGCTGGCGCAGTGGCAGGGGCTCGCGGTCGCGCGCGTCGACGTGCCGGGCAACCTGCTCGAGGCCATCCGCGTGCCGGGCTGGGCCGACCTGGCCGGCCTGCTCGACACCACCTTGCTGGTGTCGGCGATCACCTTCGCCTTCATCGCCAGCGCCGAGACGCTGCTTTCGGCGGCGGCCGTGGACCGCATGCACACGGGAGCGCGCACGCAGTACGACCGCGAACTGGCGGCGCAAGGCGTCGGCAACATGGTCTGCGGCGCGCTCGGCGCGTTGCCGATGACCGGCGTGATCGTGCGCAGCGCGGCCAACGTGCAGGCCGGGGCGGCGACGCGGATGTCCACCATCCTGCATGCGGGCTGGCTGCTGGTGTTCGCGATGCTGCTGCCGTGGCTGCTGCGGATGGCGCCGGTGGCGTGCCTGGCCGGCATCCTGGTCTACACCGGCGTCAAGATGGTCAACCTGCGCCAGGTGAGGACGCTCGCCGCCTACGGCCGCGGCACGGCGGCGATCTACCTGGCGACCATGCTGACGATCGTGGCCACCGACCTGCTGACCGGGGTGATCGTCGGCTTCGCGCTGTCGCTGCTGCGCCTGTCGCTGCATTCCTCGCGGCTGAAGGTGAACGTCCATGAGCCGGAGGGCGAGGGCAACCGGCTCGTGCTGGCGCTGGACGGCTCGGCCACCTTCCTGCGCGTGCCGGAGATGGCGCGCACGCTGGAGCAGGTGCCACCCGGGCGCGAACTGCACCTGGACGTGAGCCGGTTGCGCCATGTCGACCACGCCTGCCTGGAACTGCTGCGCGACTTCGCCCGCAACGCGGCCGCGCGCGGCAACACGCTGGTGGTCGACTGGCAGGCGCTGGAGACGCGTACCGAAGGGCGCGGACCGGCGCGCGTGGGGCTCAATCCGGCGTGACCGGTGCGGGACCGCGTGGGCGCCGCGTCGAAGATGCGGCGCCTACGCGGCCTGCGTCTTGTCCTTGTACTTGCACAGGTCGCGGATCACGCACTGCGGGCAGTCCGGCTTGCGCGCCTTGCATACGTAGCGGCCATGCAGGATCAGCCAGTGGTGCGCGTCCTGCAGGAACTCGGCCGGCACGCGCTTGAGCAGGGCATCCTCGACCGCGCGCACGTCCTTGCCCGGCGCCAGCCCGGTGCGGTTGGAAACCCGGAAGATGTGCGTGTCCACCGCCATCGTCGGTTCGCCGAAGGCGGTGTTGAGCACCACGTTGGCGGTCTTGCGGCCGACGCCCGGCAGCGCTTCCAGCGCGGCGCGTTCGCGCGGGACCTCGCCGCCGTACCGTTCCACCAGGATGCGGCAGGTGGCGATCACGTTCTTGGCCTTGGCGTTGAACAGGCCGATGGTGGAGATGTAGCGCTTCAGTCCGTCCTCGCCGAGATCGAGGATCGCCTGCGGCGTGTTGGCGACCGGGTACAGCTTGCGGGTGGCCTTGTTGACGCCGACGTCGGTCGCCTGCGCCGACAGGATCACCGCCACGAGCAGTTCGAACGGCGTGGAGTATTCGAGTTCGGTGGTCGGATGCGGGTTGAGTTCGCGCAGGCGCGAGAACATCTCCACGATCTCGGCCCGGGTCATGGTGCCGCCGCGGCGCGTGGCCGGCTTTTTGGCGGCGCTCGCGCCGGCGGACGCCGCGCCCTTGCGCCGGACTTCTTTCTTCGTGCTCATGATTGTCCTTTCGCGGCCGCCTTGGCCTTGGCGCGTGCCAGGATCGCCGCCGCCAGCGGCGGCAGCGCCGGCGCGGCGGGCCGGTCGGGCGCGGGAGGCGGCGCGCGGCGCGCCTCGCGTTCGGCTGCGCGGCGTGCCAGGCGCGCGGTGCGCGCGCGATGGCGTTCGCGCGCGGCCCAGGCCGTGCGCAAGCGCGCCTGCGCCTGCAGCAGCCGCTGCGGCAGGTCGGGATGGGCCGGGTCGAGCGCGTCGTCGCCGGGCGAGGGCGCATAGTCCATCAGCCCGAGTTCGATCGCCCGGTCCGGATCGTCGGCGAGCAGGCAGTGCAGCAGTCGCAAGGGCAGCGGCATCGCCGCTCCGGTGGCGTCGGGCTTCCGGTGCATCGATATCGTCGGCGGGATCAGCGGTTGGCGAAGCGGGGCTTGCGGCGCTCCAGGAAGGCGCGGGTGCCTTCGCGCATGTCCTCGGTGGCGAACATCAGCGCGAACTGCGCGGTCTCGAACTGCAGGCCTTCCTCCATCGCGCATTCGCCGCCGAGCACCACCGCGTCGAGGATGCCGCGCAGCGCGATCGGCGCGGCGTCGGCCAGTTTCCCGGCCAGCTGCAGCGCCTGCTCCTGCAACTGGCCGGCCGGCACCACCCGGTTCACCAGGCCCAGCTGCAGCGCGCGCGCGGCGTCGATCGGTTCGCCGAGCAGGCACAGTTCCAGGGCCGCGGCGCGGCCGGTGAGGCGCAGCAGGCGCTGGGTGCCGCCGAAGCCGGGGATCAAGCCCAGGTTGATCTCCGGCTGGCCGACGCGGGCGCTGTCGGCGGCCAGGCGAAGATGGCAGGCCATCGCCAGTTCCAGCCCGCCGCCGAGCGCGAAGCCGTTGATCGCGGCGATCACCGGCTTGGGCATGCGTTCGATCCGCCGCATCAGCTGCTGGCCGAGCAGCGAGAAGTCGCGGCCCTGGACCGCGGGGAGGTCGGCCATCTCGGCGATGTCCGCCCCGGCCACGAAGGCCTTGGCGCCGGCGCCGGTCAGCACCACCGCGCGCACGCCGTCGGCGGCCGCGGCCTCCGCGAAGGCCTGGTCCAGCGCCTGCAGGGTCTGCCGGTTCAATGCATTCAGCTTGTCGGGCCGGTTGACGGTGAGGGTGCGGACGGCCTGCCGGTCTTCGACCAGGACCACGTTGTCTGACATCGCAGAACCTTTCGTGAAGTGAAGAAAATGTGAGCACGGAACTTCCGCAACCCGCGGCCGGTCATAGCCGGGGTCGTCAGT
The DNA here is from genome assembly GCA_014654535.1 of Xanthomonas boreopolis. GTDB lineage: Bacteria > Pseudomonadota > Gammaproteobacteria > Xanthomonadales > Xanthomonadaceae > Pseudomonas_S > Pseudomonas_S boreopolis. The sequence continues at coordinate 25,409 of BNBA01000004.1, forward strand.
GGCAGTCCGCCATAGCGGCGGCTATCCTAACGCGTCCATCTCAGGCGGCAGCCCCGTCCTGTGCCACCACCCTGGAGAATTGTTTGATGAAGTTGCGTTCTATCGCGGTCGCCGTGGCGGCCCTGGCCCTGACGGGCAATGCACTGGCCCAGGACACCACGTCCGAGAAGGGCAAGCTCAGCTATTACTTCGGCTACGACTACGGCAACAACCTGGCCGAGCTGACCGGCCGCGGCGAGCAGCTGGACATCAACTCGGTGGTGAAGGGCCTGCAGGACGCCTACGCCAAGAAGCAGCCGGCGATCACCGCCGAGCAGCTCAAGCCGGCGGTCGAGGCGTTCCAGAAGCGCGAGCAGGCCCGCGCCCAGCAGGCCAAGGCCGAGTACGACAAGGCCGCCGCCGAGAACAAGACCAAGAGCGACCAGTTCATGACCCAGTACAAGTCGCAGGCCGGCGTGAAGACGCTGCCGAGCGGCGTGGCCTACAAGGTCCTGGAGAACGGCACCGGCGCCAAGCCGACCCAGGCCAGCACCGTGCAGCTGGAAGTGGCCGGTCCGTTCCCGTACGGCCAGCGCCCGCAGCAGGCCCGCCCGGCGCAGCAGATCCCGTCGATCAAGGTCAGCGAGGTCGAGATGCAGGCCATGCGCGACACCCTGCTGCAGATGCCGGCCGGCTCGAAGTGGGAAGTGACCCTGCCGCCGGACAAGGCCTACGGTGCCGACCCGCGCACCCCGTTCCCGCCGAACGTGGCCGTGCAGTTCGAGATCAAGCTCGTCAGCGTCAAGTAAGCGAGCCTTGCGGAACGACGATCGCGCCGGCCCACGTGGCCGGCGCGATCGTTTGCGGGAGCCTCGCGCGTCCACGCCCTCGTGCGAGGCGGTGACGCGGGGCGCCGCCGCGCGATCGCGGCCCGATTCGCGCTAGGCTGGAGGCGTGTCCGTGCCGGTGCGCGTCTCCCCCGATGGCATCCCCACGCCGTGCATCGGCATATGCGCGCTGGATCCGGCCGGGCGATGCCGGGGCTGCCTGCGCAGCATCGACGAGATTGTCCGTTGGAAGAGCATGAGCGACGCCGAACGCCGCCACTATCTGGAATCGATCCTGCCCGGGCGCGAGGCCCGCGGGCTGGAACTGCGCTTGGCCGAACGCGACCGGCTGCGGCGCGCGCTGTATCCGCTCGATGCCGTGCCGGCCGGGCCGGGCTGGAACCACGACGAGATGATCGACCTGGTCGGCAACGGCGCCTCGGCCGAAGCGGCGGTGCTCGCCGGGCTGATCCCCCGCGAGACCGGTACGCGGGTGCTGCTGACCCGCCGCAACGACGCCCTGCGCCACCACGCGGGACAGGTGAGTTTCCCGGGCGGCCGGGTGGAGCCGTCGGATCGCGATCCCGCCGCGGCCGCGCTGCGCGAGAGCTGCGAGGAGATCGCGCTCGGTCCCGGGCAGGCGCAGGCGCTGGGCTATCTCGATCCGTTCGTCACCGTCAGCGGTTTCCGGGTGACGCCGGTGGTGGCGGTGATCGATCCGGCGTTCGTGCCGGTGCCGCAGCCCGACGAAGTGGCCGAGGTATTCGAGGTCCCGCTCGACTACCTGATGGATCCTGACAACCTGCGCAGCGTCGAGATCGAGTTCCGGGGCCGCCCGCGCCGGGTGCTGGAGTACGCCTGGCCCGGGCAGCGCATCTGGGGCGCCACCGCCGCCATCCTTCTCAACCTGCGACGCCGACTGGAGCAGACCGCATGAGCTTGCCGACCTGGAACACCCTGGTCGATGCACCGACGCTGGCCGCCTCGCTGGAGCGCGCCGACCTGCGCATCGTCGATGCGCGCTTCGCCTTGAACGCGCCCGACTGGGGGCGCGAGGAATATTTCCGCTCGCATGTGCCGGGCAGCGTTTACGCCGACTTGAACAAGGACCTGTCCGACCTGGGCCGGTCGGGCGAAGGTCGCCACCCGTTGCCGCAATGGGACCTGTTCGCGGTCAAGCTCGGGTTGTGGGGCATCCGCCCGGACACGCAGGTGGTGGTGTACGACGCCGGCGACGGCAGCATGGCCGCCGCGCGGCTGTGGTGGCTGCTGCGGGTACTGGGCCATCGTGCGGTGGCCGTGCTCGATGGCGGCCTGGCCGCATGGCGCGCCGTGGGCCTGCCGGAAACCGGCGAGATGGCCGCCATCGAGGATGCCGGTCCGTATCCGGGCGCGCCCGATCCCGGGGCGATCGCCGAGGCCGGGGAGGTGCTGGCGCGCCTGCCGCAGCCCGCCGGCTGGCTGTGGGACGCGCGCGCGCCGGAACGCTTCCGTGGCGAGGTCGAACCGATCGATCCGGTGGCCGGGCACGTGCCCGGCGCGGTCAACCGGCCGTTCGCGGCCAACCTGGAAGACGGGCGCTTCAAGCCGGCCGCGCGCCTGCGCGCGGAACTGGAAGCCGTGCTGGATGGCCGCCCGCCGCGGGAGACGGTGCTGATGTGCGGTTCCGGCGTCACTGCCTGCCACTTGCTGCTGGCGATGGAGGTGGCCGGGCTGCAGGGCGCGCGGGTCTACGCCGGTTCCTGGAGCGGCTGGATCAGCGATCCCGCCCGGCCCATCACGGCGGGCGCCTGAGATTGCAGGCACAATACGGCCCTGGATGGGGGCCTGTGTTCATCGCCAGGCATTTGCGCGGAGCGCACGTTTCTCTCGGAGTGGGTGCACTTCATGCGGTTGCGGGTATGGGCGGTTCTGGCTTCGGTCGCGGTAGGCGCATGTTCGCAGGGCGTGACCACGCCCACCGCCGCCGATACCACGCCGCAGACGCATGCCGCCGCGGTCGCGGCGGACCGGTATGAGATCGAGCTGGAGCGCTGGCGCGAGGAGCGCCTGGCACGCCTGCGCGCGCCCGACGGCTGGCTGAGCTATACCGGCTCGGGCCGGCTGCGTCCGGGCACGTACCGGATCGGCGCGGCCGGCGACAACGACATCGTGTTGCCGGGCGGGCCGGCGTACCTGGGCGTGCTGCGCCTGGAGGCGGAGAGCGGCGCGCGCTTCGAGCCGGACCCGCGCGCCGAGGTGCGCCTGCGCGGAACGCGCCTGACCGGCGAGACCGAACTGCGGCCGGAAGCCTTCGAACGTCCCGGCGACCGCCTGGAGATCGGCCAGGCCCAGTTCTACCTGGTCCGCACCGGGCCGGTCGCCGGTTGGCGCTATCGCGACGCGCAGGCGCCGGCATTGAAGAATTTCCCCGGCATCGAGTATTTCCCGGTGGACGAGGGCTGGCGGGTCAGGGCCGACTGGCGCGTCTATCCGCAGCCGAGGCCGATCACCTTGCTGACCTCGATCGGCACGCCGTTGAACGCGACGATGCCGGGCGAGGCGGTGTTTCGCCGCGACGGCCACGAGTACCGCCTCGCGCCGGTGACGATCGAAGGGGAAAAGCGGCTGTTCTTCCTGTTCGCCGACCGGACCAGCGGCAAGGAAACCTACGGCGGCGCGCGCTACCTGTTCGTGGATCCGCCGAGCGGGCACGGCATCGTGCTGGACTTCAACCGCGCCGAGAACCCGCCATGCGCGTTGACGCCGCACGTGGTGTGCCCGGTCGCCCCGCCGCAGAACCGGCTGGACCTGGCGGTGAACGCCGGCGAGAAGACGTACCTGGCCGCGGCGCATTAGCCCGGCCCTGGCGTCCTTCGTCCTTCAGGACCGCCTCGCGCCGATCCGCCGCAAGGGGATCGCGGCCATGACCCGCTCCCACGGGAACAGCGGCCCCGGATCGCGCTTGCGCGGCACGCGCAGGGACGGATCGTCGCTGGCGGCTTCCTCCGCGGTGTCCAGGTCCTCGTGCCCGGCGATGTCGCGCAGCGACGGCAGGACTTGCGGCAGCCACGCCAGCAGCGCCAGCAGCGCCTCGACCTGCGCCTGCGGATAGGGCTCGTGCATGGCCTGGTGGCGCGAATCCAGCCAGTGCGGGTAGCGGCCGGTATTGACCAGCTCGATGCCGATCGAATGCGCGTTCTGCCCGCGCACGTGGTGCGCGATGCGGTCCAGCGCCACGTACTGCTCGATGCGGCCGTCGCGGTCGATGTAGTAGTGGCCGCTGTTGCCGGTGCCGCTGTCGTAGCGCACCTGCTCGCCGTACTGGCGTGCCGTGGCCAGGTCCGGGAGCTCGGTGCAGTGGATCACCGCCAGCGTCACCTCGGCGAGCGCGCGCGGTGCGAGCTTCCGCTCGTAGGGCAGGGGCGCGGGATGGATCGAAGGCTGCGGCACGGGGGCTGGCGACATGCGCGGATGCTAGCATTCGCGCATGTCTCTCGATCCCGAAAGCCCACTGGCGAAATTGATGGCGACGCTGCCGCGCACCGGCCGCGTCGAATGGATCGGCGTGCGCCCCGCGCGCGACGTGCCGATGCGAGGGCTCGCCGAAGTGCGCGCCACCGCCCAGGGCGGCCTGGACGGCGATCGCTACCAGGGCGGCAGCGGCAAGCGTGGCGTCACCTTGATCCAGGCCGAGCACCTGCCGGCGATCGCGGCATTGTCCGGGCATGCCGAGGTGGCGCCGGCGCTGCTGCGCCGCAACCTGGTGGTGGCGGGCATCCCGCTGATCGCACTGAAGGGGCGGCGCTTCCGCATCGGCGAGGTGGAACTGGAAGGCACCGATCCCTGCGACCCATGCTCGCGCATGGAACTGGCGCTGGGGCCGGGCGGCTACAACGCCATGCGCGGCCACGGCGGGCTGTGCGCGCGCATCGTCAAGGGCGGCGTGCTGCGCGTAGGCGACACGGTGGAGGCGCTGTGAGCCGGGGGCATTGCATCCTCTCGCACGGGTTCGAGAGCGGGCCCGACGCCATCAAGGTGACCGCGCTGGCCGACGTCGCCGAACGCCTGGGCTGGACCCACGAGCGTCCCGACTACACCGACCTCGACGCGCGCCGCGACATCAGCCAGGTCGGCGACGTGCGCGGCCGGCTGCAGCGCCTGCTCGGCCTGGCGCAGGCGGCCGCGGCCAGGGGGCCGGTGGTGCTCGCCGGGTCCAGCCTCGGCTCCTACGTCTCCGCGCAAGTGTCGCTGCAGGTGCCCACGCGCGCGCTGTTCCTGATGGTGCCGCCGACCAGGATGGGGCCGTTGCCGGCGCTGGATGCCGCGCGCGTGCCGGTCTCGGTCGTGCATGCCTGGCACGACGAACTGATCCCGGCCGCCGACGTGATCGCCTGGGCGCAGGCACGCTCGGCGCGGCTGCTGCTGGTGGACGACACGCATCGGCTGGCCTCGCACGTCGAGGCTTCCGCGCACGCGTTCGCCGAACTGCTGCAATCGTTGTGAACGGCGCGCCGGTGGACATCCTGTTGCGCCCGGAGCGGCCGGAAGACGCGCAGGCAATCGAGGTGGTCACCCTGGTCGCCTTCATGCATGCCGAGCACAGCCGCCACACCGAGCAGGACATCATCGCCGCGCTGCGCGCCGACGGTGCGCTCGCGGTCTCGCTGGTCGCCGAGCACGAAGGCTACGTGGTCGGGCATGCCGCGGCCTCGCCGGTGACGGTTTCCGACGGCGCCAGGGGCTGGTACGGGCTGGGACCGGTCTCGGTCGGGCCGGGCCACCAGCGCCGCGGCATCGGCAGCCGGCTGGTCGGCGCGGTGCTCGATGCCTTGCGCGAGCAGGGCGCGAGCGGCTGCGTGGTGCTGGGCGAGCCGGCCTTCTACGGCCGCTTCGGTTTCGCGCAGGAGCCAGACCTGGTGCTGCCCGGCGTGCCGGCGGCGTATTTCCAGGCACTGGCCTTCGGCGACCGCCTGCCGCCGATGGGCGAGGTCGAGTACCACCCGGCATTCAGCCGCTGAGCCGGCATCGCGCTAGACTGCGCGCCTGATCTGGAAGGAGCTGCGCCGATGCGCCACTGATGCCCGCCGTCGTCACGACGGCCCGACGAACCCGGTCCCCGCGACCGTGTCCCGCCTGGCATCAGGAGTTCCGCATGCAAGTTCCTTCCTTGACGCTGGATGGCGTCGCCTTCCACCTGGCCGATGGCCGGTGCCTGTTCTCCGATATCCACCTGCACCTCGACGCCACCCCGACCGGGCTGGTCGGCCGCAATGGCGTGGGAAAGAGCGTGCTCGCGCGCATCCTCGCCGGCCAGCTGGCGCCCAGCCGGGGGCGGAGGTCGGCGCAGGGTCGCGTGCACTACCTGCCGCAGCAGGTCGCGGTCGCGGCCGGCGCGAGCGTGGCCGATCTCGCGGGCATGGGGCCGGTCGTGGCCGCGCTGGCGCGGATCGAGGCGGGCAGCGCCGATCCGGCCGACTTCGAGGCCGTGGGCGAGCGCTGGGACATCCGCCGCGAACTGGCCACGGCGCTGCGGATGCAGGACTTGCCGGAATGGGAGCCCGGGCATCCGGCCGCGCTGCTCAGCGGCGGCGAAGCGATGCGCGTCGCCCTGGCCGGCGCGTGGCTGGCCGGGGCCGACCTGTTGATCCTCGACGAGCCGAGCAACCATCTCGACCGCGCGCAGCGCGAGCGCCTGCGGCGACGCCTGGCGGACTGGCCGGGAGGGTTGCTGGTCGTCAGCCACGACCGGACGTTGCTGGAAGACATGCGGCAGATCGTCGAGCTCTCTCCGCAAGGCCTGCGCTGCCACGGCGGCGGCTACGGCGCCTACGCGGAAGCGACCGCCCGGGCGAGCGCCGCCGCCCAGGCCGAGCTGGACCGGCAACGGGCCGGGCTGCGGCGGGTCGAGCGCGAGCGCCAGCAGGCGCACCAGCGCATGCAGCGGCGCCAGGCGCGCGGACGCCAGGAAGGCCACGAGGCCAACCAGGCGCCGATCCTGCTGGGGTTGAGCAAGTCGCGCAGCGAGGCCAGCCAGGGGCGCCAGCAGGCATTGCAGGATCGCGCGCTGGCGCAGCAGCGCGATGCGGTACGCGAGGCCGCCTCGCAGGTGGCGCCGGAGCGGCCCGTGGTGCTGTGGCCGCCGCGCCCGTTGCAGCGCCGCCGCACCGCCGTGCTGCAGGGCGCGCGCCTGCCGTTCGGCCCGCATGCGGCGCATCCGCTCGATCTGGTGCTGGAGGCCGGCCGGCGGATCGCGGTGTGCGGCGGCAACGGCCGGGGCAAATCCACCTTGCTGCGCATGCTGGCCGGGCGCCTGATGCCGGCGGAGGGGACCTGCGAGGTACCGGTCGCGCGCGCCTGGCTCGACCAGCACCTGGGCGGGATCGACGCCCGCCTCGCACCGCTGTCCCTGCTGCGCGACGCCAACCCGGCCCTGCCCGAGGCGGACCTGCGGCTGCGGCTGGTGCTGCTCGGGCTCGCGGCGGAGGCGCTCGAGCGGCCTTGCGCTTCGCTCAGCGGCGGCGAGCGCCTGAAAGTGGCCCTGGCTTGTGCGCTCTATGCGGCCGAGCCAGCCGAACTGCTGCTGCTCGACGAACCGGCCAACCACCTCGACCTGCCGTCGCGGCAGGCGCTGGAGGCGATGCTGCAGGACTATCCGGGCACGCTGGTGGTGGTCTCTCACGACGAGGCGCTGCTGGAGCGGCTGGCGCTGGACGGCCGCCTCGACCTCGACCGCGAACGCCCGCGGCTGGAACCCTGGTAGCGCGGGAACTGGCAATGCGCGGCACGATCGCCGAACATGGCGCCCCCGTGCCGCCGCTTCCGCCGCAGGAACCCCTGGCGCCGCCGCTTTCCCGGATATCCACGTGAAATTCTTCGCTTCCTGCGCCAAGGGCCTGGAATACCTGCTGGCCGACGAACTGCTTGCGCTCGGCGCGGCCAAGGCCACCGCCACCGTCGCCGGCGTGAACGCCGAAGGCGAACTGCGCGATGCCCAGCGGGCCGTGCTGTGGTCGCGCCTGGCCAGCCGCGTGCTGTGGCCGATCGCCGGGTTCGACTGCCCCGACGAACATGCGCTGTACGCCGGCGCGGCGGCGCTGCCGTGGCAGGAGCACCTCGCGACCGGGCACACGCTGGCGGTGGATGCGCACGTCTCCGGCACCGCGATCACGCATGCGCGCTATGCCGCGCAGCGGGTCAAGGATGCGGTGGTGGACAGCTTGCGCGGGCAGGGCCTGGCGAGGCCGTCGGTGGACGTGGAGCAGCCCGACCTGCGCCTGAACCTGTCGCTGCGCAAGGGCCGCGCCACGCTCTCGGTCGACCTCGGCGGCGGCCCGCTGCACCGGCGCGGCTGGCGCATGGCCCCGCACGAAGCGCCCTTGAAGGAGAACCTGGCCGCCGCGGTACTGGTGCGCGCCGGCTGGCCGCGCCTGTACGCGGAAGGCGGCGGCCTGCTCGACCCGATGTGCGGCAGCGGCACCTTGCTGATCGAAGGCGCGCTGATGGCCGCGGACGTCGCGCCCGGCCTGCAGCGCTACGCCGACCCGTGGTCGCTTGCCGCCGCCTCGCCGGCCGAGCGGCCGGTGCTGGCGCCGACGCGCTGGCGCGGGTTCGATGCCGCGGCATGGAAAACGCTGGTGGACGAAGCGCAGGCGCGCGCCGCGGCGGGATTGGCCGGATTGCGCCCGTCCCTGCACGGCAGCGACCTCGACCCGCGCGCGATCGACGCCGCCCGTGCCAACGCCCGCGCGGCGGGCGTGGAGGGCGCGATCGATTTCGCCGTGGCCGATGTCGCGCAACTGCCGCTGCCGCCCGAAGCGAACGGCGCGGTGGTGTGCAATCCGCCGTACGACGAACGCCTGGCCGCGGACGCGGCCTTGTACCGGCGCCTGGGCGATGCGTTGCGGCGCGCGGTGCCCGCCTGGCGCGCCGGCCTGTTGTGCGGCAACGACGAACTGGCCTTCGCCACCGGCCTGCGCGCGACCCGGAAGTACCAGGTGTTCAACGGCGCGCTCGAATGCACGCTGCTCGTCTGCGATCCCGTCGCGGTGCCGCAGCGGGCGCAGGCCGAGCCGCGCCCGCTCGGCGACGGCGCGCAGATGGTCGCCAACCGCCTGCGCAAGAACCTGCAGCGGCTGAAGAAATGGCGCGCGCGCGAAGGCGTGGAGTGCTTCCGCGCCTACGATGCCGATCTGCCCGAATACGCCGCCGCGATCGACGTCTACCAGGAGGCCGACGGCGAGCGCCGGTTGTTCCTGCACGTGCAGGAGTACGCCGCGCCGGCCTCGATCCCCGAGGCCGACGTGCGCCGCCGTTTCGGCGACCTGCTGGCGGCGGCGCGGGAGGTGTTCCAGGTGCCGAAGGAACAGGTGGCGACCAAGGCGCGCCAGCGCGGCAAGGGCGGCAGCAAGTACGGCCGCTTCGACCAGCGCGGCGAGAGCTTCCACGTGCGCGAGCATGGCGCGCTGCTGCAGGTGAACCTGTTCGACTACCTGGATACCGGCCTGTTCCTCGATCACCGCCCGCTGCGCGCGCGCATGGCGGCCGAGGCGCGCGGCAAGCGCTTCCTCAACCTGTTCTGCTATACCGGCGTGGCCAGCGTGGAAGCGGCGGTGGCCGGTGCGGCGGCCACCACCAGCGTGGACCTGTCCGGCACGTACCTGCAGTGGTGCGCCGGCAACTTCGCGCTCAACGGGCTGGGCGGGGCGAAGCACCAACTGGTGCAGGCCGACGCGCTGGCCTGGCTGGAAGCCGAGCGCGGCCAGTTCGACGTGATCTTCTGCGACCCGCCGACGTTCTCCAATTCCGCGCGCGCGGAGGACTTCGACGTGCAGCGCGAGCAGGTGCGGTTGCTGCGCGCCGCGGTGGCGCGGCTGGCGCCGGGCGGGGTGCTGTACTTCTCAAACAATTTCCGCCGGTTCCGGCTGGAGGAGAACGCGATCGCCGCGTTCGCGCGCTGCGAGGAGATCACCCCGGCGACGATCGACCCGGACTTCGAGCGCAACGCCCGCATCCACCGCGCCTGGCGGCTGGCGCGGGCATAGCCCGTGGGAGCGGCTTCAGCCGCGATGGGGCATTCCCGGTAAGGCCCATCGCGGCTGAAGCCGTTCCCGCGGGGCAGTCCGTCAGCCGGCGGCTTCGCCGCGCCGGTGCCCGCTCATCTCCTGTCCCGCATCGGGCGCGAAGCGCACGTGCCAGCGCAGCGAGCTGAAGGAGATCAGCGTCACCGCGAGAAAGGCGACGGAGAAGTCGCGCAGCTGCGGCGCGGCGTGGCCGCTCGCCGCCATCGAGGTCTTCAGGAACAGCGCGCCGGCGCACACGCCCACCGACAGCATCAACTGCTGCAGCGTGGTGTACAGGCTGCTGGCCGAACTCATGCGCGATGCCGGCACGTGCTCGTAGGCGATGGTGTTGTACGCGGCGAACTGGAACGACATGAACGCGCCGCAGCAGGCGAGCAGGCCGAACACCAGCATCGGCGGCCAGCCGGGCTGGAAGAACGCGCACACCAGGTAGCCGAGGCTGGCGAACACGCCGTTGCCGATCAGCGCGTTGCGATACCCGTAGCGCCGCAACAGGCGCGGAGTCAGCACGCGCATCACCAGCGCGCCCAGCGCGGTGGCCATCACCAGCTGGCCGCTCTGCGCGGCGCTGTAGCCGAACCCGATCTGGAACAGCAGCGGCAGCAGGAACGGATGCGCGCCCTGGGTGACGCGCATCAGCGAGCCGCCGATGACCGACAGCCGGAACGAATCGATCTTCAGCAGCGACAGGTCCAGCAGCGGCGCCGGATGGCGGCGTGCATGCCACAGGTAGCCGAGCGAGGCGACGCCGCCGGTCGCGATCAGCGCGACGGCATGGGCCAGTCCGTCGCGCTGGCTGACCATCTCCAGCCCGAACAGCAGGCAGCCCAGCGCCACGCCGCACAGCGCGAATCCGGCGAAGTCGAACCGGCCCGGCGCCGACTCGGAGGGGATTTCCGGGATGAAGCGCCGCACCAGGAAGAACCCGGCGATGCCGATCGGCACGTTGATGTAGAAGATCCAGCGCCAGTCGAGGTAGGTCACGAACAGGCCGCCCAGTGGCGGGCCGAGCATCGGCCCGACGAAGGCCGGCACCAGCGTCCAGGCCATCGCGGACACCAGGTGGCGGCGCTCGACGCTGCGCAGCAGGATCAAGCGGCCGAGCGGGGCCATCATCGCGCCGCCTGCGCCCTGGATGAAGCGCGCCACGACCATCGTCGGCAGGTCGGTCGCCAGCGAGCACAGGATCGAGCCGGCGATGAACATCCAGATCGAGGCGCAATAGACCCGGCGCAGGCCGAAGCGGTCGGCGATCGCGCCGCTGGCCGGGATGCCGATCGCCAGCGCCAGGAGGTAGCTGGTCAGGGCGATGCTCATCGCCGGCGCCGCCGCGCCGAAGTCGCGCGCCAGGGTCGGCAGCGCCGTCGCCAGCACCGTGGCGTCGAGCTGCTCCATGAAGATGGCGCAGGCCAGGATCAGCGAGATCAGACGGTAGTCGGGGTAACGCTGGGAGGGGGCGGCAGGCGTGGGCTCGCGGGACAACTTGGCGTTCTCGGTTCCGGGCTGGCCGGGCGCGAGGCGTCGCGGAGGGCCGGCGTGGCCGGCGGACCAGCCCGCGCCGCACGGGATTGTGCGGCGCAGCATGGCTATTATTCGCCTCCCGGCGGGACGGGGCAAGGCGACGTCCGTCATGGAGGCGCTTTCCCCTCCGCTGGCGGTGCTCGCCCATGGCAGGCGAGGGCGCCGGCGATCCCTTGTGGGAGCGACTTCAGTCGCGACGGGCTTTACCGATAAGGCCGTCGCGACCGAAGTCGCTCCCACGGAAAAGCGCTGCATCGGCCGGGGTTGGGGCGCTTGCCGGGGGGCGTCACTCCGTCCGCATCGAGCGGCATCGGTTGCGATGGGTTTTGCGGGTAGGGCCCGTCGCGACCGAAGTCGCTCCCACGGAAAAGCGCTGTATCGGCCGGGGTTGGGACGCTTGCCGGGGGGCGTCACTCCGTCCGCACCGAGCGGCATTGGTTGCGATGGGTTTTGTGCGGGTAAGGCCCGTCGCGGCCGAAGTCGCTCCCACGGAAAAGCGCTGCATCGGCCGGGGTTGGGACGCCCGCCAGCGGGGCATCACCCCATCCACACCGACACGGCATGCAGTGCCAGGCCGATCAATCCGCCCACCAGGGTGCCGTTGAAGCGGATGTACTGCAGGTCGCGGCCGACGCTCAGTTCCAGCAGGTCGACCAGGTGGCGCTCGTCCCAGCCCTTCATCGTGCCCGCGATGTGTTCGGTCACCGAGGCGCGCAGCCGCTCGGTGAGCCGGCCGGCGGCATCGAGCATGTGCTGGTTGAGCGCCTCGCGCAGGGCCGGGTCTTCGGCGAGCGAGCGGCCCAGGCCATGCAGCGAGCGTTCCAGGTGCGCGGCGATCGCCGAGTCTCCGCTGTCCAGGTCGCGGCGCAGCGCTGCGTGGATCTGCGCCCATAGCGCCTGCACGTAATCCTGCAGGGCAGGGTGCTCGATCGCGCGCTGCTTGAGCCGTTCCACCCGCTCGGCCATCGCGGGCTCGTCGCGCAGGCGCTCGATGTAGCCGCGCAGCCAGGCCTCGTAGTCCTGGCGCAGCGGGTGTTCCGGCGTGGACAGGATGGCTTGCAGTTCCTCGATCGCGGCCCGCGCCAGCCGGTCGGCCAGCTTGTCGCCGATCTCGTCGACCGGCGTCACCCAGTTCACCGTGCCGACCAGCTTGGGCCATTCGCGGCGCGCGTAGCGCACGATCAGGTCGGATGCCCAGGCCTTGACCTTCTCGTCGTCCAGCCAACGGCCCAGCCGTTCCAGGCCATCGTCGAGCAGGCGCTGGTGGCGGCCGTCGGTGGTCAGCAGCGACAGCACCTCGCCGGCGGTGGCGGCGGCGTTCCACTGCCGCAGGCGCTCCACCACGAAGCGCTGGATCGCGCGCCGCACCGCGGCTTCGTCGAGCAGGTCCAGCGCCTGCTGCATCCAGCCGCGCGCCATCTGCGCCAGCATCCGCGCCTGCGCCGGTTGCGCCAGCCATTGCCCGAGGCGGCTGGCCGGGTCGAACAGCCGCAGCTTTTCCAGCAGTGTCGCGGGAGCCAGGAAGTGGTCGCGCACGAACACCGCCAGGCCGTCCGCCAGGCGGTCCTTGCCGCGCGGCAGGATCGCGGTGTGCGGGATCGGCAGGCCCAACGGGCGGCGAAACAGCGCGACCACCGCGAACCAGTCCGCCAGCGCGCCGACCGCGGCGGCCTCGCAGAACGCGGCGACCCAGGCCCAGGCGCCCTGCTGGCCCATCGCGTGGCTGAGCACGAAACCGCCGAGCATCGCCAGCAGCAGGAACAGGGCCAGGGTCTTCATCCGCCGCAGCTGCGTGCGGCGCGGATCGGTGGAGGCAGCGGTGCGGGTATCCATGCGGCTAGGTTGGCATATCCGGCGGATGCGGCCCGTCTTCGCCGGCCGCGCGCCGCCGGCATCCGTCGTCCCGGCGATCGCGCCGGCCGGCGCGATCAGCCCCGCAGGCGCTGCAACTGCTCCTGCAGCGTCGCGACCTGGCCGCGCAACCGCTCGTTCTCGCGTTCCAGCTCGTTGACGCGGCGCTGCAACGCCTTGGCGTCCAGGGGCGCCTCGTCGCCGTCCGCGGCGGCGTCCGCCTTGGGCTTGCGCTTGGACTCGCGCACGCGCTTGGCCGCCTGCTTCAGTTCGGACTTGCCGGCCAGCGCGGCGGCGCGCTGCTCTTCCTCGGACAACGTGGCCACCGCGGCCGCGGCGCTGATCGAGATGTCGCCGGCCTTCACCGCCTCGATCACCTCCGGTGCGGCCTGGGTGTGGATGCGCTCGATCATCACCACCTGGTTGTTGCTCAGGCGCGCCTCGCGCGCGAGTTCGGCGCGGCTGACCGGCGGCGCGTCGTCCCACGGCGGCAGGTCCTCGGCCGGCGCCGGTCCGGCCGCGGCGGCTTCTGCTTCCGCTTCCGCTTGGGCTTGGGCCTGCTGCGCGGCGCGCGTCGCGGCGAGTTCGGCCTCGCGCGCCTCGCGCTGGCGCTTGGCCAGGATCTCGCGCTTGCGCAACGCCAACACCCCGCGCTGGAAATCGGAGACGCTGCGCCGGCCCAGGTGCTGCTCGATCATCCACAGGTGCACGTCGTCGATCGACTGGAAGCGCGGGTTCTGCACGGTGTTGAACGGGATCCCGTGCTTGCGGCAGATGCCGTAGCGGTTGTGCCCGTCGACCAGGACGTTGCCCCACAGCACCAGGGCGTCGCGGCAACCTTCCGCGAGCAGGCTGCGTTCCAGCGCGTCGTGCTCCTCGGCGGTGAGCGGGTCGATGTAGGCCTTCAGTTCTTCGTTGACGACGATGTCCATGCAATGCAGCGGGAAAAGCGGGCGCGCATTGTAGGGGCAAGGCCGGCGCGTCGCGATGGCGAACCCGGTCGGATACGGCATCCCAGTGCCGGACGGCAAGGCGTATCAGGCGTCCCCGCCGTCGGCCTGCCATTGGCGGAAGACGACGCAGACCGTGGTCTTGTCCAGCATCGCGAACTCCCGCGCGCCCCAGGGCTTCAACGAGACCCTGTTCGAGTTGGGATGCAACAGGTGGGGCGCACGGGAGGACATTTCCTCGAAGATCGCGCCGATGTCGTCGGTTTCGATGCCAAGCTCCGGACGGTCCTTCGCCGCGTACCCGGCGTCCTGGACGATATAGGCCTTCGCCCCGTCGCGTGCCACGACGGCCAGGCTTGCATCGCGGTAGAGGAGTTCGAAGCCCAGTCCGTCCACGAAGAATTCGAGGCCGTCCTGCAGCCGCTCGTAGAAGATCTTCGGGATGAGATTCTTGAACATCGCGCCGTCTCCTGCTCTCGGGCCGTGGCGTGGCCTAGGCAGCCCTGCGTTGCTCCGAGGCGAGCCGTACCGCAAGCCCCGCGAGCACCGAGCCCATGAAGTAGCGCTGCGCCGACAGCCAGCGCGGGTTGCGCACGAACCAGCCGGCCAGGGCGCCTGCGGACAGCGCGATGGCCGTGTTGACGGTGAAGCTCACGACGATCTGGGTAAGGCCGAGCACGACGCTCTGCGCGAACACCGACCCGTGGTCCGGCGACACGAACTGGGGAAAGATCGAGAGATAGAAGACCGCGATCTTCGGATTCAGCGTATTGGTGAGAAAGCCCATCAGGAACAGCCTGGAAGGCGGGTCTTCCGGCAGTTGGCGGGCTTCGAACGGCGAACGAGCGCCCGGTTTCACCGCCTGCCAGGCGAGATACAGCAGGTAGGCCGCTCCCAGCCACTTGAGCGCTTCGTACGCCATCGGGATCGCGAGGAAGAGCGCAGTGATGCCGATGGCCGCCGCGAACATGTGGACGAGGAACCCCGCGACGACGCCCAGGAGCGAGATCATCCCGGCCTTGCGCCCCTGGCAGATGGAGCGGGAGATCAGGTAGATCATGTTCGGGCCCGGCGTCAGGACCATCAGCAAGGCCGCGCCGGCGAACAGCAGCAGGTCGTTCATGGGGACCACGGTCGCTCCTCGGTTGACGGCGGTGGCTGATATTACTGCCGGCCGGGCCGCCTGGGCGGCAAGCCCGGGCGAAACGGTTCTCCGGTCAGTTCGACCCCGGCGCCTACGATGGCCGGCGGACGCGACCCTCGGCCCGTCCGGTCAGGCCACCTGCCGCAATACGCGTCCGAGGATCTCGAACATCTCGCCGATCTGGTCGGGCTCCACGATCAACGGCGGCGACAGCGCGATGACGTCGCCGGTGGCGCGGACCAGCAGGTTGCCTTCGTGGAAGCAGCGTTCCAGCACTTCGTAGCCGCGCGCGCCGGGGGCGCCTTCGCGCGGGGCCAGCTCGATCGCGCCGACCAGGCCGAAGTTGCGGATGTCGACGACGTTCGGGGCGCCCTCGAGCGAATGGATCGCCTGTTCCCAGAGGCCGCCCAGTTCGATCGCCCTCTCGAACAGGCCTTCCTCGGCGTAGGTGTCCAGGGTGGCGAGGGCGGCGGCGCAGGCCAGCGGATGGCCCGAATAGGTATAGCCGTGGAAGAAGTCGATGGCGCTGGCCGGGCCGTGGGTGAAGGCCTCGTGCACCTTGTCGCTCGCGAATACGGCGCCCATCGGCACGGTGCCGTTGGTCAGGCCCTTGGCGGTGGTCATCAGGTCGGGGGCGACGCCGAAGCGTTGCGCGGCGAAAGCCTTGCCGACGCGGCCGAAGCCGGTGATCACCTCGTCGAACACCAGCAGGATGCCGTGGCGGTCGCAGATCTCGCGCAGGCGCTGCAGGTAACCCGCGGGTGGCAGCACCACGCCGGCCGAGCCGGAGATCGGTTCGACGAACACCGCGGCGATGGTGGAGGCGTCGTGCAGGGCGATGAGGCGTTCGAGGTCCTCGGCCAGTTCCACGCCGTGCGCGGGCAGGCCGCGCGAGAAGGCATTGCGGCCGATGTCGAGGGTATGGCGCAGGTGGTCGGTGCCCGGCAGCAGCGGACCGAACCACTTGCGGTTGTTGGGCAGGCCGCCGATCGACATGCCGCCGAAGCCGACGCCGTGGTAGGCCTTCTCGCGACCGATGAAGCGGGTGCGCTGGCCTTCGCCGCGCAGGCGGTGGTAGGCCAGCGCCATCTTCATCGCGCTGTCCACCGACTCGGAGCCGGAGTTGGTGAAGAACACGTGCTCCAGGCCTGGCGGCGCGATCGCCTTGAGCCGCTCGGCCAGCACGAACGGCAGCGGCGAGCCCATCTGGAAGGTCGGCGCGAAGTCGAGCGTCGCCACCTGCTTCGCCACCGCCTCGACGATGCGCGGGCGCGCATGGCCGGCGTTGCAGCACCACAGGCCGGCGGTGCCGTCGAGGATCCTGCGGCCGTCCACGCTGCGGTAGTACATGCCCTCGGCGGAGGCCAGCAGGCGCGGACGCGCCTTGAACTGGGCGTTGGCGGTGAACGGCATCCAGAATGCGTCGAGCGAGGCCGGCTGCTGCTGCGCCAGCTCGGCGAGGGAGGACGGGGATTCGCTGCTCATGAACGCGCTCCGGTCGAGTTGTTGAAAAAACTTTACACCAGCTTGGCCCGGAGCGGACCGGGGTGACCTGTGGGAGCGGCTTCAGCCGCGATGGAGCTTGCCGGTAGAGCCCTATCGCGGCTGAAGCCGCTCCCACAGGATTCCGCATAGTGCGATTGACGCTCGGGGCGGCCCATGTAAAGTATCCGCAACACATCCCCGGTTTCTGGACGCATGGACATCGGCGCACGCCTGCAACTGGTGCGGAGGGCGCATGGGCTCAGCCAGCGCGAGCTCGCCAAGCGCGTGGGCGTGACCAATTCAACGATCTCCCTGATCGAGCAGAACAAGGTCAGCCCGTCGGTCAGCTCGCTGAAGAAGGTGCTGGACGGCATCCCGATCTCGCTGGCCGACTTCTTCACCCACGACCTGCAGATCGGCCCGCCCGACACGCCTTTCTATTCGGCCGACGAGCTGCCGGACGTGGGCAGCGACGGCATCCATTATTTCCTGGTGGGCAAGCATCGCCCGCAGCGCCAGATGTGCATCCTGCGCGAGGTGATGCCGCCCGGCAGCGACACCGGCGAGAGCATGCTGCGCCACGACGGCGAGGAGGGCGGCGTGGTGGTCTGCGGCGAAGTGGAGGTCACGGTCGGCGGGCAGGCACGGGTGCTGCGCGCGGGCGAGGGCTATTACTTCGAGAGCCGCATCCCGCATCGCTTCCGCAACGTCGGCGAAGGCGAGGCGGTCATCGTCAGCGCGAACACGCCGGCTACTTTCTAGTCTTCCGCAGGGTCGGGGCGACAGGTCCTTGCCCTTCGCCTTCGCCCCGCGGGGCGAAGGAACCACAGGAGCAGAGTCGATGAGCACGTCCCGTAACCGCGAACACTGGCAGGCGATGGCCGAGGGTCTTTCGCCGAAGACCCAGGCCTTCATCGACGGCCGCTATGTCGATGCCGCCGACGGTGCGACCTTCGATTGCGTCAGTCCGATCGACGGGCGCGTGCTAGGCCGGGTCGCGGCCGGGTCCGCCCTGGACGTGGACCGCGCGGTGGCCGCCGCGCGGCGCGGTTTCGAGTCCGGGCGCTGGTCCGAGGCCAAGCCCGTGCACCGCAAGAAGGTGCTGCTGAAGCTGGCGCAACTGGTCGAACGGCATGCCGACGAGCTGGCGTTGCTGGAATCGCTCGACATGGGCAAGCCGGTGCGCGACGCGCGCGCGGTGGACCTGGCGGCGACCATCCGGTGCCTGAGCTGGACCGCCGAGGCGCTGGACAAGGTATACGGCGAAATAGCGCCGACCGGTCCGGACGAGCTCGGCCTGGTCACGCGCGAACCGCTCGGCGTGGTCGGCGCGATCGTGCCGTGGAACTTCCCGTTGCTGATGGCGGCCTGGAAGATCGCCCCGGCGCTGGCCACCGGCAACTCGGTGGTGCTCAAGCCGTCGGAGAAGTCGCCGCTGAGCGCGCTGCGGCTGGCCGAACTGGTGGCCGAGGCGGGCGTGCCGGACGGCGTGTTCAACGTGGTGCCCGGCACCGGGCCCGGTGCCGGCGAGCCGCTCGCGCTGCACATGGACGTGGACGGGCTGGTGTTCACCGGCTCGACCGCGGTGGGCCGCAAGCTGCTGCAATACGCCGGCCAGTCCAACATGAAGCGCGCGTACATGGAGTGCGGCGGCAAGAGTCCCAACATCGTGTTCGCCGATGCGCCGGACCTGGACGCGGCCGCCGAGGCCGCCGCCGGCGGCATCTTCTACAACCAGGGCGAGGTCTGCACCGCGGCCTCGCGCCTGCTGGTGGAGCGCTCGATCAAGGACGCCTTCGTCGAGAAGGTGGTCGCCGCGGGGCGCAGGATGCAGCCGCGCCACCCGTTCGAGGACGACGCGGCCATGGGGGCATTGGTGGACGAGGCGCAGACCCGGCGCGTGCTCGACTACATCGCCAAGGGCAGCGAGGAGGGCGCGCGCCTGGTGCTCGGCGGCAAGCGCGCGGACGTGGTCGCAGGCGGCTGCTACGTGGAGCCGACCGTGTTCGACGGGGTGGCGCACGAGCACACCATCTCGCGCGAGGAGATCTTCGGGCCGGTGCTGTCGGTGATCGCCTTCGACGACGAAGCGCACGCGCTGCGCATGGCCAACGACACGCAGTACGGGCTGGCGGCCGGCGTGTGGACCCGCGACATTTCCCGGGCGCACCGGGTCGCGCGCAAGCTGCGCGCCGGCAGCGTCTGGGTCAACTACTGGGATGGCGGCGACATGACCGCGCCGTTCGGCGGCTACAAGCAGTCGGGCAACGGGCGCGACAAATCGCTGCATGCGTTCGACAAGTACACCGAGATCAAGGCGACCTGGATCAACCTCGCGGATTGACCGCCATGGCGAGGCCGGCCGGCGACGCGTGCGCCATACGGTTGCTGCCGCAACCATGCGTGCGCATGCCGCGCCGCATCTGCCAGAATCCCCAGCCTCTTCGAACGACCACCCCCGCATGAGCGTTGCCGCCGTCTCCCAGGCGCCGACCAATTCGCCCGCCCGCGTGCTGTTGGCGAGCCTGGTCGGCACCACCATCGAGTTCTTCGATTTCTACATCTACGCCACCGCCGCGGTGCTGGTGTTCCCGCACCTGTTCTTCCCGCCGGCCAGCGCGACCGCGCAGCAGCTCGCCTCGCTGGCGACCTTCGCAGTGGCGTTCGTCGCGCGCCCGGTGGGCTCGGCGCTGTTCGGCCACTTCGGCGACCGGATCGGGCGCAAGGCGACGCTGGTGGCGGCACTGCTGACGATGGGCATCTCGACCGTGGTGATCGGCCTGCTGCCGACCTATGCGCAGATCGGCATCGCCGCGCCGGCCTTGCTGACCTTGTGCCGTTTCGGCCAGGGCATGGGGCTGGGCGGGGAGTGGGGCGGAGCGGTGCTGCTGGCGACCGAGAACGCGCCGCCGGGCAAGCGCGCCTGGTACGGGATGTTCCCGCAGCTCGGCGCGCCGCTGGGCTTCCTGCTCTCGGCCGGCACCTTCCTGGTGCTGGGCGCATTGCTGTCGCAGGACCAGTTCATGAGCTGGGGTTGGCGCGTGCCGTTCCTGTCCAGCGCGCTGCTGGTGATCCTCGGGCTGTGGGTGCGCCTGAGCATCACCGAGACGCCGGACTTCCAGCGGGCGCTGGAGCGCAACGAACAGGTGCGCGTGCCGTTCGGGGTGGTCGTGCGCAAGCACATGGGGCCGGTGCTTGCGGGCACGTTCGGCGCGTTGGCGACCTTCGTGCTGTTCTACCTGATGACGGTGTTCGCGCTCGGCTACGGCACCACCACGCTCGGCTACAGTCGCCAGCAGTTCCTGCTGTTGCAGATGGTGGGCATGCTGTTCTTCGCGCTGGGCATCCCGCTGTCGGCCCTGTACGGCGACCGCACCAGCGCACGCCGTTCGATGGCGGTGGCCAGCGCGTGCATCGTGGCGTTCGGGCTGCTGTTCTCCACGCTGTTCCAGTCCGGCCATCCGTTGATGGTGCTGGCGTTCCTGGCGATCGGGCTGTTCGTCATGGGCTGGACCTACGGTCCGGTGGGAACGCTGCTGTCGGAGCTGTACCCCGTGGAGGTGCGCTACACCGGCTCGTCGATGTCGTTCAACCTAGCCGGGGTACTCGGTGCCGCGCCGGCCGCGCCGCTGGCGACCTGGCTGGCGGCGACGTATGGCTTGAAGTCGGTGGGCTGGTACCTGAGCTCGATGGCGGTGGTGACGCTGCTGGCGCTGATGGCCGCGCGCCGGCATTCCAGCGTGGCGTGAATGGTGGGGGCTCCTGCGATAGGGGTCAGGCAGCGAAGCGGACCTGGTTGCGGCCGCCGGCCTTGGCCAGGTACAGGTGCTTGTCGGCCTCGCCGAGCATGTCGTGCAGCGTCCAGTCCTCCGAGTGCGCGGTGCACAGGCCGATGCTGACCGTCATCCGCAGGACGTCCGTGCCGACCGGGATGCGCAACGCGCCGATCCGCTCGCGCAGCGCTTCGAAGTAGCCGGCCGCGCCGGCGGCATCCAGGCCGGGCACCAACAGGCAGAATTCCTCGCCGCCGAAGCGCGCGACCAGGTCCTGCGGCCGCGCATGCTCGGATACCGAGGCCGCCACGGCGCGCAGCGCGTGGTCGCCGGCCTCGTGGCCCCAGGTATCGTTGATGTGCTTGAAGTGGTCGATGTCGAGCATCGCCGCGGTGACCGCCTTCCGTTCGGCCAGCAGCCTCGGCAGGAGGCGCTGGCTCTGTTCGAGGAAGTGGCGGCGATTGGGCAGCCCGGTGAGGTAGTCGCGCGTGGCCAGGTCCTGCAGGGTGCCGATCAGCTCCAGCTGGTCCACGTTCTGCGAGACGCGGCAGAAGAACTCCTCGCGCGAGAACGGCTTGCGCAGGAAGTCGTTGGCGCCGTTCTTCAGGAAGCGCGGGATCAGCGAGGCGTCGTTGTTGCCGGACAGCCCGATCACCGCGACCTTGTCGCGCGCGCGCAGCGCCCGCAGGCGGCGGGTGAATTCCACGCCTTCCATGCCCGGCATGTCCTGGTCGACCACCGCCAGGCGGATTCTCGGGTCCTGCTCGATCGCCTTCAGGCCCTGCGCGCCGTCGGCGGCCACGACCACCTTGTAGCCGTACATCTCCAGCAGCGCGGTGGCGTAGGTACGGGCCGACAACGAGTCGTCCACCACCAGCGCCGAGATGCGGCGGTTGCGGTCCAGGCGCTGCACCAGCCAGGTCAGGTAGTCGATGCTGCCCGGCGCGTTCTTCAGCACGTAGTCGATGATCTGCTGCTGCAGCACGCGCTTGCGCAGGTCCTCGTCGTAGACGCCGCTGACCACGACCGTGGGCAGGCCGCGCGAGACGAAGAACTCCACCACCTGGTCGCGGTCGCCGTCGACCAGCACCAGGCCGGTCAGCACCAGGAACCAGCCGTCCTCCTCCTCCAGCACGCGCGCGGCCTCGGCCAGCGTGGAGACCACCGTGACCGGCAGCTCCACCCGCGACTCGATCGCCTCGCGCAGCATGCCCGTGAAGGCGCGCGAGTTCTCCACCAGCAGGACGCGCTGCGGCAGCGGATCGCCTTCGGGAGCTCGAGCGGAGGGGACGGGCATCGAGTGACGTATGGGGAAGTAACGTGCCGCGTCCATATCGGCCAGATCCGGCAAAGCTTGAGATAATTGTGACGGATTTCGCGTTATGGGAGCAGGTCGCGCAGGCGATACCAGCTCATCGCCGCCACCAGCAGCGGGGTGCGCAGCAGCCGGCCGCCGGGGAAGGGCCGGTGCGGGATGCGCTCGAACACGTCCAGGCGCCGGGATTGCCCGGCGATGGCCTCGGCGATGACGGTGCCGGCCAGGCCGCTCGCCGCGACGCCGTGGCCCGAGAAGCCCTGGGCGAAATACAGGTTCGGCGCCAGCCGCCCCCAGTGCGGGGCGCGGTTGAGCGAGATGTCGACGTAGCCGCCCCACAGGTAGTCCAGCCCGACGTCCCCCAACTGCGGGAACACCCGGTGCATGCGCCGGGTCATCAGGCCCCTCAGGCCGGGCGGCGGCAGCGAGGAGTAGCTGGCGCGGCCGCCGAACAGCAGGCGGTGGTCGCGGCTGAGCCGGTAGTAGTCGAGCGCCCAGTTGGTGTCGGCCACCGCCATGTCGTTGCGGATCAGGGCCCGGGCGCGCTCGGCGCCCAGCGGCGGGGTGGCGCCGATGTAGGTGCCGACCGGCATGATCCGCGCTTCCAGCTCCGGCGCGACGCCGCGCAGCCAGGCGTTGCCGGCGATCACCGCGAACTCCGCCCGCACCTGGCCACGCGCGGTGTGCAGCACCGGCCGGGCGCCGCGCTCCAGCCGCGTCACCGCCGAATGCTCGAAGATGCGCACCCCGGCGGCCAGCGCGGCGCGCGCCAGGCCCAGCGCATAGGCGAGCGGATGCAGGTGGCCGCTGGCGGCGTCGTACATCGCGCCGAGGTAGAGGTCGCTGGCCAGCTCCCGGCGCAGGCGCGCGCGGTCCCACCATTCCAGCGGGTAGTCGTAGCGCTCGGCCATGTGCGCGATGCCGGCACGCAAGGCGCGCTCCTGGCGCGGCTTGAGCGGGACGTGGGCATGGCCGTCGCGCCAGTCGCAGTCGATGCCGTGGCGGGCGATGCGCTCGCGCAGCATCCGCATGCCGTCGCGCGAGAAGTCGAACAGCAGCCGCGCCTCGTCCGGTCCGAGCAGGTTCTCCAGCGCGTCCTGCTCGCAGCCGTAGCCGACGATGGCCTGCCCGCCGTTGCGCCCGGAAGCGCCCCAGCCGATGCGCCGGGCCTCGAGCACGGCTACGCGGTAGCCGGCTTCGGCCAATGCCAGCGCGGCGGTCAGGCCGGTATAGCCGGCGCCGAGGATGCAGACGTCGGCGGTCTCCGCGCCCTGCAGGGCCGCCTGCGGCGGCAACGGCGCCGTGCTGGCCGCGTACCAGCTGTCGGGATAGCCCTCTTCGCGCGCGCGGCTGGCCATCACACCGTGCGCAGGTACCAGGCGTAGTCCAGGTCGGTCACCCGGGCCTGGAAGTCCAGCATCTCGCGTCGCTTCTGCTGGCCGTAGACATGCCGGAAGCGCTCGCCGAACGCCTGGGCGACGAAGTCGCTGGCCAGGAAGCGCGCGATCGCCTCCTGCCAGCCCGGGCTGCGGCACTCGGCCTGCTCGTAGGCATTGCCGACGACCGGCGGGCCCGGATCGAGCCGGCGTTCGATGCCGTCCAGCATGCCGGCCAGCACCGCCGCGGCGACCAGGTAGGGATTGGCGTCGGCGCCGGCGATGCGGTGTTCGATGCGGGTGTTGCGCGGATCGCTGTGCGGGATGCGCAGCGCGACGGTGCGGTTGTTGAAGCCCCAGCTGTCGTTGAGCGGCACGAACGCGTTCGGCACGAAGCGCCGGTAGCTGTTGGCGTGCGGGGCGAACAGCAGCAGCGAATCGACGGCGGCGCGCTGCAGGCCCGCCACCGCGTGGCGCAGCGCTTCGGCCGGCGCGTCCGGCGTGCCCGCGAAGACGTTGCGGCCGGCGTCGTCGAGCAGGCTGGCGTGCAGGTGCAGCCCGCTGCCGGACTGGCCGGCGAACGGCTTGGCCATGAAGCTGGCGAGCGCGCCCTGCTGCTGCGCGATCGCCTTGATCGTGCGCTTGAGGAAGATCGCGTCGTCGCAGGCGGCCAGCGCGTCGTCGCGGTGCTTGAGGTTGATCTCGAACTGGCCCGGCGCGTATTCGGCCACGGCCGTGTCGGCGGGCACGCGCTGCTCGCGGCAGGCGGCGGCGACCGCGTCGGTGAAGGCGCGATGGTCGTCCAGCTCCGGCATGTAGTAAACCTGCGTGCCGTCGCCGCGCTGGCCGGTGCGCGGGTCGCGCAGGGTCTGCGGGCGGCCGTGCGCGTCGGGTGCGGCATCGAACAGGTAGAACTCCAGCTCGACCGCGACCACCGGCGTGAGGCCGCGCGCGCGGTAGCGCTCCAGCACGCGCGCCAGCACTGCGCGCGGATTGGCCTCGAACGCGCCGCCGCGCCCGTCCTCCATCGACAGCAGCAACTGCGCCATCGGCCGCGGCGACCACGGCACCGGGCGCAGCGTGCCGGGTACCGGGCGGCACAATCGGTCCTCGTCGCCGATGTCGTAGCCCAGGCCGGTCTCCTCGACCGTGTCGCCGGTGATGTGCGCGGCCAGCAGCGACATCGGCAGGCAGACGCCGTCCGCGTAGACCTTCTCCAGCGATTCGCGGATCACGCGCTTGCCGCGCAGCAGGCCGTTGGTGTCGGGCAGCAGCAGGTCGACCAGTTCGCAGCCGTCGATCCGGCGCAGGGTCTCGACGTCTTCCGGGGGCAGGGACGAAGCGGCGGGATTCGTGGTCATGACGGGCGCCTGCGGGGTCTGGCCGAGCTTAGCAGAGCGGAGGGTGTGTCAAGAATACTCAACGCCCCGGCTTTCCCTTCTTCCACCGGGAGAAGGTGCCCCGAAGGGGCGGACGAGGGTACGGGCGAAGCCTCCTGCAGCCTGGCGACGCAGGGCTGCGCCCGCATCTCACCCCAAGCCCTCTCCTGCCGGGAGAGGGGCATGCGTGCGTTGTTGCAAAAATAAAACGCCCAAGGTAGGTTGCCGAAAAGCCCATCGAGCCCCATCGCATGGCCTTCCCGCCGCTGGTCGGCCTGCCGACCGACCGCAAGATGATCGGAGCGCATCCGTTCCTCGCCACCGGCGAGAAGTACGTGCGCGCGGTGGTGGAAGGCGCCGGCGCCACGCCGGTGCTGTTGCCGGCCTTGCAGCCGCCGGTCGATCCGGGACTCTGGCTCGATCGCCTGGACGGGCTGCTGCTCACCGGTGCGGTCAGCAACATCGAGCCGCACCACTACGGCCCCGAACCGAGCTGGGAGGGCAACCTGCACGATCCCGCGCGCGACGCCAACACGCTGGCGCTGGTCCCGCAGGCGGTGGCGCGCGGCCTGCCGGTCCTGGCGATCTGCCGCGGATTGCAGGAGGTCAACGTCGCTTGCGGCGGCACCCTGTACCAGAAGGTGCACGAGGTGGACGGCATGGACGACCACCGCGAGGACATCGAGGCCGCGCTGGAAGTGCAGTACGGCCCGGCGCATCCGGTGCATCTGCAACCGGGCGGCTTGCTGGCCGGCATCGCCGGCACGACCGAGGTCCGCGTCAACTCGCTGCATGGGCAGGGCATCGCGCGCCTGGGCGGGGGATTGGCGGTGGAGGCGACCTCGCCCGACGGCCTGGTCGAGGCCTTCCGCGGCATCGGCACGCCGTTCCTGCTGGCCGTGCAGTGGCATCCGGAATGGCGCGTCACCGAAAACCCGTTCTACCTCGGCATATTCCAGGCCTTCGGCGAAGCGTGTCGTCGCTACGCCGCCCAACGCAGCCGCTGAATCCCATGACCACCCGCCCGCGCCCCCGCAAGGCCGCCCCTCCTGTCCAACCCGAAAGCTCGCTGCTGCGCTGGCTGAAGGAGCGCCGCATCACCGAGGTGGAATGCCTGGTGCCGGACATCACCGGCAACGCGCGCGGCAAGATCATCCCGGCCGACAAGTTCAGCCACGACTACGGCACGCGCCTGCCGGAAGGGATCTTCGCCACCACCGTCACCGGCGACTACCCGGACGACTATTACGAACTGACCTCGCCGTCGGATTCGGACATGCACCTGCGCCCGGACCCGGACACGGTGCGCATGGTGCCATGGGCCACGGATCCGACCGCGCAGATCATCCACGACTGCTATACCCGCGACGGCACGCCGCACGAGCTGGCGCCGCGCAACGTGCTGCGGCGCGTGCTCGATGCCTACGCGGCGGAGGGCCTGCAGCCGGTGGTGGCGCCGGAGCTGGAGTTCTTCCTGGTGCAGAAGAACACCGATCCGGATTTCCCGCTGCTGCCGCCGGCCGGCCGCTCCGGGCGGGCCGAGACCGCGCGCCAGTCGTACTCGATCGACGCGGTCAACGAGTTCGATCCGATCCTGGACCTGATGTACGACTACTGCGATGCGATGGAGCTGGACGTGGATACGCTGATCCACGAGTCCGGCGCCGCGCAGCTGGAGGTGAACTTCACCCACAGCGACGCGATGTCGCGGGCCGACCAGGTGTTCCTGTTCAAGCGCACGATGCGCGAGGCGGCGATGCGCCACGGCGTCTATGCCACCTTCCTGGCCAAGCCGATGGAGAACGAGCCGGGCAGCGCGATGCACATCCACCAGAGCCTGGTGCGGGCGGGCGACGGGCAGAACGTCTTCAGCGGCGGCAGGTCGGGGGAGTTCAGCCGCACCTTCGCGCACTATCTGGGCGGATTGCAGAAGTACGTGCCGATGGCGATGGCGTTCTTCGCGCCGAACGTGAATTCCTATCGCAGGCTGGTGTTCGGCGAGGTGTCGCCGAGCAATGTGCTGTGGGGCTACGACAACCGCACCTGCGGGTTGCGCGTGCCGTTCGATACGCCCGAGAACATGCGGGTGGAGAGCCGCTTTGCCGGTTCGGACGCCAATCCGTACCTGGCGATGGCGGCGACGCTGGCCTGCGGCCTGCTCGGGATCCGCGAGAAGCTGGAGCCGACCGAGCCGATCACCGGCAGCGGCAAGGATGAGGGCTACGATCTGCCGCGGTCGTTGGGCGAGGCGTTGGACGAGTTGGAGGGGTGCGTGCCGTTGCAGGAGATGCTGGGGCAGCGGTTCGTGCGTGCCTACGTGTCGGTGAAGCGGAAGGAGTACGAGACGTTTTTCCGGGTGATCAGTTCGTGGGAACGGGAGTTCCTGTTGTTGAATGTTTGAGGCGTTGAGTGCTTGAGGGGCAGGGGGGAGCTCGAGCCACTCTCCCTTCGGGGCGATAAGGCACGGCTTGCGCGCCACTGGCGCGCGTGCCTTTGAGCGCCCACTCCGCTGGTGTGGGCCGGGGCGGTTGGGGTGAGGGTGCGAGGGAAGCCTCGCATTGTTCGAGGTCTTGTGGGTTCTCTTGCGTAACAGCAACAGCTTTCGCCTTTGGCGAGTCACTTTTCTTTGCTTGTGCACGCGCGCCGCAGGAGCGGCGCCGCACGGCGAAGCCGGCCCGAAGGGCGCGGCACAAGGATGTGCCGCGTAAAGAAAAGTAACCAAAAGAAGCGCTTNACCCCGCCTGCGCGCCCGCAGCTGCGCTGCGGGTCCGCGGAGCCGGCGGGATTTTTCGACGGGGCATCCTGCCCCGGCGAAAAACGACGTGCATCCATGCACGTCGCCCCTGCGGGGTTTTACCCGCCATCTCCGCCGCTTCGGAGGGGCCCCGGTAAGTCAAAGGCGGGAAGCCAAGGCAACATCACGAGCAACGGCAACGGCAACGGCAACGGCAACGGCAACGGCAACGGCAAAAATCAAAAGCGATAGCGGAGATGGCGATGGACCCGATTCAAACGCGGACCCTGCAGGACCTGGATGCAGCCCACCACCTGCATCCGTTCAACGACAACGCGGCGCTGGCGAAGAAGGGCACGCGCATCCTGACGCGGGGCGAGGGCGTCTATGTGTGGGATGCGGAGGGGCACCAGTTGCTGGACGCGTTCGCCGGGCTGTGGTGCGTCAACATCGGTTACGGCCGGGCCGAGCTGGGCGAGGCGGCGGCGCGGCAGATGGAGGAGCTGGCCTACTACAACAGCTTCTTCCAGTGCACCACCGAGCCGACCATCCGCCTGGCCGCCAAGCTCGCCGAGCTGGCGCCCGGCGACATCAACCACGCCTTCTTCACCAACTCCGGTTCGGAGGCCAACGACACCATCCTGCGGCTGGTGCGGCACTTCTGGGCGGTGCAGGGCAAGCCGCAGAAGCAGGTCTTCATCGGGCGCCACGACGGCTACCACGGCACCACCATGGCCGGCGCCAGCCTCGGCGGGATGAAGGGCATGCACAAGCAGGGCGGCCTGCCGATCCCGGGCATCGCGCACATCGATCCGCCGTACTGGTTCGGCGACGGCGGCGACACGGACCCGGAGGAGTACGGCCTGCTCGCCGCGCGGCGGCTGGAGGACAAGATCCTCGAGCTGGGCCCGGACAACGTCGCCGCCTTCATCGGCGAGCCGATCATGGGCGCCATCGGCGTGTACATCCCGCCGCGCAGCTACTGGCCCGAGATCGAGCGGATCTGCCGCAGGTACGACGTGCTGCTGGTCGCCGACGAGGTGATCTGCGGCTTCGGCCGCACCGGGCAGTGGTTCGGCTCGCAGTACTTCGGTTTCCAGCCGGACGTGATGACCATCGCCAAGGGCATCACCTCCGGCTACATCCCGCTCGGCGCGGCGATGTTCAACGACCGCGTCGCGGGCGTGCTGAAGGAGCAGGGCGGCGAGCTGGCGCACGGTTGCACCTATTCGGGGCATCCGGTCTGCACCGCCGTGGCGCTGGAGAACCTGCGGATCATGCAGGAAGAGCGCATCGTCGAGACTGCGCGCGAGCGGATCGCGCCCTACCTGGCCCAGCGCTGGGCCGAGCTGGGCGGGCACCGGCTGGTCGGCGAGGCGCGCATCGCCGGGTTGATGGGGGCGCTCGAACTGGTGCCGGACAAGCGCCGGCGCGGCTACTTCGACGAGCGCGGCAAGGTCGGCGCGCTGTGCCGCGACATTGCGCTCCGTCATGGCCTGATCCTGCGCGCGACCAACGATGCGATGCTGTTGTCGCCGCCGCTGGTGATCACCCGGGCCCAGGTCGACGAACTGTTCGACAAGGCCTGGAAGGCGCTGGACGACACCGCCGCGGCGCTGGGCAAATAGCCCGGCGCTGGGTAGGCTGGCGTAGTCCCGGCCCACGGCCGGCCCCACCCTCATAGCGGGATCTTGTGGAGACCACGATGAAGCTGCGAATCCTGACCGTCGCCCTCGCCACCACGCTGCTGGCCGCCTGCGGCGGCAAGCCCGAGGCCGGCGCCAATGCCGATGCCGGCAAGCCCGCCGGCGCCGAGGAGAAGGTCCTCAACGTCTACAACTACTCCGACTACATCGCCGAGGACACCGTCCCCAACTTCGAGAAGGCGACCGGCATCAAGGTCGTCTACGACGTGTTCGACAGCGACGAGATGGTCGAGGCCAAGCTGCTGGCCGGCGGCAGCGGCTACGACGTGGTGGTGCCGACGCTCAATTTCTTCGGCCGCCAGATCAAGGCCGGCGTGTTCCTGCCGCTGGACAAGAGCAAGATCCCGAACCTGGCCAACCTCGACCCGGACGTGATGAAGCGCATCGCGCAGCAGGATCCGGGCAACGCGTACGGCGTGCCGTACATGATCGGCACCACCGGCATCGGCTACAACGTCGACAAGCTCAAGGAGCGCTTCGGCGGCAGCACCGACATCGCCGGCAGCTGGGACCTGATCTTCAAGCCGGAGAACATCGGCAAGATGAAGGACTGCGGCGTGACGATCCTCGATACGCCCTCCGACCTGCTGCCGATCGCGCTGAACTACCTGGGCCTGGACCCGCACAGCCAGAAGCCGGAGGAACTGCAGAAGGCCGCCGACCTGATCAAGGGGATCCGCCCGTACGTGCAGAACTTCCATTCCAGCCAGTACGTCAGCTCGCTCGCCAACGGCAGCACCTGCCTGGCCGTGGGCTGGTCCGGCGACATCATCCAGGCCCGCGACCGCGCCGACGAGGCCGGCAACGGCGTGCACGTGGCCTACTCGATCCCGAAGGAGGGCGCGCCGCAGTGGTTCGACATGCTGGCGATCCCGAAGGACGCCAAGCACCCGGAAAACGCCTACGCGTTCATCAACTACCTGCTGACGCCGGAAGTGGCCGCGGCCAACACCAACTTCATCCACTACGCCAACCCGGTGCCGAAGGCGACCCCGCTGGTGGCCGAGGACATCCGCAACGACCCGACGATCTACCCGCCGGACGAGGTGAAGGCCAAGATGTTCACCTACGCGATCAATCCGCCGGAAGTGGACCAGCTGTACACGCGGCTGTGGACGGAGATCAAGACGGGGCGTTGATGCCCAGGGGCTGTTTGCATTCATGAGTGATCGTGGGAGGGGCTCCGGTCCCGGCGCTTTGCTGGCAGAGCCCGCCGGGACCGGAGTCCCTCCCGCATGGCCCCCGCGCCATGGCGCAAGCTGGGTTCTGTCGCCGCGGCGGACAGGGGGCTTCATCGCAAGGTTCAAGGTGTACGGGCGCCGCCGGTGAGAGCGGCGTTCGCGCGGCAAGGGGGAGGGCAACACCGGGCGTCCGCAACGGCGCCTGCCTACCGCCGCCTGCGGGCGGCCCATGGAGACCACGATGAAGCAACATGCGATGTGGATGGCGCTGGCCGCGGTGTGTCTGGCCGGTTGCGGGGGAAGCGGCGAGAGCGCGGGCGACGCGGATGCCCCGGCGTCGCCCGAAGCGAAGGTATTGAACGTCTACAACTGGTCGGACTACATCGCGACCGACACGGTCCCGAACTTCGAGAAGGCCAGCGGCGTCAAGGTCGCCTACGACGTGTTCGACAGCAACGAGGTCCTTGAGGCCAAGCTGCTGGCCGGCGGCAGCGGCTACGACGTGGTGGTGCCCTCGCTGAGCTTCCTGGGGCGGCAGATCCAGGCCGGCGTGTTCCAGCCGCTGGACCGCAGCAAGATCCCCAACTGGAACAACCTCGATCCGGAGATGATGAAGCGCATCGCGCAGCAGGATCCGGGCAACCGGTACGCGGTGCCGTACCTGTGGGGCACCACCGGCATCGGCTACAACATCGACAAGGTCAAGGCGGCCTTCGGCAGCACCGACGTGGTGAACAGCTGGGACCTGGTGTTCAAGCCGGAGAACATCGCCAAGCTCAAGGACTGCGGCGTCACCATCCTCGACACCGCTTCGGAGATCGTGCCGACCACCTTGCACTACCTGGGCGAGGATCCCAACAGCACCGATCCGGCGGTGATCGCCAAGGCCGCGGCCAAGCTCAAGGAAATCCGCCCCTACATCCAGAACTTCCACTCCAGCCAGTACATCGACGCGCTGGCCAAGGGCACCACCTGCCTGGTGGTGGGCTGGTCGGGCGACATCCTGCAGGCGCGCGACCGCGCCGAGGAGGCCGGCAACGGGGTCCGCATCGGTTATTCGATCCCGAAGGAAGGCGCCTTGCAGTTCTTCGACATGCTGGCGATCCCCAAGGACGCCAAGCACCCGGAGAACGCCTATGCGTTCATCAACTACCTGCTGACGCCGGAAGTGGCGGCCGCCAATACCAACTTCGTCAGCTATCCCAACCCGGTGCCGGCCGCCACGCCCCTGATCGAGGCCGCGATCCGCGACGACAAGACCATCTACCCGCCGCCGGAGACCATGGCCAAGCTGTTCGGCCTGAAGATCATGCCGCCGGAAGTGGATCGCCAGTACACCCGGCTGTGGACCGAGCTCAAGACGGGGCATTGACCTCCGGCCGGAGGAGATGAACGGGCGGCCGCGGCCCGGCGCGGCCGTCCCTTCTCAATCTGTACCCGGCGGTACAAATAATAGTAAGGTAGCCGTCCCGACCATACGTGGCCGTCTGTTCGTCAGGACGGCGAGACCGCAACGGCTTTCAAGGAACCTGGCTTTGAGCACTGCAGACGACGATCAGGCACGCGGGCATTCCCCTTCCAACGGGTCCGATGACCGCCAGGACAAGGACGGCAAGCCTTCGCCGCTCGCCAACCCCAAAGTCAAGTGGACGCTTCTCGTCGTCGGCCTCGTGGTGCTGGCCGGGCTGGTCGCCTGGTTCGTGCACTGGCTGCTGGTCGGGCGCTACCTGCAGGAAACCAACAACGCCTACCTGAAGGCCGATGCGGTCGCGGTGGCGCCGCGGGTCAACGGCTACGTCACCCAGGTGTTCGTCAAGGACAACCAATGGGTGAAGGCCGGCGAGCCGCTGCTCGAGATCGACGGGCGTACCTACCGCGCGCAGCTGGAGCAGGCCGAGGCGGTGGTGGCGGTGCGCGAGGCCGACATCGCCGCCGCCGAGGCCGGCGTGCAGGGACAATCCGCGCAACTGCTGCAGGCGCGCACCCAGGTCACCGCGGCGGCGGCCAGCCTGCGCCTGGCCAAGGCGGAGGTCGCGCGGTTCACCCCGCTCGCCGCCAGCGGCGCCGACACCCACGAACACCTGGAAAGCCTGCAGCACGACCTTGAACGCGCGCAGGCGCAATACGACGCCGCCCGGGCCCAGCTCGAAGGCGCCGGCAGCCAGCTGGAAGCGTCCAAGGCGCAGCTCGCCCAGGCCCGCGCGGGCCTGGCGCAGGCCCGCGCCGATGCCGACGCCGCGCGCCTGGCCTTCGAGGACACGCGGCTGACCGCGCGCATCGACGGGCGCATCGGCAACAAGACCGTGCAGGTCGGCCAGTTCGTCGCCGCCGGTACCCGCACGATGACGGTGATGCCGGTGGAGGACCTCTACCTCGAGGCCAACTTCAAGGAAACCCAGATGGGCCTCATGCGGCCGGGGCAGCCGGCGGAGATCGAGGTCGACGCCCTGTCCGGCGTGAAGCTGCACGGCACGGTCGACAGCATTTCGCCCGGTACCGGCTCGCAGTTCGCGCTGCTGCCGCCGGAGAACGCCACCGGCAACTTCACCAAGGTCGTGCAGCGCGTGCCGGTGCGCATCCGCGTCGATGCCGGCGCCGAGGCGCGCAAGGTGCTGGTGCCGGGCATGTCGGTGGTGGTGACCGTCGATACCCGCTCGGCCAAGGACGGCAAGGCGCGGGCCGAGGACGAGGCCGGGCGCGAGGGCGCGAAGGGCGGGGCGGCGCAGTGAGCGCGCATGCCGCCGCGGCGGCCGCCGGCCGCCCGCGCAAGGCGGACGCCAGCGCCTGGCTGGCCGTGGCCGCCGGCACCATCGGTTCGTTCATGGCGACGCTGGACATCTCCATCGTCAATGCCGCGTTGCCGACCATCCAGGGCGAGGTCGGCGCCAGCGGCACCGAGGGCACCTGGATCTCCACCGCCTACCTGGTCTCGGAGATCGTGATGATCCCGCTGACCGGCTGGTTCGTGCGCACGCTCGGGCTGCGCAACTTCCTGCTGATCTGCGCGATCATGTTCACCGCGTTCTCGGTGATGTGCGGGCTGTCCACGACGCTGCCGATGATGATCCTGGGGCGCGTGGGGCAGGGATTCGCCGGCGGCGCGCTGATCCCGACCGCGCTGACCATCGTCGGCACGCGCCTGCCGCCGGAACAGCAGACCCAGGGCACCGCGCTGTTCGGCATGACCGTGATCCTGGGGCCGGTGATCGGGCCGCTGCTGGGCGGCTGGCTGGCCGAGAACGTCAGCTGGCACTACGCGTTCTTCATCAACGTGCCGATCTGCGCGGGCCTGGTGGCGCTGTTGCTGCTGGGCCTGAAGCACGAGAAGGCCGACTGGGGCGGATTGCTGCGCGCCGACTGGCTCGGCATCTTCGGCATGACCGCGGGCCTGGGCGCGTTGACGGTGGTGCTGGAGGAGGGGCAGCGCGAGCGCTGGTTCGAGTCGGAGCTGATCCTGATGCTCTCGCTGCTGTCGCTGCTCGGCTTCGGCGCGTTGCTGCTGGCGCAGTTCATCAACCGCGAGCCGGTGATCCGGCTGTCGATCCTGCGCAACCGCGCCTTCGCCTCGGTGTTCGTGATGGTGACGGCGGTGGGCATGATCCTGTTCGGCGTGATGTACATGATCCCGCAGTTCCTGGCGGTGATCTCCGGCTACAACACCGAGCAGGCCGGCTACGTGCTGTTGCTCGGCGGCGTGCCGACCGTGCTGCTGATGCCGTTGATGCCCTGGATGCTGGCCAACGTGGACGTGCGCCTGATGGTGGGCATCGGCATGGCCGCGTTCGCCGGCGCCTGCTTCGTCAACCTGGGGCTGACCGCCGACAGCGTCGGCATCCACTTCGTGATCGGCCAGTTGCTGCAGGGCGTGGGCCTGGCGTTCGCGATGATGGCGCTCAACCAGGCCGCGATCACCTCGGTGCCGCAGAACCTCACCGGCGACGCTTCGGGCCTGTTCAACGCCGCGCGCAACCTCGGCGGTTCGATCGGCCTGGCGTTGATCTCCACCTTCCAGGAGCGCCGGCTGACCTTCCACACCGAGATGATCGGCAGCTCGACCACGGCCAACTCGCCGCTGGCGCAGGACTACCTGCACGGCATCGGCGCCCAGCTGCAGGCGGGCAGCGGCGACGCGCAACTGCAGGCGTTCGCCCGGATCGCGCAGCTGGTGCAGCAGCAAGCGCTGGTGATGACCTACAACGACCTGTTCTGGATCTTCGGCGTGATCGTGGTTTGCACGTTCCCGTTGATCTTCATGCTCAAGCCGCTGCCCAAGGGCGGCGGGCCCATGGTGATGCACTGATGACCACCCGTTCCCCGTTCCGTCCGTTGTTGCTGCCGGCCGCGCTGCCGCTGCTGTTGTCGGCGTGCATGCTGGGCCCGGACTACGTCAAGCCCGACGTGGCCGGCGACGCCCTGGCGCAGGCGCGCCTGCCGCGCGCCGATCCGGCCGTCGTCGCCGATGCGCCGCCGCCGCAGCGCTGGTGGGAGGCGCTCGACGATGCGCAGCTCACCTGGCTGGTCGAGCAGGCGCTGGCCCACAGTCCCGACCTGCGCGCGGCCGAGGCCAACGTCAGCGCCTCGCGCGCGCTGGTGCGGCAGCGCCGGGCAGAGCGGATGCCGAGCGTCGGCGCCACCGCGGGCTACGTGCACGCGCGCATGCCAGACGCGATCGTCGATGCGGCGCGCAGCACCCCGCAGTTGCAGGGAACCGACCTGGACAACGTCGAGCTCTACACCGCGGCCTTCGACGCGAGCTGGGAGCTGGACCTGTTCGGGCGCCGCCGCCGCGCGCAGCAGGAGGCGCAGGCGCAGGCCGAGGCCGACGAGGCCCAGCTGGCGGACGCGCAAGTCCAGCTCGCCGCCGAGGTGGGCCGTGCCTACGCCAACTACCGCGGTACCCAGGAGCGGCTGGCGATCGCCCGCGACAGCCGCGACAAGGCGGCGAAGATGCTGGAGCTGACCCGGCAGCGCCGCGAACGCGGCGCCGCGCCGCAGACCGACGTGGAACGCGCGCTGGCGCAGCTGCGCCAGCAGGAGGCGTCGATCCCGGACCTGCAGGCGACCCTGCAGGAATCGCTCGACCAGCTGGCGCTGATGACCGGACGCGTGCCCGGCGCCCTCGATGCCGCACTGGCCGAACCGCGGCCGCTGCCGCAGTTGCCGGCGGTGGTGCCGGTGGACGATGCGGCCTCGCTGATCCGCAGGCGCCCGGACGTGCGCAGGGCCGAGCGCCAGCTGGCCGCGTCGTCGGCCAAGATCGGCCAGGCGCTGTCGGGCTACTTCCCGCAGGTGACGCTGCTCGGCGGGATCGGCATGGGCGCGACCTCGCCGGGCGATCTAGGCTCCGACGCGGTCGGCACGGTGGTCGCGCCGATCCTGCGCTGGTCGGTGTTCGATTTCGGCAAGACGCGCTCGCAGGTGGCGCAGGCGAGGGCGGGCAACCAGGCCTATGCGGCCAGCTACGAGGCCAAGGTGCTCGCGGCCCTGCAGGACGCCAACAACGCGCTGGCGCGCTTCGGCGCCTCGCGCCGGGCACTGGCGATGGCCGGCGATGCGGCGGACGCGGCGACGCGTTCGTCCGACCTGGTGCAGCAGCGCTACCGGGCCGGCGCCACGTCGTTGATCGACGCGCTGGACGTGCAGCGCCAGCAGCTGTCCGCGCGCGACAGCCGGACCCAGGCGCAGATGAAGCTGCTGGTGGACTACATCGGCCTGCAGAAGAGCCTGGGGCTGGGCTGGCAGGCGCCGGAGCAGGCGGCGGCCAGGTAGGCCGTACTTTCTTGCTCGGCTCTGTTCGGGCCGGGCAGTGTTCTTGTGGGAGGGACTTCGGCCCCGGCGGCAGCATCGGCCAAGCGTCGGGACCGAAGTCCCTCCCGCAAGAAAGTAGTTGAACACCGTCCCGGGGCTTCGCCCCCGCCTCGCCCCGTCCGCGTCCCGGTCCACGCCGGCGGCGTGGGCGCTCCGAGGCACGCGCGCCGCCGGCGCGCAGGCCGTGCCTTGCCGCCCCTAGCGGAGGGGACTTCGAGCGTTTTCCCGCCACCGTGGCCCCGCTACACTGCTCGTCACGGGCGGCGGGGGCAGGCGCGGCGCCCGCGATCCTTCACCGATCAGGAGTGTTCGATGGCGTCGACCGAGGCCAGGCCGCAGAATCCGTCTTCCTCCGCGGCGTCGGAGCGCCCGGACGACTACCTCTCGATCAGCGGCGTGCGCAAGGAGTTCGACGGTTTCGTCGCGCTCGACGACGTCAGCCTGAACGTGCGCAAGGGCGAGATCTTCGCGCTGCTCGGCGGTTCGGGCAGCGGCAAGTCCACGCTGCTGCGCTGCCTGGCCGGTTTCGAGACGCCGACCCGCGGCCGCATCGTCCTCGACGGCCAGCCGATGAACGACCTGCCGCCGTACGAGCGGCCGATCAACATGATGTTCCAGTCTTACGCGCTGTTCCCGCACATGACGGTCGAGCAGAACATCGCCTTCGGCCTCAAGCAGGACGGGCTGGGCAAGGACGCGATCCGCACGCGCGTGGGCGAGATGCTCGAGCTGGTGCAGCTGGGCAGGCTCGCCAAGCGCAAGCCGCACCAGCTCTCCGGCGGGCAGCAGCAGCGCGTGGCGCTGGCGCGCTCGCTGGCCAAGGGGCCGAAGCTGCTGCTGCTGGACGAGCCGATGGGCGCGCTCGACAAGAAGCTGCGCAACCAGATGCAGCTGGAGCTGGTCAACATCATCGAGAAGACCGGCGTCACCTGCGTGATGGTCACCCACGACCAGGAGGAGGCGATGACGATGGCCACCCGCATCGCGCTGATGGACCAGGGCTGGATCCAGCAGGTCGGCACGCCGGCGGACATCTACGAGTCGCCGAACAGCCGCTTCGCCGCCGAGTTCATCGGTTCGGTGAACCTGATCGAGGGCCGGATCGACGAGGATCAGCCCGACCACGTGACGCTGCTCTGCCCGCAGTTCCCGGTGCCGATCTACATCAGCCACGGCATCACCGGCGTGGAAGGCCAGGAGGTGGCCTTCGCGGTGCGCCCGGAGAAGGTGTGGATCACCCA
Source organism: Xanthomonas boreopolis (assembly GCA_014654535.1). GTDB lineage: Bacteria > Pseudomonadota > Gammaproteobacteria > Xanthomonadales > Xanthomonadaceae > Pseudomonas_S > Pseudomonas_S boreopolis. The sequence continues at coordinate 62,741 of BNBA01000004.1, forward strand.
GGCCGAGCCGGAGCAGCAGTACAACAAGGCGCGCGGGACCATCGAGGACATCGCCTATTTCGGCAGCCACTCGATCTTCCACGTGCGCCTGCCCAGCGGCCTCAAGCTGCAATCCAACTTCGCCAACCAGAAGCGCTGGGAGAGCGAGGGGATGACCTGGGGCGACGAGGTCTGGGTGTCCTGGGACGACAACGACGGCGTGGTGCTGACCTCATGAACCCGCGCGCGCTCAAACGCTGGCTGCCGGGCGGCCGCTGGGCGGTGATCGCGCCGCCGTACCTGTGGCTGCTCGTGTTCTTCGCGATCCCGTTCCTGATCGTGCTAAAGATCTCCTTCAGCCGGCTGGCGATCGCGATGCCGCCGTACACGCCGCTGCTGGAGTACGTGGACGAGGCGCTCACGGTCCGCCTCAACCTCGGCAACTATCTCTCCTTGCTGGCCGACAACCAGTACCTGCTGGCCTACCTGAGTTCCATCAAGATCGCCGCGATCTCCACGCTGCTGGCGCTGCTGGCCGGCTATCCGATCGCCTACGTGATCGCGCGGATGCCGCCGGCGGCGCGCAACGTCGCGATGATGCTGGTGGTGCTGCCTTCTTGGACCTCGTTCCTGATCCGCGTGTACGCCTGGATCGGCATCCTCGACAGCAACGGCGTGCTCAACCGGCTGCTGACCGGGCTGGGCCTGATCGACTCGCCGCTGCACATCCTGTACACGCCCGTCGCCGCGTACATCGGCATCGTCTACTGCTACCTGCCGTTCATGGTGCTGCCGCTGTACGCCAACCTCGTCAAGCTCGACCACCGCCTGCTCGAGGCCGCCTACGACCTCGGCGCGCGGCCGTGGAAGGCGTTCCTCACCATCACCCTGCCGCTGTCGCGCAACGGCATCATCGCCGGCTGCATGCTGGTGATGATCCCGGCGGTGGGCGAGTTCGTGATCCCGGAGATGCTGGGCGGGCCGGACACGCTGATGATCGGGCGCGTGCTGTGGGGCGAGTTCTTCAACAACCGCAACTGGCCGGTGGCCTCGGCGGTGGCGATCGTGATGCTGGGCTTGCTGATGATCCCGATCCTGATCTTCAACCGTTACCAGCAGCGCGAGCTGGAAGGGCGGCTGACATGAGCGCGACGCGCGGCGGCCGCCTGGCGACCTGGCTGGTGCTGGGCCTGGGGTTCGGCTTCCTGTACCTGCCGATCCTGTTGCTGATCGTCTACTCGTTCAACGAGTCGCGCCTGGCCACGGTCTGGTCGGGCTTCTCGACCAAGTGGTACGGCGAACTGCTGCGCGACCGGCAGATGCTGGACGCGGCCTGGATCAGCCTCAAGGTCGCGTTCTGGACCGCCACCGCCTCGATGGTGATCGGCACGATGGCGGCGATGGCGATGACCCGGCTGCGGCGCTTCCCCGGCAAGACGCTGTTCGGCGCGCTGATCTCCGCGCCGCTGGTGATGCCGGAGGTGATCATCGGCCTGTCGATCCTGCTGATGCTGGTCTCGGTCGGCGGCGCGATCGGCATCGCGCCGAAGGGCGTCACCGCGATCTGGATCGCGCACGTCACCTTCACCCTGTCGTTCGTCACCGTGGTGGTGTCCTCGCGCCTGCAGGAGCTGGACCGCTCGCTGGAAGAGGCGGCGATGGACCTGGGCGCGAACCGGCTCAAGGTGTTCTTCCTGATCACGCTGCCGATCATCGCCCCGGCGCTGGTGTCCGGGTGGCTGCTGGCGTTCACGCTGTCGCTGGACGACGTGGTGATCGCCAGCTTCGTCGCCGGCCCGAGTTCGACCACCTTGCCGATGAAGGTGTTCTCCTCGGTACGCATGGGCCTGAGCCCGAAGATCAACGCGTTGGCGACGATCCTGGTGCTGGCGGTGTCGGTGGCCGCGGCGATCGGCTGGTGGATCATGGCGCGCAACGAGAAGCGCCGGCAGCAGGACATCCAGCTGGCGCTGCAGGAGAACGGTTGAGTTCGCGGGGCGGCTACGGCCCGCCGCGGCCGGGGCCGCCCCCGCAATGATGTCGCTGACGCGATGACGACCTGCGCGGGGCTAGCATATGCGCATTCGTTTTCCGGAGTCGCACGATGAGCTACCAGACCGTCAATCCGTACACGGGCCGACCCGAGCACACCGTCCAGGCGATGGACCAGGCGGCGATCGAGCGGCGCCTGGCCGCCGCGGCCAGGGCGTTCCCGGCCTGGGCGGCGCGGCCGCTGGACGAGCGCGGCGCGCTGCTGCGCAAGGCCGGCGAGGAACTGGCCCGGCGCCGCGACGACATCCAGCGGATCATGACGGCGGAAATGGGCAAGCTGCGCAAGGAGGCGCTGGCCGAGATCGACAAGTGCGCGCAGGCTTGCGCGTACTACGCCGAGCACGCCGCGGAATACCTGGCGCCCAAGGAGATCCGCACCGAGGCACAGCGCAGCTACGTCCACTACGAGCCGATCGGCTGCGTGTTCGCGGTGATGCCGTGGAACTTCCCGATCTGGCAGGTGTTCCGTTTCCTCGCGCCGTCGCTGATGGCGGGCAACGTATCCCTGCTCAAGCACGCGACGAACGTGCCGCGTTGCGCCGACGCGATCGCCGAGGTGCTGGAGGCCGCGGGCGTGCCGGAAGGCGTGTTCGACGTGCTGCACATCGACAACGAGCAGGCCGCGGCGGTGTTGCGCGATCCCCGCGTCGCCGCGGTGACGCTGACCGGCAGCGAGCGTGCCGGGCGCGCGATCGCGTCCAACGCGGGCGAGCAGCTGAAGAAATCGGTGATGGAGCTCGGCGGCAGCGACGCCTTCGTCGTGCTCGACGACGCGGACCTCGACAGGACGGTCGAGGCCGCGGTGAAGTCGCGTTTCGACAATGCCGGCCAGACCTGCATCGCCGCCAAGCGCTTCATCGTGGTAGAGGCGATCGCCGACGCGTTCGTGGCGAAGTTCGTCGAAGCCGCGGGCAAGCGCAGCTACGGCGATCCCGCCGACGAGGCCACGACGCTGGCGCCGATGGCGCGCGCCGACCTGCGCGACGAACTGCACAAGCAGGTACGGGCCAGCATCGCCAAGGGCGCCGAGCTGTTGCTGGGCGGCGAGCCGATCCCGGGCTCGCATGCCGGTTATCCGGCCACGATCCTGGACCGGGTAGGCCCGGGCATGCCGGCCTACGAGGAGGAGCTGTTCGGCCCGGTCGCGGCGATCCTCCGCGTCAAGGACGAGGCCGAAGCCGTGCGCGTCGCCAACGACACCACCTTCGGCCTCGGCGGCAGCGTCTGGACCGGCGACGCCGGGCGCGGCGAGGCCGTGGCGCGCCAGCTGCAATGCGGCGCCGCGTTCGTCAACGCCATCGTGAAGAGCGACGTGCGGATGCCGTTCGGCGGCACCAAGCGTTCCGGTTTCGGCCGCGAACTGGCCGAGCATGGCATCCATGAGTTCATGAACGTCAAGACGATCTACGTGGCTTGAGCGGGCCCCGGGAGAGCTTGCCCCGGATCGCGTGGTGCTGTGGGAGTGGCCTCGGCATGCCGAGGCCACTCCCACAAGAAGACGCAAGAAAGCTTCGGGTCGCTTGACAGCCGGATCCAGGCAAAGATGCTTCTCCCGAATCCCGAATCCCGAATCCCGAATCCCGAATCCCGAATCCCGAATCCCGAATCCCGAATCCCGAATCCCGGCGCCCCTACAGCCACTTCGCCCGCTTGAACAGGCGATACAGCACCAGGCACGACAGCGCCACGCCGCCCACGAGGATCGGGTAGGACCAGCGTCCGCCGAGTTCCGGCATGTGCTCGAAGTTCATGCCGTACCAGCTGGTGATCAGGGTCGGCGCCGCCAGCAGCGCCGCCCAGGCGCCGAGGCGCTTGACCGTCTCGCCCTGGGCCAGCGTGACCAGCGAGAGGTTCACGCTCAGTGCGGTACCCAGCATCTCGCGCAACGTGTCGATCGCGTCGTTGATGCGCGCCGCGTGGTCCAGCACGTCGCGCAGGTAGACGACGACGCTGTCGGGGATCAAGGGACCGGGGTTGCGCTTGAGGTGCGAGAGCACGTCCTGCAGCGGCGCCACCACCAGCCGCATCTTGTTGAGCTCGCGCTTGAGCTCGTACAGCCGCACCACGGTGCGGCGCTTGTAGCTCTCCGAGAAGATGTCCTTCTCCAGCAGTTCCAGGGTGTCCCGGAACTCGTCCATGATCGGCAGGTAGTTGTCGACCACGAAGTCCAGGATGGCGTACAGGCTGAAGGCCGGGCCGAGCGACAGCATCGACGGCTCGCGCTCCATCTGCGCCCGCACCGGCGCATAGGAGAGCGAAGCGCCATGACGCACCGTCAGCAGGAAGCGCTTGCCGAGGAAGGCATGGGTCTCGCCGTAACGGATCCGCTCGTCCACCAGTTGCGCGGTCTTGACTACCACGAACAGCGAGTTGCCATAGCCCTCGACCTTGGGGCGCTGGTGCGCCTTGAGCGCGTCCTCGATCGCCAGGTCGTGCAGCCCGAACTCGCTCTGCAGCAGCCGCAGCACGTCCTCGGCGGGTTCGTACAGGCCCACCCAGACGAAGCCCTCGTCGTCCTTCTCGAGCTCTTCGCTGATCCGGTCGAGGCCGATGTCGTGGCGCTTGCCGTGGCCATCGTAGAACGCGCAGGTGATGACGCACGCGGGATTGTCGGAAGGGGTCGGGTGCATTTCGGTCATGGCGCGCATCGTGCGCCAGCGCGCGGGCAGGGGCAAGCCGCGCCGTTCGCGCGCAGCGGGCGCTACGACGGGAACGTGAGCGTGATCCGCGCTCCGGGAAGCCGCGATCCCGCCGAAGCGGAATCCGTGGACGCTAGCCCGCGGCGGGCGGGACCGTCTTGCGGACGCGCCCCAGCGCCATGGCCAGCGCGGCATGGATCGGCAACAGCAGCATGATCCACTGCAGATTGAACTGCGGCTGGAACGACAGCCAGTCGATGACCAGCGCGAGCACGCCCGCGGCGACCACCAGCCAGGCGACGATGCCGAACCACCGGCCGGGCACGTGCCGCCGCAGCGATCCGAAGGCGCCGGCGACCAGCAGCAGGCACAGCGGATTGAGCAGGAGCAGGTTGCGGTTGCCCCAGGCGGCCTGGTGCGCGGTGAAGCCCCACAGGTAGATCAACAGCCCGCCGCCGATCGCGCAGGCCAGCCAGAACGGAATCGCCAGGCCGGCCAGCAGGCGCGGGCGCCGCGCGAGGGCCAGCACGCCGGCGGCGACGACCAGGCCGGCAAGCAGCCACGGCCAGCGCGACCGCGCCTGGTCCGGCGGTTCCGGCGCGATACGGTGCGGCAGCAGTTCCTGGGTGGACTGCACCAGCGGGCGGCCTTCGCTGTTGCGCGCCTCGGCGAGGCTTTCGGCGAGCCGCATCGGGACGAACGCTTCCTGCCAGCGCGACAGCGGTTTGTCGGCGTAGGGCCCCAGCCCCAGGTCGAAGCCGAGCCACATCCACGGCGCCGGCGAGGCCAGCCGCACCGCTTCGCTGCGATAGGTATTGCCGCGCGAGCGGCCGGCGAGCTGCGCCTTCAATGCGCCTCCCATCGCCTGGTCCAGGCTGTCGCGGACCATCGTGGCGCAGTTGGCGGTGAAGTAGTCGTAGCGGTAGCGCGCGTTCTCCGGGCGGCTGCGCACCGCCAAAGCGTCGGCCAGCGCGATCGCCTGCCGCGGGGGCAGGTCCAGCCACTGGATGCTGACCCCGCGCCCGCTGTCGCGGTACTGCTGCAGGTCTTCTTCCAGCGGCAGCGCGACGAGGTAGTACATCATCTCGCCTTCGATGAAGCGGCCGACGAAGTCGGGCTCGCTCGGGTCGAAATAGCCGAAGTTGTACGAGATGGCCCGTCCGGTGGCGGGATCGGCCACCACGATCGCGTCGTGGCCGAAGCGTTCGAAGAACACCTCGCCGGGCTGCATCGTCGCCACGCCGATCCGCGGCGCGGCCTGGGCGGACGCCCAGGCCGGCAGCAGGCAGGCCAGCAACGCCAGCAGCCGCAGCGCGGCGATGGGAAGTGCGCGGATCAAGCCTCGTCCTGCAGTTCGGGCGGCAGCACGGTGACGTGCAGCGCATGCACGCGGCGCGCGTCGGCCTTGGCGACGCGGAACGCGAACCGGCCCAGCGTCAGTTCCTCGCCGGTCTCGGGCAGGTGGCCGATCGCGTCGGTCACCAGGCCGCCCACCGTGTCGTAGTCGTCGTCGGGGAAGTCGGCGCCGAAGCGCTCGTTGAAATCCTCGATCGGCGTCAGCGCGTCGACCACGTACTGCCCGTCGGACTGCACGGCGATCAGCGAGCTCTCGTCCTCGGCCTCGTCGTGCTCGTCGTCGATCTCGCCGACGATCTGTTCCAGCACGTCCTCGATGGTGACCAGGCCGGCCACGCCGCCGTACTCGTCCACCACGATCGCCATGTGGTTGCGCGACAGCCGGAATTCCTTGAGCAGGACGTTGAGCTTCTTGGACTCCGGGATCAGCACCGCCGGGCGCAGCAGCTCGCGCACGTTGCCGGGACCGTTGTCGGCGACCACGCCGCGCAGCAGGTCCTTGGCGAGCAGGATGCCGAGCACCTCGTCCTTGTTCTCGCCATGCACGGGGAAGCGGGAATGGCCGGATTCGACCACCTGCTTCATCAGGTCGAGGAAGCGCGACTCGACCGGCAGCGAGACCATCTGCGAGCGCGGCACCATCACGTCGGCGACGGTGAGCTCGGAGACCGAGATCGCGCCTTCCATCATGCGCAGCGTATCGGCGGCGATCAGGCCGTCGCCGTGGGCCGTGCGAAGCAGGGCGACCAGTTCGTCGCGGGTATGCGGTTCGCCCGAGAAGGCCGCGCTGAGGCGTTCGAGCCAACTGCGGCGTCTTTCCTGGGGTTCGGGCGAACTGTGACTACTGTCGTCTTCGGACATCATTCGGGGAAACGGCACCCGGCGAGCCGGGCGTTGGGTCCAAGTCTAGCAGGGTGGAGCCGGGACCCGGGACCCGAGGGGCAGAAGCGACGTCCCCTGTGGGAGCGGCTTCAGCCGCGATGAGGCGTTCCCAGTTGAACCCCCGCACATGGATGTGCGGGCTTTTGCAGGGGGATCTGTATGAAAGCTCATCGCGGCTGAAGCCGCTCCCACAGGGCACAGGCTGTCTTGGCCGGGAACGGAGCCAAGAGCCCTTCCCCAATCCCGGTCGGTCCTCAAGGCTTGTCCAGGTCGTAGGTGCAGCCGGCCAGGGTCTTGCCCGGGTGGCTGCGCACGTCCGACACGCTCAGGATCACCGATTCGACCATCTTCTCGCCGGTGCCCGGGGTGACCACGTCGCGGCTGGCGACCTCGCGGCCGGCCATGAATTTCTCCGGCGTGTCCACGCCGGTTTCCAACTGCAGGCGCTTGGCGAGCGTGCGGGGATCGGGGCCGTCGAGCAGCAGCATGATCGTGCCGCCCGAGACCACGAGGTGGTCGCTGGATGCGCCGAACGCGGCGACCGGTGCCGGCAGCCGGAATTCGCTCATGAACGGATTGCTGCGCGGCAGCGCCTGCCAACCGAGGGCTTCGGCCGCGGCGGGGTCGTTCAGCACCGGCACGATGCCGTGCGCATACGCCGCGATGTCCTGGCGGCACTCGATCAAGGCCGGCAGGTCGGGCGCGGTGGCCGGTTCGGCGGCCGCGCACGTGCCGGCGGCGAAGGCAAGGCCAAGGGCGGCGAGCAGGGGGCGGGTCAAGAAGGCAGTCTCCGGAACATGGCGGGCGGAGGGCGTCGTAGAGATGCTTCGGTCCCGATGGGCGCTGCGTCCAGGCGCCGGTGCCGCGCGTCCCGGGCTCAACGCTCGCCCGCGTAGGGATCGGCGACGCCGAGTTCGGCCAGGATCTCGCGTTCGAGCTGTTCCATCGCCTCGGCTTCCCTGTCGTCCTCGTGGTCCCAGCCGAGCAGGTGCAGCGTGCCGTGGACGGTCAGGTGGGCATAGTGCGCGCTCAGTAGCTTGCCCTGCTCGCGGGCCTCGCGTTCCACCACCGGGGCGCAGATCACCAGGTCGCCGAGCAATGGGAACTTCACGCCCTTGGGCAGGCCTTCGGGGACTTCCGCCGGGAAGCTCAGTACGTTGGTGGCGTAGTCCTTGCCGCGGTAGTGGTGATTGAGCGAGCGGCCTTCCTTGGCATCGACCAGGCGGATCGCCAGGTCGGCCTCGCGGATGCGGCCCTTCAGCGCGGCCGCGACCCACTTGCGGAAGCTCACCGCCGACGGCAACCCGGCGCGGGGCAGGGCGTAGCTGACGGCGACGTCGAGGCGTACCGGTCCGCGGGTCATGGCGAGGCTCCCGTCTGCGCGTCCTGGAGGTCGCGCCTGTCGTAGGCGCTGACGATGCGCGCGACCAGCGGATGGCGCACCACGTCGCGCGACTCGAAGAAGGTGAAGCTGACGCCTTCCACGTCGCGCAGCACGTCGATCGCGTCGCGCAGGCCGGACTTGACGTGCTTGGGCAGGTCGATCTGGGTGAGGTCGCCGGTGATCACCGCGGTCGAGCCGAAGCCCAGGCGCGTCAGGAACATCTTCATCTGCTCGATGGTGGTGTTCTGCGCCTCGTCCAGGATCACGTAGGCGTCGTTGAGCGTGCGCCCGCGCATGTAGGCCAGCGGCGCGATCTCGATGACGTTCTTCTCCAGCAGCTTCACCACCTTCTCGACGCCGAGCATCTCGTACAGCGCGTCGTAGAGCGGGCGCAGGTACGGGTCGACCTTCTGGCTCAGGTCGCCGGGCAGGAAGCCGAGCTTCTCGCCGGCCTCCACCGCCGGGCGCACCAGGACCAGCCGCTGCACGCGCGACTCGTTCAGCGCCTCGACCGCGCTGGCGACCGCCAGGAAGGTCTTGCCGGTGCCGGCCGGGCCGATGCCGAAGTTGATGTCGTGCGTGGCGATCAGGTGCAGGTACCTGGCCTGGTTGGCGCCGCGCCCGCGGATGGTGCCGCGCTTGACCTTGATGGCCACTTCCTGCGGCGCGTACTCGCGCCGGGCCACGTGCTCGACGTTGGCCTCGTTGAGGCGCAGGTGGATCGCATGGCTGTCGAACGTGGTGCCGGCGGCCTCGTCGTAGAGCGCGCGCAGCAGCTTCTCGGCCGCGGCGGCCGCCGCTTCCGGGCCGGTGACGCGGAACACGTTGCCGCGATTGGCGATCTCCACGCCGAGCTTGAGCTCGATCTGGCGCAGGTGTTCGTCGAACGGTCCGGCCAGGTTGGACAGGCGCTCGGTATCGACGGGATCGAGGGTGAAGTCGCGTTGCGCGGGTGTGGTCATGAGGCGTTCGGAGCGGCGCCGTGCCGCGAGGCGCGGCCGGGCAGGGAACCAAGGTTAGCGCGTCGGCGCGGCAAACCCCAGCGCCGCGGAATTCACCCGGCCTTAATTAAATATGGATTTAAATACCGTCATGGTCGATCCCAAGCCACCTCGAGACGCCGCCGGCAAGCGCGCGGCCGGCACCCGCAAGCGCGCCGCACGGCCCCGCGCGCCGGGGCGGCCGGCGGTGGCCAACGGCCAGGACCACCAGGCCGGCCTGCTCGATGCGGCGCTGGCGTGCTTCGCCGAGCAAGGCATCGCCGGCACGCGGATGCGCGACGTCGCCCAGCGTGCCGGCGTCACCCCCGCGCTGGTGAACTACTACTTCGGCGACAAGGAGCAACTGCTGCGCAGCGTGGTGGAGACGCGGCTGCGGCCGGTCGCCGCCGGGCTGGTCTCGCGCCTGGCCGCCGCCGGCGACGACCTGCCCGCGACGGTGCACGCCTTCGTCGAGGGCGTGGTGGCCGTGGTCGAGCAGAACCCCTGGTGGCCGCAGCTGTGGGTACGCGAGGTGTTGTGCGAGGGCGGCGCGCTGCGCGGCCTGCTGACCGACGAGGTCGGCCCGCAGGTCGCCCGGATGATGGCGGCGCGTTTCGCCGACGCGCAGGCGCGCGGCGAGCTCAATCCCGGCCTGGACCCGCGCCTGCTGATGACCTCGCTGGTCGGATTGACGATGTTTCCCGCTGCGGGCGCGCCGATCTGGCGGCGCCTGCTGGGGGCGGAGGAACTGGGCATGGACGCGGTGGCCGGGCATGCGCTGGCGCTGCTGTGGCACGGGGCGTGGAGCGGGCCGCGCTGAGCGGCCGGTATTCGGAAACGACGGAGAACGCGATGCGCAAGCTGCTCCTCATCCTTTCGTGCGCCGTCCTGGCGCTGGCCGGCGGTTGCCGGCGCGAGCCCGATCCGCTGTTGGGTACGCTGGAGTGGGACCGGATCACGCTGCCCGCGCCGGCGGCGGAACGCATCGTGGCGATGGACGTACGCGAGGGCCAGCAGGTCGCGGCCGGCACGCGGTTGATGCAGTTGGAGCTGGTGCGTACCCGTTCGCAGCTGCAGGGCCTGCAGGAGCAGGCCCGCCAACGCGAGCAGGCGCTGCAGGAACTGGTGGCCGGCCCGCGCACGGAGCAGATCGCGCAGGCCCGCGCGCAGCTGGCCTCGGCGCGGGCGCAGGCCCGCGATGCCACCGCCTACTACGCGCGCCTGCAGCCGCTGGGCCGGCAGCAACTGGTCGCGGCCGCCGACGTCGATCGCGCGCGCGCCGCCGCCGGCGATGCGCAGGCGCAGGTGCGCGCGGCCGAACAGGCCCTGCTGGAGCTGGAGCGCGGCAACCGGGCCGAGGACATCGCGCAGGGCGAGGCGGCCTTGCGTGCCGCGCAGGCCGACGCCGCGGTGCAGGCGGTCAACCTGGAGAAACTGGACATCGTGGCCCCGCGCGCCGGCCGCGTGGACAGCCTGCCGTACAAGCTGGGCGACCAGGCGCCGGTCGGCGCTTCGCTGGCGGTGATGCTGGTCGGCGATGCGCCGTATGCGCGCATCTACGTGCCGGCCACCCTGCGCGGGCGCGTGGCCATCGGCCAGGCGTTGCAGGTCAGCGTGGACGGCAGCGGCCAGGTGTACCGAGGACGGATCCGTGCGATCCGCAGCGAGCCGATGTTCACTCCCTATTACGCGCTCTCCGGCGGCGATGCCGAACGCCTGACCTACCTGGCCGAGGTGCAGCTGCCGGCGAGCGCGAAGGACCTGCCGGTGGGCGTGCCGGTGCGGGCGCGGCTGGCGGACGACGCCCATGAATGACGCCGGCGGCGGCATCGCGATCCGCGCGCACGGGCTGACCAAGCGCTTCGGCGATTTCACCGCCGTCGACCACGTCGACCTGAGCGTGCCGCGCGCGCAGGTCTACGGCTTCCTCGGGCCGAACGGCTCCGGCAAGTCCACCACCATCCGCATGCTGTGCGGGCTGCTCACGCCCAGCGACGGCGACGTGGAGGTGCTGGGCCTGCCGATCCCCGAGCAGGCCGAGGCGCTGCGCCGGCGCATCGGCTACATGACCCAGCGCTTTTCGCTGTACGAGGACCTCACCGTGCGCGAGAACCTGCAGTTCCTCGCCACGGTGCAGGGCCTGCCGCGCGCGCGCCGCAACGCGCGCGTGGAGGAGCTGCTGCACGCCTACGACCTGGAGGCCTTGCAGAAGCAGCTCGCCGGCACGATGAGCGGCGGCCAGAAGCAGCGCCTGGCGCTCGCCGGCGCGGTGGTGCACGAGCCGCAGCTGCTGCTGCTCGACGAGCCGACCAGCGCGGTCGATCCGGAATCGCGGCGCGGCTTCTGGGAAAAGCTGTTCGAGCTGGCCGACGGCGGCACCACGTTGCTGGTATCCACCCACTACATGGACGAGGCCGAGCGCTGCCATCGCATCGCCATCCTCGAGCGCGGGCGCCTGGTGGCCGACGGCACGCCGGCCGAGCTGACCGGGCGCCTGGAGGGGCGCACGCTGGGCGTACGCAGCCCGGCGCTGCGGCAGGCGCAGAAGATCCTGCACGCCGTGGACGGCGTGCTCTCGGTGGCGCAGATCGGCAACGAGCTGCGCGTGTTGTGCGCGCCGGGACGGGGCGACCCGGACGCGCTCGCCGCGGCATTGCGCGAACGCGGCCTGGAGGCGCAGGTGGCCCGCATCGAGCCCAGCCTGGAAGACGTGTTCGTCGCCGCGACCCGCGGCCGCGAGGAGGAGGGCGCATGAAGATCGCGCAGATCTACGCGGTCATGGTCAAGGAGGTGCGGCAGATGATGCGCGACCGCATGACCCTGGCGATGATGATCGGGATCCCGACGCTGCAACTGCTGCTGTTCGGCTATGCGATCAACCTGGACGTGCGCAACCTGCCGGCGGCGGTGGCCGACCTGGCCGACACGGCGGCCTCGCGCGCGCTGGTGCGCGACATGCTGGCGACCGGGGTGGTCGAGCCGGTCGCCGCCGCGCGCACCCCGGCCGAGATCCAGTCGCTGATCCGGGCCGGCACGATCGAGGTCGGCATCGTGGTGCCGCCGGATTTCGAGCGCCGGCTGGGCGAAGGCCGCGAGGTGATGCAGGTGATCGTCGACGGCGCCGATACCTCGGTGCAGGCCGCCGCGCGCCAGCTGGCGCAGATGCCGCTGGACGGGCGCATGTCCAGCGCGCAATCGCAGGCGCGCATCAGCGTGCTGCCGCTGTACAACCCGCAGCGGGTGTCGGCGATCAACGTGGTGCCGGGCCTGATCGGGGTGATCCTGACCATGACCCTGGTGATGTTCACGGCGATGGCGATCGTGCGCGAGCGCGAACGCGGCAACCTGGAGATGCTGATCGCCACGCCGGTGTCCAGCGCCGAGCTGATGGTCGGCAAGGTGCTGCCCTACATCGCGGTGGGGCTGATCCAGGCCACGGTGATCCTGGTGCTGGGCGGCTTGCTGTTCGACGTGCCGGTGCGCGGCGGGCTGCCCGCGGTCTACGCGGCATCGATGCTGCTGATCGTGGCGAACCTCAGCCTGGGGCTGCTGATCTCCACGCGCGCGCAGTCGCAGTTCCAGTCGATGCAGATGACGTTCTTCCTGTTCCTGCCCTCGATCCTGCTGTCGGGCTTCATGTTCCCCTTCGACGGCATGCCCAGGCTGGCGCAGTGGCTGGCCGAGGCGCTGCCGCTGACCCACTTCATCCGGCTGATCCGCGGCACCATGCTGCGCGGCGCCTCGCCGTCGGAGTTGTGGCCGGACGCGCTGGCGCTGGTGGTGTTCACCGCGGTGATGATGACGCTGGCGATCTCGCGCTTCCGCAAGCGGCTGGATTGAGGGTTCTCCACAGTCGTTGTGGAACCCGGCTGCAGCAACCTGTGGATAACGGCCGCAGGGGGCCGCGGCGCAAGGGATCGAGCCGGATTGGCGAAAAAACCGCCAGGCCCGGCCGGCTCAGGACGCGTCGGCGTCCCCGCCCAGCTGGACGCGGCCGCGCAGCGAGTTGGTCAGCGCCTCGGTGATCAGCACGTCCACGAACTGGCCGACCAGGCGCGGATGGCCGGGGAAGTTCACCGAGCGCATGTTCTCGGTCTTGCCGGTCAGCTCGTTCGGGTTCTTCTTCGACGGCCCTTCGACCAGCACGGTCTGCACGGTGCCGACCATCCGCTGCGAGATGCCCGCGGCGTATTCGTTGATGTGCTTCTGCAGCCGCTCCAGGCGCGCGTGCTTGACCGCCTCGGGCGTATCGTCGTCGAGGTCCGCGGCCGGGGTGCCGGGGCGGCGCGAGTAGATGAAGGAGAAGCTCTGGTCGAAGCCCACGTCCTCGATCAGCTTCATGGTCTTCTCGAAGTCGGCGTCGGTCTCGCCCGGAAAGCCGACGATGAAGTCCGAGCTGATCGAGATGTCCGGGCGCACCGCGCGCAGCTTGCGGATCTTCGACTTGAACTCCAGCGCGGTGTAGCCGCGCTTCATCGCGGCGAGGATGCGGTCGCTGCCGGCCTGCACCGGCAGGTGCAGGTAGTTGGCCAGTTGCGGCACGTCGCGATAGGCGTCCACCAGGGAGTCGGAGAACTCCAGCGGGTGCGAGGTGGTGAAGCGGATGCGGCCGATGCCCTCGATCTGGGCGATGGTGCGGATCAGCAGGCCCAGGTCGGCGACTTCGCCGCCTTCCATCGGCCCGCGGTAGGCGTTGACGTTCTGGCCGAGCAGGTTGATCTCGCGCACGCCCTGTGCCGCCAGTTGCGCCACTTCCACCAGCACGTCCTCGAACGGCCGGCTGACCTCGGTGCCGCGGGTGTAGGGCACCACGCAGAACGAGCAGTACTTCGAGCACCCTTCCATGATCGAGACGAACGCGCTCGGGCCTTCGGCGCGCGGCTCGGGCAGGCGGTCGAACTTCTCGATCTCCGGGAAGCTGATGTCCACCTGCGGCCGGTTCTGCTCGCGGCGGGCGCGGATCAGCTCGGGCAGGCGGTGCAGGGTCTGCGGGCCGAACACCAGGTCCACGTACGGCGCGCGCTTGACGATGGCCTCGCCCTCCTGCGAGGCCACGCAGCCGCCTACGCCGATGATCACGTCGCGGCCGTTGCCCTTCAGCGCCTTCCAGCGGCCGAGCTGGCTGAACACCTTCTCCTGCGCCTTCTCGCGGATCGAACAGGTGTTGACCAGGACGACGTCGGCCTCCTCCGGGTCGTCGGTCAGTTCCAGCCCCTCGGCCTGCGCGAGCACGTCGGCCATCTTGGCCGAGTCGTACTCGTTCATCTGGCACCCGTGGGTCTTGATGTACAGCTTCCCGCGCGCACCGCCCGGGATGGCCGGGCGCTGGCCGGGCAAGGGCACGAGCGTGGGGGAATCCACGGCAACGGCCGTGGCGGGGATTTCGGAGGCGGGCGTCCCGGGCATGGCGCTTATTCCAGACGGGTGGCGGAGCGGGGGCGGCCACCAGGGGCGGCCGCGGCGAGCCGGCTATTGTAGAACGTGCCATGCCCCTTGAAGCGCATTCCCGCGGCCGGTGCCACCGCGGGAATGCGTTGCGGTCCTTGGCAAGACGGGTCGGCCTTGCCCCGGCCCAAGCACGCGGATGCCGCACTCCAAAGGGCATGGCACGCTCTGGCGGCAACAAACCCTTTTCGCGCCAAGCACTTGGCAACGCCCGGCGGAGCTGGGAGACTTCGCGCCATGAAGGGGATACCGGGGATGCTGGGGCTGCTGTTCGCCACGCTGTCGGCTGCGCCGGCCAGCGCCGGCACCCTGTACAAGTGCATCGGCGGCGACGGGATCCCCAGCTACGTGAGCAAGCGCGTCCATGGCGCCTCGTGCAGCGTGGTCGGCAACTACAAGCCCGAGCGCCGCGCGTCCGCCAGGCCGGCGCCGGCCAAGCCCCGGCCCGCCGTGGCGAGCGCCGAGCCGGCGAAGACGGCGGTGCCGCCGGTCGCCGCTTCGGTCGCGCCCAAGTCCGTGGCGCCGATGCCGGCCCCGGCGAACCCGCGCGGATTGCCGCAGCGGGTCGTCAGCGGGCAGCTCTATTCCTACATGAAGGACGGCGTGCGCCACTACACCAGCGCACGCCCGACGCAGACCGCGAGCATCGAAGGGCTGCGCACGATCCGCTACAGCTTCATCGAGACCTGCTACGCGTGCGCGGTCAACCCCGGCGTCAACTTCGGGACCGTCCGCCTCAACACCGCGGCCTACCAGGGCGAGATCGCCGCCGCCGCGCGCGAGTTCGGCGTGGAGGAGGCGGTCGTGCGCGCGATCATCCACGCCGAATCGGCCTACAACCCGATGGCGCTGAGCCGGGCGGGCGCGCAGGGGCTGATGCAGTTGATGCCGGCCACGGCGCGGCGCTTCGGCGTCGCCGATTCCTACGATGCCGGCCAGAACATCCGCGGCGGCGTGCAATACCTGGCCTGGCTGCTCAAGCGCTTCGACGGCAACCTGACCCTGGCCGCGGCCGGCTACAACGCGGGCGAGGGCGCGGTGGACAAGTACGGCGGGGTGCCGCCCTACGCCGAGACCCAGCGCTACGTACAGCGCGTGGGCGTGCTGGCCGAGCGCTACCGCGGCGTGCTGGCCTCGGTCCAGTAGCGCCGCTCGGCCCGGCTTCGCGGGCATGTCGCCGCCGGCCGGGGCATCTTTCCTTCGCCGACGCATTGTCTGTCCATTAAGCCTTCCGCTACACTCGCCCCGGATTCATCGCGGCTCGACCCCCCGCGGGCCGCTGGCAGCCTCAAGCTACCTAATACAGATCGGAGAGCCGGATGGCCAACGATGGGGTTAACGAGCCCGCCAACACGGGACGTCGACGGTTCCTGACCGCGACAACCGCAGTGGTCGGCGCGGTAGGAGCAGGGTTTCTAGCGGTACCTTTCGTCAAATCGTGGAACCCGAGCGCGCGCGCCAAGCTGGCCGGTGCGCCGGTGACCGCCGACATCAGCGCCCTGCAGGAAGGCCAGCGCCTGATCCTCGAGTGGCGCGGCCAGCCGATCTGGATCGTCAAGCGGTCCAAGGCCATCCTCGATGCGCTGCCGTCGCTGGACGGCCGGCTCAAGGACCCCAAGTCCGAGAACAAGGACCAGCAGCCGGAGTACGTGCTGAAGAACGTCGAGTACCGCTCGATCAAGCCCGAGATATCGGTGCTGGTCGGCCTGTGCACGCACCTGGGCTGCTCGCCCGAGATGGTCGCCGAGATCCGGCCCGAGCCCTACGACCCGCAGTGGAAGGGCGGCTACTTCTGCCCTTGCCACAAGTCGCGCTTCGACATGTCCGGCCGCGTCTTCGACGGCGTGCCGGCGCCGATCAACCTGCTGGTGCCGCCGCACCATTACCAGGACGACAACACGATCGTGATCGGCGTGGATCCGTCCGGCAACAGCACGGGGGCTGCCTGAGCATGGCCAACATCCTTGTCCGCACCGCCAACGGCGTCTTCGACTGGGTCAACGCGCGCGCGCCCGGCCTGATGCCGGTCTACCGCAAGCACGTCAGCGAGTACTACGCGCCGAAGAACTTCAACTTCTGGTACTACTTCGGCTCGCTGGCGCTGCTGGTGCTGGCCAACCAGATCGTCACCGGCATCTTCCTGACGATGCACTACAAGACCGGCGCCGCCGAGGCGTTCGCGTCGATCGAGTACATCATGCGGGACGTGGAGTGGGGCTGGCTGATCCGCTACATGCACTCCACCGGCGCCTCGCTGTTCTTCATCGTGGTCTACCTGCACATGTTCCGCGGGTTGATGTACGGCAGCTACCAGAAGCCGCGCGAGCTGGTCTGGATCCTCGGCATGCTGATCTACCTGGTGCTGATGGCCGAGGCCTTCATGGGCTACGTGCTGCCCTGGGGCCAGATGTCGTTCTGGGGCGCGAAGGTGATCATCTCGCTGTTCGGCGCGATCCCGGTGATCGGCAACGGGCTGACCGAGTGGATCATGGGCGACTACCTGCCGTCCGACGCCACCCTCAACCGCTTCTTCGCCCTGCACGTGATCGCGCTGCCGCTGGTGCTGCTGCTGCTGGTGGTGCTGCACCTGGGCGCGCTGCACGAGGTCGGCTCCAACAACCCGGACGGCGTGGAGATCAAGAAGGGGCCCAAGGGCAACCGCTGGGACCCGAACAAGCCCGCCGACGGCATCCCGTTCCACCCGTACTACACGGTCAAGGACCTGGTCGGCGTCGGTTTCCTGCTGATCATCGCCGCCTTCATCATCTTCTTCGCGCCGGGCTTCGGCGGGTTGTTCCTGGAGCACGACAACTTCACCGAGGCCAACCGCCTGGTCACGCCCGAGCACATCAAGCCGGTCTGGTACTACACCCCGTACTACGCGATGCTGCGGGTGGTGCCCAACAAGCTGGGCGGCGTGCTGGTGATGTTCTCGGCCATCGCGATCCTGTTCCTGGTGCCGTGGCTGGACAAGGCCAAGGTCAAGTCGATCCGCTACCGCGGCTGGATCTCCAAGGTCGCGCTGGGCACGCTGGCGGTGTGCTTCGTGTGGCTGGGGGTGATCGGCTCCGGCCCGGGCACCGACATCCACGAGACCTACATCGGTCGCGTGCTGACCTTCCTGTACTTCGCCTTCTTCATCACCATGCCGGTGTGGACGAGGCTGGACAAGACCAAGCCGGTGCCTGAGCGGGTGACGACGCATGACTAAGCCATGGTTCGCCCGCGTGGCCACGATGGCCGCGGGCCTGCTGTTCTCCACGACCCTGCTGGCCGCCGAGGGCGGCGCGCTGCAGCAGGCCGGCAACGACCTGAGCGACCGCGCCTCGCTGCAGCGTGGCGCCCAGTTGTTCATGAACTACTGTTCCGGCTGCCACTCGCTGAAGTACCTGCGCTATTCGCGCATGGCGGCCGACCTCGGGCTGACCGAGGAAGAGGTGATGAACAACCTCAACTTCACCGGCGGCAAGATCGGCGACCACATCGAGAACGCGATGCCCCACGACGCCGCCGCCAAGTGGTTCGGCAAGGCGCCGCCCGACCTGAGCCTGATCGCGCGCGTGCGCGGCACCGACTGGATCTATACCTACCTGAAGTCGTTCTATCTGGATTCGTCGCGGCCGCTGGGCTGGAACAACACGGTGTTCCCCAACGCCTCGATGCCCAATCCGCTGTGGGAGCTGCAAGGGTTGCAGCAACCCGAGTACGGCGAGCTCGACAAGGCCCTGGGCGAGAGGCCGGTGGTCGGCATCAAGCTGGCGCAGCCGGGCCGGCAGAATCCGGCCGAGTTCGACCAGACCGTGCGCGACATCAGCAACTTCCTGGAATACGCAGGCGAGCCCGCCGCCCTGAAACGCCAGAGCCTGGGCGTGTGGGTGATCCTGTTCCTGGCCCTGCTGACGTTCCTGGCCTACCTGGTCAAGCGCGAGTACTGGAAGGACGTGCATTGAGCCGGCGACCGGGGGCGGACGGGCGTTGCAGGCGGTGGGACGATAGCCCTGCTATTGGCTTTTCCGGAGTGTGATTGCACACTCGGGTTCACCGTGGTGAACCGTTGGCAAGGGGCCGGCGGCGCCGATGCGGCCGGCGGATTCCGGTCGTTGGAGAGCCTTGAATGGCGACGAGTGTGCGTATGCGAAATACCCTGACCTTGTTTTCCTCCACCGATGACGTGCTGTGCCATCGGGTCCGGCTGGTGCTGGCCGCCAAGGGCGTCACCTACGACCTGGTGCCGGTCGATGCGCAGAACCCGCCGGAAGACCTGATCGACCTGAATCCCTATCATTCGGTGCCGACGCTGGTGGAGCGCGAGCTGGTGCTCTACGCCGCGTCGGTGGTCAGCGAGTACCTGGACGAGCGCTACCCGCACCCGCCGCTGATGCCGGTCGACCCGCTGTCGCGCGCGCGGCTGCGCCTGGCGATGCTGCGCATCGA
This sequence comes from Xanthomonas boreopolis, assembly GCA_014654535.1. Lineage (GTDB taxonomy): Bacteria > Pseudomonadota > Gammaproteobacteria > Xanthomonadales > Xanthomonadaceae > Pseudomonas_S > Pseudomonas_S boreopolis. Next base: position 81,892 of record BNBA01000004.1, read on the forward strand.
GCACGACTGGGTACCGCAGGTGCAGGCGATCCAGCTCGGCAACAAGACCCAGGCCGAGGCCGGCCGCAAGCGCCTGAAGGAACTCCTCACCGCATCGGTGCCGTTGTTCAAGGCCAGCAAGTTCTTCCTCAATCCGGAGATGAGCCTGGCCGATTGCGCGATGGCGCCGATCATCTGGCGCCTGCAGGCGCTGGACGTGCCGCTGCCGAAGGACGGCAAGGCGATCGAGGATTACGGCAACCGGATCTTCCGCAACCCCGGCTTCATCCGCAGCCTCACCGACCAGGAAAAGAAGCTGCGCGACCTGCCGGCGTGATCGTGGCCGGTATGCGCCTGTACCGGCGCGTACCGGTGCCCATCGGAGAATGGACAGCGCGACAGGCCCAGCGCGTAAACTGTCGCACATGAGCCAAGACTTTCCCCGCATGACCAGCCATCGCCCCTATCTGCTGCGGGCGTTGGTGGAATGGATCAACGACAACGGCATGACGCCCCACATCCTCGTGGATGCGGGCTTGCAAGGCGTGCAGGTGCCGCCGAGCTCGGTGCAGGACGGACGCGTGGTGCTGAACATCGCCGAGCGCGCGGTCGTGCACCTGCACATGGACAACGAAGGGGTGAGTTTCACCGCTCGCTTCGGCGGCGTGAGCCATCCGGTGTACGTGCCGATGTCGGCGGTGCTGGCGGTGTATGCGCGCGAGACAGGGCAGGGCATGGCGCTGCCGGACGATATCCCCGGCACGTCGGGCGAGCCGCCGGACGACGATGCCCCGCCGCCGCAGGGGCCGGGCCCGGAGGATGCCCCGCCTGCCGGCAAGCGCCCGCACCTGCGCGTGGTGAAGTAATCCGTCGCGGCTGTCGCTGGCGTCGGGCTCCGGCGCACGCCGGAGCATCGCGGGAGGACTCCAGTCCCGACGGTTTCGCCGGTGTCGTTCGGCCTGGGGCCCGGATCCGCCGCTAGGGGTTCTCCAGCTCGCGCCGCAGCGGCGTCACCGTCGCCATCGAAGGGCCGGTGAACGCCACCAGCTCGGTGCCGCGCAGCACCAGGCGGCCGGTATGGCGGTCGATGCCATCGTGCGAGTAGTCGAAGCGGAAGGTCCGTTCGAACCCGAGCCAGCCGTTGGGCAGGCGGCACGGGCGCAGGCGCACGGCGTGCACGCTCTGGTCGAGCCATTGCACGTCGGCGGCGCGGCAGGCATTGCGGCCGAGCACCTCGGCGCGTTCGGCGGCGGCACGCGAGGCGTTCCAGAACGCGAACACGGCTGCGCCGGCAATCATCAACAGGATCAGGCTGGGCATGGGCGCACTGTGCCAGCGGGCGCCTGCATGGGCAATCGCCAGGACGCCGGTCCGGTCGCGGGCGGCGCCCCCGGGCGTCCGGATGTCCTCACATGGCCTTGCCGGCGATGAACGGTTAACCGCCTGCGGCCGTATGCCGCTTGCCGGCCTGCGGATCCGGCCGCATCTCGACAACGATACCTGCATCCGATCCTGGCCGGCGCTATCGTGGCGCAGGCGCCTCCTGGCCCGTTCCGATCCCATGACCGATCCGCTGCTCCGCTTCCATCCCGCCGTCGCGCGCTGGTTCCGGCACCGCTTCCAGGTGCCGACCGCGGCCCAGGCGGCCGCCTGGGCCGCGATCGCCGATGGCCGGCACACGCTCGTGGCGGCGCCGACCGGTTCGGGCAAGACGCTGGCGGCGTTCATGACCGCGATCGACGGCCTGCTGCGCGAAGGCCTCGAGCATGAGGGCGCGCTGCCCGACCATACCCGCGTGCTCTACGTGTCGCCGCTGAAGGCGCTTTCCAACGACATCCACGCGAACCTCGAGGCCCCGCTGGCCGGCATCCGCGCGGAACTGCAGGCGCTCGGCCTGCCCGAGGTGGACATCCGCAGCGCGGTGCGCACCGGCGATACCCCGCAGCGCGAGCGCGATAGGGCGCGCCGGCGGCCGCCGCATATCCTGGCGACCACGCCGGAGTCGCTGTACGTCCTGCTCGGTTCGGTCTCCGGCCGCGAGTCGCTGCGCAGCGTGCGCACGGTCATCGTCGACGAGATCCACGCGGTGGCCGCCGACAAGCGCGGCAGCCATCTCGCATTGAGCCTGGAGCGGTTGCGGGCGCTGGTGGAGGCGCCGCTGGTGCGGATCGGCCTGTCGGCCACCCAGAAGCCGATCGACGAAGTGGCGCGCTTCCTGGCCGGGGCGGGGCAGGTGCGCGATGGCCGGCCGGACTGCGAGATCGTCGACGCGGGATACGTGCGCGAGCGCGATCTCGCGCTGGCGCTGCCGCCGACGCCGCTGGGTGCGGTGATGTCCAACGACCAATGGCTGCAGGTCTACGAAGCGGTGGCCGGCCTGGCGCGCGAGCACCGCACCACGCTGGTGTTCGTCAACACGCGGCGGATGGCCGAGCGCGCCGCGCGGCACTTGGGCGACCTGCTCGGCAAGGACCGGGTGGCGGCCCACCACGGCAGCCTGGCGCGCGAGACGCGCCTGGCGGCGGAGCGGCGCCTGAAGGCGGGCGAGCTGACCGTGCTGGTCGCCACCGCGTCGCTCGAACTGGGCCTGGACATCGGCGAGGTCGACCTGGTCTGCCAGCTCGGTTCGCCGCGCTCGATCTCCACGTTCCTGCAGCGCGCCGGCCGTTCCGGGCACGCGGTGAGCGGAACCCCGAAGGCGCGGCTGTTCCCGGCCTCGCGCGACGAGCTGGTCGAATGCGCGGCGCTGCTCGATGCGGTGCGGCGCGGCGAGCTGGATGCGCTGCGCGTGGTCCAGGCGCCGGTCGACGTGCTGGCCCAGCAGATCGTCGCCGAGGCGGCCTGCGGCGATTGCGCGGAAGACGCGCTGTACGCGCTGGTGCGCCGCGCCTGGCCGTACGCCAACCTGTCGCGCGAGCGCTTCGACGAGGTGGTGCGGATGCTCGCCGAAGGCTTCGACACGCGGCTGGGGCGGCGCGCCAGCTATCTGCACCGCGACACCGTGCACCGCGTCCTGCGCGCGCGCCGGGGCGCGCGCACCACGGCGCTCACCTCCGGCGGCACGATCCCGGAGACCGGCGACTACACGGTGCTGCTCGAGCCGCAGGCCGAGAACATCGGGACGGTCAACGAGGACTTCGCGGTGGAGAGCCTGGCCGGCGACGTGTTCCAACTGGGCAATGCCAGCTACCGCATCCTGCGCATCGAGCCGGGCCGCGTCCGGGTGGAGGACGCCAAGGGCGCGCCGCCCAACATCCCGTTCTGGCTCGGCGAGGCGCCCGGCCGCAGCGACGAGCTGTCGCACGCGGTCGCGCGGTTGCGCGCGGACGTGGCGGCGCGGCTGCGCGAAGGCGGGCGCGAGGCCGCCCAGGCATGGCTGCTGGCGGAACTGGGCCTGCCCCTGGAGGCCGCGCAGCAGCTCGCCGACTACCTGGCCCGCGCCCTGGCCGACCTGGGCGAGCTGCCGACGCAACGCTGCGTGGTGATGGAGCGCTTCTTCGATGCATCCGAAGGCACCCAACTGGTGATCCACAGCCCGTTCGGGAGCCGCATCAACCGCGCCTGGGGCCTGGCGTTGCGCAAGCGCTTCTGCCGCACCTTCGACTTCGAATTGCAGGCGGCGGCCACCGAGGACGCGATCGTGCTGTCGCTGTCGACCCGCCACAGCTTCCCGCTGGAGGACGTGGCGCGCTTCCTGCATTCCGCCTCGGCCGAGCACGTGCTGGTGCAGGCGCTGCTGGACGCGCCGTTGTTCGGGGTGCGCTGGCGCTGGAACGCGACCAACGCGCTGGCGCTGCCGCGCTTCAGCAACGGGCGCAAGGTGGCGCCGCAACTGCAGCGGATGAAGTCCGAGGACCTGCTCGCCACCGTGTTCCCCGACCAGGTCGCCTGCCTGGAGAACATCGTCGGCGAGCGCGAGATCCCCGACCATCCGCTGGTCGCGCAGACGCTCCACGATTGTTTGCACGAGGCGATGGACAGTGCGGGCTGGCTCGACGTGCTGCGCGGTATCGAGTCCGGCGCCATCGAGGTGGTGGCGCGCGACCTGCCGGCGCCCTCGCCGTTGGCCGCCGAGGTGCTGGAGGCGCGCCCGTACGCGTTCCTCGACGATGCCCCGCTCGAAGAGCGGCGCACCCAGGCAGTGCAGGCGCGCCGGTTCGGCGACGCCGAGGACGCGGGCGCGATGGGCCGGCTCGATGCCGAGGCGATCGCCGCGGTACGGGCCGAGGCCTGGCCGCAGCCGCGCGATGCCGACGAGATGCACGAAGCCGTCGATACGCTCGGGATGCTGGCGATGGACGAGGTCGGGCGCGAGCCTGGCTGGTCCGCATGGCTGCAGGCGCTGGCGGGCGATGGCCGCGCCACCTGCCTGGTCCGGGAAGGCGTGCCGCTCGCGTGGGTGAGCGTGGAGCGGCTGGAATCGGTGCGCTTGCTGTATCCGTCGGCCGAACCGCGTCCGGCGCTGCAGGTGCCGGCAGGGGCGGCCAGCTTGGGACAGGAGCGCGCCGACGCCCTGCGCGAGCTGGTGCGGGCGCGCCTGGCCGGCCTGGGGCCGGTCACGCTGGAGCGGTTGGCCGCACCGTTGCAGTTGCCGCGCGAGGACGTGCGCGATGCGCTGCTCGCGTTGCGCCAGGAAGGATTCGTGATGGCGGGGCGGTTCTCGCCGGACGCGGACGAGGACGAATGGTGCGAACGGCATCTGCTGGCGCGCATCCATCGCTATACGCTCGGGCGGTTGCGCCGGGAGATCGAGCCGGTCTCGCAGCGCGATTTCGCCCGCTTCCTGTTCGAATGGCAGCACCTGGGCGAGGGCAGCCGGCGATCCGGTTCGGAAGCGCTCGCGGGGGTGCTGGCGCAGCTGGAAGGCTTCGAGGCCCCGGCCGCGTGCTGGGAAAGCGAACTGCTGGCGGCGCGCCTGCGCGACTACCAGCCGGCCTGGCTGGACGAGCAGTGCGCAGCCGGGCGGGTGCTGTGGACGCGACTGCGGCCGTCCCCGGCGACGCGCAGCCCGGGCGCCTCGCTGCGCAGCGCGCCGATCCTGTTGCTGCCCAGGCGCGAAGCGATGCAGTGGCGGCGCCTGGCGGCGGAGCACGAGGCCGGCGAGCCGCTGCATTCGCGCGCGCAGAAGGTGGCCGATTTCCTGGCCGAGCACGGCGCATCGTTCTTCGACGAGATCGCCGACGCGACGCGGCTGCTCGGCACCGAGCTGGAGGACGCGCTGGCGGAATTGGTGGTGCGCGGACGCGTGCACTGCGACAGCTATGCCGGGCTGCGTGCCTTGCTCGTGCCGGCGTCGAAACGGCCGTCGGCGCTGTCGAGATCGCGCAGGCGGGCGCCGTTGTCCGGGATCCGCGACGCAGGCCGCTGGTCGCTGCTGCGCGCGCCGCCGCCGGTCGCGGACGACACGCCGGGTGAAGCGCGCCACGAGGCGGTCGCGCACGTCGCGCAGGTCCTGCTGCGCCGCTATGGCGTGGTCTGCTGGCGGCTGCTGGAGCGCGAGGCGGCGTGGCTGCCGCCCTGGCGGGAGTTGCTGCGCGTGTACCGGCGCCTGGAAGCGCGCGGCGAGATCCGCGGCGGGCGTTTCATCGCCGGCCTGTCCGGCGAACAGTTCGCCTTGCCGGACGCGATCGGGTTGTTGCGCCGGCTGCGCCGCGAACCCTTGGCCGGGCAGTGGGTGTGCCTGTCGGCCAGCGACCCGGCCAATCTGCTGGGCAACGTACTGCCGGGCGAGCGCGTACCGCGCGTGCCGGGCAATCGCGTGCTGTACCGCGATGGACTGCCGGTGGCGGCATGGGTGGCGGATCGGTTGCAGCCGCTGCAGGGGCTGGACGGTGCGGATCTGGCCGAGGCGCAGCGGCGCCTGTCCGGCACGGCATCGCGCGCGCCGGCGGGCATATCGGCGTTGGCCTGAGGCGGCTAGGAAACGCGGCGGAAGAACGGCGGGGCCGCCTGGAGCCGGAAGGGACCGGCGCCCGCGTACCGGCCCCTCGCCCGTGCGGGCGAGGGGGCTCGGGCGGAATCAGCCCGGGAAGGCCGGGAATTTCTCGTTGGGGTGGCGGGCCTTCCATTCCTTGTAGGCGGCGGTGCCTTCCCATGCGGCGAACGCCTTCGGCGTACGGCCGCGACCGGTCCAGGTCTCGCCGGTGTGCGGCAGCCAGTACTTCGGCGCGACTTCGCGGCGCGCATCGCTGGCGGCGCTCTTCCTGGCCTTCGGCTTTTCCTCGCCGATCAGGGCGGCGATCTCGGCCTTCTGCTTGGCGTTGAAGTGGCCGGCGAATTCGCGCAGCAGGGCGAGCACCTGGGTGAAGGCATCGGACGACTGCTGCTGGCGCAGGTGGACTTCCTGTTCCTCGAGCTTGCGCAGTTCTTCGGCCAGCTTGGCCTTGGCCTCGGCAATGGCATCCAGGTTCAAAGCGTTCTTTTCGGTCATGGGTCTGTCTGGAAAGGGAATGTCGCGGGCAATGCAAGGGGTGCATTGTTGGCGGAATGCCGCTTGCAGGCAATGCCTGCAGGCACGTGCGGCCCCTGAGGGGGCAAGGCCACGCCGTTGTCGCGGCCGCATGTGAGGATCGTGCGATACAAGAAAGCCCCGGCATGCGATGCCGGGGCTTTCGTGCTGGTGTGATTGGTGGAGCGGAGGAGGATCGAACTCCCGACCTTCGCATTGCGAACGCGACGCTCTCCCAGCTGAGCTACCGCCCCACGCGAGGCGCGCATTCTAGCCTGATGCGCGGCCGGAAGCCAATAGCCGTCGACGGGGCGTTCGTTCCCGCGGCGCGCCGCTCATGGCGATCGCGGGTTCCGCGCGCGTTTCCTGGCGCCTGGAACGGGCGCTGCGTCCTTCGCCTGCACGGGAGGCACGTTGATCTGTTCGAGCCAGGAAAGGGCGTCGACATGGGCGAGGAAACGGCGCAGATAAGCCGGCGACAGCTCGCGCATCAGGTTCAACGAGCGGTGCACGAGCCGGCCCGAGTTGAGCGGGCCGGCGTTGGCCGGTGCCTGCTCCAGCGATTGCCGCACCTGGGTCTCGGCGTGGACCTTGGACCAGAGCTGCCTGAATTCGTCGAGTGCGGCCAGGTTCGGGTAGGTGGAGCGCGTCGACGGGTCGTCCGCGGCGCCGGCGGTCGGGTCGGTTGCCGATGTCTGCCGGGCGATATGGTCGAGCAAGCCGCGCAGCGGCGCGTGGTCCGGCGCCTCCGGCGTTCCGGCCTCCGGGCCGGGAGGATGGCGGCGATCCGCGTCCGTCGCGGCCAGCGTTGCCAGCCTGGCATCCAGCAGGCGGCGCGCTTCGCCGGCGTGCCGGGCCGCGCGGCGCCGCATCGCCTCGACGAAATGCCGGTGCAGGGACGCCGTGCGATCGGCGTCCTGCGCGCACGCGGAACCGGGCGGCGGGGGAGCGTGGTGGCCGTCGTCGCTCATCGGGGTACCGCGGCGGTGTTCTTCGGGCGCGGCACCGGCGCGATCTCCACGCGCCGGTTGCGCGCGCGGCCTTCTTCGTCGGCGTTCGAACCCACCGGCTGCTCGGCGCCGAAGGCGGCGGCGAACACCGACGAAGACGGCACGCCCTCGGCGATCAGGGCGCGCGTGACCGTCAGGGCGCGCTGGGCGGACAGTTCCCAGTTGTCGGCGAACTGGCGGTTGCCGTCGCGGACCTGGCGATCGTCGGTGAAGCCGCTGACCATCAGGATCTCCTCGCGCGCCTTGAGGTAGCCGGCCAGCGGCCCGGCCAGGCTCTTCAGCACCTCGCGGCCTTCCGGCTGGAGCTGGTCGGAGTTGAGCGCGAACAGCACGCTGCCGCGGATGCCGATGCGGCCATCGACCAGCGTGACCCGGCCGGCGGCCAGCGGTCCGGCCAGCGCCTGTTCCAGGGTCTGGCGGCGCTGCGCTTCCAGCTGCCGTTGCCTGACCTCTTCGTCCAACCGGCTGGAAAGCTGCATCTGCACGGCGATCACCCCGACCAGGATCAGCACGAACGCGCCCAGCAGCACCGACATCAGGTCGCCGAACGCGGCCCAGACCGGGGTAGCCGATTCGGTGTCGCCTTCGATGTCCGGGCTCATGCGGCTTCGGCTCCGGCGGAGCCGCGCTGGCCGGCGAGCTGTTGCAGTTCCTCGATGATCTGGCGCTGCACCAGCACGCTCAGGTCGATCACCTCGCGGGCCTGGGCCACGTAGTAGGCGAGCTGCTCGTCGCTGCGGGCGAGCGACTTGTCCAGCACGCTCTCGACGCGCTGCAGGCGCGCCACCAGCTTGTCGTTCGACTTGCCGAACTGCTGCACGATGGCGCCGAAGGCTTCGCCCAGGCTGGCGACCTCGGCCGCGCCGGCGGCGACCTGGGCGGCGGCGAGGTCGAGCTTGCCGGCTTCGTTCTCGATCCGCTCGCCGATGCGGTTGCCGACCCGGTCCAGCAACTCGGACGAGGTGGCGACGAGCGCATCGATGGCGGCGCGCTGTTCGGTGGCGGCATGGCTGACGGAGCCGAGCAGGGTGTCGAGCGTGGCCATCAGGCGGTTGCGCTCCTCCAGCATCGCGGTGTCGCGGACCATGCTGTCGGAGAGCTTCTGGCGCAGTTCGGCGATGACCTCGGCCGCGGCCCGGGGCGCTTCCGACGCGGCCTGCACGAGCCGCGAGATCTCGGCGATGGTATCGCCGGCATGCGCCTTGGCCTGGGCCGTGATGTCGCCGGCGGTGCGCGCCAGCACGTCGCAGATCTCCTGCTGGCGGCTGGCGGCATGGTCGGCGGCCCGTTCCAGCTCCTGGCGCAGGGCGGCGGCCACGGCGTCGAGCGTCGCGCTCCAGGCGGCCAGGCGCTGCTGATCCTGGGCGGCGAGCGCGGCCTGCAGGTCGACGTGCGAGCGGGTGGTGCTCTCGACCAACGACGCGGCTTGCCGCTCGAAGCTGCCGGCCGCTTCGGACAATGCCTGCCGGCTGCCGGAGGCCAGCGCTTCGTTGAGGCTTTCCTGCCGCGACAACGCCTGCTTCCAGGCCTCGCCCATCTGCGCGGCAGTGGCGTCGAGGCGGGCCGAAACGCCTTCGAGCAGATCGGCGGAACGCCGTTCGAAGGATTCGCCGGTCCGGCCGAGCATGTCCTGCAACTGCTCGACCAGTGCCGCGTTCGCGTGCCGCTGATCGAGCAGGGCCTGGTTCCAGGCCTCCGCGACGGCCGCGGTGGTCTTTTCAAGGCCGCCGGACAGCGCTTCGGATTGCTGCTGCAGGGTCTGGGCGACGCTGCCGTGCAGCGCGGCGGTTTCGCGCGCGATCGCGGCCATGGTGGCCTGCACCACCGGCTGCAGCGCGGAACTGGCGGCGCGGGCGCCCTCGGCGACGTTCTCCTTCAATGATCGTTCCACGGAAGAGGCCAGCTGCAGGTAAGTCGCTTCGGTCCGCTCGTGGAAGGCTTGCTGCGCGGCGAGCTGGCGTTCGTGGGCGGCGAGGTTCTGCCGTTCGACGGCCGCGGCCATCGCCTGCAGCCGCTCGACCAGCGCCGGCATCGCCTCGGCCTGCCGCTGCAGCAGCTTGAAGGTTTCCTCGCGTTGGTGGGCCTGCGAATGCACGCGCAGCGTGGTCGCGATCTGCAGGTCCAGGCGTTGCGCCGCCTGCAGCCGCTCGCGCCTGGACAGCGCGGACAGCAGGCCGAGCATCGCGGAGGTGGCCACGCCGGCGATCGAGGTGCCGAACGCGAAGCCCAGGCTCTTGACCGGCGCGGCGAGCGACTCGCGGATCGCGTGCAGGTCGGCCGCGCTTTCCAGCGCGATGCCGGTACCGCGCAAGGTGGCCATCATGCCCAGCAGCGTGCCGAGCATGCCGAGCAGCACCAGCAGGCCGACCAGGTACGGCGTCAGCGCCGGTCCGGGCAGCGCGACGCGTTCGCCTTCCACGCGCAGGCGCACCGCGTTGCGCAGCGACGGATGCAGGCGGTCCAGCCAGTCGCCGAGGCCGGAGGGCGGGACGGGCAGCGCGTCCAGCGCCCGCGCCAGCGTGGCGGTGGCCTGCCGGTAGCGATACAGCTCGAATCCGCCCGCCACGTAGCAGGCGCCGATGAGCAGGGCCACGGACGCGGCCAGCGGGTTCGAGCCGGCGTAGCCGGCGCCGATCCAGCACACGACCGCCAAGCCGACGAGAAATACAGCGAAATCGAGCAGTTTCTTCAACATAACGTCTCAGTCAGGAGGTGCGGAGGGCCGCCTGCAGGCCCTCGACCGGTTGTAGGCGGACATCCAGCTCGGCGAGCAGTACGTCCTGCATGGTCTTGCGGAACCCGTCGAGCCAATCGACGGGCGCTGCCGCCGCGGTGTCCTCGGGGGACGGCGCTTGGTCCGGGAGCCCGGCGCCCTGGCGCAGGCGCTCGAAATGCTGGCCGAGCAGCGCGGGCGCCCGCGACAGCAGCGTGCGTTCGCGCCGGGCCAGCGCCTTCTCCATCGCCGCATCCACGGTGGCGAGCCGGGCCGGGCCCGGGCCTTGCGCCGCCAATCGCTCGCGCAGGCGCGCGCGCGCCTGGCCGATGCCGGTCTCCATGGTCTGCTGCAGGGCGAGGTAGCGCTGGCGGAAGAAGGCGTAGTCGGTGGCGGCGCCCGCCCCGTTGCCGTCGAAGGCTCGGTCGGCGGCGATGGCTTCGGCCAGGGCGGCGCGGACGCCGGCGTATTCGTCCTCCCCGGCGTCGCCCGGGGGCGCCACGCCAGCGAGCGGCCGGCCGTCGAGCGCCGCCGACAGGGCGATGGCGTTGTTGATGTCGAGCCATTCGCTCAGCCGCTCCGCCGGCAGCGGGCGGGGCGGCTGGACATCGGTCTCCGCCAGGCCGGCGAGCAGGCGGATGAACGTCGGGCCGTGGAATGGCGTGCGGCGGGGGAGTTGCACTAGGCGGCTGGCGTAAAAACGACCATTTTACCAGTTGCCGACGACCGGCCCGTCAATCCCGCCGCTGCGGCCCCGCTGGCGGCTCAGCCGGCTGCCCGGGCGGCGTCCAGCAACGGCATCAGCTGCGGTTCCAGCAGTTCCTTGCGCCAGCCGCCGAGCGGCGCCGGCCAGCGCCCGCTTTCGATCAGCGCTTCGAGGTGGCGGCGCGAGGCCAGCACGCCGTCGGGCAGGGACAGGGCGCGGCTGTGCGTGGCCACCGCGTCCTGGAGGCGCTTGAGCGTGGCCTTGTGGGCATCGCCCGCGGCCAGCGCCAGCGGGGCGTCCCGTTCGTCCGGCAGCGGCGTGGACAGGGCCTGCCACAGCGCGCCGGCGAGCTTGCGCGGGGCCTTGGGGAGCCTGTCGAGCTGCTGCTGGAGCGCGGTTTCGTCGGCCGGCGGGGTGCGCGCCAGCGCCACGGCCAGTTCGTTGTCGAGGATCCAACTGCGCGGCTTGTCGCTCTGGCGCGCCTGGCGGTCGCGCCAGCGCAGCAGCCGCAGCAGCCGCAGTTGCGCATCGCGGTCGAGGAACTGCGCGCTGCGCATGGCCACGTGCGGCCAGCGCTCGGGCTCGTCGTGCTCCACCGTGGCCAGCAGGCGCTCGCAGTCCTCGGCCAGCCAGCCGGCGCGGCCCAGGGCCTCCAGCCGCGCCGACAGCGCGTCGTGCGCGGCGAACAGGTGGCGCACGTCGTCGGCGGCGTATTCCAGCTGGGACGGCGACAACGGGCGGCGCAGCCAGTCCGAGCGGGTCTCGCCCTTGGCCAGCAGGGTGCCGGTGAGTTCGTGGACCAGCTTCTGGTAGCCCAGCCCGGCGCCGATGCCGGCCAGGGCGGCGGCGATCTGGGTGTCGAACAAGGGCCGGGGCAGCACGCCGCAGGCGCACTTGAAGGCCACCAGGTCCTCGCTGGCGCTGTGCATCACCTTGAGGACGTCGGGCGCGGTCAGCCAGGGCTCCAGCGCTTCGGCGATCCCCGGCGCCAGCGGGTCGACCAGCAGGATCTCGTCGTCGACGGCGATCTGCACCAGCGCCAGTTGCGGCCAGTAGGTCCGTTCGCGGATGAATTCGGTATCCAGGCCGATGCGGGCAGGGCGGCGCAGCAGGTAGGCGTCGAGTTCGGCGGGCTGTGTGATCCAGTGGGGCACGTAGTGGGGGTCCGTGAATGCGAAGGTGGAGCGGGTGGGTAAGAATAGCCCAGCCGAGCCGGCGCCCCTCCGGGCGCGGCGTCCACCAGGAGGGAAGGTTGCCAAGACGCGTCGCGTATCCGGTGCTGCTCGCGCTGCTGGCCACGGCGTGCTCGCCTTCCTCGTCCGCGCCCGAGGCGCCGCCCGCGGCCGCCCGCGCGCCGGCCGCGGGGGGCGCCAAGGACAGGGCGCCGGAAGTGACGATCGGCGACGAGGGCGCGGCCGAATCGGTCGCGCGCTGGCATCCGCCGGCGGTGGCGCTGGACCGGGCCGATCTGCCGCAGGCGCGCCGCCGGGCCGCCCAGGCCCTGAGGGAGGGGCGGCTGTTCGAGACCGCCGACGACGCGATTCCGCTCTACCTGGCGATCCGCGAACAGGTGCCGGAAGACCCGGCCGCGCGTTCGGGCCTGCGCAGCGCGCTGCATCGGTTGCTGGAGCAGGCGGGGGCGCTGCTCGCCCGGGACGGCGACGAGGAGGTGCCGCTGGACCGGGCCCGGTCGATGGCGATGGTGGCGCTGGCGCTGCGGCCGGAGGACCCCGAGGTGCGGGCGCTGCTCGGGCGTGTGGAAACCGCCCAGCGCGTGCTGGCGTTCAACCGTGCCGGCGAGGACGACCTGCGTGCCGACCGGCTGGGCGAGGACGGCAACGGCGCGCTGGACAACTTCCGCGAAGCGCTGAAGCTGGATCCGGACGATGCGCGCGCGCGGCAAGGGCTGGCGGCGGTGGAGAGCGGCCTGGTCCGGCGCGCCGAGCAGGCCGCGGAAGCGTCCGATTTCGAGGCCGCGCAGCGGTGGCTGGAGCTGGCCGCGACGGTGCGCCCGCCGTCGCCGGCGATGGCCGATGCCCGGCTGCGGATAGCGGCGATCCGCCGGGCGCAGGTCGCCGCCCTGCACGATGGCGGCCTGCGCGACCTGACCTCGCCGCCGGGCCTGAAGGCCGCGCGCGAGAAGCTGGCCGAGGCCCTGCGCATCGCCGAGCCGGGCGATGCCCTGGTCGCCGACCTGCGCGGGCGCGTCGAGCTGGCCACGCACTACGGCAGCTTCCGTCCCGGACAGGTGTTCACCGACGGCATGCAGAACGGCGGACGCGGCCCGCAGATGATCGTAGTGCCGCACGGCGCGTTCATGATGGGGGCGAGCGACCTGGACCCGGCCGCCACCGACGCCGAGCGGCCGGCGCACTACGTGCGCTTCGAGCGCGGCTTCGCGATGTCGATCACCGAGGTGACGGTGGCCGAGTTCCGCGCCTTCGTCGAGCAGGCCAAGGCCCGTCCGCGCGCGACCCGGCGCGGCCACTCGGTGGTCTACGACGAGCGCTCCGGCAACTTCATCCGCCGCAGCGGAGTGGACTGGCAGTCCGGCTACGACGGCCGGCGCGCGGCCCCCAACATGCCGGTGATGCACGTCAGCGTGCGCGACGCGGAAGCCTACGCGCGGTGGCTGTCGGAACAGACCGGGCGCCATTACCGGCTGCCGACCGAGGCCGAGTTCGAGTACGCGCTGCGGGCCGGCAGCACCGGGCGCTATCCCTGGGGCAATGCCGGCACGCCCCCGGAGAACACCGGCAACTTCACCGGCGGCAACGACGTGTCGCCGAGCGGGCGGCACTGGAACAACGCCTTCGTCGGCTACGGCGACGGCTACTGGGGCCCCGCGCCGGCGGGAAGCTTCAAGGCCAACGCCTGGGGCCTGCACGACATGGCCGGCAACCTGAGCGAATGGGTGGCCGATTGCTGGCATTCCAACTACCGGCGCGCGCCGGCGGACGGCGCGGCATGGTTCAATCCCGGCTGCCGGCAACGCCTGGTCCGCGGCGGCAGCTGGGCGAACTCGCCGCAGCAGACGCGCGCGTCGTGGCGGCTCTCACAGGATTCGGACATCACCAGTGCCAGGATCGGCTTCCGGCTGGTGCGGGGCATCTGATCGGCGATCCGGGGCAGGGGAGGAAAGGAAGTCATGCGCAACGATCCATTCGGTGGACAGGCAGGCGCGCCGCGCCGGCGGCCCGGCCTGTTCGGCAACGTTCGCTGGGGCGTGCTGCTGCTGTTCGCGGGCTATGCCGCGTACTACTGGTTCTCGAACCGGACCGAGGATCCCTACACCGGCGAGAAGGTGCTGATCGACGGCTCGCTCGGCGTGGAGCAGGAGAAGGCGCTCGGCTTGCAGGCCTACCAGGAGATCCTCAGCCAGGAACGCCCGATCGACCCCGGCTCGCCCCAGGCGCAGCAGGTGCGGGCGATCGCGCAGCGGTTGATCGCGAAGGTCGATCCGGTCGAGGGCGCGCTCGCCGCCGAACACGGCATGCAGCCGAACCGCATCTCGCGCGACTTCGACTGGGAGGTCAACGTCATCCAGTCCGACCAGGCCAACGCGTTCTGCCTGCCCGGCGGCAAGATGGCCGTCTACACCGGCCTGTTCCCGGTGGCCCAGAACGCCGACGCGATGGCGGTGGTGATGGGGCACGAGATCGCCCACGCGCTGCTGCGGCACGGCGCCCAGCGCATGGCGCAGCAGAAGCTGACCCAGATCGGGCAGATGGCCGGCGCCGCCAGCGGCATGGACCCGCAGCAACAGCAGATGGTGATGGCCGCGATGGGATACGGCTACCTGCTGCCGTATGCGCGCAGCCACGAGACCCAGGCCGACGAGGTCGGGCTGATGCTGGCCGCGGCGGCGTGCTTCGACCCGCGCCAGGCCATCCCGTTGTGGGAGCGCATGGAGCAGGCCAGCGGCGGCCAGGCGCCGCCGGAGTTCTCCTCCACCCATCCCAACCCGGGCACCCGCATCCAGAACCTGCAGGCGCTGATGCCCAAGGCGCTGGAGTACCGGCAGCGCTTCTGCCAGGACGGCGCCGCCGGCGCGCGCTGACCGGAGGGCGCCGGCGCTCGCTTAACGGCCGTGAACGCGGACGCCGGCCGGGCGGGAACCGGGCGCGGCCGCGTGTGTCGAAGCCGCACGCGGCCGGGGATTCCCATGAAGTGGCAGATCACGATATTCAGGTGGGTAATGGCGTTACTGCTGGTCGCCGGCAGCGGCTATGCGGTGGCCTGGCACATGAGCGACGGCACCGTCGGGCGCTACGGACGGCCCGAGATCCTGCCGCCGCCGGCCGGTGCGCCCAAGGCGCTGGCGCTGGTGTTCCCGGACCCGGCGGCCCCGGAGCGGGCCCGGGCGAGCGCGCGCCGGTTGGCCGCGCAGGGGGCGCTGGTCGCGGTGGTCGACACGGCGCGCTACCTGGATAGCGTGAGCAAGCCGGGGCAGGTCAACTGCGCCGGGTTCGCCGACGACGCCGAGCGCTTCGGCAAGCACCTGCTCCGCAAGCGGCACATCGACGTGTTCCTGCCGCCGCTGCTGGTCGGCGACGGCGAGGGCGCGTTGCTGGTCCGGCAGGCCATGGCCGCGGCGATGCCGGACGTGCTGGCAGGGGGCGTCGTGGTCGACGGCGGGGCCGCGCAGGATCGTTTCGCCTGCGGCACCCAGGCGCCGTCCGCCGCGCAGGGCACGCTCGCGGTGGTGCCGGCGTCGGCGACGGCCGACCAGCTCGCGCAGGCGGTCCAGGCCGGCTTCCCGGCCGCGGGCAGCGGCCTGGCGGGATTGCCGCTGGTGGAAATGCACGTGCCGGGCAGCCGCAGACTGGCGATCGTGATCTCCGGCGACGGCGGCTGGCGCGAACTGGACAAGGGCGTCGGCGCCGAACTCAACCGGCAGGGCGTGTCCGTGGTCGGCTGGAACAGCCTGCGCTACTTCTGGTCGGAAAAGAGCCCGCAACAGATCGGCGACGACCTTTCCCGGGTGATGGCCGAGTACCAGCGGCGCTGGCACGCCGACGACATCGCGTTGGTGGGCTATTCGTTCGGCGCCGACGTGATGCCGTTCGCCTACCAGCGGCTGCCCGAGGCGCAACGCCGTCAGGTGCGTTTCGTCTCGCTGCTCGGCCTGGCCCATGGCGCCAACTTCAAGGTGCGGGTCGGCGGCTGGCTGGGTTTCGGCAAGTCCGGGCAGGCGCCGGTCCTGCCCGAGCTGGCGAAGATGGATCCGAGGCTGCTGCAGTGCATCCACGGCGAGCAGGAGAAGGGATCGCTCTGTCCCGAGCTCGAGGTGCGCGGGATCGAGGTGGTCGCGCGGCCCGGCGGCCACCACTTCGACCATGACCCGGCCAAGCTGGCGGCGATCATCCTGCAAGGCTGGCAGCGGCGCGTGGCAGGCGCTGCGGCCGCCGCGCATGCCTGATCCGGATCTGGTTCTGTCTGAATCAGATTCTATAGGAGCAGCCTCTGTGGGAGCGGCTTCTACGAGGATTCTAGGGGTCTTCCTGCTCCACCCGCAGGCCGAGCGTGCCGTCGCCGATGCGCGCATGCAGGCGTTCGCCGGCCTGGACCTGTTCGCGCGAACGCACCAGCCGGCCGTCGTCGGCGCGGGTGAGGATGGCGTAGCCGCGCGCCACCGTCGCCAACGGGCTGACCGCCTCCAGCGAACGCGCCAGGCCGCGCAGGCGCAGCGCTTCCTGCTGCAGCCGCCGCAGCAGCGGCGGTTGAGGATTGGCCGCCAGCAGGCGCTGGCGCAGGCGCGGCAGCTCGCGCACGGGATCGTGCAGCCGCAGCAGCGCTCCGGCACGCTGCAGGCGGCCATGCAGGCGCTCGAACGTCTGCCGGCGTTGCGCCTGCAGGTGGCGCAGCGCTTCCTCCTGGCGGCGGCGCAGCAACTGCAGCCTGGCCTGCGGGCTCCGTGCGTTCAGGCGCAGCGCGGCGCGGTCGCTGCGCTGCATCGCCTGGTCGAGCCGGTGACGCTGCAGTTGCAGCAGGCGGGTGCGCGCGCGCTGCACGCGCAAGGCCAGTTCGCGCTGGTCGGGCACCAGCAGCTCGGCCGCGACCGAGGGCGTCGGCGCGCGCAGGTCGGCGGCGAAGTCGGCCAGGGTGAAGTCGGTCTCGTGGCCCACCGCCGACACCACCGGCGTGGCGGATGCGGCGATCGCGCGCGCCAGCTGTTCGTCGTTGAACGCCCACAGGTCTTCCAGCGAACCGCCGCCGCGGGTCACCAGGATCGCGTCGTAGCGCCCGCTGGCGTCGGCGCGGCGCAACAGCTCGGCGATCTGCGCGGCGGCGCTTTCGCCCTGGACCAGCGACGGCAGCAGGTCGACCTCCAGCATCGGGAAGCGCCGCCCCAGCACGCTGAGCACGTCGCGCACCGCCGCGCCGGTCGGCGAGGTGATCACCGCCAGCCGGCGCACGTGCGCCGGCAGCGGGCGCTTGCGGGCCGGGTCGAACAGGCCTTCGGCCTCCAGGCGCGCGCGCAGTTGCTCGAAGGCGCGGCGCAGCGCGCCTTCGCCGGCTTCCTCGAGGTGGTCGAGCACCATCTGGTAGTCGCCGCGCGCCTCGTACAGCGTCAGCCGGCCGCGCGCCAGCACGCGCAGGCCCTCGCGCGGCTGGAACTTCAGCCACTGGCTCTTGGGCCGGAACATCGCGCAGCGCACCTGGGCGCGCGCGTCCTTCAGGGTGAAATACAGGTGCCCGGACGAGGGGCGGGTGACGTTGCCGAGTTCGCCTTCCACCCACACCAGCGGGAACGCGCCCTCGAGCAGGTCGCGGGCGAGCGTGTTGAGCTGGCTGGGCGTGAGTATCTGGTCTTCGCGGGCAGGCATCGCGCGATTATCCCGCATCGACGCGCGGGGCGTGCTGCGCCAGCGCCCACTGCACGTGCTCGCGCACCAGCGCCGAGG
This sequence comes from Xanthomonas boreopolis, assembly GCA_014654535.1. GTDB lineage: Bacteria > Pseudomonadota > Gammaproteobacteria > Xanthomonadales > Xanthomonadaceae > Pseudomonas_S > Pseudomonas_S boreopolis. The sequence goes on from BNBA01000004.1 coordinate 99,656, forward strand.
GATGCTCGCGGCGCGAGGCCAGCGCCTCCAGCACCGCGGGAGTCGAGGGCGCGTTGCCGAGCGCCACCGCGATGTTGCGCAGCCAGCGCTCGTGGCCGCTGCGCCGGATCGGGCTGCCCTCGGTGCGGCCCAGGAACTCGTCTTCCTCCCAGGCGAACAGCTCCGGCAGCGTGGCTTCGTCCAGGCGGTTGCGCGCGCGGAAGTCCGGCTCGTCGGTGCGCCGGGCGAACTTGTTCCAGGGGCACGCCAGCTGGCAATCGTCGCAGCCGAAGATGCGGTTGCCCATCGGCTTGCGCAGGTGCTCCGGGATCGCGCCCTCGTGCTCGATGGTCAGGTAGGAGATGCAGCGGCGCGCGTCGAGCCGGTACGGGGCGACGATCGCCTGGGTCGGGCAGACGTCGATGCAGCGCGTGCAGGTGCCGCAGTGCGCGGTGGCGGGCACGTCGATCGGCAGCGGCAGGTCGACGTAGATCTCGCCGAGGAAGAACCAGGAGCCGCCCTGCCGGTCGATCAGGCAGGTGTGCTTGCCGATCCAGCCGAGGCCGGCATTGCGGGCGAGCGCGCGTTCCAGCACCGGCGCCGAATCGACGAACACGCGGTGGCCGAACGGGCCGATCTCCGCCTGCACCTTCTCGGCCAGCTTCTGCAGGCGGTTGCGCATGAGCTTGTGGTAGTCGCGGCCGAGCGCGTAGCGCGCCACGTAGGCGCGTTCGCCGTCGGCGAGGGTATCCCAGGCCTGCGGATCGTCCCTGCGGCCGTAGTCGAGCCCGACCGAGACCACGCGCAGCGTGCCCGGCACCAACTCGTGCGGGCGCGAGCGCTTGTCGCCGTGCTGGGCCATCCAGTGCATGGTCCCGTACAGGCCCTCGGCCAGCCAACTGCGCAGGTGCGCTTCGTCCTCGCCGAGTTCGACGCCGGAGATGCCGCAGCGCTGGAAGCCGGCCTCGCGCGCGAGCGCGCGGATGCGCGCGGCGGCGCGGTGCGGATCGGCGTTGGCGAGGACGGCGGACATGCGCGCAGGATACCGGGCCCGCGCGGAGCCTGCGGCGCGCGGGCGACCTGGGCGGAGGCTCGCAGTTAGAATCGCCGCATGTTCGAGCCGCTGGACCTCTACGACACCGCCGCCGCGCGCATGATCGACGCGCAGGCCACCGCGCTGCTCGGCGGCGATCCCTACGTGCTGATGCAGCGCGCCGGGGCGGCGGCGTGCGAATTGCTGCTGGAGCGCTGGCCGCGGGCGCGGCGGATCGCGGTCGCCTGCGGTACCGGCAACAACGGCGGCGACGGCTACGTGCTGGCGCGGCTGCTGCACCAGGCCGGCCGGCGCGTGCGGGTGGTGCACCTGCCCGAGCGCGGACCGGCATCCGAGCTGGCCCAGCGCGCCTGCACCGACTATCTCGCCGTCGGCGGCCGGGTCGAGCTGTTCCCGTGCGGGCTGGACGACGAGGATGTGCTGGTGGACGCCCTGTTCGGCCTCGGCCTCAATCGCGAACTGGACGAGGCCAGCAGCGGGTTCGTCGAGGCGATCAACCGGGCCGGCGCGCCGGTGCTGGCCCTGGACGTGCCGAGCGGCGTCGATGCCGAGCACGGCGTGGCCCCGGGCGCGGCGATCCGGGCGCAGCTGACGCTGCAGTTCATCGTGCCGCACCTCGGGCTGTATACCGGCGACGCACTGGAGCATGTCGGCGAGAAGGTCGTGCATGGGCTCGACGTGCCGGCCTCGGCGGTCGCGGCGATGACGCCGCGCGCGCAGTCGTGGGCCCCGTCGGCACTGGCCGATCGGTTGCCGCCGCGCCGGCTCAACAGCCACAAGGGCGAATCCGGCCGGGTCCTGTGCATCGGCGGCAACGAGGGCACCGGCGGCGCGGCGATGCTCGCCGCGGAGGCGGCGTTGCGCAGCGGCGCCGGGCTGGTGGCCGTCGCCACCCGCGCGCGCCATGTCGGGCCGTTGCTGGCGCGCTGCCCGGAAGCGATGGCGCGCGCGGTCGAGGACGGCGACGCGCTGCGGCCGCTGCTGGCGCAGGCGGACGCGGTGGCGGTCGGGCCGGGACTCGGGCAGGACGACTGGGCGCGGGGACTTTGGCAACTCGCGCTCGCCGCCGGCAAGCCGCTGGTGATCGACGCGGACGGATTGAACCTGCTGGCCGCCGCGCCGCGGCCGGTCCCCGGCGCCGTGCTGACCCCGCATCCGGGCGAGGCCGGGCGCCTGTCGGGCATTCCCGCCGCGCAGGTCCAGCGCGACCGCGTGGCGGCGGCCGAATCGCTGGCTTCGCGCTTCGATGCCGTGGTCGTGCTGAAGGGCGCCGGCACGATCGTCGCCGCCCCGCATCGCACGCCGAGGATCGTCGCCGCGGGTAACCCGGGCATGGCGGTAGGCGGCATGGGCGACCTGCTGACCGGCGTGATCGCCGCGCTGATCGCCCAGGGCCATGCGCCGTTCGATGCCGCCGCGCTCGGCGCACTGCTGCATGCCTGCGCGGGCGACGCGGCCGCTGAGCAGGGCGAGCGCGGCCTGCTTCCCACCGATCTGCTGCCGGAACTGCGGCGGCTCGCCAATCCCGGGATACGTCGATGATCGAAGGTTTTCTCGCCTCCACGGAGGCCACCGAGCGCCTGGGCGGCCTGATGGCGGCCACGCGGCCGGCGCAGGCCGTGGTGCAGCTGCAAGGCGACCTGGGCGCCGGCAAGTCCACCTTGGCCCGGGCGCTGCTGCGTGCGCTGGGGGTCGCCGGTGCGATCCGCAGCCCGACCTATACGCTGGTCGAGCGCTACCCGCTGGCCGACGGCAGCGAGGCCTGGCACCTGGACCTGTATCGCGTCGGCGCGGCCGGGGAGCTGGATTTCCTGGGACTGGACGAGGGCACCGCGAGCCTGTGGCTGGTCGAGTGGCCCGAGCGCGGCGCGGGAGCGCTGCCGCCGGTGGACCTGACGGTGCGCCTGGCGGTGGCGGGCGAGGGGCGGCGCCTGCAGGTGCGGGGCGAGAGCGAAACCGGCCAGGCCTGGGTGGATCGGCTCCGGGCGTTGCCCGAGTTGCAGGGCATTGCTGCCGGCTGACGCTAGAAAAGTTTGGCAGGTTACGGATTATTAAGGGAAAACGTATTGCAATTACGATGCCGCGGTGATTGAATCCGGCTCCATGAGCCTGGGGAATCGCCAATTCATCGTTCTTGCGCTGGCCGCGAGCCTCGGCGCGGCGGGTTTTGGCGTGGACGCGGGCGAGATCCGCGGCGTGTCGCTCAGCAGCGGCAGCACCGGTACTCGCGCCGAGATCCAGCTGGCCGGCAGCGGCGGCTACAAGACCATTTCCCTGGCCGGCCCGAACCGGCTGGTGGTCGATTTTCCCGATTCCGCCGCCGCGCGCGGGCTGAAGATGCCGGCCCCCGGCGGCGTGGTCACCGCGGTGCGGACCGGCCAGCCGGTGCCCGGCACCTTCCGCGTGGTGTTCGACCTCGCCGGTGCGGTGGTCGCGTTCAAGCCGCAGATGCTGCGCAACGGCAGCGGTTCGACGCTGGTGATCGAGTGGCCGGGCGAAGGTTCGCCGGACCCGGCGGCGGCGCCCAAGCTTGCCCAGGGCGAGCCCCAACCCGCGGCCGCGGCGACCGTCGCGCCGGATGCGCGCGCCGAGGCCGCGCGTGCCACCTCGGCATTGACGGCCTCGGTGGTGCGCGCCGCCACGGCCGCTCCCGCGACGCCGCCTCCGGCCGCGCCGGAACCGCGTCCCGCCACGCCGGCGACGACACCGGGCGCGCCGCCCGCCATCGCATCCGCATCCGCATCGGCGTCTGCCACCGGCGCGTCGCCCGCGGCGATCCTCAACGGCGCTGCTGTGGCGGCGAATGCGCCCGCGGCGAAACCGCCGGCGGACCCGCCCGGCGGCGATGCGCTGGACCCCGAGATCGCGCCGCGCCCGGTGATGCCGAGCGCGGCGTCGCGGGTGAAGATGACGGCCGGCATGCGCCCGCTGGTGGTCGCGATCGATCCCGGCCACGGCGGCCAGGACCCGGGCGCGATCGGCCCGACCGGCAAGCGCGAGAAGGACGTGACCCTGGCCGTGGCGCGCGAACTGGCGCGCCAGGTCAATGCCACGCCGGGCCTGAAGGCCTACCTGACCCGCGACAGCGACGTCTTCATCCCGCTGCCGATGCGGGCCAAGAAGGCGCGCGCGGCCGGTGCCGACATCTTCATCTCGATCCACGCCGACGCCGCCGAGAACCGCAGCGCCAGCGGCTCCTCCGTGTACGTGCTCTCGACCAAGGGCGCGTCGTCGCAGCGCGCGCGCTGGCTGGCCGACAAGGAGAACGCGGCCGACCTGGTCGGGGGCGTGCGCCTGCAGCAGACCGAGGACACCTTGGCCAACGTGCTGATCGACCTCGCCCAGAGCGGCCACATGAAGGCATCCGAGGATGCCGCCGGGCACGTGCTGGGCGGGCTCAAGCGGATCGGCAACAACCACAAGCCGCACCTGGAGCGCGCCAACTTCGCGGTGCTGCGCACTTCGGACATGCCGGCGATGCTGGTGGAGACGGCCTTCATCTCCAATCCGGAAGAAGAGCGGCGCCTGACCGATCCGGCCTACCAGCGCAGGCTGGCCAGCGCCGTGCTGGACGGCGTCAATACCTTCTTCACCCGCCAGCCGCCGCCGGGCACGTTGTACGCCGCGCGCGCCCAGGCCGAGGCGGAGGCGGCGGCCGGTACCGTCGCCGGCGGCAGCCGCTGACCTTGCCGGGTCAGGCGAAGCGCATGGCCAGGGCCACGAAGACCACCACCAGGCCGGCGGTGAGGACCATGCTCCAGGCCACCGGTTCGCGCAGCACCCAGCCGGCCAGCATCAGCCCGAGGAACGGTTGCAACAGCTGCAGCTGGCCCACGCTGGCGATCCCGCCGAGGGCAAGGCCGCGGTACCAGAACACGAAGCCGATCAGCATGCTGAACAACGAGACGTAGCCCAGTCCGATCCAGGCCGGCGCGCCGATGCCCGCGGCGCTGCCGGGCAGGGTCGCCCATGCGATCGGCAGCATGACCGGCAGGGCCAGCACGAGCGCCCACGAAATGACCTGCCAACCGCCCAGGCGTCGCGAGAGCACGGCGCCCTCGGCGTAGCCGAGCCCGCACAGCACGATCGCGGCGACCATCAGCAGGTCGCCCGCCGCGGAAGCGGCCGTGCCGTTGGACAGCGCGAAGCCGACGACGGTGGCGCTGCCCAGGAGCGAGAAGGCCCAGAACAGCGGCTTGGGGCGTTCGTTGCCGCGCAACACCGCGAAGATCGCGGTGGCCAGCGGCAGCAGGCCGACGAAGACGATCGAGCGCGCCGAGGTGATGTGCTGCAGGGCGAGCGCGGTCAGCAACGGGAAGCCGATCACCACGCCCGCCATGACGATCGCCAACGGCGCCAGGTCCCGGCGCGCCGGCCGCGCCTGGCGCAGCAGGAGGAGCAGGGCGCCACCCAGCAGCCCGGCGATCAGCGCGCGCGCCGAGGTCAGGAACATGGGCGGGAAGCCGGCGATCGCCACGCGCGTGGCCGGCAGCGAGCCGCTGAAGATGGCCACGCCGAGCAGCCCGCTGCCCCAGCCATCGATCATCGTCCTAGTGTCGCTCATGCCGCCGGCCTCCTGGAGTGGAGCGCGACTCTAGCGATCGCCGGACCGCCGCGAACAGCGACGATCCAATACAATCCGCCCGAACTGTATCGGTCCCGCGAGGGATACACCTGGACCCGACGATGGCGGAGCGTACCGGCGCGAAGACGGCCGCGGTGATGGAGCAGATCCGCGCGAAGATCGCCAGCCGCGCCTTCGCCGCGGGCGATCGCCTGCCGTCGATCCGCAGCCTGGCGGATGCGATGGCGGTATCGCCCGCGACCGTCGTGGAGGCCTACGACCGGCTGGCGGCGGAAGGCTGGGTCCAGGCCCGGCGCGGCTCGGGCTTCTACATCGCCGCCTCGGCGTTGCCGCCGCTGGACCTGGCACGGCAGGCGGGCGTCCAGGAGCGCGTCGTCGATCCGTTCTGGGTGTCGCGGCAGGCGCTGGACGCGGAGCGCGGCGCGCTGAAGCCCGGGTGCGGCTGGCTGCCGGCCGACTGGATGCCGGCGGGAGCGCTGCGGAGCGCGTTCCGCGCGCTCGCGCGCGCCGACGCGGAGGTGCTCACCGACTACGGCGGCACGCAAGGGGCGCCGGCGCTGCGCCGGCTGCTGCTGGCGCGCTTCGGCGCGGAAGGCATCGAGGCGGCCCCCAACCAGTTGCTGTTGACGGCATCCGGCACCCAGGCGCTCGACCTGGTCTGCCGGTTCCTGCTGCGGCCCGGCGACACCGTGCTGGTGGACGATCCGTGCTACTTCAATTTCCGCGCCTTGCTGCGGGTGCACCAGGTCGCCCTGCTGGGCGTGCCGTACACGCCCACGGGGCCGGACATGGCGCGTTTCGAGGCCATCCTCGCCTCCGAGCGGCCGCGCCTGTACATCACCAACTCCGCGCTGCACAACCCGACCGGGGCGACGCTCTCGCCGCAGGTCGCGCACCGCCTGCTCAACGCCGCGGCGAGGCATGGCCTGACCATCGTCGAGGACGACATCTTCGCCGACTTCGAGCCGGAGCCGTCGCCGCGGCTCGCCGCGCTGGACGGGCTGGACCGGGTGGTGCGGATCGGCAGTTTCTCCAAGACGCTGTCGGCCTCGCTGCGCTGCGGCTACATCGCCGCGCGCGCCGACTGGGTCGAGGCGCTGGTCGACCTGCAGGTGGCCACCGGTTTCGGCGGACCCGGCCCGGCGGCGGCCGAGACGATCGCGCATGTGCTGGCCGGTGGCGGCTACCGCAAGCACATGGACCAGCTCCGCCTGCGGCTGCTGCGCGCGCGACGCGACGTCGCCGCCCGGCTGCGCGCGCTCGGGATCGAGCCCTGGCTGATGCCGCGCGGCGGCTTCTATCTCTGGTGCCGCCTGCCGGAAGGGCTGCGGGCGGTGGACGTGGCGAAGGCGGCGCTCGCGGAGAACATCGTCCTGGCGCCCGGCGACGTGTTCAGCGTCTCCGCGGGCGCGCCGGCGTTCCTGCGCTTCAATGTCGCCCAGTCCGGCGATCCGCGCATTTGGGAGACACTGCGTCGCATCGTCGGGCCGGGCGCAAGAACCGCCGGGCGCTCGGCTATCATCCCGGATTGATTCCCGATGGCGGCGCGACGCGCCGGACGCAGTACCGATGCCCCAGTTCCCGCCCGCTCCCGTTCCGCTCCCGTCGCCGGCAACCGAGGGAGGCGCGCGATGAGCATCCGCCAGCTGCCCGAGATCCTGATCAACCAGATCGCCGCCGGCGAGGTGGTGGAGCGGCCCGCGTCCGTGGTCAAGGAACTGGTGGAGAACGCGATCGACGCCGGCGCCAGTCGGGTCGACATCGAACTGGAGGAGGGCGGGGTGCGCCTGATCCGGATCCGCGACAACGGCGGCGGCATCGCGCCAGAGGAACTGCCGCTGGCGGTGTCGCGCCATGCCACCAGCAAGATCGCCTCGCTCGACGACCTGGAATCGGTGGCGACGCTGGGCTTCCGCGGCGAGGCGCTGCCGTCGATCGCCTCGGTGAGCCGCTTCACCCTGGCCTCGCGCCGCCCGCAGGACGAGCATGGCGCCGCATTGCAGGTGGAGGGCGGCAAGGTCGGCGAGGTCGCGCCGCGCGCGCATGCGCCCGGCACCACGGTGGAGGTGCGCGAGCTGTTCTACAACGTGCCGGCCCGCCGCAAGTTCCTGCGCGCCGAGCGCACCGAGCTGGGCCATATCGAGGAGTGGCTGCGTTCGCTGGCGCTGGCGCGCCCGGACGTCGAGCTGCGGGTGTCGCACAACGGCAAGCCGTCGCGCCGCTACAAGCCCGGCGACCTGTATTCGGACGTGCGCCTGGCCGAGACGCTGGGCGAGGACTTCGCGCGGCAGGCGCTGCGGGTGGACCACAGCGGCGCCGGCCTGCGCCTGCACGGCTGGATCGCCCAGCCGCACTACTCGCGCGCCAGCGCCGACCAGCAGTACCTGTACGTCAACGGGCGCTCGGTGCGCGACCGCAGCGTCGCGCACGCGGTCAAGATGGCCTACGGCGACGTGCTCTACCACGGCCGCCAGCCGGCCTACGTGCTGTTCCTCGAACTGGACCCGTCGCGGGTGGACGTCAACGTGCACCCGGCCAAGCACGAGGTGCGCTTCCGCGACGCGCGCTTGATCCACGATTTCGTCTACCGCACCTTGCAGGATGCCCTGGCGCAGACCCGCGCCGGCGCCACGCCGGTCGCGGCCCATGCCGCGGAAGCCGCGGGCGGCGCCACGTTCGCGGCCCCGGCATTCCAGGGCGGCGGCGCGCCGCCGCAGTGGAAGCCCACGCAATCGCCGCTCGGCCTGCGCGTGGCCGATGCTCCTGCGGCCTACGCGGCCTTGTATGCGCCGCCGGAGAACCCCGTTGCCGAGGCCGCGCCGTCGCCGGGCATCGGCGTGGCGCAGGTGGGCCTGCCGCCGACCGACGAGGCCAGCGGGGTGCCGCCATTGGGCTATGCGATCGCGCAATTGCACGGTATCTACATCCTGGCGGAGAACGCCGAGGGCCTGATCGTCGTCGACATGCACGCCGCCCACGAGCGCATCGGCTACGAGCGCCTGAAGAGCGCACACGACGGCATCGGCCTGCGCGCGCAGCCGCTGCTGGTGCCGATCACGCTCGCGGTGGGCGAGCGCGAGGCCGACGTCGCCGAACGCGAGGCGGAGACGCTGGCGCAGCTCGGGTTCGAAGTGACCCGCAGCGGTCCGGGGTCGCTGCACGTGCGCAGCATCCCCGCGCTGCTCGCCCATGCCGAGCCGGAGGCGCTGCTGCGGGACGTGCTCGGCGACCTGCGCGAGCATGGCCAGAGCCGGCGCGTGGCGAGCGCGCGCGACGAGCTGCTGTCGACCATGGCCTGCCATGGCGCGGTGCGCGCCAATCGCCGGCTCACGATTCCGGAAATGAACGCCCTGCTGCGCGACATGGAAGCGACCGAACGTTCGGGGCAATGCAATCACGGGCGCCCGACCTGGGCGCGGTTCACGCTGGCGGAGATCGACCGCTGGTTCCTCAGGGGGCGTTGACGATGGTGCGGATCAGGGGATGGGGAGCGGGCCTGCTGGCGCTGCTCGCGTTGGCCGGATGCGGCCGCGAGGACGCACCGCAGCCGGCCCGGCCCGCCGAGGCGCTGGACCGGCAGTTCCTGGCCGAGACGCTGGCCTGGCGCGAGCAGCGGCTGGAGGAATTGCGCAAGCCGGACGGCTGGACCAGCCTGGTCGGCTTGCATTGGCTGGAACTGAAGGCGCACTACATCGGCAGCAGCCCCGACAGCGGCATCCGGCTCGCGGTCGGGCCGGCCAAGATGGGGCTGGTCTCGGTGGAAGGCGACAAGGTCTGGTTCACCCCGGAGAAGCACGCCGCGCTGACCGTGGACGGCAAGCCGCTCGCCGGGCGCACCCGTTTCTACAGCGATCGCGACGATGCCCCCACCACGATCGGCTTCGACGAGGGCAAGGGGCGGTTGACCCTGATCCAGCGCGGCGACCGGCGCGCGCTGCGGGTACGCCACGCCGACGCCGACTCGCGCGTGCGCTTCGCCGGGCTGGACTACTGGCCGGCCGACCCCGCATGGCGCGTCGAGGCGCGCTTCGTGCCGAACCCGGCCGGCAAGACGATCCCGATCGTCGATATCGTCGGCATCACCACCGAGCAGCCCAATGCCGGCGCGGTCGAGTTCGAGAAGAACGGCAGGACCTATCGGCTGGAAGCGATCGGCGAGCCGGGGCACGAGCTGTTCATCGTGTTCGCCGACCGCACCAGCGGCCATGGCAGCTACCCGGCGGGCCGCTTCATCGACGCGGGCGCGCCGGACGCGCAGGGCAGGGTGGTGCTCGACTTCAACCGCGCCTACAACCCGCCGTGCGCGTTCACGCCGTTCGCCACCTGTCCGCTGCCGCCGCCGGAGAACCGGCTGGACCTGGTGGTCGCCGCGGGCGAGAAGAACTACCGCAAGCCGCACGCCGGAGCGGGCGCGCCATGATGCGGGGCCTGCCGGCGGCGGTGCTGCGGCGTGCGTGGGCCGGCGATGGGCGCCGTCCCGGATGGGCGGTGGCGTGGATGTGCCTGTTGCTGTGGCTGGTTGCGGCGGGAGCGCCGGCCGTCGCCTGGGCGGAGAACGCCGCGCATCGCCCGCCGGTGCCGTTGTTGTGGAAGGTCAGCAAGGGCGACGCGCACCTGTACCTGCTGGGCTCGTTCCACCTGCTCAAGCCGGACGACTACCCCTTGTCGCCCGAGGTCGATCGCGCCTTCGCCGATGCGCGCAGGCTGGTGTTCGAGCTCGCCCCGGACGAGGTCGATTCGCCCGACCTGGGCAGGAAGATGATGCAGGCCGGACTGCGCAAGGACGGCTCCTCGCTGCGGCAGGAACTGGATGCGCCGACCTGGCAGAAACTGCAGGCGTATGCCGCGCGCCGCGGCCTGTCGCCGGAGCTGCTGCAGACCTACCAGGCATGGTTCGTGGGATTGACGATCAGCATCGCGGCGATGACCTCGCAGGGCATGGACCCGGCCCTGGGGCTGGACCGGCACTTCATGCAGCTGGCGCTCAAGGCCGGCAAGCCGGCCATCGGGCTGGAGCGCGCGGACGAGCAGATCGCGCTGTTGGCCGGGATGTCGCCGGAGGAACAGCGGCAGATGCTGGCCGAAGCGCTCGACGACGCGGACGGCGACGCCGGCCAGACCCGGCGCCTGCACGATGCCTGGCGCCGCGGCGACGCGGACGTGCTCTGGAAGGAAATGGCCCAGGACATGCGCAGGCAGTACCCGGCGCTCTATCGCCGCATCAATGTCGAGCGCAACGACCGCTGGGTGCCGCGCCTGGAGCGGATGCTGCAGGCGGCGCCATCGCGCGGCAACGCGATGGTGGTGGTCGGTGCGCTGCACCTGCTCGGCGAGGACGGCGTGGTCGAAAAGCTGCGCGCGCGCGGTTACGCGGTGGAGCGGGTCGCGCCGCAGGGAAGCGAGGGCAGCGGCGACGGCGAACGCGCCGCCGCGCGCCAGCGGAGGTGAACCGGCAGGGGTTGCGCGATGCGTGCGGGGACGGCCGGGCTTCGCGCGCGGGCGCGACAGACTCCTGTTTCAGCGGCCGCCGCTGCGGGTCTTGCCGGTCGGGCCGGTCGTGCCCGGGGGCGGGGTGGAGCCGCCGCTCCCGGTGCCGGTCGGGCGCCCGAAGCCGGCGCTGAAGCTGCGCTGGAATTCCTGCCACAGCTCCAGGTTGCGCTCGGTGAGCTGGTTCATCATCGCCCACGGCGTCTGGCCCAGCAGGTTGCCCATCTGCTGGCGGAACTGCTGCTGTTGCTCCAGGAACACCTGCATGCTGCGCTCCAGGTAGTTGCCCATGAAGCCCTGCAGCGAATCGCCGTAGAAGCGGATGATCTGGCTCAACAGCTGGGTCGAGAGCATCGGCTCGCCGTCGGATTCCTGGTCGGCGATGATCTGCAGCAACACTGAACGGGTCAGGTCCTCGCCGCTCTTGGCGTCGCGCACCTCGAACTCCTCGCCGTCGATGATCAGCTGCCGCACGTCCTCGATCGTGATGTAGCTGGAGATCTCCGTATCGTACAAGCGGCGGTTCGGGTACTTCTTGATGATGCGCAGTCCAGCCATGGAGCGGTTACTCGTGACGGTCAGGCGCTCAGGATGGCGCAGCGCAGCAGCGCTTGCAACCAACGAAAGTCAGGGCGGCCGGCGGTTCCCGGCGCCGGGCATGCTGCGCAGCATGGATTCCGCCGCGATTTCAGCGTGTTGCGCCGGGTGCAGCATCGGCGCTCACCAGCCCATGTGGTGGCCGCCGTTGATGTCGAGGTTGGAGCCGGTGATCCAGGCGGCTTCCTCGGCGACCAGGAACGCGACCGCGTAGGCGATTTCCTCCGGCTTGCCGAGGCGGCCGGTCGGGATGTCCGCGATGATCTTGGCGCGCACTTCCTCGGGCACCGCCATCACCATGTCGGTGGCGACGTAGCCGGGCGAGACGGTGTTGACCGTGATGCCGAACGCGGCGTTCTCGCGCGCCAGCGAGATGGTGAAGCCATGCATGCCGGCCTTGGCCGCCGCGTAGTTGGCCTGCCCGTACTGGCCCTTCAGGCCGTTGATCGAGCTGATCTGGATGATCCGCCCCCAGCCGCGCTTGCGCATGCCCTCGATCACCGGGCGGGTGACGTTGAACACCGAGTTGAGGTTGGTGTTGATGACCTCGTGCCATTGCTCCGGGGTCATGCGGTGGAAGGTGGTGTCGCGGGTGATGCCGGCGTTGTTGACCAGCACCTCGACGGGCCCCAGCCCGGCTTCCACGTCGGCGACCAGCGCGCGCGCGTGTTCCGGCGAGGCGACGTCGCCGCGGAACAGCGCGATGTCGTAGCCGTCCGCGCGCATGCGCTGCTGCCATTGCCGCGCCTTTTCCTCGTCGCGGTAGTTGGTGGCGATCCGGTGCCCTTGGTCGGCCAGGCGCTTGCAGATGGCGGTGCCGATGCCGCCGGTGCCGCCGGTGACCAGTACGACGCGGGATGTCATGCGGGGATGCTCCAGGGAAGCGACGGGAGGGGACCGGCGATTCTAGAGCGTGTCGCGCGCTTTGCGGCGGATGCGGGCCCGGCCGGACCGGCGGCGCGTCAGGCGCGCGACAGCGTGCGCGGAATTCGTTCCGGCCTGAAATGTTGCAGCATGCGCTGCAGCATCCGCTCCGGCGCGGCCTGGTCGGCCAGGACCGCCGCGTCCTGGCCCAGGCAGCCCCAGGCGCGGCGCAGCGCGGGGGCGGGGTCCGCATCGTCCAGCGGCCGCGCGGCGTCCGACTTGGAAAGCTTGTGGCCGGCGGCGTCCAGCACCAGCGGCAGGTGCAGATAGCGCGGGATCGGCAGGCCGAGCGCCTCGTGCAGCAGGATCTGCCTGGGCGTGGAGTCCAGCAGGTCGGCGCCGCGCACCACGTCGGTGATGCCCTGGTCGGCATCGTCCACGACCACCGCCAGCTGGTAGGCCCAGTAGCCGTCCGCGCGGCGCAGCACGAAGTCGCCGACCTCGGCGTACACGTCCTGCTCGACCGGCCCCTGCAGGCCATCGACGAAGCCGGCGCGGCTCCCGGGCGTTACCCGCAGCCGCACCGCCCGGCGCGCGGGCGCGGCGGGGGCGACGCAGCGGTGGTGGATGCCGCCGGCCGCGGCGAGCTCGCTGCGGCTGCACCCGCAGGCGAAGGCCAGGCCATCGTGCAGCAGCCGCTCGAGTGCGGCCTGGTACAGCCCGTGGCGCTCGCTCTGGCGCACGACCGCGCCGTCCGGGTGCAGCCCGAACGCGTGCAGCGTGCGCAGCTGGGCGTCGGCGGCGCCGGGGACGGTGCGCGGCGGATCGATGTCCTCGATCCGCACCCGCCATTCGCCGCCGGCATGGCGGGCCAGCAACCAGCTGCCCAGCGCCGCCAGCAACGAGCCGAAGTGAAGCGGGCCGGTGGGCGAGGGCGCGAACCGGCCGCGGTAAGGAACCGGGGTCATGACTGGCTGAATCGTCAGTCAGGTTCCGTCTTGATTTCAAGCCTGCCACCCCGCAGATTCGCGGTATCCATCCATTCATCCAGGCGGAGCCTGCGCTTCCATGTTCAACCGTATCGCCCTTTTCCTCCTCACCAACTTCGCGGTGCTGGTCCTCGCCAGCGTGGTGATGTCGCTGCTGGGCGTGAACCCGTCGCAGATGAGCGGCCTGCTGGTCATGGCGGCGATCTTCGGCTTCGGCGGCTCCTTCATCTCGCTGCTGATGTCCAAGTTCATGGCCAAGCGCTCCACCGGCGCGCAGGTCATCACCGAGCCGCGCAATCCCACCGAGCGCTGGCTGCTCGAGACGGTGCGCCGCCAGGCCCAGGCCGCCGGCATCGGCATGCCGGAAGTGGCGGTCTACGAAGGCCCGGAGATCAACGCCTTCGCCACCGGCGCCAACCGCAACAACGCCCTGGTGGCGGTGTCCACCGGCCTGCTGCACAACATGACCGAGGACGAGGCCGAGGCGGTGCTGGGCCACGAGATCGCGCACGTGGCCAACGGCGACATGGTGACGATGGCGCTGTTGCAGGGCGTGCTCAATACCTTCGTGATCGTGCTGGCGCGCGTGGTCGGCGGCGTGGTGGACAGCGCGATGTCCGGCAACCGCGACGGCGGCCGCGGCTTCGCCTACTACATCATCGTGTTCGTGCTGGAGATGGTGTTCGGCCTGTTCGCGACGATGATCGCGATGTGGTTCTCGCGCCGGCGCGAGTTCCGCGCCGACGCGGGCGGCGCCCAGCTGGCCGGCCGCCAGAAGATGATCGCGGCGCTGGAGCGCCTGCAGCTCAACCATGGCCAGAGCACGCTGCCGAACCAGATCGCGGCGTTCGGCATCGCCGGCGGCGTCGGCGACGGCCTGCGCAAGCTGTTCCTGAGTCATCCGCCGCTGCCCGAGCGCATCGCCGCGCTGCGTGCCGCCAACGGCACGGTGGTCTGACCGACGAAGGGCCCGCGTTTGCGGGCCCTTCGCTTTCGGGACCGGGACCAGGCAGGAACGTCGGGATCAGAATTCGAAGTTCATCGCCGGGCTCGCCGGTGCGACGAAGTCGCCTTGCACGTAGTCCACGCCGGCGCTGAACAGGGCGCTGATCGAGGCGGCATCGGCGACGAACTCGGTCACGGTCACGATGCCGGCGCTGCCGGCCCGCCCGGTGATCTCGCGGATCTTGTCCTGGCTTTCCTTGCTGCTCGCGACCTCGGCGCTGATGCCGCGGTCCAGGCGCAGGAAGCTCGGGCGGAAATGCGCCAACAGCTGGAAGGAATCCAGGCCAGAACCGAACTGCTCCAGCCCGACCTTGCAGCCGAACGCGGCGACCTCGGCGAGGAACTGCTGCGCGTTCTTGAGGTGGGTGAACACCTTCGATTCCTGGACTTGCAGCCACAGCCGCTCGCCCGGCACGCGCTGGGCGGCAAGCTGTTCGCGGATCGTCGCGAGCATGCGCGGGTTGGCGAACGACTCCGGGCCGATCCGCACCATCACATGGGTGGCATGGCCGGCGCGCTGGCGCTCGCCGATCGCCTTGATCGCCCGTTCCACCACCCACAGGTCGATGTCGGCGATCAGGCCGTGCTCCTCGGCGATGTCCAGGAACACCGACGGCGGCACCAGCTCGCCGTTGCGCTCCAGGCGCAGGAAGCCCTGGTACAGCTCCAGCGGCTCGCCCTGGAGGTTGAGCACGGGCTGGTAGTGCAGCAGGAAGCCGTTGCCGCGCAGCGCGTCGCGCAGTTGCTCCAGCCAGCGCTGGATGCGTTCTTCCTCGGCGCGATCGACCGCGCTGGGATCGAAGATGTCCAGGCCGTTGCCGCCCAGCTCGACGCAGGAGCGCACGCACTCCGCGCCGCGCTTGAGCACCTGGCCGATGCTGGCGATCTTCTCGCCGATCTGGACCCCGCCGATGCTCACCGTGACCGTGACCGACCGGTCGCCGATCGCGAACACGTGCCGGGCGAACGCCTCGCGGACCCGCTCGGCGGTGGTGGTGGCGCGCAGGTAGTCGCCTTCCATGAGGACGGCGAAGCTGTTCTCGCCGAAGCGGGCGACGGTGACGTCCTCGTCCAGCAGGGAGGCCAGGTAGCGGGCCATCGCCGCGATCAGCGCATCGGCCGAGTCCAGGCCGATCTCCGGCAGGATGCGGGCGTAGTGGTCGGGTTCGATCAGCAGGAAGCCGGACTGCCGGCCGCCGCGGCTGGCCTGGGCCACCGCGTTCTCCAGCGCCATCATGAAGGTCGGGCGGTTGAGCAGCCCGGTGACGGCATCGCGCTGGCGCAGTTCCTCGACCTCGCGCGCCAGTTCCGGGTCCAGCTCCTCGCGCTTGCGGAACACCACCTGGACGCAGGCCTCGCCCTCGTAGGTGGCGGTGGCGAACTCCATCGTCGCCGGGAACGTGCCGCCTTCCAGCGTGCGCGCATCGACCTTGTACTGCGCCGGCGGCGGCTCGCCGCGCGACATCGACTTGAGCAGCTGCTTGAAATCCTCGACGTGCTGCGGGGCGATCATGTCCAGCAGCGAGATGCCTTCCACGTCCTCGAACGACTCGAACCCGAACATCTCCAGGTAGGCGTCGTTGGCGCGGATGTGCATGCCTTCGTGGACGTAGGCGATCGGGTCGCGCGAGGAGGCGATCAGCGCGTCGCAGCGGCGCTCGGTCTCGCGCATCTGCGCCTCGATCCGGCGCAGGTCGCGGCGGGCGAGCAGGTCGGCCCATTCCCTGCGGACCACCGCCAGCAGGTGCTCGGGGCGCTGGCGCAGCGCGATCGCGCGGACGCCGTGCGCGGCGGCCTCGACCCATTCGTCCTCGTCGATGCGGTCGGCGAGCAGGACCAGCGGCACGTCCTTGCCGCTGGCGGCGATGCGCTGCTGCAGGGCCGGCATCGGGATGGCCAGGGAACGGGCGGCGAGCACCAGGTCGATCTGGCCGCCCAGCATCGTTGCCATGTCCTCCGCGTTCTGCGGGCGCGAGGGGCGCACCGCGATGCCGCTGTTGCGCAGATGGGTGACGATGCCCTCCGCGCTCTCTCCGCTGTCGTCGACGATCATCAGGCGGAGCGTGAGGTCTTTGCCGTTCTGCATTCAGGTCTCCCCGGGGACGGGGTTTAATACATGATCGGGTGCATCGGAGTCCATTGAGAGGGATGGGGGATCCGGGACCGGGGAGCCGCGAAAAGCGACGTCGTTCGCACATCGCATCCCGAATTCCCGATCCCGGCCCCTAGGCCGCCTCGCCGGCGGCATGGCCCGAGGCCCAGGCCCACTGGAAGTTGTAGCCGCCCAGCCAGCCGGTGACGTCCAGCACCTCGCCGACGAAGTACAGGCCCGGCACGCGGCGCGACTCCATGGTCGAGGACGAGACCTGGTCGGTGGACACGCCGCCCAGCGTGACCTCGGCGGTGCGGTAGCCCTCGGTGCCGCTGGCCACCAGCGGCCAGGCGGACAGCAGCTCGGCCGCGGCACGCAGTTCGCGCTCGTCCAGCTGGCGGACCGGCTTGTCCGGCAGCCAGACCTCGCACAGGCGCTGGGCGAAGCGGCGTGGCAGCACGTCGCCCAGCACGGTGCGCAGCTCGGAGGCCCCGCGCGTCCTCTTCTGCTCGCGCAGCCATTGACCGGCATCCAGGCCGGGCAGCAGGTCCAGGCGCAGGTCGTCGCCCGGCTGCCAGTAGGAGGAGATCTGCAGGATCGCCGGGCCGCTGACGCCGCGGTGGGTCAGCAGCATGAAATTGCGGAAGCCGATGCCATGGCAGCTGGCTTCCACCGGCACCGCGACGCCCGACAGGTCCCGAAGGCGCTCCTGGTGCTTGCCGGACAAGGTCAGCGGCACCAGCCCGGCGCGGGTCGGCAGCACCTCGTGGCCGAAGCGGCGGGCGATCTCGTAGCCGAAGCCGGTCGCGCCGAGGCTGGGGATCGACAGGCCGCCGGTCGCCACCACCAGCGACCGGCACAGGAACCGGCCCTGGGCGGTGTCCACGACGAAGCCCTCGCTGCCGCGCTCGATGCCGGTGACGGCGCAATGCGTGCGGATCTGCACGCCGGCGGCCTGGCATTCGTCGACCAGCATCTTCACGATCAGCTTGGAGGAGACGTCGCAGAACAGCTGGCCCAGCTCCTTCTCGTGCCAGGCGATGCCATGGCGCTCGACCATGCCGAGGAAGTCGGAGGGGGTGAAGCGCGCCAGCGCCGACTTGCAGAAGTGCGGGTTGGCGGAGATGAAGTTGGCCGGGGAGGTGCCGGTGTTGGTGAAATTGCAGCGCCCGCCGCCGGACATCAGGATCTTCTTGCCGACCTTGTTGGCGTGCTCGACCACCTGGACGCGGCGCCCGCGCTGGCCGGCGGTCAGCGCCGCCATCAGCCCGGCCGCGCCGGCGCCGATCACCAGCACGTCGCAGGCGACGCTCATGCCGAGGCGGCCTTGCGCGTGGCCGGGACGATGCTCAGCACGTCGCCGTCCTCGCCGATCAGCTGCACCTCGCCGTCCTGGATCAGCACGTTCAGGCGCATGCCGCGCTGGATCCGGCTGCCCAGCGCCTCGACGCTGCCGGCGTCGATGTCGATCACCTGCAGGTTGGCGAAGCGCGCCAGCGCCGGGCCGTACTTCTTCCACCACATCTCGGCGGCGTTGCCGCCGTAGTTGACCACCGCCACCTCGGCGGCGCGGTTGCAGGCCTTGCGCACGCGCGACTCGTCCGGCTGGCCCAGGTCGATCCACAGCGCGATCTCGCCGGTGTAGTCGCGCTGCCACAGGTCCGGTTCGTCGTCGGTGCTCAGGCCCTTGCCGAATTCCAGCCGCTCGCGCGCGAACAGGGCGAACGCCAGCAGCCGCACCATCAGGCGCTCATCGGTCTCGGAGGGGTGCTGGGCCAGGGTCAGGTTGTGGGTGGCGTAGTAGCCACGGTCCAGGTCGCTTATCTGCAGTTCGGCCTTGCGAATGGTGGCGGTGAGGGCCATCGGGATGCCTGCGGCAAAGGGCGGCATGATACGCGCGGCCGCCGCCCGGGCCACCCGGGGCCGGGCCCGGTCGGGAAGATGAACGTGCGGGAGTCGCTTTTTCCCGAAAACCCTAGTAATGTGCGCGCCACTGTGTTTGCTAGGGTCACCGTGAATCGTGGCCTGGTGCTGCCGATCATCCGATCCGCTCCATCGTTCCGCTTTACCCACACCTGCAACTCAGTCTCGGCCCCGGGGTCCCGGTGGTCGCGATTAATCCCAACATGTTTCAGGAGCAAGTAAAGATGTCTGATCGTCAACACGGAACGGTTAAGTGGTTCAACGATGCCAAGGGCTTCGGCTTCATCACCCCGGAAAGCGGCCCGGACCTGTTCGTCCACTTCCGCTCGATCCAGGGCAATGGCTTCAAGTCGCTGCAGGAAGGCCAGAAGGTGAGCTTCATCGCCGTGCAGGGCCAGAAGGGCATGCAGGCCGACCAGGTGCAGGCGCTGTAATCGCGCCGGCCACCGACAGGTCGCCAGGACGCCGGGGACGCAAGTCCCCGGCGTTTTCTTTTGTGCGGGCCTTGGCAAGAACGCGCGCGTCCCTGCGGGGATTCCCCGGGGCGGCGTAACATCCGAGGCCCGTCTTCGTTCGCCCGGGCCTTCATGATCTCCGTCCATCACCTCGAGAATTCCCGTTCGCAGCGCGTGCTCTGGCTGCTGGAGGAACTGGCGCTGCCTTACCAGGTGGTGCGCTACGCGCGCGATCCGGAGACGCTGCTGGCGCCCCCCGAGCTGCGCGCGATCCACCCGCTGGGCAAGTCGCCGGTGGTGGTGGATGGCGACCACGTGCTGGCCGAGTCCGGCGCGATCCTGGAATATCTGGTCGACCGCTACGACAGCGAGCGGGTACTTTCGCCGACGCCGCGCCCGGTGGATTCGCCCGAGCGGCTGCGCTTCCGGTACTGGTTGCATTACGCGGAGGGCTCGGCGATGCCGCCGCTGTTGATGGCGCTGGTGTTCAACCGGATCCGCTCGGCGAAGATGCCGTTCTTCGTGCGCCCGGTCGCGCGCATGATCGCCGACAGGGCGATGCAGGGCTTCGTCGGGCCGCAACTCAAGCTGCACCTGGACTGGATGGAACGCGAACTGGGCGAGAGCGGCTGGTTCGCCGGCGAGCGCTTCACCGCGGCGGACATCCAGATGAGCTTCCCGGTGCAGGCCGCGGCCGCGCGCGCCGGCGGCCTGGAGGGACATCCGCGATTGCAGGCCTTCCTGCGGCGTATCGAAGCGCGTCCGGCCTACCGTGCGGCGCTCCAGCAGGGTGGCCCCTTCGGGGCGCTTGGCGCGGGCTGAGGCGATGGCGGCGCTGGTCTTCGACAATCGCTTCGTCGCCGAGCTGCCGGGCGATCCGGAGAGCGGGCTGCGCCAGCGCCAGGTGGAAGGCGCGCTGTGGTCGCCGGTGATGCCGACGCCGGTGGCGGCGGCGCGCTTGCTGGCGTACTCGCCCGAGGTCGCGGCGCGGATCGGGTTCGATGCCGCCGACCTGGCCGGGGATGAGTTCGCCCAGGTGTTCGCCGGCAACGCGCTCTACCCCGGCATGCAGCCGTATGCCGCCAACTACGGCGGGCACCAGTTCGGGCACTGGGCCGGGCAGCTCGGCGACGGCCGTGCGATCTCGCTGGGCGAGGTGCTCGGGAGCGACGGGCAGCGCCACGAGCTGCAGCTGAAAGGGGCAGGGCGCACGCCTTATTCGCGCGGTGCCGACGGCCGCGCGGTGCTGCGTTCCTCGATCCGGGAATTCCTCTGCAGCGAGGCGATGCACCATCTCGGCGTGCCGACCACGCGCGCGCTGAGCCTGGTGGCCACCGGCGAGGCGGTGGTGCGCGACATGTTCTACGACGGCCATCCGCGCGCGGAGCCCGGCGCGATCGTGTGCCGGGTCGCTCCGTCGTTCGTGCGTTTCGGCAGCTTCGAACTGCCGGCCTCGCGCGGCGACGCGGCGCTGTTGCGGCGGCTGGCCGATTTCACGATCTCCCGGGACTTTCCCGGGCTGCAGGGCCGGGACGGGCCGGGCTACGCGGCCTGGTTCGCGCAGGTGTGCGAGCGCACCGCCGAACTGGTGGCGCACTGGATGCGGGTGGGTTTCGTGCACGGGGTGATGAACACCGACAACATGTCGATCCTGGGATTGACGATCGACTACGGCCCCTACGGCTGGGTGGACGACTACGACCCGGACTGGACCCCCAACACCACCGATGCCCAGGGCCGCCGCTACCGTTTCGGTACCCAGCCGCAGGTCGCGTACTGGAACCTGGGAAGGCTGGCGCAGGCCTTGTCGCCGCTGTTCGCGGACGCGGAGCCGCTGAACGCCGGCCTGGAGCGGTTCCGCGCCACCTACCTGGCATGCCAGCGGCGCGACACGGCGGCCAAGCTCGGGCTGGCGGAATGCCGGGAAGGCGACCTGGAGCTGGCCGGCGAGCTCTACGCGCTGATGCAGCGGGCGGAGATGGACATGACGCTGACCTTCCGCAGCCTCGTCGAGGTGGCCCCGGATGCGCCCTCGGCCGAGCCGCTGATGCCGGCCTTCTATTCGGCGGACAAGCGCGATGCGGCCTTGCCGGCGCTGCGCGACTGGCTGGCGCGCTACCTGGCGCGCGTGGAGGCCGACGGCGGCGCCGCGGCGGCGCGGCGCCAGCGGATGCAACGGACGAACCCGCGCTACGTGCTGCGCAACTACCTGGCCCAGCAGGCGATCGACCGGGCCGAGCAGGGCGACATGGGCGGCATCCAAGAGCTGATGGAGGTGATGCGGCGTCCCTACGAGGACCAGCCGGGACGGGATGCGTTCGCGGCGAAGCGCCCGGACTGGGCGCGCGACCGGGCCGGATGCTCGATGCTTTCCTGCAGTTCCTGATCGCGCGATCGGCGGCCGGAGGCTTCCGGTCTTCCCCGGCCGAGCCTGCCGGGATGCAGGGCGTCGGCGGAGAACGCTCGACCGCGGTGCCGGTTGACCAACCATTGGCACGTACCCCGCGCCCACCCCTACCTATAATCTCGACGGCAGTCCCGACTCCAATCCCCCGCATGCCCTCGCTCCGACTGTTTTTCCGGGGAGCCCCCGTTGCGTTCGCCTTGTCGCTCGCCGGCCTGCTCAGTGCCTGCCATGGCAGCGACGAGAAAAAGACCGCCGGGCCCAAGCAGGTCGCCGTCGTCACCCTCGCTCCCGAGAAGGTAACTCTCACCACCGAACTGGCCGGCCGGGCCGTGGCTTCCGAAGAGTCGGAAGTGAGGCCGCAGGTCAGCGGCATCCTGCAGCGCCGGCTGTTCGAGGAGGGCAGCGAGGTCCGCGCCGGGCAGCCGCTGTTCCAGATCGAGCCGACGCTCTACCAGGCCGCCGCGCGCCAGGCGGAGGCCGACCTGAGCAATGCCGAGGCGGCGCTGGCGACCACGCGCCTGAAGGCCGAGCGCTACCGCTCGCTGGGCCGTGGCCAACTGGCCGCACAGCAGGACATCGACGATGCCGAGGCCGCCTACCGCCAGGCGATCGCCAACCGCGACGCGGCTTCGGCGGCGCTGCAGACCGCGCGCACCAACCTGCGCTTCGCCACGGTGGATGCGCCGATCGGCGGGCGCATCGGCCGCTCGCTGGTGACTCCAGGCGCATTGGTGACCGCCAACCAGGCCGGCGCGATCGCCAAGATCCAGAAGCTCGATCCGATGAACGTGGACCTGACCCAGTCGGGCAGCCAGTACCTGGCGCTGCGCCGCGAGATCGCCGCCGGCGGCGTGCTGCCGGCGTCCACCGAGGTCAAGCTGAAGCTCGCCGACGGTACCGACTACCCGTTGCCGGGGCGGCTGGAATTCGCCGACATCGACGTCGCCGAGGACACCGGCACGGTCACGCTGCGCGCGCAGTTCCCCAATCCCGACCGGCAACTGCTGCCGGGCATGTACGTGCGCGCCATCGTCGAGCAGGGCGTGCGCGAGCGGGCCATCCTGGTGCCGCAGGCGGCGGTGGACCGCACGCCGCGCGGGCTCGCCCAGGTGTGGGTGGTCGGCAAGGACGGCAAGGCCTATCGCCGCGAACTGAAGACCGCGCGCGCGGTGGGGGACCGCTGGCTGGTGGACGCCGGGCTGGCGGCGGGCGACCAGGTCATCGTCGAGGGTGCGCAGGGACTGGCCGAAGGAATGCCGGTGAAGGTGGCCCCGGCCGCCAGCGTCGCCGGCGGAGGCTGAGCCGGTGCTGCCGCGTTTCTTCATCCACCGCCCGATATTCGCCTGGGTGCTGGCGATCTGCATCATGGCCGCCGGCGCGATCGCGGTGGCGACGCTGCCGGTCGAGCAGTACCCGGACATCGCCCCGCCGACGGTCAGCATCACCGCCAACTACAACGGCGCCTCCGCGCAGACGGTGGAGGACAGCGTCACCCAGGTGATCGAGCAGCAGATCAAGGGCATCGACCACCTGCTGTACTTCTCCTCGACCAGCTCCTCGTCGGGGCAGTCGCGCATCACCGTCACCTTCGACCAGAGCGCCGACCCGGACATCGCCCAGGTGCAGGTGCAGAACGCGGTCAACCAGGCGCTCAACCGGTTGCCGCAGGAGGTGCAGGACCAGGGCGTGGTGGTGGCCAAGTCGCAGGGCGACAGCCTGATGGTGGTGGCGCTGTACGACACCACCGACACGCTCGACAGCGTGGACCTGTCGGACTACCTGGTCAGCAACCTGCAGGACCCGGTGAGCCGGCTCAACGGCGTCGGCGAGATCAACGTGTTCGGCGCCCAGTACGCGATGCGGGTGTGGCTGGACCCGCACAAGCTCAACGCGTTCAAGCTGATGCCCTCGGACGTGACCAGCGCGATCCAGGCGCAGAACACCCAGGTCACCGCCGGCGAACTCGGCGCGCTGCCGACCGGGCCGGAGCAGGCGCTCAACGCCACGGTCACCGCGCAATCGCGGTTGCGGACGCCGGAGCAGTTCGAGGACATCATCCTGAGCACCCGGCCGGACGGCTCGGCGGTGCGGCTGCGCGACGTGGCCCGGGTCGAGATCGGCGCGGAGAACTACCAGAGCTGGACCTGGCTCAACGGCCATCCGGCCGCCGGTTTCTCGCTGACGCTGTCCTCCGGCGCCAACGCGATGGAGACCTCCGACGCGGTGCGCGCGCTGGTCGAGCGGATGAAGCCACGCTTCCCGCACGGCGTGGAGGTCGCCTATCCGCGCGATGGCACGCCGTTCGTGCGGGTGTCGATCGAGGGCGTGGTGCACACCCTGGTCGAGGCGATCGTGCTGGTCGTGGTGGTGATGTACCTGTTCCTGCAGAACTGGCGCGCCACGCTGATCCCGGCGATCACCGTGCCTGTGGTGCTGCTGGGCACGTTCGGCCTGCTGGCGGTGGCGGGCTTCACCATCAACACGCTGACCCTGTTCGCGATGGTGCTGGCGATCGGCCTGCTCGTGGACGATGCGATCGTGGTGGTCGAGAACGTCGAGCGCATCATGCACGAGGAGCACCTGCCGCCGCTGGAGGCCACCGAGCGCTCGATGGGGCAGATCACCGGCGCGCTGGTCGGCATCACCGTGGTGCTCGGCGCGGTGTTCGTGCCGATGGCGCTGTTCGGCGGCGCCACCGGCATCATCTACCGGCAGTTCTCGCTGACGATCGTGTCGGCGATGGCGCTGTCGGCGCTGGTCGCGCTGACGCTGACCCCGGCGCTGTGCGCCACGCTGCTGGCGCCGGTGGAGCGCGAGCGGCCGCAGGGGCGTTTCTTCCGCGGCTTCGACCGGCTGGTCGAACGCAGCCAGGCGGGCTACCAAAGCCGGCTGGGCCGGCTGCTGGACCGGCCGCGCCGCTGGGTGGCGCTGTACTTGCTGGTGGTGCTGGTGGTGGCCGTCCTCTACCAGCGCCTGCCGACCGGCTTCCTGCCGGTGGAGGACCAGGCGCAGGTGCAGGTGCAGTTCACCACGCCGGAGGGCACGCCGCTGGCGAAGACCCAGGAGGTCGGCAAGCGCATCAGCGACTACTTCATGCGCGAGGAGAAGGACAACCTCAACGTGATCTTCATGGTGATCGGCCGCAACCAGGCCGGCGTCGGCCAGAACGCCGGCCAGGCGTTCGCCGGGCTGAAGGACTGGAAGGAGCGCGGCCGCGACGGCTCCGCGCAGGCGATCATCGATCGCGCCAACGCCTACTTCCGTCGTTTCGGCGACGCCAGGATCACGGTGCTCTCGCCGCCGTCGGTGCGCGGCCTCGGCCAGTCGAGCGGCTTCGAGGTGTGGCTGCGCGACGCCGACGGCGTGGGCCGCCCGGCCCTGGACCAGGCGCGGCAGCAACTGGTGCAGCAGGCCAGCGACGACCCGCAACTGGCGGCGGTGCGCTACAACGGCCTGGGCGACAAGGCGCAGCTGCAGGTCGACGTGGACCAGGCGCAGGCGCGCGCGCTCGGCCTGGCCCAGAGCGACATCAACGGCACGTTGTCGATCGCCTGGGGCGGGCGCTACGTGAACGACTTCATCGACCGCGGCCGGGTCAAGCGCGTGTACGTGCAGGGCGACGCGCCGTATCGCTCGCTGCCGCAGGACATCGACCAGTGGTACGTGCGCGGCAGCGACGGGCAGATGGCGCCGTTCTCGGCGTTCGCCTCCACCCATTGGACGCGCGGCCCGCAGCTGTTGCAGCGTTTCAACGGCCTGGCGGCGGCGCAGATCCAGGGCGCGCCGGCGACCGGGCGCAGTTCCGGCGAGGCGATGCGGCGGATCGAGGCGCTGGCGGCCGAGCACCCGGGCTTCGACCTGGCCTGGAGCGGACTGTCCTACCAGGAGCGGATGGCCAGCAACCAGGCGATCTGGTTGTATGCGGCGTCGATCCTGTTCATCTTCCTGTGCCTGGCGGCGCTGTACGAGAGCTGGTCGATCCCGGTGGCGGTGATGCTGGTGATCCCGCTGGGCCTGATCGGTACGGTCGCCGCGACGACGCTGGTCGGGTTCGTCAACGACATCTATTTCCAGGTGGGCCTGTTGACCACGATCGGCCTGTCGGCCAAGAACGCGATCCTGATCGTGGAGTTCGCCGAGGCGCAGCATCGCGCGGGTCGTTCGCTGATGCAGGCGGCGCTGGAAGGGGCGCGGCTGCGCCTGCGGCCGATCGTGATGACGTCGCTGGCGTTCGTGGCGGGCGTGCTGCCGTTGGCGTTGTCGACGGGGGCGGGTGCGGCCAGCCGGCGCGAGATCGGCGTGAGCGTGATCGGGGGCATGGTGACGGGTACGTTGCTGGCGATCTTCCTGGTGCCGATGTTCTTCGTGCTGGTGCGGGGATTGTTCCAGGGGCGGAAGGCGGTTGCCGGTTGATGTCGTGAGGGATTGGTTGGGTTGGGTGTGTATGACTTTCCTACCATCGATCCGGTTCTCGCTATCTCCGTGCTGTCGTCCCCGCGAAGGCGGGGACCCAGCGACTTTGACGCCATCTATCCAGTCTCTATCCGTAATCCCACTGTCGTCATTTCCGCGAAGGCGGGGAGCGCTTTTCAGCGGGCGAATGGCTGATCATCCAGGGACTTTGCTTTTCGCTTTTTTTGCCTTTGGCTAGAAAGGCGAAAGCTTTCGCCTTGCGGCGAGTCACTTTTCTTTGCTTGTGCACGCGCGCCGCAGGAGCGGCGCCGCACGGCGAAGCCGGCCCGAAGGGCGCGGCACAAGGATGTGCCGCATAAAGAAAAGTAACCAAAAGAAGCGCTTCACAGCAGCCGAACGGCTGATCAAGCACACCCCGCCTACGCGCCCGCAGCTACGCTGCGGGTCTGCGGAGCCGGCAGGATTTTTCGACGCGACCTCCTGTCGCGGCGAAAAACGACGCACATCCATGTGCGTCGCCCCTGCGGGGTTTTTCCCACCGTCTCCGCCGCTTCGGAGGGGCCCAGGGAAGTCAAACGGCAAAATCCACAGCCACAGCCACAGCCACAGCCACAGCCACAGCATGGCTCGCTCGGGGGCTTGGTACGGCCTAGAATGGCCGCCCCCGCGATTTACCCGGTAATCGATATGAACGACGCCAGCCATGGCATGGCTTCCGCTGTGCCTGCGCACTGGGCCGATCTGATCCGCGACATTCCCGACTTTCCCAAGCCGGGCATCGTGTTCAAGGACATCACGCCGCTGCTCGCGGACGGGCCGGGCTTTGCTGCGGCAATCGCCGCGATGGCGCAGCCCTGGAGGCAGGCATCGCCGGAGGCGGTGCTCGGGATCGAGTCGCGTGGGTTCATCCTCGGTGCGCCGCTTGCGCACGAACTGCGCTGCGGCTTCGTGCCGGTGCGCAAGCCGGGCAAGCTGCCGGGACGCACGGTCGGCCAGGAATATGCGCTGGAATACGGCACGGACCGTATCGAGATGCATGCCGACGTGTTGAAGTCCGGGGCGCGCGTGCTGATCGTCGACGACGTGCTGGCGACCGGCGGTACGCTGCTGGCCGCGGTGGCGCTGGCGCGCAAGCTGGACCTGGACGTGATCGGCGCGGCGGTGCTGGTCGAGCTGAAGGCGCTGGCCGGGCGCGCGCGCTGGGCCGGCGAGGTGCCGTTGCAGGCCACGTTGGCGTACTGAGCCAGCCTTCTTCGTACCGACGGCATGTCCGCCTTGGACCGCCTGCGTCCGTACCGCGCCACCGACCTGGCCGCCTGCATCGCGCTGTTCGAGAGCAACGTGCCGGACTATTTCGGCGCGCACGAGCGCGGGGACTTCCTCGACAGCCTCGATGAAGACGGCCTGCGCTACTTCGTGCTGGAGGACTCCCGGGGCGAACTGCTCGGGTGCGGCGGCTATGCGCCGCATCCGGAGCCCTCGGCCGCCGGCCTGGTGTGGGGCATGGTCCGGCGCGATCTGCATGCGCACGGGCTCGGCACCCGCTTGCTGGAGGAACGGCTCGAACGCATCCGCGCGGAAGGCCGCTTCGCCCGCGTGCTGATCGAGACCACGCCGATGAGCCAGGGCTTCTTCGCGCGCTTCGGCTTCGTGGTGCGGCGTATCGAACCGGATGGGTTCGGGGGCGGCTACGACCTGGTGGAGATGGAGCTTCCTCTCTAGCGGGCACGGCCTGCCGGCACCGGCGGCCTCTTCCATGCCCGCCATGGTCGGATTCGTCGCGCCGGCGCCGGGCTTCGTCGCCGCAACCGGCGCTTCGTCGCACGGCCGTTGCCGGGCGGGGAGGCCGCCCGCATGCTGCCGCTCACCGGAACCCCGGGTCCTCGATCGCTTCGGAGCTGCCCATGAAGACGCTGTTCGCCATCGCCGCCTGGTGCATCCTGTTCGTGCTGTGCTGGCCGCTGGCGTTGCTCGTGCTGCTGCTGTGGCCGCTGGCCTGGCTGCTCTCGCTGCCGTTCCGGCTGGTGGGCATCACCTTCGAGGCCCTGTTCGCGTTCCTGCGCGCGCTGCTGACGCTGCCCGCGCGCCTGCTCGGCGGGCGGCCGCGGGCGGCACCGGTGGCCTGAACTCAGAGCTTGCGCACGCGGAACCGGCGGCCCTTGATCTTGCCGGCTTCCAGCCGTGCCAGCGCCTTGTCGGCCTGGGCGCGCGCCACCGCCACGTAGGAGCGGGTGGGAAAGATCGCGATCTTGCCGATCGCCGCGCCGGACAGCCCCGCATCGCCGGTCAGCGCCCCGAGGATGTCGCCGGGCCGCAGCTTGTCGGTCTTGCCGCCGTCGATGCGCAGCGTCGCCATCGCCGCCTGCGGCAGCTTCGGCGGCTTGCCGGTCGCCAGCGGGGCGTTGGAAAAGCGCAGCGGCTCGCCCAGTTCGGCTTCGACCAGCTGCGCGCGCGGCCGCTCGCGCGAGGCCACCAGGTTCAGCGCACGCCCGGCCTTGCCGGCGCGGGCGGTGCGGCCGATGCGATGGCGGTAGGTGGCCACGTCGGTCGGCAGTTCGTAGTTGAGCACCACGTCGATGTCCTCGACGTCGAGCCCGCGCGCGGCCACGTCGCTGGCGACCAGCACGTTGCAGCTGCGGTTGGCGAAGCGCACCAGCACCTCGTCGCGGTCGCGCTGCTCCAGGTCGCCGTGCAGCGCCAGCGCGGAGAAGCCGAACTGCCGCAGCGAATCGGCGACTTCGTCCACGTCCTTGCGGGTGTTGCAGAACACCAGTGCCGATTCCGGCGCGAAGCGCAGCAGCAGCCCGGCCACCGCCTTCTGCCGGTGCGCCGGTTCGACCTCGAAGAATTGCTGATCGATCGCGGGCGCGCTGTCGGCGCCGGCCACGGTGACCTCGACCGGCTCCTTCAGGAGCTGGCGGGCCAGGTCGCGGATCGCGTCGGGGAAGGTGGCCGAGAACAGCAGGCCCTGGCGGTCGCGCGCGCAGCGGCCGGCGATCTCGCGGATCGGCTC
The DNA here is from genome assembly GCA_014654535.1 of Xanthomonas boreopolis. Taxonomy (GTDB): domain Bacteria; phylum Pseudomonadota; class Gammaproteobacteria; order Xanthomonadales; family Xanthomonadaceae; genus Pseudomonas_S; species Pseudomonas_S boreopolis. The sequence continues at coordinate 128,519 of BNBA01000004.1, forward strand.
CTCGAAGCCCATGTCGAGCATGCGGTCGGCCTCGTCGAGGACCAGCGTGGCGACCTTGCCGAGGTTGAGCGCGCGCATGCGCGCCAGTTCCTGCACGCGCCCGGGCGTGCCGACCACCACGTGCGGGGCGTGCGCCTGCAGCGAGGCGACTTGCGGCTCGAGCGCGACGCCGCCGGTCAGCAGCGACAGCTTGAGGTTGGGGATGCCGGTGGCGAGCTTGCGCAGCTGCTTGCCGACCTGGTCGGCCAACTCGCGGGTGGGGCACAGCACCAGCGCCTGCACGCGCAGGTGCGACGGGTCGATGCGATCGAGCAGGCCCAGGCCGAACGCGGCGGTCTTGCCGCTGCCGGTCGGCGCCTGCGCGATCACGTCGCGGCCTTCCAGGATCGGCGGCAGCGCGAGCGCCTGCACCGGGGTCAGCGTGGTGTAGCCGAGGGCGTCGATGCCAGCGGCGAGCGCCGGCGAAAGCGGCAGCGTGGAGAATTCGGTCATGCGCCATTCTACCCGGCGGCCCGCGCCGCACCGGATCAACCGAACAGGCCGCGCACGCCGAGGTTGATCGCCAGGCCGCCCAGCAGCAGCCACGCGAACAGCAATCCGGCCAGCAACAGGGGGCGCGGGCCGGCCTGGCGCAGGGCCGAGACGTGCGTGGTCAAGCCGAGCGCGGCCATCGCCATCGCCAGCAGCACGGTGTCCAGCGCGTTGGCGGCCTGGACCAGCGGCGCCGGCAGCCAGTGCAGCGAGCCGAGGCCGACCACGGCCACGAAGCCGAACGCGAACCACGGCACCACGATCGGGCTGCCGGCCCGGCGCGCACCGGCGGCCGGCGCGCGCCGGTCGAGGCGCGCCAGCATCCACGACAGCAGCACCAGGAACGGCGCCAGCATCATCACCCGCACCATCTTGGCGATCACCGCGGCATCGGCGGCGTCGCTGCCGATCGCGCGGCCGGCGGCATAGACCTGCGCGACTTCGTGCACGGTCGAGCCGGCATAGAGCCCGTATTGCTCGGGCGTCATCGCCAGCCAGCCATGGTCGACGCCGACGCGGTACAGCAGCGGGTAGGCGAACATCGCCAGCGTGCCGAACACCACCACGGTGGCGACCGCCACGGTGACCTGCTCGGCCCGTCCGCGCACGACCGGTTCGGCGGCCATCACCGCGGCGGCCCCGCAGATCGAGCTGCCGGCGCCGACCAGCAGCGCGGTGCCGCGGTCCAGCCCCAGCAGGCGCGTGCCCAGCAGCCAGGCCAGCGCGAAGGTGCTCGCCAGCACCATCGCGTCGACCAGCACGCCGGTGCCGCCGACCTGGGCGACGTCCTGGAAGGTCAGGCGCAGCCCGTACAGCACGATGCCGGCGCGCAGCAGCGTGCCCTTGGACACGGCGACGCCGCTCCCGGCGGTGGAGCCCCAGGCCGGGTACAGCGTGTTGCCGAGCAGCATGCCGAGCACGATAGCCACCGTCAGCGCGCTCAGGCCATGCGCCTGCAGCCAGTCCAGCCGCGCCAACTGGAGCGAGGACAGCGCGATCGCCGCGGTGAGCAGCAGGCCGGGGAACGGGGAAGGGCGGGAAGGGAGGCGCTCGGGAGAGCGGGCCGGCTGGACCGAGAGGGTATTCATCGAGGGTGCGGATAGCGGGAATGCGCATAGCCTGGACCGGGCTCGATTACCTGTAAAACAGGTTGTATCGTTATGGATAACCTGGAATATGGATAGATGGATGCGCCTGACCCTGCGCCAGCTGCGGACCTTCGTCGCGATCGCCGAGCACGGCAGCACCGTCGCCGCGGCCGAGGCGATCCCCTTGTCGCAATCGGCGACCAGCGCCGCGCTCGCCGAGCTGGAAGGCCTGCTGGGGGCGCGCCTGTTCGACCGCATCGGCAAGCGCCTGGTCATCAACGAGACCGGGCGCGCGCTGCTGGACCCGGCCCGCGCCGCGCTGGACGCCGCGCAGGAGATCGAGCGCCGCTTCGGCGACCTCGCCGGTGCCTGCCCGCCGGCGCGCATCCGACTGGGCGCGAGCACCACCATCGGCAACTACCTGATGCCCGCCCGCATCGCCGCGCTGCTGCGCGTGCAACCGCAGGCGGGCGTGGAACTGCGCATCGGCAATACCCGCGCGGTGGCCGAGGCCGTCGCGCGCTTCGAGGTGGATGCGGGCGTGATCGAAGGCCCCTGCCACCTCGACGAACTGGACGCACGGCCGTGGTGCGACGACCCGATGGTGTTGGTCGCGGCGCCCGGCCATCCGCTGGCGCGGCGGCGCACCGCGTTGGCGCCGGCCACGCTGCGCGGCCAGCGCTGGCTGTTGCGCGAACCGGGCTCGGGCACGCGCGAATCGGTGGACAACGCGTTGTTGCCGCACCTGGGCGGCTTCGCCAGCACGCTGCAGCTCGGCAGCACCGAGGCGATCAAGCAGGCCGCGGCGGAAGGGCTCGGCATCGCCTGCCTGTCGCACTGCGCGGTGCAGGAGCCGATCGCGCTGGGACGGCTGGTGGAGCTGCGCACCACGCTGCCGCGGCTGCTGCGCCAGCTGTATGTCGTGCGCCATCGCGGCAAGCGTTTCTCGCCGGCCCTGGCGGCGTTGCTGGAATGACGGCCGATCGCGGGGCGGGCGCGGCAGGTGGGGGCGAGCGGCGCCGCTCCCGTACAATGCGCGGATGCCCTTGATCACCTTGAATGCCGTCGACTACAGCGTCGGCGGCCCATTGCTGCTGGAAAAGGCCGAGCTGGCGATCGAGCCGGGCGAACGCATCGCCCTGATCGGCCGCAACGGCGCCGGCAAGTCCACCCTGATGAAGCTCATCGCCGGCGAACTGCGCCCGGACGACGGCGAAGTGCGCGTCCAGCAGGGCGTGCGCGTGGCGCGGCTGGAGCAGGAGGTGCCGCAGGGCACCGGCGGCAGCGTGTTCGACGTGGTCGCCGACGGCTTGGGCGAGCTGGGCCAGTGGCTGGCCGAGTTCCATCATCTCAGCCACGCTGCGCAACTGGACACCGACGCGCTGGCGCGGGTGCAGGCCAGGATCGATGCCGCCGACGGCTGGGCGCTGGACCAGCGCGTGGCCGAGACGCTCACGCGCCTGGAACTGGACGGCGAGGCCGAGTTCGCGCGCCTGTCGGGCGGCATGAAGCGCCGCGTGCTGCTGGCGCGGGCCCTGGTGTCGAGCCCGGACGTGCTGCTGCTGGACGAGCCGACCAACCACCTCGACATCGAGGCGATCGACTGGCTCGAAGGTTTCCTGAAGGGCTGGGGCGGCAGCGTGCTGTTCGTCACCCACGACCGCCGTTTCCTGCGCGCGCTGGCGACCCGGATCGTCGAGATCGATCGCGGCCAGGTCATCAGCTGGCCGGGCGACTGGGCCAACTACGAGCGCCGCCGCGAGGAACGGCTCAATGCCGAGGCGCAGGAGAACGCGCGCTTCGACAAGCTGCTGGCGCAGGAGGAGGCCTGGATCCGCCAGGGCATCAAGGCGCGCCGTACCCGCGACGAGGGGCGCGTGCGCCGGCTCAAGGCGATGCGGGTGGAGCGCGCGCAGCGGCGCGAACTGGGCGGCAACGTGCGGCTGGAGGCAGCCAAGGGCGATGCGTCGGGCAAGAAGGTCATCGAGGCCAAGGACGTTCGCTTCGCGTTCGGCGAGCGCGTCATGGTGCGCGACTTCTCCACCACCATCGTGCGCGGCGACCGCATCGGCCTGATCGGTCCCAACGGCAGCGGCAAGACCACGCTGCTCAAGCTGCTGCTGGGCGAACTGCAGCCGCAATCGGGCGAGGTGCGGCTCGGTACCAACCTGCAGGTCGCCTATTTCGACCAGTACCGCGCGACCCTGCGCGAGGACTGGAGCGCGATCGAGAACGTCGCCGAGGGCGCGGACTTCATCGACCTCAACGGCAAGCGCAAGCACGTGCATGCCTACCTGCAGGATTTCCTGTTCACGCCCGAGCGCGCGCGCGCGCCGATCACGCGCCTGTCGGGCGGCGAGCGCAATCGCCTGCTGCTGGCCAAGCTGTTCGCGCAGCCTTCCAACCTGCTGGTGATGGACGAACCGACCAACGACCTGGACGTGGAGACGCTGGAGCTGCTCGAGGAGCTGCTGGCCGACTACGCCGGCACGCTGCTGCTGGTCAGCCACGACCGCGATTTCCTCGACAACGTGGTGACCTCCACGCTGGTGATGGAAGGCGAGGGCAGGATCGGCGAGTACGTGGGCGGCTACAGCGACTGGCTGCGCCAGCGCCCCGCGCCGGCGGTCGCCAGGCCGGCGGAGAAGCCGGCATCGCCGGCACCGGCGCCCGCCGTGGCGAAGGCGGCCGAACCCGCCGCCGGCAAGCGCAAGCTCAGCTACAAGGAGCAGCGCGAACTGGAACAGCTGCCGGCGCGGATCGAGACGCTGGAAGGCGACATCGCCGCCCTGACCGAGTCGATGAACGACCCGGCCTTCTTCGCCCGCGACGGCGCCGCCGTCACCGCCGACACGCAGAAGCTGGCGGTGCTGCAGGCCGAGCTGGACGCGGCTTACGCACGCTGGTCGGAGCTGGACGGCTGAGCACGCATGCGGCCGGGGCCGGCATCGTTCAACGGCCTTGCGCGAGGCTTGCGACCTGCGCCGCGTCCAGGGCCCCGTTCCAGATCCTGAAATCCTCGTAGCGCGCCTTCAGGTACGGGTCCGCACCGAACTGCGAGTGGAAGCGCCCCGGCCGGCGGATGTGCGATTCCTCGGTCCGCGTCACAGGGCATGCGTGCCTTGCGCCGCGCTGCCGCCGGGCGCGGACGGGCGGGCTAGGGATCGTCCTGCAATCCCATGAAGACCGCGAACGGGATGCCGGATTCGCGCCAACGGATGGCGGCCTCGTCGAGGATGTCCAGCAACGTGTCGAAGTCGGCGCCGGCGGCGGCGCGCAGCGTTGCGGCCGACTCCAGCAGCAGCGCGTAGCCGTTCGCCGGCTGCCACGACAGGTCGCGCAGCGCATCGCTCAGCGCGTCCCAATTGCGGCCGAACGCGGGCGGGAAGTCCAGTTGCGCCGCCAGGCGCGCCAGCAGCGTGCGCTTGTCGGTGCACCCTTGCAGGTCCACCCGCAGCACCCGCAGGCCGGCATCGCGCGCCAGCGCGGCCAGGGTGTCCAGGTCCGCCTCGCCGACGGAGTAGACCCCCGACTGCGCCGGATCGGACAGGTCCAGGCCGAAACCGCCGCTCATCGCACGTCCTCCGGCACGCTGAAGCTCTTGAACGTCTCGTAATGGTCGTCGGTGTAGTACCAGATTTCCGGCGGCGTGCCGCCGGTGACGATGCGGCGCGCGCCGCGGTCGCGCGAACCGGGCGTGTCCACGGTGTATTCGTGGTAATAGCCGCGCGGGCGGTCGGGCAGGCGCCGTTCGCGATTGCCGAACACGCTGCCGTCCTGCCGGTGCGGGAACGGGCCGCCCCGCCGGACCAAGGCGATCGTGTCGCGTGCCTCGGCCGGCAGGAAGGCCGGCAGCCCGTCCATCGAGCCGGTCGACGCCGGCGCCGGCGCGCGGCGGGCCTCGGCGACGGCTGGAAGGTCCGATTGCGGGGCGAACTGCGGATGCGGTTGCTGCACCTGCCTCATGCCCCACAGGCCCGCCACCAGCAGGACGATCGCGGTGATCAACAGGGCGGGTCGGCGCATCGGCAGGCTCCTGGTCGAGAGGCCGGCAGTATGACCCGCCACGGGCATCCCTGGTTGAACGCGGCATGGCGCACACCCGCGCCGAACGTGCGGTTCACCCGCATGTAACCGGCCGCGCCGCACAGTCGCATGTGGCGTCCGCATGCCCGTGGGACGAAGTTTCCCCGGCGCCGGGCTTGGTAAGTCACGGCGCCGTCCTTACCATTCACCCCGCAACGCCCGGTCTCCCGCCGGGCGAACGAGTCCAGGAGACACGCATGGCCTACACCCTCCCCAAGCTGCCCTACGCCTACGACGCGCTTGAGCCGAACATCGATGCGCAGACGATGGAAATCCATCACACCAAGCATCACCAGACCTACATCAACAACGTCAATGCGGCGCTGGAAGGCACCGAGTACGCCGACCTGCCGGTCGAGGAGCTGGTTTCCAAGCTGAAATCGCTGCCGGAGAACCTGCAGGGCCCGGTGCGCAACAACGGCGGCGGCCATGCCAACCACTCGCTGTTCTGGACCGTGATGTCGCCCAACGGCGGCGGCGAGCCGAAGGGCGAGGTCGCCAAGGCGATCGACAAGGACCTGGGCGGTTTCGAGAAGTTCAAGGAAGCCTTCACCAAGGCCGCGGTCAGCCGTTTCGGTTCCGGCTGGGCCTGGCTGAGCGTGACCCCGGACAAGAAGCTGGTGGTCGAGAGCACGGCCAACCAGGACAGCCCGCTGTTCGAGGGCAACACGCCGATCCTGGGCCTGGACGTGTGGGAGCACGCCTATTACCTGAAGTACCAGAACCGCCGCCCGGAATACATCGGCGCGTTCTACAACGTGGTGAACTGGGACGAGGTCGAGCGCCGCTACAAGGAAGCGATCGCCTGATCCGCGGTTCCGCGGTGGATGCATGACGGGAGGCCGGGACCGCGAGGTTCCGGCCTTCTTGCTTGCGGGCGCGGGATCCCCGGCGCACTCCCCGGGAAAGGGGGCCCGTGCGGTGCGGAAGGCCGGCGCGGGCGAGGAGCGCCAGGTCGTCCGGGGAGGAACCTAGTTCAAGGGTTCCGCCGCCGCGGACTCGGCCGGCAAGGCCACCGTGGCGAACACGCCGTGCGCGGCGTCCGCGCCCGCGTCCGGTTCGGCCATGATCGGGCGGATCGAGAGTATGCGCAGCGGCGGTTGCACGAACACCTGTTCGCCGCTGCAGGCGGGCGGCGGCGCGATCGGCGCGCTGCCGGCGCTGGCTAGGGCATTGCGGTAGCGCGCGGCGAACGGCTTCAGCTCCGCCGCTTCGGGCGCGGTGGCCATGTCGCCGAGGATCACGGCCGGCGTATCGCCGGAGGTGACGTCGATCCAGCGCAGCAGGTTGCGCACCTGCGCGGCCCGGATCGCGGCCGAATCCTCCGGTGCCTGGGGATCGTCGGGATACAGGTGGGTAACGTAGACGTCCAGCGGCCTGCCATCGAGCTCCAGTTGCACCATGCCGGCGGTGCCGGCCATTTCGAAGGGATGCAGCAGCGTCACCGCGTCGGCGACGACGGTGTGGCGGGTCAGCAGGGCGTTGCCCATGCGGCGCGGCCGGCTGGGCGGATCGGCGGTGATGAAGTTGCAGCCATAGCCGAGCCGTGCCGCCAGCCAGCAGGCCTGGTTGGGTACGTCCGGCGCCTGCAGCACGTCCTGCAGCGCGATCACGTCCGGACGCAGCCGAGTGAGCAGGGCGAGCACGCCGTCGCGGCGTTCCGGCCAGCGCTCGCGGTCGCCCGCCAGGCTCAGCGAAGCGACCGAAAGGGTGCGCTCCTGCGAAGAAGGCTGCGAACGGGGCGTGGTCGCCGCGGACGCGAGGCCCGGCTGGCACAGGCCGAACGCCAGCAACAGGACGAACCAGTGCCGGGCCGTGCGAGTGCGGGGCGCGAACGCGATCATGCCGGCATTTTCGCCCAGCCAGGGTGCAGGCGTCGTGCACGGCGACGCCTGCGCCACGGTCATTGCAGGACGGCTTCGGGCAGCGCCACCTCGACGCGCTCGACCACGTCGCCGGCCGAACGCGCCAGCTCCAGCGTGTAGCGGCCGGCGCCGATCTTCCAGCGACGCGCCTGCGTGTCGAAGTCCGCCAGCGTTTTCGGTTCCGCCTCGACCGTGACCCGGCGGCGCTCGCCCGGCTCGAGCGCGACCTTCTGCCAACCGACCAGGCGCACCGGCGTGGCGTGCCCGGACGGCATCCGCAGGTACAACTGCGGCACCGCCGCGCCGGCGCGATCGCCGGTATTGGCGACCTCGAAGCTCGCCCGCAGCCGTGCGCCGTCCACGTTCGCCTGCAGGCCGGAGAACGCGAAGGTGGTGTAGGACAGGCCATGGCCGAACGCGAACCGCGGTTCCAGGCCCTTGGCGGCGAACCACTTGTAGCCGACGTTGGCGCCCTCGATGGCGTAGTCCACGGTATCCGCGCCCGGCTGCTCCGGGTGGAAGCCGAGCCCCGGGATCGACGGGCGCGGCAGCTGCGACTCGTCCACCGGCCAGGTCACCGGCAAGTGGCCGGACGGGTTGACCTTGCCGGTCAGCAGGTTGGCGATGGCCGGGCCGCCGCCGATGCCCGGATACCAGGCCTGCATCACCGCCGGCACCCGTTCCAGCCACGGCATGCGCACCGGGCCGTTGGTCTCCAGTACCACGGTGGTCCGCGGGTTGGCCCTGGCGACCGCGGCGATGAGCGCGTCCTGCCCGTCGGGCAGCGCCATGTCCGGCAGGTCCACCGACTCGGCGGCCCACTGCGTGGCGAACACGACGACGGCATCGGCATCGCGCGCGGCGCGCGCCGCCGCGGCCGGGTCGAGGCCATCGGCGAAGTCCACCTGCACGCCCGGCAATGCGGCGCGCAACGCCTGCAACGGTGATGAGGGCTGGTAGATCACCGGGCCGGGCCAGGTCGTCGGGGCGATGCCCGGGACCGCGTTGCCGCCGGCGACAGTGTAGTCGATGCGCGAGGAGCCGCCGCCGGCGAGCACGCCCTTGTCAGCGTGGCCGCCGACGACCAGCAGCCGCCCGGCGCCGCGCTTCAGCGGCAAGGCGCCATCCTCGTTGCGCAGCAGGACGGCGCCTTCCTCGGCGACCCGCTGTGCGGCAAGCAGGCCGGCCTGGCCGTCGATCGGCTGGCGCTGCGGCGGGCGGTCGAACGCGCCGACCGCGAAGAAGCTGTGCAGGATGCGGTGGACCATGTCGTCCAGCCGCGCCTGCGGCACGATGCCGGCGGCGACCGCCATGCGCAGCGGCTGGTCGAAGTACACCGCCGCGTCGAAGACTTCGCCGGCCGACTGCTGGTCGAGGCCGGCCAGCGCCGCCTTGGAGCCGCTGTGCACGCCGCCCCAGTCGGACATCACGTAGCCGGGGAACTTCCATTCCCGCTTGAGCACCTGGTCGAGCAGGTAGCCGTGCTCGCATCCGTAGGTGCCGTTGATCTTGTTGTAGGCGCACATCACCGAGCCGGGATGGCCGACGTCGAGCGCGATCTCGAACGCGAGCAGGTCCGACTCGTGCATCGCCTGTTCGCCGACCTGCGCGCTGTGGAAGTTGCGGCGCGTCTCCAGGTCGTTCATCGCGAAGTGCTTCATGGTCGAGACCACGTGCTCGCTCTGGATGCCGCGGATCGACTCGCCCACCATCGTGCCGGCCAGCAGCGGGTCCTCGCCGGCGTATTCGAAGTTGCGGCCGTTGCGCGGGTCGCGCTGCAGGTTGACGCTGCCGGCCAGCAGCACGTTGAAGCCCTGCTGCCACGCTTCGCGGCCCATGGTCCTGCCGCCGGCGAAGGCGAGTTCGCGGTTCCAGGTGGACGCGGTCGCCGGGCCGGAGGGCAGGGCGGTGGCGTAGTCCCCGGGACGCACGCCGCCGGGGTTGGTCACGCCCAGGCCGGCATCGGCCAGTTGCTGCGCCGGGATGCCCAGCCGCTCGATGCCCGGCACGTAGCCGGCCGAGCCGAGCGCGCCGGGCGGACGCTTGGTCTTGTCGCTGTCCAGCCCGAAGTAGCTGCGCAGCATCTGGAATTTCTCGTCCTGGGTCATCCGCGCCACCAGCAGCGTTGCGCGCTGGTCGGCATCCAGGCCGGCGTCCATCCAGGGCTGCGCGGCCGGCGCGGGTTGCGCCGGGGCCGTTGCCGGCAGGGCTGGGCCGGCCAGCGCGACGGCCGTCGCGAGCAGGAGCCGGCATGGGGGTGTAATCGTTTTCATGCTGATGCGGGTCAAGGCCGTTCCTTCCTGGCGATGTCGAACGAAAAACGGGGATGAGGGCGCGCGGTCAGTCCGGCGCGGTGTCGGTACGCAGTACCGGGTAGAGCTGGTAGCGCTCGTCCCACGAGGGATGGCGCCGGTAGAAGAACTCCAGCCGCGCGCGCGGGCTGCCGGCGAAGGCGGCGTCCCCGGCGAGGCGCTTGTCGAACTCGGCCTTCAATGCCGGGTCGGCGGCGAGCATCCGGCGGGCCACGTCCTCGGCGACGTAGTCCTCCATGTACTCCTTGCGTTCGAAGGCGTCGTTGAACTCGCCCCATTGCAGCAGCGAGTCCGGCGCCTGCGGTTCCAGCAGCGCCATCGCCAGCCGCGCCTTCGGCTGCGCGATCGGCACGAACAACGCGCCGGCCCCGACCTCGCGCCGCTCCGGCTTCCATTGGCCCTCGACCGACAGGCGCTGGTGGCCTTCGACGGACTGCGCGGAGAATGCCGAGCTCGTGGCGCGGAAGGCGAGCACGTCGCGGGTGGCGCCCCGGTCCAGCACGCGGTAGTCGACGCCGTGCAGCCGGAGCTTCTCGCCGACCCAGGCCGCGTGCGCGGCGGGCACGAGATAACCGGCCCCGGGCGCATCGACGACCACGCCGGGCTCGAGCCGGTCGCGCAGCGGCACGTGCCAGACCTGCGGCTTGCTCTCGTCGTAGCGCGTCATCAGTGCGCCGGAGATGTCCGACGGCGTGCGGGTGTAGGCATAGCCGCGGAAGGCCACGGTGCGTGCCTGCTTGTCCGCCACCCAGGTCAGCGGTTCGGGCTGGCCGGCCAGTTGCGCGGCGCGGGCATCGGCGGCGAGCGCGTCGGCGCGCCACTGCGCGCCGTTGCGCGCGGCCTGGTCGAGCACCGACAGGATCGTGTTGCGGGTGATCCGCACGCGCACCGGGTATTCCTTCCACGAATGCGTCTCGACCAGCATGCCGAAGCGGTTGCGCAGCAGGAAATAGCCGTGCGAGAAACGCGGCGGCGGCACGCTGTCCTCGAAGCCCGAGGACGGATCGTCGTTGACCACGAACGAAGGGTAGTAGGGCAGCGGCAGCGAGCCCTGGCGGGCGAGGTCGGCGATCACAGCGTCGCGCCAGCGCGTGCCGTCGCGGCGCAGCGTGGCGTCGCCGGCATGCACCGGCTCGACCTGGATCGACACGTCGTGCTCGAACTGCGCGCCGTCGGTGGCGTGCAGGTCCACGTACATCAGCGGATCCCAGGCCTGCACCAGCCGCAGCATCGCCTGCATCTCCGGCGCGTCGGCCTTGAGGTAGTCGCGGTTGAGATTGAGGTTCTGCGCGGTGGTGCGCCAGCCCATCTGCTCCGGGCCGCGCTGGTTGGGGCGGTTCCAGGCGCCGAAGCGTTCGTGGCCGTCCACGTTGAACACCGGCACGAACAACAGCACCGCCTTGTCCAGCACGCCCTTGCCCGCGCTGCCCTCGAGGATCTCGCGCAACGCCAGGAACCCGGCGTCCTTGCCGTCGATCTCGCCGGCATGGATGCCGCCCTGGACCAGCACCACCGGCAATCCGCGCTGCGCGGCCGCGGCCGGCTCGAGCGCGCCGGCGGTGGAGGCGACCAGCGCCTTCATCGGCCGGCCTTCAGGCGTGGTGCCGAACTCGATGCAGCGCACCGCCTGCGGATAGCGCTGGGCGAACCCATCGCACAGCGCGACCACTTCCTCGTAGCGGCCGGTCTGGCGGAAGCCGCTGCGCTCGGCGTCGGTGGACAGCGCGGCATCCGCGGACAGCGCGGGCTGGCTGGTGGCGGTCAACAACAGGCACAGGGCCAGGCGCGTCAGGCGGGCCATCCGGTCGGTCCAAGCAGGGGGAACGCCCAAATCTATCCCACCGCGGCGGGCGGGCCAATCCGCAATGCGGCATGGAACGCATCCGCCTCCCGTGCGGAAGTCTGTGGGAGCGACTTCGGTCGCGACGGGGCCGTACCGGGAAAGCCCGTCGCGACCGAAGTCGCTCCCACAGGCTGCGCAATGGCGAGGCCCGGCACCGGCACCCGCCCGGATACGGTAGGCTTGCGGCTTTATACCCGCGATCGACCGACAATGACGACCCCTGTCCAGGCCGCCAGTGCCGACCCGCGTGCGCGCATGCCGCGCCAGATTCCCTACGTCATCGGCAACGAGGCCTGCGAGCGCTTCAGCTTCTACGGGATGCGCAACATCCTGGTGCAGTTCCTGATCACCTCGCTGCTGCTGCAGGAAGTGACTGCCCCCGGCCGCGAGGCCGAGGCCAAGCACATCATGCACAGCTTCATGATCGGGGTGTACTTCTTCCCGTTGCTGGGCGGCTGGCTGGCCGACCGCTTCTTCGGCAAGTACAACACCATCCTGTGGTTCAGCCTGGTGTACTGCGCCGGCCACGCCTGCCTGGCATTGTTCGAGGGCCATCGCGGCGGCTTCTTCCTGGGCCTGGGGTTGATTGCCTTCGGCGCCGGCGGCATCAAGCCGCTGGTGGCCTCGTTCATGGGCGACCAGTTCGACCAGCGCAACAAGCACCTGGCCAAGATCGCCTTCGACGCCTTCTACTGGATCATCAACTTCGGTTCGCTGTTTGCGTCGCTGCTGATCCCGCTGGCGCTGAAGAACCTGGGCCCGGCCTGGGCATTCGGTATCCCGGGCCTGTTGATGTTCGTGGCCACCTTCGTGTTCTGGCTGGGTCGCAAGCGCTATGTCCATGTGCCGCCGCCGCCGGAGGATCCGCATGCCTTCTCGCGCGTGGTGCGCACCGCGCTGCTGTCGCGCACGCCGGGGCAGGCGCGGCCGGGCCTGGTCCTGGCGGTGCTGTCGGTGTTGCTGGCCCTGTCCAGCTTCGCCTTCGCGGGCACGCTGGGCATCGTGATCTGCCTGTGCCTGGCGCTGGTGCTGCTGCTGGTCGGCGTGGGTGGCGGTACCTGGTGGCAGCTGGAGCGTGCGCGCGGCGTGCATCCGGACGAAGCGGTGGACGGCGTGCGGTCCCTGCTGCGGGTGCTGATCGTGTTCGCGCTGGTCACGCCGTTCTTCTCGTTGTTCGACCAGAAGGCTTCGACCTGGGTGCTGCAGGGGCGCGAGATGGTGATGCCCCCGTGGTTCACCGCCTCGCAGATGCAGGCGCTCAATCCGTTGCTGGTGATGCTGTTGATCCCGTTCAACAACCTCGTGCTGTACCCCTCGCTGCGCAAGCTGGGGTACGAGCCCACCGCATTGCGCCGCATGACCGCCGGCATCGCCTTCAGCGGTTTGGCCTGGGTGGTGGTAGGCCTGATCCAGGTCGAGATGGACGGCGGCGACCCGATGCACATCGCCTGGCAGATCCTGCCCTATGCCCTGTTGACCCTGGGCGAGGTGCTGGTGTCGGCCACCGGCATCGAATTCGCCTACAGCCAGGCGCCGGCATCGATGAAGGGCGTGGTGATGAGCTTCTGGTACCTGACCACCACGGTGGGCAACCTGTGGGTGCTGCTGTCCAACGTGGCGGTGCGCAACGACGCCGTCACCGGCCATATCGCCCGTACCGGCCTGAGCGAGGCCGCCTTCCTGATGTTCTTCTTCGCGGCGTTCGCGTTCCTGGCGGCATTGGCTTTCGGCCTGTACGCCCGCAGCTACCGCGCCGTGGACAACTACCGCGCCGCCTGATCGAGCCCGCCATCCATGATCACGCTGATCCTCATCGCCATCACCGCCGTCGTCTCGTGGATGGCGTTCAACAACCGCAAGCTGGCCGATCGCCTGATCCTGTGGCCGCCGGCGATCGACCGCAACCGGCAGTACGACCGGCTGGTGACCTACGGCTTCATCCATGCCGACTTCGCCCACCTGATCTTCAACATGATCACGCTGTATTTCTTCGGGCGGCCGATCGAGCGGGTGATGACCATGGCCACCGGCAGCGTGCTGACCTATCCGCTGTTCTACCTGGCGGCGCTGGTGGTCTCGATCATGCCGAGCTACATCAAGAACCAGAAGAACCCGAACTACCTGAGCCTGGGCGCCTCGGGCGCGGTATCGGCGGTGCTGTTCGCCTACATCCTGCTGGCGCCCTGGACGATCATCCTGGTGTTCTTCATCCCGGCGCCGGCGATCATCTACGCGGTGTTCTACGTCGGCTACAGCATCTGGATGGACCGCCGCGGCGGCGATCGCATCAACCACAGCGCGCACCTGGCCGGCGCCGCCTTCGGCGTGATGTTCATGCTGATCATGCGCCCGGAGGTGCTGGACATCTTCCTGGAGCAGCTCGCCAACCCACGATTCGGTTGAGCCTGGGCAGCGCCGTTCAGGCGCCGTGGCCCGGCGGGCGTTGGCCGCCGGCATGGGCGGGGCCGGCATAGGCCTGCAGCAGGCGGCCGTAGATCTCGGCGTCGAGCGATGCGTAGTCGCTGCCGCCGGTCTGTCCGCTCACGACCAGCCGGAACAGGTCCTCCAGCAGGTCCTGGTCGTGGTCGGCGGCGGGAGTTTCCGGAACGCCCATGGCGAGCTCCCAGCGAGGCTCGGGTTCCCCCTTGGCCGCCATGCCAACCGATGCGCCGTCTCGCCGGCGTGAAACCGGTAGCGAGGCCCCGCGCCGGCGCGTGCCGGCGCGTCCGCGTTCACGCGCTGAATGCGCCGGATCGGACAGAATCCCGCATCGCTTGGCGGGGGAACTCATGAGTACAGCAGGGGAATCCCAGGTCCGGCACGAGCCCGGGCGATTCCGTTTCGTCATCCACGTGGAGGGGCACGAGGCCGTGCTCGAGTACCGGCTCGCGGCCGGCACGATGGCGATCCTGCACACGGGCGTGCCCGAGCCGATCGGCGGGCGCGGCATCGCCGGCCAGCTCACCGCCGCGGCGCTGGCGACGGCCCGTGCCAATGGCTGGAAGGTCAGGCCGGAGTGTTCCTACGCGGAGGCGTACTTCAGGCGGCACCCCGAGCAACGGGACCTGTTGGCCTGAACGGAACCGGACGGAAGCGAGGCGAAGGGGAAGCGACATGCGCAACATCGCGGGATGGATCATCTGGATCGCGCTGATCGGCGTGGCGGGGTGCCAGCGCGAGCCGCAGCCGGCACGGGACGGGCAGGCGGCGGCCCCGGCGTCGCCGGCGCCGGACACCGCACCGGCGGCCGCTGCAGCGGAGGCGCCGGCCAAGCTCGACGACATCATCGAACACACGCCGTCCTACGTGATCGGGGTGAGCTTCCCCAAGGGCCTGGAGGACCAGCCCGGGCTGGCCAGGCTGATCCGCGGCTACGCCGACGCCGCGCGCGCGGAATTGATGCGCGCCCTGGAGGGATTGGGCAACGACCGGCCGAGCGCGCCGTACGAGCTGTCGCTGAGCTTCGACAAGCTCGCCGACACGCCGGCGCTGGTCGCGGTCGCCGCCAACGGCAGCCGCTACACCGGCGGCGCGCACGGCGAGCCGCTGGTCGCGCGCTTCGTCTGGCTCAAGGAACCGCAGAAGCAGTTGACCGCCGAGGCGCTGGTCCCCGACGAGCGCAACTGGGGCGTGGTGGGCCAGTACGTCGCCGCGCGCCTGCACGAGGCCGCCGCCGCCCGCGCGCAGGCCGACAAGCTGGCGCCGGATGAGACGGCCTCGCTGCTGCGCTCGGCCGACAAGATGATCGCCGAGGGCACCACCGCCAAGGCCGCGAACTTCGCGCAGTTCGAGCCGGTGGTCGATGGCGCCGGGCGCATCGCCGCGCTGCGCTTCGTGTTCCCGCCCTACCAAGTCGGGCCGTACTCGGACGGCACGCAGACCGCCGACGTGCCCGCGAGCGTGCTGCGTCCGCTGGTCGCGCAGGAGTATGCTGGGCTCTTCTCCAAAGATTGATCCTGATCCGGAGGAGCAGGCGTGCCGGAGCGACTTCAGCATCGCGTCGAACAATTGTTGGCAGAGGCCGACGTGGTCATCGGCGGCACGCGGCCGCAGGACATCCAGGTCCACGATGCCCACTTCCATGCACGGGTGCTTGCGCAGGGCTCGCTGGGGCTGGGCGAAAGCTACATGGACGGCTGGTGGGACGCCAACCAGCTCGACGTCTTCCTCTACCACCTGATGCGGGCGCGCCTGGACGAGCGCGTCCACGGCCTGGGCGAGATCCGCGACGCCTTGCTGGCGAGGATCTTCAACCAGCAGCAGGGCGAGCGCAGCTACGAGGTCGGCCGCCGCCACTACGACCTCGGCAACGACCTGTACCAGGCGATGCTGGGGCGCCGGCTGGTCTACAGCTGCGGCTACTGGGCGCAGGCGGACAACCTCGACGACGCGCAGGAGGCCAAGCTCGACCTGATCTGCCGCAAGCTGCGCCTGCAGCCGGGCCAGCGCGTGCTCGACATCGGGTGCGGCTGGGGCGAGGCGCTGAAGTTCGCGGCCGAGCGCTACGGCGTCAGCGGCGTCGGCGTGACGATCTCGCGCGAGCAGGCCGAGTACGCGCGCGCGCTGTGCCGCGGGCTGCCGATCGAGATCCGGCTGCAGGACTACCGCGAGCTCGACGAGCGCTTCGACGCGATCATGTCGATCGGCATGTTCGAGCACGTCGGCGACAAGAACTACCGCACCTACTTCGAGGTGGCGCGGCGGTGCCTGGCGCCGGACGGCCTGTTCGTGCTGCATACCATCGGCACCAACGTCAGCCGGCACCGCACCGATCCGTGGATCGCGAAGTACATCTTCCCCAACTCGATGCTGCCGTCGGCGCGCCAGATCGCCCAGGCCTACGAGGGCCTGTTCGTGATGGAGGACTGGCACAACTTCGGCCCCGACTACGACCGCACCCTGCAGGCCTGGCGGCGCAACATCGAGGCCGCCTGGGACCGGCTGGACGCGCGCTACGACGAGCGTTTCCGCCGGATGTGGCGCTTCTACCTGGCCGGTTCCATGGCCACCTTCCGCTGCCGGCACGCCCAGCTGTGGCAGGTCGTGCTGTCGCCGGAAGGCCTGCCCGGCAGCTACCGCGCCCCGCGCTGACGAACGGCACCCGCGCCGGGGCCCCGCTGCCTGTAACATGGGGCAACTCCACGGCGATGACGGTGACAATGGGCAGCTTCGATCCAACCGAACGACGAGTGGAGGTCACCTGCGAACGCTATCCGGCGTTCCCGCGCGAGCCTGCGATCCTGGTCCGGTTGATCAAGCACCTGTACAAGCGCATCCACGCCAACGCCAACCTGCTGTTGCGCCCGTACGGGATCAGCCACCCCGAGTACGACATCCTGATGATGCTGCTCGGTACCCCGGAGCGCTCGCTCACGCCGAGCGAGGTGGCCGAGGCGGCGGGCGAGAAGATGGCCAACGTCACCCGCCTGACCAACCAGCTGTGCGAGAAGGGCTTCATCCGGCGCGCCGGCAGCACCGAGGACCGGCGCAAGGTGGTGCTGACCCTGGAGCCGGCCGGCGAGGCGCTGATCGAGAGCATGCTGCCCGACCTGTGCAGCCTGCTCGACATGGAAGTGTCCGCGTTGCGCGACAAGGAGCAGCTGCAGCTGGAAGCGCTGCTCAAGAAGATGCTCGCCGGGTTGGAGCGCGTCGGCTAGGCGGAAGCCGGTTCAGCGCCAGCGCGCGTCGCGGGCCTGCCGCTCGCCCTGGGCGTCGAGCGATTCGCCGGCGATGCGCGCGTCGATCGCCTGCAGCAGCGCCGGAGGCAGCGTCGAGCCGGCCATCCGCAGTCCCTGGGCATCGTCGCCGCCGGCGGTGTCCTCCAGTACGTTGATCCGCCAGCCTCCGGCATCGCGGCAGGCCAGGCCGGCCTGCCGCTGCCGCGCCAGCACGAACGCCCGGCAGTACTGGCCGGCGCCGGTGCGGAAGCTGAGCGGCAGCCGCACCGGTCCCGCCGCGGTCTCGCTGGCCAGGCGCCGGTCCAGCGCATCGCGCAGCGGTCCTGCCGCCTGCAGTCCCGCCGCGTCCGCGACGAACATCGGGGCGGGAGCCAGGAAGCCGCGTCCCAGCGCGATGCCCAGCACCAGCGCAGCCGCCAGGGCGAGCCCGCTCCGCCAGCGCGGCCATGCCGGACGCGGCGCGCGGCGCGCGGCCTCGCGCGGAGCGGCCGCGCCGGCCGGCGCATCCAGCGCCGCCAGCAACGCGGGCGGCACCGGCTCGTCCAGGACGTCGTCGTAGGCCTGCCGCAGCTGCAGGCGCTGCCGCCGCAACCGTTCCACCCGTGCGGCCAGGGACGGGTCCGCCGCCAGGGCGGCCTCCACGCCGGCACGCTCCCCGGGCGGCAGTTCGCCGTCCGCGTAAGCCATCAGGGTCTCGTCGTTCGGGATCATGGGAACCGCTCCGTTTCTTCGCCCAGCAGGGCCTGCAAGGCATCGCGCCCGCGCGCCAGCCGGCTGGTCAGGGTGCCGACCGGGACCTGCAGGATCTCGGCGGCCTCCCGGTAGGACAGGCCTTCCACCAGCACCAGCGCCACCGCCATGCGCTGGTCCTCCGGCAGCCGCGCCATCGCCGCCTGCACCGTCATGCGCGCGTCCTGCCGCTGCGCCGAATCGTCGCCGACGTGCTCGCCGGCCTGTTCCGGGACCAGCACCTGCTGCCGGCGCTGCCTCGCCCGGACCTCGTCGATCCAGGCGTTGCGGACGATGCCGAACAGCCATCCTTCCAGCCCGGCCTCCGGCCGCCACTGCCCGGCATGGCGCAGGGCGCGCTCGATCGCGGCCTGCACCAGGTCGTCGGCATCGTGCACGTTGCCGGTCATCACCCGGGCGAAACGGCGCAGGCGCGGCAGCAGGGCGGCCAGGCCTTCGCGCACCGCCGCGGCGGCATCGCGCTGCATGCTCATGGAATACGTTTCTCCCCGGCGTTTTCTTCCCGCGCCTCGTCGCTGCGTTCATGCCCGGTCGGTGCGGCCCCCGCATTCTATCGGCCAACGGGGACCGGCCGCGCGCGGCGCGGGCGCAGGTCGCCCTGCCGCCGGTGCCGCTGCCCGGCGGGATGGGCGGGGTAGGCGATCGCCTGCTCGCGCCGGTGCGGCAGCTGGGAGACGAGGTGGTTTCGAGCGCACGCGTGGAGCGGGTCGACGCCCTGTTGCGACGCCATCGCCGGGAGCTGGACCGCGATCCGGCCGGCGCGCCGGTGGTGCGCAGCGAGGTGGTGGCGGTCGCGCCGGCGCCGCAGGCGCTGGAAGCGGCGCGGGCGGCGGGTTTCTCGGTCGGCCAAGAGCGGCGCCTGGAAGAACTGGGTCTGACCCTGGTGGTGCTGCAGGCGCCGCCGGGCATGTCGACGGCGCAGGCGCTGAAACGGTTGAGGGCGCTCGATCCCGCCGGGCAGTACGACTTCAACCATGTCTACCTGGATGCGCAGGCGGAGGCGCCCGTGCCCGTGCCGCCGCCGGCGGCCATGCCGGTCGCAACGGCGCCCTACCGGGTGGGATTGGTCGACAGCGGCGTGGACCCGCGGCACCCGGCGCTGCGGACGGCCGACGTGATCGCCCATGGCTGCGAAGGTACGCCGGTGGCGCAGGCGCATGCCACCGCCGTGGCCTCGCTGCTGCTGGGCGGACGGGCCGGCGCGCCCGCCGGCAGCCGCCTGTACGCGGCGGACGTCTACTGCGGACGGGCCGCCGGCGGTTCGGTGGTGGCGCTGGCGGAGGCGCTGGCCTGGATGGCGCGCGAGGACGTGCCGGTGGTCAACGTCAGCCTGACCGGCCCGGCCAACGGGGTGCTGCAGAGGGCGGTGGCAGGCCTGGTCGCCCGCGGCCACCTGCTGGTGGCCGCGGTGGGGAACGATGGGCCCTCCGCGCCGCCCCTGTATCCGGCGGCCTATCCGGGCGTGGTCGGGGTGACCGCGGTCGATCCGCGCGGGCGGGTGCTCCCCGAGGCCTGCCGTGGCCCGCAGGTGGCGTTCGCCGCGCTCGGCAGCCGCGTGCCCGCGGCCGCGCCGGGAGGAGGTTGGGCGGAGGTGCGCGGGACCTCGTTCGCGGCGCCGCGGGTAGCGCGGCTGGCGGCGTTGCGCTTGCGCGCGCCGGACCCGCAGGCCGCGGCAGCGGTCCGCGCCGCGCTGGCCGCCGAGGCGCAGGACCTGGGGACGCCCGGGCCCGATCCGACGTACGGCCAGGGCTTGCTCGGCGGATTGTCGTCGGGCCCGGCAGGATGAATGCGAGCTGTCGGGGCTCGACAGGTTGGGGAAGAAGCGGGCGCGCCGCTCCGTAGTTCCCCATGAGAGCCGCGGATGTGCCGCGGCACCGTGAGAAGGAGAGCCCCATGAAGCAAGTTTCCATCCGTCGCGCGGCCCTGGCTGCTGCGCTGTGCGTCGCCAGTCCCTTCGCCATGGCCCAGTTGCTGGGCGGCAGCGGCGGGGCCGGGCTGGGCGGTTCGCTGGGAGGCGTGTCCGGCAACCTGGGCGGTACCGTCGGCGGCACCCTGGACACCGGCGGCCTGCGCAACGGAGTGGACCAGGCGCGCGGCACGCTGCGCGACGGCGTGTCGCAGGCGCGCCAGCGCGGGCGAGCCGCTGCGGAATCGGCCGCGGCCCAGGCCCGGCAGGGCGTCGCCCAGGCCCAGGCCTCGGGATCGTCGGCCGCCCAGGTCGCGCTCGGCCAGGCGAGCGCGGCAGGCGACGTCGCCCATTCGGTTTCCGCGTCGGTGGCAGGCCACGCGGCAGGCGCGCTGCAGTCGGTGGCCGGCAGCGCGACCGCGCAAGGAAACGCGGCGCTGGCTTCCAGCGACGGTGCGCCGCAGGACGCCACGGCCGGCGACACAGGCCGTGGCGATGCCGGCAGCGGCACGAAGGGCAGCGAAGATGCCGGCCGCGCGCCCGCGGCACCGGCGCGCGGCACGGCCAGGCTCGGCGGCAGCGCCGGCGCGGGGGCAGGCGCATCGCAGGACGGCGTCTCGGCGAACGCCTCGGTGTCGGCAGGCGGAGAGGTCCAGCATTGACGACCTGCCGCCAGGCATGAAAAAAGCCGCCCGGCGCAGGCCGGGCGGCTTCGTGGAGCGGGCCGCTTACTGGGTGCCGCCCTCGCTGGTCAGGCCGCGCTTCTCGAGCAGCGGCTCGATCTGCGGGTCGTGCCCGGCGAAGTTGCGGAACAGTTCCATCGCATCGGCGCTGCCGCCGCGCGACAGCAGGGTCTGGCGGAACCGGTCGCCGTTGGCGCGGCTCAGGCCGCCATGGTCGCGGAACCACTTCTGGGTGTTGGCGTCGAGCACTTCCGACCAGATGTAGGCGTAGTAACCGGCCGCGTAGCCGCCCATGATGTGGCTGAAGTACGGGGTGCGGTAGCGCGGCGGCACCGGCGGGTAGGCGATCCCGTCCTTGGCCAGCGCCTGCGCCTCGAACGCCATCACGCTGCCGGCGTCGGGCACCTGGTCGGCGCCGATCTGGTGCCAGTTCTGGTCGAGCATCGCCGCGCCCAGGTACTCGGTGGTGGCGAAGCCCTGGTTGAACTTGGCCGCGGCGACCACCTTGTCCAGCAGGGCCTGCGGCATCGCCGCGCCTGTCTGGTAGTGCTTGGCGTAGTTGCCGAGGATCGACGGCCAGTCCGCCCACATCTCGTTGACCTGCGAGGGGAACTCGACGAAGTCGCGCGGCACCGAGGTGCCCGAGAAGTAGGGGTATTTCACGTTCGAGAACATGCCGTGCAGGGCATGGCCGAACTCGTGGAACATGGTCGTCACCTCGTCCCAGGTCAGCAGCGTCGGCTGGCCCTGCGGCGGCTTGGGGATGTTGAGGTGGTTGGCGACCACCGGCTTGTCGCCGGTCAGCTCCGACTGCGAGACGTAGGAGTTCATCCAGGCGCCGCCGCGCTTGGAGGCGCGCGCGTACGGGTCGAAGATGAAGATCGCCAGCTGGCTGCCGTCGGCGTCGAACACGTCGTAGACGAAGGTGTCATCGCGGTACTTGGGCAGGTCGTGGCGTTCCTTGAAGGTCAGCCCGTACTCCTGGTTGGCGGCGTAGAACACGCCGTTCTCCAGCACGTTCTTCATCTCGAAGTACGGCTTGAGCTGGGATTCGTCGAAGTCGTACTTGGCCTGGCGCACCTTCTCGCTGTAGTAGGCCCAGTCCCAGGCCTCGAGCTTGAAGGTCGGCTTGCCGGCGGCCTTCTGCTCCTTGTCGATCATCGCCTGCAGGTCGGCGGCCTCGCGCTTGGCGTTGGCGACCGCGGCCGGGGCCAGCTTGCCGAGCATGGCGTTGACCGCCTCGGGCGTCTTGGCGGTCTGGTTCTCCAGCGAGTAGGCGGCGAAGTTCGGATAGCCCAGCAGCTTGGCCTTGTCCGCGCGCAGCTTCATGATCCGCGCCACCAGCGCGGTGTTGTCGTACTGGCCGCCGCGGCTGCCGCGGTTGATCGAGGCCTCGTAGATGCGCTGGCGCAGCGCGCGGTTCTTCAGTTGCGCCAGCGGCGGCTGGCCGGTGGTGTTGAGCAGGGCGATCACGTACTTGCCGTCGAGCTTGCGGGCCTTGGCGGCTTCCGCGGCGGCGGCGATCTGTTCGTCGGACAGGCCGTCGAGTTCCTTGACGTCGTCGACGACCACGGACGAAGCGTTGACCTCGTTCAGCACGTTCTGGCTGAACTGGGTGCCCAGGCTGGCCAGTTCGGCGTTCATCGCCTTCATCGTCGCCTTGTCGGCATCGGAAAGCTTGGCGCCGGCGCGCACGAAGTCGGTGTAGTACTTCTCGACCAGGCGCTTGCCCTGGGCGTCCAGGCCGAGCCTGTCGCGCTGGTCGTAGAGCGCCTGGATGCGCGCGAACAGCTTGCCGTTGAGCGAGATCGCGTCGCGGTGCGCGGCGAACTTGGCCGAATAGTCGGCCTGCAGCTGCTTGCGGGTGTCGTTGGTGTCGGTACCCACCAGGTTGAAGAACACGGTGGTGGCGCGATCGAGCACCTGGCCGCTCTTCTCCAGCGCGATGATGGTGTTCTCGAAGGTCGGCTTGGCCTTGTTGCCGGCGATCTTGTCCACTTCCTTCAGTTGCTCGGCCATGCCGGCGTCGAAGGCGGGCGCGAAGTCGCTGTCCTTGATCTTGTCGAACTGCGGGTAGTGCAGCGGCAGCGGGCTTTCCTTGAAGAAAGGATTGGCCTGGTCGGCGGCCTGGACGGTGGCCGGTGCGGCGATGCTGTAGGAAGGCATGGTCAGGCCCAGCGAGACGGCAAGGGCAAGAGCGAGGCGGGTGGTCAAGCGGAGCTCCTATTGCGGTAAAGCCCCGAGGCTACCCGATGGCGCCGCCGGCTCGCCCGTGACGAAAGGCATGAGACTCGGCGCCGGGTCCTTGCCGTGGCAGCTACAGCCGTTCGAACTGGCGCACGATGAAGGCCAACTGGTAGGCCAGCCCCGCCACGGCGAAGATCGCGTGGTAGCGCGGGTTGGCGGTGGCCATGGCCATCAGGCTGAACGCGGCATAGGCCAGGCTGCGCAGCCACATTTCCGGCCCGAAACCGGCGAAATAGGCCCGGCCCTTGACCAGGGTGTCGCCGAGGTCCACCAGATAGGCCAGGGCAAGCAGGCCAAAGAACCAGTGGCGGCGGCGGTAGAAGTAATCGCGCCAGTCGGCGTACTCGTCGATGTTCTCCGGGAACACCAGCGTGCACAGCAGGTACAGCAGAAGCGCGTACAGGGTGACGAACAGGTACAGGTTGAAGTCCCATTGCACCAGGTGCGACAAGCGGTACTCCCACCACCAGAACGAAAGCAGGTAGAAGAACATCGCGGCCACCCACACGAGGTGCACCCAATACAGGCGCTTGCGCCCGGGATGCTCGATCATGCGGGCGAATTGCCGCAGCAGGTGAGTCAGGCCCAGGCCGACCACCATGCCGAGCACGATACGCATGTGGGTGAAGCCGGCGGCGGCAACAGGATCGGCGACGGGATTCATGCACGGCTCCGGCGGGGATCGCGCCGATGGTGCCGTTGCCCGCGTGCCGGTTCAACGGGCTATGCCGGGGGGCTCGGGCCGATACGAGCCAAGGCGATGACGACCGTCCGCGATTCCAGCTGCCGCGATGCGGCCGGCCAGGAGCATGGCCCCCGGCGCAAGGGGGCCATGCTCCTGGCCGGCCACGACCCTCGACGGCCATTCCGCTACCATGCGTGTCAATCCGGAAGGGACGGAGCCGATGGCCAGCGCATTCGATTTCACCGCCAACGCGATCGAGGGCCATCCGCAGCCGCTGTCCGACTACGCGGGCAAGGTACTGTTGATCGTCAACGTGGCTTCGCGCTGCGGCTTCACCCCGCAGTACAGCGAACTGGAGGCGCTGTGGCAGCGCTACAGCGCGCAGGGGCTGGTGGTGCTGGGATTCCCGTGCGACCAGTTCGGCCACCAGGAACCGGGCAGCGAGCAGGAGATCGCGCGTTTCTGCGCGCTGAACTACGCGGTGAGCTTCCCGATGTTCGCCAAGGTTGAGGTCAACGGGCCGGGTGCGCATCCACTCTGGCAGTGGCTGGTCCGGCAGCGCGCCGGCCTGCTCGGCACGCGCGCGATCAAGTGGAACTTCACCAAGTTCCTGGTCGGCCGCGATGGCCAGGTGCTGGACCGCTATGCCTCGGCCACGCCGCCGCGCAGGCTGGCGCGCGACATCGAGCGGGCGCTGGGGTAATGCCTCCGGACACGCCCGGGCCCGTCATTCCCGCGAAAGCGGGAATCCATGGACGTCGAGCGATTGAAGCAACGTCCTTGGATTCCCGCTTTCGCGGGAATGACGGAGAATTTCTGGATTGATGCGTCACTTCTCGACGAACGCGCGCTCGAACACGTAGTGGCCCGGCGAGCCGATGCGGGGCGAGGCCTCGAAGCCGCGCGAATCGAGCAGCGTGCGCAGGTCGGCCAGCATCTGCGGGCTGCCGCAGATCATGAAGCGGTCGTTGGCCGGGTCGATCTCCGGCAGGCCCAGCGTGCGCTGCATCGCGCCGCTTTCGATCAGCTGGGTCAGGCGGCCGCGGTTGGGGAACGCCTCGCGGGTCACCGCCGGGTAGTACAGCAGCTTCTCGCGGATGATCTCGCCGAGGAACTCGTGCTGCGGCAGTTCCTTCTCGAAGTGCTCGCGATAGGCGAGATCCTTCTCGTAGCGCACGCCATGGGTCAGGATCACCTTGTCGAAGCGCTCGTAGGTCTCCGGGTCCTTGATCACCGACAGCCACGGCGCCAGCCCGGTGCCGGTGCCCAGCAGGTACAGGTGGCGGCCCGGGTGCAGGTCGCTGATCAACAGGGTGCCGGTGGGCTTCTTGCCGACCAGGACCTTGTCGCCCGGCTTGATGTGCTGCAGGCGCGAGGTGAGCGGGCCGTCCTGGACCTTGATGCTGAAGAACTCCAGCTGCTCCTCCCAGTTGGCGCTGGCGATCGAATAGGCGCGCAGCAGCGGCCGGGTCTCGGTCTCCAGGCCGATCATCACGAACTGGCCGTTCTCGAAGCGGAAGCCGGAATCGCGGGTGGTGGTGAAGCTGAAGTAGGCGTCCGTCCAGTGACGGACATCGAGCACCGTTTCGGCGCCAAAAGCGGAAGACATGCCGTTGATCGGATTGGGGAGGAAACCGGACCGATTCTACCCTAAATGAGAGAAGCTCTCATTAATGCCGGCCGGACGGCTGGCTCCCCGAAGGGTTCCAACCCCGATGGCGCCGCCGGCATTGTTGGGTCCTCACGCGCCTTCCAGGGGCTCAGGAGGCCTCGGGCGGGGTGATCTGCAGCAACTTGCCGTCGGGCTCGTCGGTGACCACGTAGACCTTGCCGTCGCTGCCCACGTGCACGTCGCGCACGCGTTCGCCGATCTCGTCCAGCAGGCGTTCCTCGCCGGCGATGCGATCGCCGTCCAGGCTCAGCCGGATCAGGTTGCGCTGCGCCAGCGAGCCCAGCAGCAGGCTGTCGTTCCAGGCGCTGCCGGGGTGGCCGGTGTAGAAGGCCATCCCGCTCAGGCCCGGCGATACCTCCCAGACGTGATGCGGGGCTTCGAGTCCTTCGCGCGCATTGCCCACGGCCTCGGCGATCGGCTGGCCGGAGTAGTCGATGCCATGGGTGATCAGCGGCCAGCCGTAGTTCTTGCCCGGCTCGGGCAGGTTCAGCTCGTCGCCGCCGCGCGGGCCATGCTCGCTTTCCCACAGCTTGCCGGTCCGCGGGTCGAACGCGAGGCCCTGCGAGTTGCGGTGGCCGTAGCTCCAAATCTCGGGCCGCGCCTGGCCGTTGCCGACGAAGGGGTTGTCGGCCGGCACGCCGCCGTCGGGATCGAGCCGGACCAGCTTGCCCTGCAGTTTGTCCAGTTCCTGCGACATCATCCGCAAGGTGCGTTCGCCCTGGCTGACGAACAGGTGTCCCTGGCCGTCGAAAGCCAGGCGCGAGCCGAAGTGGTTCTCGCTGTTGACCTTCGGCTCCTGGCGGTAGATCACCCGCACGTCGCCGAGCCCGGCCTCGCCCAGGATGGCGCTGGCCACCGCGGTGCCGGCGAGCACGCCTTCGCCGGGTTCGGCGTAACTGAGGTAGATGCGCCGGCTCTGCGCGAAATCCGGGGCCAGGACCACGTCGAGCAAGCCACCCTGGCCGCGCGCGTAGACCGCCGGCACGCCGGCGAGCGGTGCCGATACCTGGCCGTCGGCGCCGATCCGGCGCAGGGTGCCGCCGCGTTCGGTCACCAGGAAGCCGCCGTCCGGCAGCAGCGCCACCGCCCAGGGGTGGGCGAGGCCGCTCGCCAGTTCGCGCACCTGGATCGGCCCGAGCTGGCTGGCCAGGGCCCGCGCCGGGGCGGCGGCAGCGGCCTGGCCCTGGGGCCGGGACGGCGCGTGGGTTTCGTTGCCGCAGGCGGCGAGCAGGGCGGTGGCGATCAGCAGGCCCAGGCGGGCTGGGCGCGAAGGCAGGAGGGCGGCCAGGGACATCGGTCGGGTCTCGGTCGTCGTCGGGGCGTAGAGCGTATTACGAACGCCGGCGCGGGTGCGAAGCATCCCGACGCGCGTTCTAGCGATAGCCTGCCGCCTGCAGTTCGAACAACTCCGCGTAGCGCCCGCCCTGGGCCATGAGCTGCTCGTGGCTGCCGCTGGCCTCGATCCGGCCGTCGGCGAGCACCAGGATGCGGTCGGCCATGCGCACGCTGGAGAAGCGGTGCGAGATCAGCACCGCGGTGCGTTGCCGCGACAGTTCCTTGAAACGCTGGAATACCTCGAACTCGGCGCGCGCGTCCAGCGCGGCGGTCGGCTCGTCGAGGATCATCACCTGGGCGTCGCGCAGGTAGGCGCGCGCGATGGCGATCTTCTGCCATTGCCCGCCGGACAGGTCCACGCCCTGCTTGAAGCGGCGGCCGATCACCTGCTCGTAGCGGCGCGGCAGCGCCTCGATCATGTCGTCCGCCAGCGCGCGCCGCGCCGCGTCCTCGATGCGCGGCCGGTCGTGCATCGACTCGACCCTGCCCACGCCGATGTTCTCGCCGGCGGAGAGGTGATAGCGCACGAAGTCCTGGAAGATCACGCCCATGTTGGCGCGCAGGTCGTCCAGGTCGTAGTCGCGCAGGTCGCGCCCGTCCAGCAGGATGCGGCCCTCGTCCGGGTCGTACAGGCGGGCCAGCAGCTTCACCAGCGTGGTCTTGCCGGCGCCGTTCTCGCCGACCAGCGCCAGCACCTCGCCGGCGCGCAGCTCGAAATCGAGGTGGCGCACCGCCCAGCGTTCCGCGTCGGGATAGCGGAAGCCGACATCCTCGAACACGAAGCCGTGCCGGATCGGCTGCGGCACCGGCAGGGCGCCGGGCCGCGAGACGATCTCCGGCTCGATCTCGAAGAACGAGAACAGGTCGTCCAGGTACAGCGCCTGGCCGGCGACCTGCGAGAAGCCGATCAGCAGGCCTTCCAGCAACTGCCGCAGGCGCAGGAAGCTGCCGGCCAGGAAGGTCAGGTCGCCGATGCTGAAATCGCCGCGGATCGTGCGCCAGGCGATGTAGCCGTACGCCGTGTAGTACCCCAGCGTGCCCAGCGCGGCCAGCAGCGTTCCCCAGAAGGCGCGCCGGCGCGCCAGCGCGCGGTTGGCCAGGTGCAGTTTCTCCGCCAGCTCCCGGTAGCGTTCGATCAGGAAGCGGTGCAGGTTGAAGATCTTCACTTCCTTGGCGGTCTCGACGCTGGCGCCGACCTGGCGCAGGTAGTCGAGCTGGCGCCGCTCCGGCGTCCACTGGTAATTGAGCGAATAGTTCAGCGCGTTGAAATGCGCCTCGCCGACGAAGGCGGGCACCAGCGCGAGCGCGAGCAGCACGATCAGCCAGGGCGCGTAGACCAGCAGGCCGACCGCGAAGCTGGCCACGGTGATGGTGTCCTGCACCTGGCCGAACAGCTGGCTCATCAGGCTCATGCGGCCCATGCTCTGGCGCCGCGCACGGTCCAGCCGGTCCTGCAGGTCCGGGTCTTCGAAATCCTCCAGGTCCAGCCGCGCGGCGTGTTCCATCAGCCGGATGCTGGTGCTGTTGTTGAACAGCTCCGACAGCAGCGTGTCGGCGTAGCCGACCAGCCGGCCGAGCAGGTCCGAGCCGATCGCCAGCAGGAGCTCCAGCGCGAGCAGTTCCAGCAGGCGATCGAGCTGCCCGCCCGCCAGCGCCTCCGGCAGCGAACGCAGCCCGGGCTGCGTGCCGGCCAGGCGGATGGCCTCGTCGATGATCAGCTTGCCGACGTAGAGCGTCGCGATCGGGGTCAATGCCCGGACCAGGCGCAGGCCCAGGCTGGCCAGCGTCAGGAGACGGCTGGTCCGCCATATCTCGCGCAGGAACGGCGGGATGTTGCGCATCGCGTCGAAGCGTTCGCGCAGGCTGGGATGGCGTGAAGGCGACGCGGCATGGGGTGTCATGCCGCGATTGTGCCGCGCGTGCCGCCAGGCGGGAATGCGGCAATTTTGCGCGGGGGCGTCTCCGCCTCCTGGGGCGGAGGATACAACTGTGGGAGCGACTTCAGTCGCGACAAGGCCCTACCGATAAAGCCCGTCGCGGCTGAAGCCGCTCCCACATGAGCACGAGGCACCGCGGAAATGCGGGCGGATTACTCGTCCAGGCGCAAGGTGAGGCACTTGGCCGAGCCGCCGGACTTGAGGAACTCGTCCAGCGGCGTTTGCGCGACGGCATAGCCGAAACCGGCCAGCGCCTGCTGCAGGGCGGCGCTGGCGCGGTGCATGACCACGGTGTCGTCCAGGTCCACCGCGTTGCAGGCGAAGGCCAGCGCGTCCTCCTCGGCGACCGCGATGCGCAGGTGCGGCGGCACGCGCCTGGCGATCTCCTCCTGCGCCCGTTCGTCGAACGCGGCGGGGTAGTACAGCAGGCGACCGTCGCGCAGCGGGCAGAAGCAGGTGTCCAGGTGGTAGAAGCGCGCATCCACCAGCCGCAGCGGCACCACTTCCACGTCCAGCATGCGCTCCAGCTCCGGCGCCGCCGCGGCGTCGCTGCGGTGGCCGTGACCCAGCCACAGCCGCGGCTGGCGGCCACGCTCGAACAGCGCATCGCCGGCGCCTTCGAACATCACCGTGTCCGGCAGCGGGCGGATGCGGAAGCCGGCGCGGCGGAACCACTCGATGCACAGCGGTTCCTCGCCGCGCCGCTCCGGATGGCGGAACCGGCTGGGGATGAAGTCGTTGCCGCGCACCAGGCCGGCGTTGGCGGTGAACACCAGGTCGGGCAGGCCCGGCGCGGGCGCCAGCAGGTCGACGTCCGCATGCATCGCCAGCAGTTCCTGCAGCGCCTGCCATTGCGTCCAGGCCCTGCGCGGGTTGGCGCCGTGCACGTGCGCCGCCATCCAGGGATTGATGACGTAGTCGACGGCGAAGTGTTCAGGTGCGCACAGCAGCAGGTGGTGGCGGAGCGGGGCGGCGGACCAGGCCGCCGCCAGCGACGTGGGGGTCTCGCCGGCCAGGACCGGCAGGTCGTGCTTGTCGTCCATCGATTCGTCTCTGCGCGCCAGGAGACATGACGCTAGCGGCGGCGTGTTGCGCGCAGATGGCAGATGCCAGGACGGGCGCGGGATCAGGGCAGCTGCGGCTGCAGGCCGACGCCGAGGCGGTTCCAGGCGTTGATCACCGCCACCGCCATGGTGATCTCGGAAATGCCCTGGTCGTCGTAGTGCTCGCGCAGCGCCTCGTACAGGGCGTCCGCCGGGGCGGCCGTGGGCAGCCGGGTCAGGGCCTCGGCCCAGGCCAGCGCGGCGCGTTCGCGGCCATCGAAGAAGCGGCTGTCGTGCCAGCCGGCGACGGTATCGAGCTTGCGCGGGTCCATGCCGCCCTTGCGCAGCGCGGTGGCGTGCATGTCCATGCAGAAGGCGCAGCCGTTGATCTGCGACACCCGCAGGAACAGCAGCTCCACCAGCTCGGAGCCGATGCTGCCGTCGTGGAGGGACGCGCTGGCCGCGGACATGCTCTTGACCGCGGTGGGGACGTGGCGGGTGTAGTCGATGCGGTTGAACTTCATGGGGTTTCTCCTGGAATGAGCGGCCGCGATGGCCGCTTTCGACATCCAGGACGCGCGGGAAAAACGCGGCGTGACAGGGTGGGGAGATGGCTTGGTGATCGGTAATGGTTCCGATTTCTGGAGGCGCAGGTCGCGGTGAAGGATGACTGTGGGAGGGACTTCAGTCCCGACGGGCTTTGCCTGCACGGTTCGATCGGATGGTGAAGGCTTTCCTCTCGCCGGGGTGAAGGCGTATTGCTTGTGAACCACGGGATCGCACACGCCCGATGCCCGGGGCGCGAAGCGAGGTGCCCGAAGGGCGGATGAGGGTCCGGGCGATCATCCAGGGCGCCGTCAGGCCCGCGGCAACTTGTCCGGATTCATCACGTTGAGCAATTCGACGATGCGATCGCCGTCGATCACTGCGAGCGTGGTCGAGTGCAGTCTCCCGTCGCGGAAGCGCAGGATCGCCGGTTCGCCGTTGACCGTGCCCATTCGCGCGACAAGCCCCAGCTTGCGGCGCGCCACCGCCCAATACAGGCGGGCAATGCGCTCGGCGCCGAGCAGCGGACGCAGTGCGGCGGTGACCTTGCCGCCGCCGTCGGAAACCAGCCGCGCATTGCTGTCGAGCAGCGCGGTGATCGCGGCCATGTCGCCGGCCTGCGAGGCGATCATGAAGCGCTCCAGCAGTTCCCGGTGGTGTTGCCGGTCGACCGGGAAGCGCGGTCGCTCCGCCTGCAGCCGCGTCCGCGCGCGGTGCACCATCTGCCGGCAGTTGGCCTCGCTGTGGCCGAGCAGCTCGGCGATGCGCGCGTAGTCGTAGTCGAAGGCCTCCTTCAGCAGGAAGGCGGCACGCTCCTCCGGACCGAGCCGTTCCATCGCCGCCAGCAACGCCAGCGAGACCTGCTCGGCGCGCTCGCGCAGTTCCTGCGGTCCGGGTTCCTCGCTGATCTCCAGGGGCTCGGGCAGCCACGGGCCGGTGTAGCGGCTGCGGGCGGTGCGCGCCGCCCGCAGGCGATCCAGGCCGAGCCGGGTGGTAGCGGTGACCAGCCAGGCTTCCGGGTCCACGATGCCGGCGCGATCGGCGCCGTGCCAGCGCAGCCAGGCGTCCTGCACCACGTCCTCGGCCTCGGTGCGCGCGCCCAGCAGGCGGTAGGCGAGGCTGAACAGGCGTGGGCGGTGCTGCTCGAAGACGGTGTCGGTGTTCATGGGCATGTCGTCCGTTCGGGTGGGCCGCCCCAGGACGGAACAGCGCGTGCCGGCGTGACAGCCGGCCCGGCCGCCACTTTGCTCTAAAATGGGCGGGTTTTCTCCTCCGCGAGCCGAAGAGCCAGCCGTGACATCGATCAAGCAGGAAGACCTCATCCAGAGCGTCGCCGACGCGCTGCAGTACATCAGCTACTACCACCCGGTCGACTACATCAAGAACCTGTCCGCGGCCTACGAGCGCGAGCAGTCGCCGGCGGCCAAGGACGCGATCGCGCAGATCCTGATCAACTCGCGCATGTGCGCCGAAGGGCATCGACCGATCTGCCAGGACACCGGCATCGTCACCGTCTTCCTCGAGATCGGCATGAACGTGCGCTGGGACGACGCCACGATGGGCGTCGAGGACATGGTCAACGAAGGCGTGCGCCGCGCCTACAACCATCCGGACAACAAGCTGCGCGCCTCGGTGCTGGCCGATCCGGCCGGCAAGCGCCAGAACACCCGGGACAACACCCCGGCGGTGGTCAACGTGAAGGTCGTCCCGGGCGACCACGTCGAGGTGATCGTCGCGGCCAAGGGCGGCGGCTCGGAGGCCAAGAGCAAGTTCGCCATGCTCAACCCGTCCGATTCGATCGTGGACTGGGTGCTCAAGACCGTGCCGACCATGGGCGCCGGCTGGTGCCCGCCGGGCATGCTCGGCATCGGCATCGGCGGTACCGCCGAAAAGGCGATGCTGCTGGCCAAGGAAGCGCTGATGGAGCCGATCGACATCACCGAGCTGCAGGCCCGCGGCGCGTCCAACCGCATCGAGGAGCTGCGCCTGGAGCTGTACGAGAAGGTCAACGCGCTGGGCATCGGCGCGCAGGGCCTGGGCGGCCTGACCACGGTGCTGGACATCAAGATCAAGGACTACCCGACCCACGCGGCCAACCTGCCGGTGGCGATGATCCCCAACTGCGCGGCCACCCGGCATGCGCATTTCACCCTGGACGGCAGCGGCCCGGTCGCGCTGGAGCCGCCGTCGCTGGAGGACTGGCCCGAGCTGACCTACAACCCGCAGAACGCGCGCCGGGTCGACCTCGATACGATCACCCGCGAGGACGTGGCGCAGTTCAAGCCGGGCGAGGTGCTGCTGCTCAACGGCAAGCTGCTGACCGGCCGCGACGCCGCGCACAAGCGCATGGTCGACATGCTCAACAAGGGCGAGAAGCTGCCGGTCGACTTCACCAACCGCTTCATCTACTACGTCGGCCCGGTCGACCCGGTGCGCGACGAGGTGGTCGGCCCGGCCGGCCCCACCACCGCCACGCGCATGGACAAGTTCACCCGGCAGATGCTGGAGCAGACCGGCCTGCTCGGCATGGTCGGCAAGGCCGAGCGCGGCGACGCGGCGATCGAGGCGATCCGCGACAACAAGGCGGTCTACCTGATGGCGGTCGGCGGTTCGGCCTATCTGGTGTCCAAGGCGATCAAGGCCAGCCGCGTGCTCGCCTTCGAGGACCTGGGCATGGAGGCGATCTACGAGTTCGAGGTCAAGGACATGCCGGTGACCGTGGCCGTCGACGCGACCGGCGAGTCGGTGCACAAGACCGGCCCGCGCGAATGGCAGGCCCGCATCGGCAAGATCCCGGTGGTGGTGGCGTAAGTCCCAGTCGTTCCCGCGAAGGCGGGAATCCAGGGGCTTTCGTCCAGATCGCTGCAGTCTTTTCGGAAAGGTAAACGCCACTGGGTTCCCGCCTTCGCGGGAACGACGATTTCAGATTCCGGGAAAATCCACGCATGTCAGTCATTCTCTACGGCTCCCGAAGCACGGCCTCGCTGGTCGTCCACTGGCTGCTGATCGAGCTCGGCATCGAGCACGAGCTGCGCATGCTCGACTTCGACAAGCGCGAGCAGAAGTCGCCGGAGTACCTGGCCCTCAACCCGCAGGGCAGGGTGCCGACGCTGGTCATGGACGGGCAGGTGCTGACCGAATCGGCGGCGATCGCGATGCACCTGGCCGACCTGCATCCCCGGGCCGGCCTCGCGCCCGCGATCGGCACGCCGGAACGGGCCGCCTACTATCGCTGGATGTTCTTCGGCGCCTATACGCTGATGCCGGCCTACCGGGGCTGGTTCTATCCGGACGAGCCGGCGGGCGAGGAGAACGCCGACGAGGTCAAGGCATCGTCGCGCGCCGCGCTCGAAGCCGCATGGCAGCAGGTCGACGACCACCTGCGGATGCACGGCCCGTACCTGCTCGGCGAAAGGCTTTCCGCCGCGGATTTCGTGTTCACCATGCTGATGCGCTGGTCGCGCAACATGCCGCGCCCCACCGATACGTGGCCGGCGCTGAAGGCCTTGGCCGACCGGATGAAGGCGCGCCCGGCGTTCAAGGAAGCCTATCGCCGCGAGGGACTGACCGACTGGACCTGAGAGGGGGAGCCCTCCGCCCCGGAAGCGCTGCCTGTAGGAGCGGCTCTTGTGGGAGCGGCTTCAGCCGCGACGGGGCTTTCATGCAGATCCCATGTGCGGGGGTTCAAATGAGGCAGATCCCTCTGCAACAGCCTGCACATCCCTGTGCAGGGGCGCGAATGAGAAAAACCCATCGCGGCTGAAGCCGCTCCCACAAAGGCAAAAAGTGCTTCAATGCGCGCCGTCGGGTCTCAATACCACTCCAGCAACGACACGCCCACGCCCACGTAGGTGGCCTTGTGGTTGTAGTCGATCATGCTCTCGCCATAGCCGTCGAACACCTGGAGGTGGCCGCGCAGCAGGTTGCTGATCGGGAAGCCGTAGTCGAGCTGGAGCGCGCCGTGCGAGCGGTCGCCGCCGCGCAGCGAGTGCCGGGCCATCAGCGACACCTCGTGCCCGTTCCTGTTCCAGACCAGCGTGGCGTCGCCGCGGCCCATGTAGTCCTCGATGTCCGGGTTGTTGTCGTCCCTGGCGTCCTCCTTGATGCGGAACCACGGCCGCAGCATCAGCGCCCAGTTCTCGCGGTCCAGGCCGAAATTGAGGATCACCCGGTTCCAGCTGCGCGACAGCGGGTCGCTGCGGCCATTGGACATGTGGTTGAGGCTGATCCCGGTCAGCCGGCCGCGCCAGCCGGCGATGCCGTAGTTGCTGCGGAACACCAGCATCGCTTCCGGTTCGTAGTTGGTCTCGCGGAACGGCCGCGATTCCTCCGAATTGTAGGCCTGCCAGCGCGAACTCTGGGTATAGCCGACCCAGATGTCGCCGTTGTCGCCGAACAGGTCCTCGGCCACCTTGGTCTTGAAGCTGAGCTGGAACTTCAGTTCGGTGTTGTCCAGCGGCTGCGGCGTGGTGACGGTGTTGCTGGGGTTCGGCGAGGACGGCAGCTGGTTGACCTTGCTGGTCCAGAACGCCGGCAACAGGTAGACCGGCTTGTAGGCGCGCAGCTGGAAGGTGCCGAGCTTGGAATCCTTGGCCAGCTCCCAGCGGCTGTCCAGCAGCGAGCCGCGGCCCGCATTGGCGATGGCGTCCAGGGCGGGCGTGTCGTGCTCGGACTTGAAGAATTCCCCGACCGGGCTGCGCGCGGCGGTCCTGCCGGCCTGGTCCCGGGCGGCTTTCTGCTCGGTCCGGGCCTGGTCGGCGGCCAGGTCGGCCTCGCGGGTGTCCTTGGCGGTATAGCCCAGCGCCCGGTCGTAGCAGGCCAGGCGCGCCGCGTTCGAGTCGATGGAAGTGCAGGCCTGGGCGGTCGCCGGTTGCGGCGAGGACTCCTGGGCGTGGGCGAGGGGCGCGGCGGCGAGGGCGAGCATCAGCAGGGGGCGCGGATGGGTCATGTCGGGGCGCTGGTCGGAGGATGGCCGATAGAGTGGCGTACCGGCGGTGAAGGTGGAATGCCGCCCGCTCAGAAGAACCAGGCGAACGCGAACACGCCCAGCATGCAGAAGCCCAGCGCCAGCTTCGACGCGGCGCCCAGCAGGATCCCGAGCCAGGTGCCCAGGCCCACGCGGGTAGCCTTGCCAAGCGTGCGGCTGTGCCAGTACTCGCCCGCCCAGGCGCCGACGAACGGCCCGACGAACAGGCCGACCGGCAGGAAGAACAGGCCGGCGAAGGTGCCGATCACGGACCCCCACAAGGCCTTGGGGCTGGCGCCGAGCCGTTGGGCCCCGTAGACGTTGGCCAGGAAATCGACCAGCAGCGAGAGCAGGGCCAGTGCCCCGATCGCGGCCAGCGGCAGCCAGCCCACCCGCTCGAAACCGTCGCCCCAGGCCGCCAGCAGCAGGCCGGCGAAGACCAGCGGCAGCCCCGGCAGGGCCGGCAGGACCACGCCCAGGAAGCCGGCGACCACCAGGAGGGCGCCTATCAGGTAATACATGAATGAATAGTCCATGGCGGGTGCCTGGGTATCCGTTTTGGGGGTTGACAGAACGGGTTCGGGGTGATTGCAATTTGGTTCGGCACGGGTTAAGTTGCAACCGCTGCGCTTGGCAAGGTCACCGTGAATCGTGGCCTGATGGGTAGATCATCGATCCGCTACATCCTTGCACCTCGCTTCCTCCTTGCAACCAGCCAACACTGCCATCAACCAATCACGTGTGATCCAGGGAGTAAGTCGAGATGTCAGACCGTGAGACCGGTACCGTCAAGTGGTTCAACGATGCCAAGGGCTTCGGCTTCATCAGCCGCGAGAATGGCGAAGACGTGTTCGTGCACTTCCGCGCCATCCAGATCCAGGGCTTCAAGAGCCTGAAGGAAGGCCAGAAGGTGACCTTCACCGTCGTGCAGGGCCAGAAGGGACTGCAGGCGGATGCCGTCCAGCCTGCCTGATCGCCGCGCCAAAGCCCAGACGGCAAAAAGGCCCGCAAGCGGGCCTTTTTGCTGTGCCGGGACAGGGCCGCCGGTTCAGCGCAGCACGACGCGCCCGTTGACGACGCGCACGTAGGTGTTCTCCTGGATGCCGCCTAGGTCCTTCTGGTTGACCACGATGACGCGGCCATCGTCCATCCGGACCTGGATGTCGTAGGAGTCGCTGGTGACGTTGTTCTGGATCGCGTTGCCGGCCAGCGCGCCCGCGGCGGCGCCGGCGACCGTCGACACGTTCTTGTTGCCCTTGCTGCCGCCGGTCTCCTTCGAGATCACGCGGCCGGCCACCGCGCCGACGATGCCACCGAGCACCGCGCCGGTGCCGGTCGGCGCGCTGCGGTTGGACTGCACCGGGTCGATGCGGGTCACGATGCCGCAGTCGGCGCAACGTCCCTGCGAATAACCCTGGTTGTAGCCGCCGTTGTAACCGCCCCCGTAGTTCCCGCCGTAATTGGGCTGGGTGGTGGCGCAGCCGGCCAGTGCGGTGGTAGCGGCGAGGCCGATGACGAGCAGTCGGGTGTTCATGGGATTCTCCGGTGGTTCCATGGGAGCGGCGGCGCCGCAGCGTCGCCATCCTCTCCGGTGCCAGGTGAACGCAACGCCAATCCGGCCGGCCGCTATTCAGCGGAAATCCTGGTGGCAGGCTTTACAAGCCTCGCCGATCCGCTCGTTGAAGGCCTGCAGAGCCGCGCAGTCGCCGGGCGTCCGCGAGAGCGCCTGGTCCAGGCGGGCCCGCAGGGCGCCGGCATGCTGGATGAAGCGGCGATCGTCCTTCAGGCCGGGGAAGGCCGTTTCCAGGTCGTTGGACAGCGCGCGCAGGGACTGCAGCCGGGGCAGGCTGTCGGGCACCGTGCAGCGGTTGCGCGCATGGTTCGCCGCGAGCAGGTCGGTCTGCTTGGCCATCACCTGCATCAGGCTGTCCGGGAACGGATCGCGGCGCGCCTGCAGGGCGCGGGCCACCATCACGGTGGCGACGACGCCCACCAACAGGCCGAGCAAGGCCATGAACAGATAGCGATAGGCGGTGGACGGCGGCTTGGGCTGGCTGGACATCCTTGCGGGCTCCCGGAAGTGGACGAGGGCGGGCCGCGGCCCGCCGGTCGGTAAAATAGTGCGATGAAAACTCAATGGCGTGAACGCTTCGCCGGCGTCGACCGGCTCTATGGCGTGGGATCGGTGGAGAAGCTGTCGGCGTGCCGCGTGGCCGTCGTCGGCATGGGCGGCGTGGGCTCGTGGGTGGTCGAAGCGCTGGCGCGCTCGGCCGTCGGCCACCTGACCCTCATCGATGCCGACGATATCTGCGTGTCCAACACCAACCGGCAACTGCCGGCGGTGGCCGGCCAGTACGGCCGCAACAAGGCGCAGGCCATGGCCGAGCGCTGCCGGGCGATCAATCCGGAGATCGACGCGGTGCCGGTCGAGGCGTTCCTCACCGCCGGCAACATGGCCGAACTGCTCGGGCAGGGGTTCGACCTGGTGATCGATGCCTGCGACAGTTTCCGGGTCAAGGTCGAGACCATCGCCTGGTGCCGGCGGCGCAAGTTGCCGCTGATCACCGTCGGCGCGGCCGGCGGGCGTACCGATCCCACGCTGGTGCGCGTGCGCGACGTCTCGCGTACCGAGCACGACGCGATGCTGGCGCTGATTCGCAAGAAGCTGCGTGGCGAATTCAATTTCCCCAAGAACCCGCAGCGCTACTTCGGCGTGCCTGCGGTGTATTCGCTCGAGAACGTGAAGTATCCGCAGGCCGACGGCAGCGTATGCGGCATCCGTCCGCAGCTGGGCGCCGACGCGGCGTTGAAGCTGGACTGCGGTGCCGGCCTGGGCGCGGCCACGCACATCACCGGCGCCTTCGCGTTCGCCGCGGTCGGCAAGGCGCTGGAGATGCTGCTGAAGGCGCGCGCCGGCGAGGCCGGGAACCGGCAGGAAGCGATGGCCGGGCAACCGCACGCGATGGACGTCGCGGGGTGATGGCGGTCGCGGCAGCCGCCGCGACCTCGCGCACGCCACGGGCCTCCCGGGACGATCGCTCGGTCAGCCCGGTCCGTCCGGCAACCCGAACAACCTGCGTGCGTTGGCCGTGGTCTGCCGCGCGATCGCCTGCTCCGGTTCGCCGCGCAGTCCGGCGATGCAGGCCAGGACCGCGCCCAGCCGCGCAGGCTCGTTGCGCTGGCCGCGGATCCCGGCATCGGGCTGGTCCGGGGCGTCGGTTTCCAGCAGCAGCTGTTCCAGCGGCATGCCGGCGACCAGGCGGCGCAGCCGGTGCGCGCGCGGATAGGTCACCGGTCCGCCCAGGCCGATCATGAAGCCGAGTTTCCACAGTTGCGCCGCCTGTTCGGGGCTGCCCGAAAAACTGTGGACCACCCCGCGCAGGCGGCCCACCGACTTGATCGTGGCGATGACTTCCTCGACCGCGCGGCGTGCGTGCACGATCACCGGCAGGTCGTACTCGGCCGCCAGTTCCAGCTGGCGCCGGAAATAGAGGCGCTGTTCGCCGGCGTCGAGTCCTTCGACATAGAAGTCGAGCCCGCACTCCCCGATCGCGCGCGGGCGTTCGCGTTCTATCCATGCGCGCAGCTGGTCCAGGTGCTCGTGGCGATGGGCGTCCAGGAACATCGGGTGCAGGCCGTAGGCCGGATGCAGGCCGGGCGACGCGGCGCAGATCTCGCGCAACTTGGGCCAGCCGGCGGCCGCGACCGCGGGCACGAGCTGGTCGTTCACGCCGGCGCGGCGCGCCCGCGCCAGCACCGCGTCGCGGTCGGGATCGAATTCCTCGGCGTCGAGGTGGCAATGGCTGTCGACGAGGTGCATGGCATCAAGCGCGCGGGCTCGGCGCCGTGCGCCGGGTGCGCCAGCTCGCCAGCAGCAGCGTGCCCAGGCCGAGCAGGATCTCGTCGAGGAACGGCACCGGATCGGGCAGGCACAGGTCGAGCAGGAACAGGGCGGCGGTGAGCTTGAACAGCGTCGGATGGCGCAGTTGCCGCGCCCAATTCAGGATCGGCGTGGTGGCAAGATGAGGCATGGTTCGACCTCGGTGGAATCTGGCTGTCTGGAAGGAAAACGGTACGGGAACTTTTCGACGACATTCCTGACCGAGAGGTGGATCTGTTCAGGTAGCGCGTGCTGCAATGCGCTGGCACGAAGACACACGCGGAACGTCCGCACAAGGAGCTCGAAATGAAGAGCAATACGACAACTATACTGGTCGCTGCTGGCGCACTGCTGGTAGGGGGCGTGGCCACGGCTGCCTTCATGAACAACCGCGGCAAGTCCGACGATGTCGTCGCCCCGTCCGCCGAAGTCCGGCCGACCCTGGACAACTCGCTGGCGGCCGATGACGCGGCCTCTTCCGCCGTGAAGGGCGGCGGTGTCCTGGAATACGCCGACGTGGTCAAGGTCGATCCGGTGACCAGCAAGGAAAAGGTCTATGCGACCGTGATCGGCACCGAACCGGTGCGCGAGACCAGCACCACCAGCACGCCGCGCGAGGTGTGCAACGACGTGGTCGTGCAGGAACACGTGCCGCGCAAGGACCCGAACAACATCGCCGGCACCGCCGCCGGCGCGCTCATCGGCGGCGTGCTCGGCAACCAGGTCGGCGGCGGCGACGGCCGCAAGCTGGCCACCGTCGCCGGTGCCGTGGGCGGCGCCTTCGCCGGTCGCGCGATCCAGCAGCGGCATGCCGACAACAACGTGGTCAGCCGCACCGAGCGCCAGTGCCACACCGAGAACGCGACTTCCGAGTCCTCGCGCGTGGTCGGCTACAACGTGACCTACCGCAATGCAGATGGCACCACCGGCACGATGCGCATGGACAGCAAGCCGGGTAGCCGCATCGCGATGGGCAACGCCGACAACGTGGTCGGCTACGACGTGACGTACCGCTACAACGGCCAGGAAAAGACCGTGCGCATGAACAGCAAGCCGGCCAGCGATCGCCTGCCGGTCATCGACGGGCAACTGGTCACCCAGACCGCTGCGCTGGAATCCGCTCCGGCCAACCAGCAGTAAGTTCGTCCCGAAACGCGTCGAGGGAAGAGCCGGCAATGCCGGCTCTTCCCGTTTCCGGCGCCGTGCGGCGCGCTGCACGGACGGAACGCGGCGATACAATGCGGCGATTCCCCGGGGATTGGCCTGCGATGTCGTTGCAAACGGATGATCTGTTCGATATGCGCTCGCTGTTGAGCGAGGACGAGCGGGCCGTGCAGGATGCGGTGGCGCGCTTCACCGACGAGCGGGTGCTGCCGGCGATCGGCGACGCGTTCGACCAGGGGCGCTTCCCGCGGGAACTGGTGCCGGACATCGCGGCGCTCGGGCTGCTCGGACCGACCTTGCCCGCCGAGTACGGCGGGGCCGGGCTGGGGGCCGTGGCCTACGGCCTGATCTGCCAGGAACTGGAGCGCGGCGACAGCGCGCTGCGCAGCTTCGTCAGCGTGCAGTCCTCGTTGTGCATGCATGCGATCCACGCCTACGGCAGCGAGGAGCACAGGCGCCGCTGGCTGCCGGAGATGGCGGCCGGGCGCGCGATCGGCTGTTTCGGCCTCACCGAGGCGCATGGCGGCTCGGACCCGGCCAGCATGCGCACCCGGGCGGTGCGCGACGGCGGCGATTGGCGCCTGAGCGGCAGCAAGATGTGGATCACCAACGGCAGCATCGCCGACCTGGCGATCATATGGGCGCAGACCGACGACGGCGTGCGCGGCTTCATCGTCGAGCGCGGCGTGCCGGGATTCGCGGCCGAGGACATCAAGCACAAGATGAGCCTGCGGGCTTCGGTCACCTCGGCGCTGTTCCTGGACGACGTGCGCGTGCCCGAGCGCAACCGGTTGCCCGAAGCGAGCGGGCTCAAGGCGCCGCTCGGCTGCCTCAACCAGGCGCGCTACGGCATCGCCTGGGGACCGGTCGGTTCGGCGATCGCCTGCCTGCGCGAAGCGCTGGCCTACTGCGGCGAGCGGGTGCTGTTCGGGCGGCCGCTGGCGGCGACCCAGAGCACCCAGGTCAAGCTGGCCGACATCGCGCGCCGCATCACCACCGCGCAGTTGCTGGCGCTGCAGCTGGGGCGACTGAAGGAAGCCGGCGCCCTGCAGCCCGTGCAGGTGTCGCTGGCGAAATGGAACAACTGCCGGATGGCGCTGGACGTGGCGCGCGAATGCCGCGACCTGCTCGGCGCGGCGGGCATCACCACCGAGCATGCGGCGATCCGGCATGCGCTCAACCTGGAGTCGGTGATCACCTACGAGGGAACCGAGACCGTGCACCAACTCGTGGTCGGCCGCGCGCTGACCGGCATCAACGCATTCTGAGGAGCATCCCATGGCGATGGAGGACATCCGGATCGAGACCGAGCGGCTGGTGCTGCGGCCCCCGGCGGCCGAGGACTTCGAGGCCCTCGCGCGATTCGCTTCCGACGAGGAAACCATGCGCCACATCGGCGGCGTGCAGGCGCCTTCGGTGGCCTGGCGTTCCCTGGCGGCCCTGGTCGGCAGTTGGCACCTCCAGGGCTTCGCCATGTTCTCGGTGATCGAGAAGGCGAGCGGCGTGTGGATCGGCCGGGTCGGCCCCTGGCAGCCGCACGGTTGGCCGGGGACCGAGGTCGGCTGGAGCCTGAGCCGCGCGGTCTGGGGGCGAGGCTATGCCCCGGAGGCCGCCACGGCGGCCATCGACTGGGCGTTCGAGCGGCTGGGCTGGGACGAGGTGATCCATACCATCGCGCCGGGCAACGCGAACTCCAAGCGCGTCGCCGAGAAGCTCGGCTCGCGCCTGCTGCGGATGGGGCGGCTGCCCGAGCCGTACCACGAGCAGGAGGTCGAGATCTGGGGGCAGGGCCGCGAGGAGTGGCGGGCGCGTCGCTGAGCGGCCCGGGCCGGCGCGGGCGTTTCACCTGGCCTGGCCGTCCCGCGGCCTATGGTGGGGCCTCCTGTCCGCCTCGGAGGAATACCCATGAGCAAGCCCCGGATCGCGGTGCTGGTCGGCAGCCTGCGCAAGGAATCCTACAACCGGCGGCTCGCCGCCGCGATCGAGAAGCTGGCCGGCGACCGGGCCGCGTTCGAGCACGTCGAGATCGGCGACCTGCCGCTGTACAACCAGGACCACGACGGCGACTATCCGGCGCAGGGCAAGCGCCTGAAGCAACAAGTCCGCGCCGCCGACGCGGTGCTGTTCGTCACGCCGGAGTACAACCGCTCGATTCCCGGCGTGCTCAAGAACGCCATCGACCTGGGGTCGCGCCCCTATGGCGACAGCGCCTTCGCCGGCAAGCCGGCGGCGCTGCTGGGCATCTCGATCGGCGCGATCGGCACTTCGCTGGCGCAGCAGCACCTGCGCAACGTGCTGGCCTACCTGGACATGCCGGTGCTGGGCCAGCCGGAAGTGTTCCTGCAGTACAAGGACGGGTTCTTCGACGCGCAGGGCGGGATCGCCGACGAAGGCACCCGCAAGTTCCTGCAGGGGTTCGTCGACAAGTTCCTGCAC
Organism: Xanthomonas boreopolis; assembly: GCA_014654535.1. GTDB lineage: Bacteria > Pseudomonadota > Gammaproteobacteria > Xanthomonadales > Xanthomonadaceae > Pseudomonas_S > Pseudomonas_S boreopolis. The sequence continues at coordinate 171,172 of BNBA01000004.1, forward strand.
TGGCTGGACCGTCATCGCGGCTGACCGCGGCGGCGACGGGGCGGACGTGGCGCCGTCTCGGTCCGTGCGACGGCAGGGGCGTAGATGTGTGCACCGGCTGCGCACCGCTTATCCACAGGGTTGTGCATGGCCGGAAAGGGCAGGGATGACTATCCTTCCTGCCCCCATCCCTGCGTCACGAGCCCGTATCCATGTCTGCGCGTCCCGGCTTTCGCAACAACCGCGGCAACGACCGCGACGATTTCCGCGAGCAGCGGATCGACCAGTTGCGCGTGCCGCCGCATTCGGTGGAAGCCGAGCAGGCGGTGCTGGGCGGGTTGATGCTGGCGCCGGAGGCGTTCGACCGGGTCAACGACCAGCTCACCGAGAACGATTTCTACCGGCGCGACCACCAGCTGATCTACCGCGCGATCCGCGAGCTGTCCGAGCGCGACCGGCCGTTCGACGCGGTCACGCTGACCGAATGGTTCGAGTCGCAGGGCAAGCTGGAGCTGATCGGCGACGGCGCCTACCTGATCGAGCTGGCCAGCACCACGCCGTCGGCGGCGAACATCGCCGCCTACGCCGAGATCGTGCGCGACAAGGCGGTGCTGCGGCAGCTGATCCAGGTCGGTACCGACATCGTCAACGACGGTTTCCAGCCGGAAGGGCGCGACAGCGCCGAGCTGCTCGCGGCGGCGGAGAAGTCGGTGTTCGCGATCGCCGAGCAGGGCGCGCGCGGGCGCACCGACTTCGTGGCGATGCCCGGCGCGCTGAAGGACGCCTTCGAGGAGCTGCGCAACCGGTTCGAGAACGGCGGCAACATCACCGGCCTGCCGACCGGCTACAGCGAGTTCGATGCGATGACCGCCGGCCTGCAGCCGACCGACCTGATCATCCTGGCCGCGCGCCCGGCGATGGGCAAGACCACCTTCGCGCTGAACATCGCCGAGTACGCGGCGATCAAGTCGAAGAAGGGCGTGGCGGTGTTCTCGATGGAAATGTCGGCCGCGCAGCTGGCGATGCGCCTGATCTCGTCCAACGGTCGCATCAACGCGCAGCGGCTGCGCACCGGCCAGCTCGAGGACGAGGACTGGGCGCGCGTCACCGGCGCGATCAAGATGCTCAAGGAGACCAAGATCTTCATCGACGACACGCCGGGCGTGTCGCCGGAAGTGCTGCGCTCCAAGTGCCGCCGCCTCAAGCGCGAGCACGACCTCGGGCTGGTGGTGATCGACTACCTGCAGCTGATGTCGGTGCCGGGCAACAGCGAGAACCGCGCGACCGAGATCTCCGAGATCAGCCGGTCGCTCAAGGGCCTGGCCAAGGAACTCAACGTGCCGGTGATCGCGCTCTCGCAGCTCAACCGCTCGCTGGAAACGCGCACCGACAAGCGCCCGGTGATGGCCGACCTGCGCGAATCGGGCGCCATCGAGCAGGACGCCGACATGATCGTGTTCATCTACCGCGACGAGTACTACAACAAGGAGAATTCGCCGGACAAGGGCCTGGCCGAGATCATCATCGGCAAGCACCGCGGCGGTCCGACCGGTTCGTGCAAGCTCAAGTTCTTCGGCGAATACACCCGCTTCGACAACCTCAGCCACGACAACATCGGCGCCTTCGAGTAGCCGGTTTCCCGGTGGCCGGCCTCCGGGACGGCGTCGAAGGCGGCCGGGCCGCCTCGACCGGCCTTGGACTTTTCCCCCCGGCATCCGGAGCGTAGATGTCCCTCGCACTCGTCTGGTTCCGTCGCGACCTGCGCCTGGACGACCAACCGGCCCTGCGCGCGGCGCTCGAAGCCGGGCACGTTCCCGTGCCGGTGTACGTGCACGCGCCTGCGGAAGAGGGCGATTGGCCGCCGGGCGCGGCATCCGGCGCATGGCTGCACCGTTCGCTGCTCGCCTTGGACGAGGACCTGCGGCGGCGCGGTTCGCGGCTGCTGGTGCTGCGCGGACCGAGCGATGCGGCGCTGCGCAGGCTTGCGGCGCGTTGCGGCGCCGCGGCGGTGTACTGGAACCGCAAGTACGAACCCGCCACCCAGTCGCGCGATGCGGCCATCAAGCGGGCATTGCGCGAGGCGGGCCTCGTGGCCGAGAGCTTCAACGGCAGCCTGCTGTTCGAGCCCTGGGAACTGCGCACCCGGCAGGGCGGTCCGTATCGAGTATTCACGCCGTTCTGGCGCACCGCCCTGGCGCAGTGGCACCTGCCGTTGCCGTGGAAGGCGCCGGATCGATTGCCGCCGGTACCGGAGGCGCTGGCCGGCGAGGCGATCGAGGCGCTGGGCTTGGCGCCTTCGCCGCGCTGGGACTCCGGGTTCTGGGAAAGCTGGCGGCCGGGCCAGGCCGGCGCCCACGAGGCGCTGAAGGTCTTCGTCGACGGTGCGTTGCGCGGCTACCGCGACGGGCGCGACAGGCCCGACCGCGCGGGTACCTCGCGGCTGTCGCCGCACCTGCATTTCGGCGAGATCGCGCCATGGCGGATCTGCGCGGAACTCGAGCGGCATCGCCGTGCGCCGCTGGCGGCCGACATCGACGGCTATGTCCGCGAACTCGGCTGGCGCGAGTTCGGCTACCACCTGCTGCACCATTTCCCGGAAAGCGCGACCCGCAACCTCGATCCGCGCTTCGACCGGTTCGAATGGGCGGTTCGCCCGGCCGACGAACTGCGCGCGTGGCAGCGAGGACATACCGGAATCCCGATCGTGGACGCGGGCATGCGCGAGCTCTGGCATACCGGCTACATGCACAACCGCGTGCGCATGATCGTCGCCAGCTTCCTGTGCAAGCACCTGCGCGTCCATTGGCTGGAAGGCGCGCGCTGGTTCTGGGACACCCTGGTCGATGCCGACCTCGCCGGGAATACCCTGGGCTGGCAATGGGTGGCAGGCACCGGGGCGGACGCGGCACCGTACTTCCGCATCTTCAATCCGGTCGCGCAGGCGCGGAAGTTCGACCCGCACGCGCACTACATCGCGCGGTGGGTGCCGGAACTGGCGGCGCTGCCGGCGCATGCGCGCCCGGCTCCCTGGCAGCATCCCGAATTGCGGGCACGCCACGCGCCGGGCTATCCGGCCGTGCCGATCGTCGAGCTGGCGCAAGGGCGCGAGCGGGCCCTGGCCGCGTACGCCCGCCTGCGCGGGCGGGGGCTTTCCTGAATACGCCTGAACGCAGCGTGCGGGGATCACGGTTTCATCATGTCGCCCTCGCGCCGGGCTGTTTATGCTGACCGCCTTCATGAATGCCGGAAGCGCCGGCCAATAAGGAGAAGACGAATGTACCGATCCGCCAGCAAGTGCCTGTCCGTGGCGCTGGTCAGCGCCATCGCCCTGTCCGCCTGCGCGACCGGTGGTTCCTACGTGCAGCAGGACCAGTACGGCAATCCGACCCAGCAGCAGAACAAGACCGGCCGTGGTGCGCTGATCGGCGCCGCCATCGGTGCCGCCGCCGGCCTGATCACCGGCAACAGCGCCACCGAGCGCCGCCAGCACGCGATGATCGGCGCCGGCATCGGCGCGCTGTCCGGCGCGGCGATCGGCAACTACCAGGATCGCCAGGAGCGCGCGCTGCGCGAGCGCACCGCCAACACCGGCATCGACGTGAAGCGCGAAGGCGACAACATCACGCTCAACCTGCCGGACGGGGTGACCTTCGACTTCGGCAAGTCCACGCTCAAGCCGGAGTTCTATTCCGCGCTCAACGGCGTGGCCTCGACGCTGAAGGAATACAACCAGACGATGATCGAGGTGACCGGCCATACCGACAGCATCGGCAGCGATGCGTTCAACCAGAAGCTGTCGGAAGACCGCGCCAATTCGGTCGCGCAGTACCTGACCGCGCAGGGCGTGCAGCGCGAGCGCATGGAAGTGGTCGGCGCCGGCAAGCGCTATCCGATCGCCGACAACAGCACCGACGCCGGCCGTGCCAAGAACCGCCGCGTCGAGATCCGCCTGATCCCGCTGCGGGCCGACGGCAGCAGCACCGGCATGCAGTAACGCCGTCGCCGACGTAGTGGAACGCCGGGCCGCACGTGCGGCCCGGCGCGTTTATGGACGCCCGGCGGGGAAGTGCGCGGCCGCGGCGTCGCCGGGGCGCGGGAGGCAGGGATCGCACCAGGACGCTCGCCGGTGCGCCCCTGCGCTCCGTTCAGGCCGTGACCTTCTCCAGGATGCGCTTGCCCTCGGCCTGCAGGTCGGCGTCCTCCTCCTGGTCGGCCGGCTGCGCCGCCTGGGCCGTTTCGGCGGACTTCGCCTGCGCCGCCAGCTTCGCGGCCGGGCACTGCGTCAACATGTAGTTGGCGTCGAAGTTGAGGCGTTCGACCAGGAAGTCGACGAAGGCGCGCACCTTGGGCGAAATCAGCCGGCCACCGGCGAAGACCGCGTTGAAGTCGTACTCGGGCCCGGTCCAGCCGGCCAGCACGCGCCGCACCATGCCCGATTCGATGAAGGGCTTGGCCATCACGTCGCCGGTCAGCATCAGGCCTTCGCCGCATACCATCGCGCCGTTCAATGCGGTGGGATCGTTGGCCACCACCAGCGGGTTGATCGGGAACTCGCGCAGTTCGCCGCCGTCGCTGAGCGGCCAGAAGAAGCGGTTGCTGTGGACGTTGCGGTTCTTGCGCATGGCCAGCGTGCGGTGGAACTGCAGTTCGTCCGGGTGCAACGGCTCGCCGTAGCGCTCGATGTAGGTGGGGCTGGCGAACACCTGGCTGCGCAGGCTGCCGAGCTTGCGGGCGACCAGGTTGGAGTCGGGCAGGGCGCCGACCCGCAGCGCCAGGTCGGCCTCGCCGGCGATCAGGTCCAGCTTCTCGTTGCCCAGGTGCATGTCCAGCTGGATTTCCGGATACTGCGCATGGAACTCGCCGAGCAGCGGGGCGATCCAGTTGATGCCGATCGAGTAGGGCACGGTGAAGCGCAGCCAGCCGCGCGGGCCGGACTGCAACTGGCTGACCGCGCTCTCGGCTTCCTCCAGCTCCCGCGCGATGCGCCGGCAGTGGTCGTGGTACACCGAGCCGGCCTCGGTGAGGCCGATGCGGCGGGTGGTCCGGTGCAGCAGGCGCGCGCCGAGGCGCTGCTCGAGTTCCTGCACCTTGCGGCTGACGGTGGTCTTGGGCAGGCCCAGCGCATTGGCTGCGGCGATGAAGCTGCCTTGTTCGACCACCTTGACGAAGATCAGGCTGTCGTTGAGATCGTGGGCCATGGCGGACTCCGATGGGGATTGGGGCGTGACAGGGGATTGGACCGTGACAGGGATGATTATTCCCCTTAATCCGGACTAATCAAGTGCGGGTTAGGGGCGTAACTTGCGTCCAATCCTTCTTCCCCCCCGAGATTGCCGCCATGGGACTTCGTGCCTGGCTCGGCCTCAAGCCGCGCCGTGATGAGGCGCTCGAAAGCGCCTTCGACCCGATCGAGATTCCCGCGGAACCCAGGATTCCCCAGGGCTTCCGCGAATTCACCTTGCCGCCCCGGCTGCAGCGCAGCGGCCGCCGCGTGCGCGGCAACAACCGGGATTCGTCCTCGTTCCGCATTCCGATTGTCCTGGATGTGGGAGTAAAAGTCCCATGAGCGGGATGCTCCAGCCGGAGGTCGCCGTGCTCGGCGCCACCGGCCTGGTCGGCGGTGGCGTCGTGCAGGCGCTGCTGGAGGCCGGCAGCCCGGTGCTGGCGATCGGGCGCAGCGCGTTGCGCCTGAAGGCGCTGAAGGACCGTTTCGCGGACGCTCCCGCCCTGGACACGATGGCGGGTTCGGTGGCCGGCGATGCCGCCGCCGAGGCGCTCGCCAACCGCATCGCCGACCGCTCGCGCCCGCTGGCCGCGGTGGTGGCGTGCATCGGCAGCCCGCTCAGCAAGGGGCGGCTGCTCGACCGGCCGGCCTCGGCGCTGTTGAAGCGGCTGCAGAACGACCTGCTGCCGCACCTGGCCGCGGCCCGCCACCTGCTGCCGCTGCTGGCCGATTTCGGCGGCCGCTACGTGCTGGTGGGCGGACCGTGCGCCCTGCGCGCGTGGGCCGGCCACGGCGACATATCGATCGTGGCGTCGGCCACGCGGATGCTGGCCCACGTGCTGCACGAGGAAGCGCAGCCGCTCGGCGTGCGCGTGCAGTTGCTGTCCGTGGACCAGCCCGTGCGCAACCCGGCGCAACCCACTGAAGCCTGCCGCGAGTGGCTGGACCCGCCCACGGTCGGCCGCAGCGCGGTATCGCTGCTGGCCGGCCGCGGCGTGCCCGGCCAGGTCGTGGTCGGCGTCGATCGCTTGCTCGCATCCCTGCCGGTCACCGGATTGATGGCCGGCGTTTCCCTCCCCCTTCCCACCCAAGAGGTTTCCCAATGAACCAGAACGCCACCCCGTTCCGATTCTCCGTGCGCCATGCGCTCGCGGCGGCGGTGATCGCCGCCGTGCTGGCCGGATGCGGTTCGCAGGCCGCGGAGCAGGGTGCTCCGCCGGCGCCGCAGGTCGGTGCCGCCCCGGTACTGATCAAGCCGATCCGCCAGTGGGACGAGTTCAGCGGCCGCATCGAGGCGGTCGAGAGCGTCCAGCTGCGCCCGCGCGTGTCCGGCTACATCGAGAAGGTCAACTACGTCGAAGGCCAGGAAGTGAAGAAGGGCGACGTGTTGTTCACCATCGACGCGCGCCCCTACCGCGCCGAACTCGCCCGGGCCACCGCCGATCTCGCCCGCGCCCGCACCCAGGCCGAGCTGTCGCGCAGCGAGGCCGCCCGTGCGAAGAAGCTGGCCGAGCAGCAGGCGATCTCGACCGAGAGCTGGGAACAGCGCCGCGCCGCGGCCGACCAGGCCGGTGCCGACGTGGCCGCCGCGCAGGCGGCGGTGGAGCAGGCGCGGCTCAACCTGGAATGGACCCAGGTGCGCGCGCCGATCGACGGCCGTGCCGGCCGCGCGATGGTGACCGCCGGCAACCTGGTCACCGCCGGCGACGGCGCCAGCGTGCTGACCACGTTGGTGTCCCAGGACAAGGTCTATGTCTATTTCGACGCGGACGAAGCGACCTTCCTGAACTACTCGCGGATGGCCCGCGAGGGCGTGCGGCCGAGCGAGCGCGAGGCGCGCCTGCCGGTGCGGGTCGCGCTGATGGGCGAGGACGGCTTTGCCCACGAAGGGCAGGTCGACTTCCTCGACAACCAGCTCGAGCGCAGCACCGGCACCATCCGCGTCCGCGCCGTGCTCGACAACGCCGAGCGCCGCTTCACGCCGGGCCTGTTCGCCCGCGTGCAGCTGCCCGGCAGCGGCGAGTTCAAGGCCGTGCTGATCGACGACAAGGCCGTGCTCACCGACCAGGACCGCAAGTACGTGTACGTGGTCGACAAGGACGGCAAGGCGCAGCGGCGCGACGTGCAGCTCGGCCGTACCGCCGAGGGCCTGCGCATCGTGCAGCAGGGCCTGGCGGCCGGCGACCGGGTGATCGTGGACGGCGTGCAGAAGGTCTTCATGCCGGGCATGCCGGTGCAGGTCAAGCCGAGCGTCATCGCACCGAAGGCGGAGCGGACCACCGCCGCATTGAATTGAACCCGCGAGGTTGAAGCCCCTCTCCCGCCGGGAGAGGGGCGGGGTGAGGGTACGGGGGCGCCCCCTGCCGGGGGCTGGTCGCACGAGGCTTCCCCCGCGTCCTCATCCGTCCCTGCGGGCCGCCTTCTCCCCTGTGGGAGAAGGGCACCGTCTTGCCATTTTCCAGGAATCCAATCCATGGACTTTTCCCGTTTCTTCATCGACAGGCCGATATTCGCGGCCGTGCTGTCGATCATCATCTTCGCCGCGGGCCTGATCTCGATCCCGCTGCTGCCCATCGGCGAGTATCCCGACGTGGTGCCGCCCTCGGTGGTGGTGCGCACGGTCTATCCGGGCGCCAACCCCAAGGTCATCGCCGAGACCGTCGCCACGCCGCTGGAGGAAGCGATCAACGGCGTGGAGAACATGATGTACATCAAGTCGGTCGCCGGTTCGGACGGCGTGCTGCAGATGACCATCACGTTCCGCCCGGGCACCGACCCGGACGACGCGGCGGTCAAGGTGCAGAACCGCGTGGCGCAGGCGCAGGCGCGCCTGCCCGAGGACGTGCGGCGGCAGGGCGTGACCACGCAGAAGCAGTCGCCGACCTTCCTGATGGTGGTGCACCTGACCTCGCCGGACGGCCGCTACGACACGCTGTACCTGCGCAACTACGCGCGCCTGCACGTCAAGGACGAGCTCGCGCGCATCCAGGGCGTGGGCGACGCGCAGATCTTCGGCGGCGGCGACTACGCGATGCGCGCCTGGCTCGACCCGGAGCGGATCGCCGCGCTGGGCATGACCGCCAGCGACGTGGTCGGCGCCATGCGCGAGCAGAACGTGCAGGTGTCCGCCGGCCAGCTCGGCGCCGAGCCGATGCCGCATAGCGACTTCCTGACGCTGATCAACGCACAGGGCCGCCTGCGTACCGAGCAGGAGTTCGGCGACATCGTGCTCAAGACCGGCAGCGACGGCCAGGTGGTGCGCCTGCGCGACGTGGCCCGCCTGGAGCTGGGCGCCGGCGACTACACGCTGCGCTCGCAGCTGGACGGCAAGAACGCGGTCGGCATCGGCATTTTCCAGGCGCCGGGCGCCAACGCGCTGCAGATCCGCGACCAGGTCATCGCCAAGATGGACGAGCTGACCCAGCGCTTCCCGCAGGGCGTGAAGTACGAGGCGGTGTACGACACCACGATCTTCGTGCGCGACTCGATCAGCGCAGTGGTGCACACCCTGCTGGAAGCGGTGGTGCTGGTCGTGCTGGTGGTGATCCTGTTCCTGCAGACCTGGCGCGCCTCGATCATTCCGCTGATCGCGGTGCCGGTGTCGGTGGTGGGCACGTTCGCCGCGCTGTACGTGCTGGGCTTCTCGATCAATACGTTGACCCTGTTCGGCCTGGTGCTGGCGATCGGCATCGTGGTCGACGATGCGATCGTGGTGGTCGAGAACGTCGAGCGCAACATCGAGGAAGGCCTGCCGCCGCTTGCGGCCGCGCACCAGGCGATGAAGGAAGTGTCCGGCCCGATCATCGCGATCGCGCTGGTGCTGTGCGCGGTGTTCGTGCCCATGGCGTTCCTGTCGGGCGTGACCGGCCAGTTCTACAAGCAGTTCGCGGTGACGATCGCCATCTCCACGGTGATCTCGGCGATCAACTCGCTGACCCTGTCGCCGGCGCTGGCCGCGCGCCTGCTCAAGTCGCACGATGCGCCGAAGGACGCGCCGTCGCGCCTGATCGAGCGCCTGTTCGGCTGGGTGTTCCGTCCGTTCAACCGCTTCTTCAACACCAATGCCAACCGCTACCAGGGTTCGGTCTCGCGCATCCTCGGCCGCCGCGGCGTGGTGTTCGTGGTCTACGTGGGCCTGCTGCTGGCGACCGGGCTGATGTTCAAGGCGGTGCCGGCCGGCTTCATCCCGACCCAGGACAAGATGTACCTGATCGCCGGCGTGAAGCTGCCGGAAGGCTCCTCGATCGAACGCACCGACGCGCTGCTGCGCAAGGTCGCCGACATCGCGATGAAGACCGACGGCGTGGCGCATTCGATCTCGTTCCCGGGCCTCAATGCGCTGCAGTTCACCAACACGCCCAATACCGGCGTGGTGTTCCTGCCGCTCAAGCCGTTCTCGGAGCGGAAGCGCACCGCGCTCGAGATCAACGCCGAGATCAACCAGAAGATCTCCGCGCTGGGCGAGGGCATGACGTTCGCGTTCATGCCGCCGCCGATCCTCGGCCTGGGCAACGGCAACGGCTACCAGCTGTTCATCGAGGACCGCGCCAACCTGGGCTACGGCGCGCTGCAGAACGCGGTCAGCGCGCTGCAGGGTGCGGTGTCGCAGGTGCCGGGCATGAGCTTCCCGATCGGTACCTACCAGGCCAACGTGCCGCAGCTGGACGCCGAGGTCGATCGCACCAAGGCCAAAGCGCAGGGGGTGGCGTTGACCAGCCTGTTCGACACGCTGCAGACCTACCTGGGCTCGGCCTACGTCAACGACTTCAATCAGTTCGGCCGTACCTGGCAGGTGATCGCGCAGGCCGACGCGCCGTTCCGCGACAGCGTCGAGGACATCGCCCGCCTGCGTACCCGCAACGACCGCGGCGAGATGGTGCCGATCGGCTCGATGGTCACCATCAAGCAGACCTACGGTCCCGACCCGGTGCTGCGCTACAACGGCTACACCGCGGCCGACCTGGCCGGCGAAGCCGATGCGCGCGTGCTGTCCTCGGCCGAGGCGATGCAGAAGCTGACCGAGCTGGCCGCGCAGGTGCTGCCTGCCGGCATGGCGATCGAGTGGACCGACCTGAGCTACCAGCAGGCGACCCAGGGCAACGCGGCGCTGGTGGTGTTCCCGCTGGCGGTACTGCTGGCGTTCCTGGTGCTGGCCGCGCTGTACGAGAGCTGGACGCTGCCGCTGGCGGTGATCCTGATCGTGCCGATGTGCCTGCTCTCGGCGCTGCTGGGCGTGTGGCTCACCGGAGGCGACAACAACGTGTTCGTGCAGGTCGGCCTGGTGGTGCTGATGGGCCTGGCGTGCAAGAACGCGATCCTGATCGTCGAGTTCGCCCGCGAGCTGGAGTTGCAGGGCAAGGGCATCGTCGAGTCGGCGCTGGAAGCCTGCCGCCTGCGCCTGCGCCCGATCGTGATGACCTCGATCGCCTTCATCGCCGGCACCGTGCCGCTGGTGTTCTCGCATGGCGCGGGCGCCGAGGTGCGCACGGCCACGGGCATCACCGTGTTCGCCGGCATGCTGGGCGTGACCCTGTTCGGCTTGTTCCTGACGCCGGTGTTCTACGTCGCGCTGCGCAAGCTGGCCGGCCGGCCGCTGGTGTCGCATTCGCCGGCGCCCTCGCTGCACAGCCACGCGTGACGTCGGTTCAACCCCACATCCAAGGATTCAATCCATGAACGACAACAACAAGATCGCCCTCGTCACCGGCGCGACCCGCGGCATCGGCCTGGAGACCGTGCGCCAGCTGGCCGAGGCCGGCGTGCACACGCTGCTGGCCGGGCGCAAGCGCGACGACGCGGTGGCGGCGGCGCTGAAGCTGCAGGCCGAGGGCCTGCCGGTGGAGGCGATCCAGCTCGACGTGGTGGACGGGATCAGCATCGCCGCCGCCGTCGGCACCGTCGAGCAGCGCCACGGGCGCCTGGACATCCTGGTCAACAACGCCGGCATCGTGCTGGACGAGCTCGGACGCAAGCCGTCCGAGCAGACCCTGGACGTCTGGCGCCGCACCTTCGACACCAACGTGTTCGCGGTGGTCGCCGTCACCCGCGCGTTCCTGCCGCTGCTGCGCCGTTCGCAGGCCGGGCGCATCGTCAACGTGTCGAGCATCCTCGGCTCGAACACCTTGCACAGCGATCCGTCCTCGCCGATCTACGACTTCAAGGTGCCGGCCTACAACGCCTCCAAGAGCGCGCTCAACGCATGGACGGTGCAGCTGGCCTACGAACTGCGCGACACCCCGATCAAGGTCAACGCGATCCACCCCGGCTACGTGAAGACCGACATGAACGGCGGCCAGGGCGAGCTGGGCGTGGAGGAGGGCGCGCGCAGCAGCGTGCAGATGGCGCTGGTCGGCAGCGACGGGCCGAACGGAAGTTTCACCCACATGGGACAGGTGCTGCCATGGTGATGCGTACCTTGACTCTCGCGTTGGCCAGCACCCTGCTGGCCGGCTGCGTCACCGTCGGCCCGGACTACGTGGCGCCGCTGCCGCAGGCCACGGTGTTGCCCGAAGCGAAGGATCCGGCCTTCAGCGCCGAATCCCCGGTCGGCGCCTGGTGGGCGCAGTTCGGCGACCCGGTGCTCGAGCAGCTCGTGCGCGACGCGATGGTGGCCAACCACGACCTGCGCATCGCCGTGTCCCGCGTGCAGGAAGCGCGCGCGGTGTTCGTCGAGCGCCGCCTCGACCAGTTGCCGCACGTCACCGCGGGCGGCAGCTACGACCGTCGCCACGAGCAGTCGGCCGCGGCCGGCGGCGAGCGGGTGATGAGCGAGACCGCGACGCTGGGCTTCGACGCGGGCTGGGAGCTGGACCTGTTCGGCCGCCAGCGCCGGGCCGCGCAAGCGGCGCGCGCCGACCTGGAAGCGGAGCAGGCCAATCTCGACGACGCCCAGGTCACCGTCGCGGCGGAGGTCGCGCGCAACTACTTCGAGCTGCGCGGCGTGCAGAAGCGCATTGAGGTCGCGCGCACCACGCTCGACAACCTGCGCGACACCCAGCGCCTGACCGAGACCCGCTGGAACCTGGGCTCGGGCAGCGAACTCGACGTGCAGAGCAGCCGCGCGCGGTTGAAGGCCATCGAGGCCGACATCCCGCTGCTCGAAGTCGCGCAGGCGCAGTATCGCCGCCGCCTGGCGGTGCTGCTGGGGCGCGCGCCGGACTCCCTGGACGAGACGCTCGCGCCGCGGCCGACGCCCGCCTACGCACGCGCCCTGGCGCTGGGCGACAGCGCCCAGCTGCTGCGCCAGCGCCCGGACGTGCGCGAAGCGGAGCGCCGGCTCGCCGCCGCCACCGCGCGGGTCGGCGTGGCCACCGCGGACCTGTTCCCGCGCATCAGCCTGAGCGGTTTCGTCGGTTTCCTTTCCGGCGACGCCGCTTCGCTGACCCGCAGCGGCAGCAAGGCCTGGTCGCTGACGCCGTCGATCAGTTGGGCGGCGTTCGACTTCGGCACCGTGCGCGCACGGCTGCGCGCGAGCAAGGCGCAGGCCGACGGCGCGCTGGCGCAGTACGAGCAGAGCGTGCTGCTGGCGCTGGAGGACACCGAGAATGCGATGACCGCCTATGCTCGACAGCAGTCGCGGCTAGCGATCGTGGTGGAGCAGGCCGAGGCGGCCCGGCGCGCGGAGGCGCTGGCGCAGATCCGCTATCGCGAGGGTTCGGAGGATTTCCTGACCTTGCTCGACGCCCAGCGCACGCGCCTGACCGCGGACGACGCGCTGGCGCAGGCCGAGGCATCGGTCAACGTCGGCGTGGTGGCGGTCTACAAGGCGCTGGGCGGCTGGCGACAGCCGCAGGCGGAGGAAGGAACGGCGAGCGTGGCGAGCCGTTGAACGCGAAAGGGCCGGTCCGGCGACGGACCGGCCCTTTCCGCATCGGCGCGGCCGGTATCCGGGAGGCTACGCGGCGGCGGTCGCGCGGACATAGGCGCGGACGGCGCGCAGTATCCGCTGCTCCAGGTCGGGCACCTCCATCGCGCCACGCGCCGCGGCCGACAGCATCATGCCCTTGACGATGCCGGCCATGTCGGCGATCGCCGTATCCTGGTCCGCCTCCGGCAGGTTCCCGCCGGCGCGCAATGCCGCGGCTATCATGCTGCGCGCCTGCCGGGCCAGGTCTTGCTCGTTCGCGTCCAGGAACATCAAGGGCTCGACGAGGATCAGGTTCGTGGTGAGCAGGGGGCGCTCCAACTTGTGCTAACCGGAGCCGCGCCTGAGCGCGGCCGCGCGGGCGGCGGTCACATCAGGTTGTCGGCGATGCAGTAGTTGTCGCGCCCGTTGTTCTTGGCGATGTACAGCGCGGCGTCCGCGCGCGAGAACCAATCCTGCCAGTGGGTCTCGCCGTTGTAGAGCGCGGCGCCCAGCGAACTGGTGATGCGGCCGCCCGGGCCGCGCAGGGCGCTGCGGATGGCCCTGCGCAGCCGTTCGGTGGCGGCTTCGAGCTGCTCGACCGACTCGACCCGCAGCAGCACCACGAATTCCTCGCCGCCGAACCGGAACACCCGGTCGCGCTCGCGCACCTCGAAGCGCAGGATGGCCGCCAGGTCGGCCAGGGCGGCATCGCCCGCGGCGTGCCCGTAGAGGTCGTTGACTTCCTTGAAGTGGTCGACATCGAGGATCACCAGCCCGTTCAGGCGCTCGCGCTCGCGGCGTTCGTTGACCTGGCGGGTCAGCGCACGTTCGAGCATCCGGCGGTTGGGCAGGCCGGTCAGCGCGTCGAGCGATGCCAGTTCCTCCAGTTCGACCCGGTCGTTGTTCATCCGCAGCGACAGCGCGTGGCCGATCGCCATCGTCAGCACGGTGACCGCGATGGCCGAGAAGTGCTCGCCGAAGCCGCCGGCCAGGCCCGGGAACAGCAGCAGCATCAGCAGCAGCGGCAGGCTGGCCAGCGTGGCCCGGGCCGGCGTGCACAGGAAATGGTTGGTCATCAGCACCGGGAACAGCCAGGGCAGCGCCGCATGCCCGGATACCGTCAACGCCAGCAGGCACGCGGCCACGTTGAGCAGGGCGAAGCGTCCGCCGGCCCCGCGGGCCTCCTCGCGATCGCGCATGCGCCAAGACTGCACGCCGGCCAGCGACGCGAGCACCGCCGACAGGCCCGCCCCCAGCCATTGCCCGGCCATCACCAGGTACAGCGCGTACAGGGACAACAGGCCGGTGGCGAGCGGACCCAGTACGCGGATGAATCCCAGCCGGGGGTCCCGTCTCAACTGGACGATCACGGATCAGGTCTGGAGGGCAGGTTGAGAAGAGGGTGGATGAAGCGGACGAAGATGCTCGACGGTTCCCGGTGTCGGAAAAGACCGATCCATTGCCAGGCCGGTTCCTTCGCTCGAACCGATCGGAGCGCGTCGAGCGGCGCAACCGGTTGAAGCAATAGGAGAATCCGGCGGTCCGCTTCCTTGCCGGGCGCCTCGGGCTAGGCGGGCCATCATACGGTAACGGGATCGCGGGCGGCCACTGCCGAGGGAGGGCGCCGTCCCGTTTTCTGCACGGTTCGTCGCTGCCATCGGGGTTTCGTCGGTTGCCGGTGGTCCGACGATCGCGATCGATGGCAGCCTGCCCGCGAGCAGGAGAAGAGGGAGGAAGCGACTTGAATGCATTGCGTTCCATGGGCGGCTTGGCCGTGCTGGCGCTCGCCGCCTCATGGATTTCGGGTCCGGCGCTTGCGATGGCGTCCGGGCACCCGGTTACGGCGCCGCGTTGCGAGATCGGCGGCTATCGCCTGGACGATGGCCGCGCGCTCGACATCGGCCCGGGTGCCGGACAGCGACTGCGTTGGCGCATGGCCGACGGGCGCACCGGTGCGTTGACGCCGGAGGCCGACGGGACGTGGACCAGCACCCTGGGCTGGACGGAGCGGTCCGACGGACACCGGCTTCGCTTCGATTGCAGGCACGGCCGCGTGCGTTTCGACGATCTGCCGGGGCAGCGCATACCGCTGGTGGAGATCGAAACCCGGTTCGCCGGCAGCGGCGTCGCCCTGGCCGGCCGGCTGACCCTGCCGCCGGGCGACGGTCCCGTGCCGCTGGTGGTGCTGGTGCACGGCGCCGAGCGCGACCCGGCGCTGCAGCACTATTCGCTCCAGCGCGAGTTCGCGAGTGCGGGAATCGGGGTGTTCGCCTACGACAAGCGCGGTACCGGCGCGTCCGGCGGGCGCTACACGCAGGACTATCTCACGCTCGCGATCGATGCGATCCACGCCATGCGCGAGGCCCGGCGCCTCGCCGGCGATCGCGCCGGGCGCATCGGCTACCAGGGCGGTAGCCAAGGCGGCTGGGTCGCCCCGCTGGCGGCGCGGATCGTCCCGGTCGACTTCGTCGTCGTCAGCTTCGGCCTGGCCGTCTCGCCGCTGGACGAAGACCGCGAAGCGATCGCCTTCGACATGGCGCGCGCAGGCTTCGGCGAGGACGCCATGGCCGGTGCGATGGAAATCGCGGACGCCACCGCCAGGTTGCTCGAAAGCGACTTCACCGACGGCTACGAGCCATTGGCCGCGGTGAAGGCCAAGTACGGAAAGGCCCCTTGGTATCCCTTCGTGCGCGGCAACTTCACCTGGTACCTGCTCGCCACCGATCCGGACACCATCCGCCGCGATGCGCCGCAGCTGGTCCACGGCGTGCCCGTGCACTACGACCCGATGCCGGTGCTGGAGACCCTGGACACGCCCCAATTGTGGGTACTGGGCGGACAGGACCGGGACGCCCCGCCGCACGAAACGTTGCGCCGGCTGGCCGCCCTGCAGCGCGCGGGCAGGCCTATCACGAGCGCGGTGTTCCCCGGTGCCGACCACGGCATGTACGACTTCGAGACGCAGGCGGACGGCGAACGCGTCTCCACGCGCCAGCCCGACGGCTATTTCCGCCTGATGGCCGACTTCATCCGCGGCACCGGGCTGCAGCCGCGCTACGGCGAAGCCGTGCCTTGCGCGGGCGCGTCCTGTGCGGGGCACTGAGAAAGGACGAGATCGGAAGAGTGGGGGGGCGAATTCAACTTTGATTCGCAACACAATTGCTGAATTCCTTGACGAAGACGTCGAGGGGCGTCTTGAATCCTAGTGTCTTGCGTGGTCGCGTGTTGAGCCGTTGCTCGACCCAGCGCAAT
>BNBA01000005.1 GCA_014654535.1 Xanthomonas boreopolis
AGAACGTCGAACTGCCGCTGCTGCTCACCCCGCTCGGCGCCGCCCAGCGCAAGCGCAACGCCGAGATCGCGCTGACCCTGGTCGGCCTGGCCGAGCGCCGCAACCACAAGCCCAACGAACTGTCCGGTGGCCAGCAGCAGCGCGTGGCGATCGCCCGCGCGATCGTCTCCGACCCGACCTTCCTGATCTGCGACGAGCCCACCGGCGACCTGGACCGCCACAACGCCGAGGAGATCCTCAAGCTGCTGCAGCAGCTCAACCGCGAGCACGGCAAGACCATCATCATGGTCACCCACGACCCGAAGGCGGCCGAGTACGCCACCCACACCGTGCACCTGGACAAGGGCGAACTGGCCAGCACCAGATTATCTACAAAGTGATTCTCATGTTGGCATGCGTTGTGGAGTCATCTTACCCACTCGGTAGTGATCAGGCGTTTGATTCTGCCTGCCCTTCCCTCGAAGCCATAACTGACAGAATCGCCAGCAATAGTGAAGTAAAAACTCACCGCCCCGGCTCGTCGTTCCAGAGCAGCTTGTGCAATTGCAGCTGGAAGCGCACCGGCAGGCGGTCGGCGACGATCCAGTCGGCCAGCTCGCGAGGGTCCAGCTCGCTCTTGCTGGGCGAGAACCATACCGTGCAGCGGGCGGCCAGCCCACGTTCGCGCACGACCTCGCGCGCCCACTCGTAATCGGCGCGACCGCACAGCACGAACTTGACCTGGTCGCGCGCGGTCAGCAGCGGCAGGTTGTCCCAGCGGTTGCGGTGCACCTCGCCGGACCCCAGCGTCTTGATGTCCACCACGCGCGATACGCGCGCATCGACCGCCGAGACGTCCAGGGCGCCGGAAGTCTCCAGCGACACGTCCAGCCCGGCGTCGCACAGCTTCTGCAGCAGCGACAGGCAGCGCTTCTGCGCCAGCGGCTCGCCACCGGTCACGCAGACGTGGCGTACCCCGTGCCCCGCCACCTCGGCGACGATGTCGTCGATGTCGCGCCACTGCCCGCCATGGAAGGCGTACTCGGTATCGCAATACTGGCAGCGCAGCGGGCAGCCGGTCAGGCGCACGAACACCGTCGGCCAGCCCGCCGCCTCGGCCTCGCCCTGCAGCGACAGGAAGATCTCGGTGATCTTCAACCGCGGCAACGGCGACTGGACGATCTCACTGGGGGTGGCGGCTGCGGCGGTGGTCATGGCGGGATCATACGGCCCGCAACCACGGCGGCAGGGCCTGGGGAGGACTCAGCGCAGCTGCTGGCCGAGCTGGATGGATTGCAGGCGGTCCTGCGCCACCCGCGCGGCATCGCTGCCGGGATACTTGGAGATCACCTGCTGCAGCGTCTGCTGCGCATCGCGGCTCTTGCCCTCGCCGTACTGCGAGAGGCCCAGCTTCAACAGGCCGCCGGCGGCCTTGTCGTGGGTGGGATAGCGGTTGACCAGGTCGCGGAACTGGACCTCGGCCAACTGGAAATTGCGGGTGGCGTAATAGCTCTCCCCGAGCCAATACAGGGCATTGGGGGTATAGACGCCGTTCGGGTACAGCTCGAGGAAGCTCAGGAACAGCTGCGACGCATCGTCGTACTTGCCGTTCTTGAGCGCGTCGAACGCGACGTTGTAGGCGGTGCGCTCATCGCCGGTCGAAGCCAGCGTGCCCGGATCGCCGTGCACGGAAGGCGGCCGCTCGGAAGTGGCCGCCGTGCTGGGCTTGGCCGGAACCGCAGGCGCAGGCGCGCCGTTGGCAGGCGCGGCCGGCAACGCTGGCGCGGCGCCGCCTTCGAGGCGGTTCAGCCGGCCGTCCAGGTCGAGGTACTGGTCCTTGGCCTGCTGCTTCAGCTGTTCGTTCTCGTGCTGCAGCTGCTCCACCGTCCCCTGCAGGTCCTGCACCTGGGAGCGCAGTGCGCTGATCTGGTTCAGCAGGTCCAGGTTCGCCTGAGGATTGGCGGCCTGCTGCTCGAGCGCGGCGACGCGGTCGGCCAGGCTCTGGCGCTGGGCGTACGCCGGCGCGGCGGCCACGAGGGCCGCCGCGACGAACAGGGTGATTACCCCGGGACGCATCGTCGATTACTTCGCGGTGTAGACGATCTCGACGCGGCGGTTCTGCGACCAGCAGCTCTCGTTCGACTCGGTGCAGGTCGGACGCTCTTCGCCGTACGAGACCACGGTCAGCTGGCTGGCTGAACCGCCGTTGGCCTGCAGGGCCGAGTTGACGGCGTTGCCGCGGCGCTCGCCCAGAGCCTGGTTGTAGGCGCGAGTGCCGCGCTCGTCGGTATTGCCCTGCAGGGTGATGCGGGCGCTCGGGCGGTCACGCAGGTACTTGGCGTGGCACGCCATGATGGCCTGGAACTCCGGCTTCACGGCGTCCTGGTCGAAATCGAAGTAGACGACGCGCTGACGCAGGCAGGCGTCGGTATCCAGGTCGTCCGGACCGTACAGGCCCGAAGTGGTCGGAGCCGTCGGGGCGGTCGGGGTGGTATCGACCGGGGTGGACGGGGGGGTTTCCTTGACCTTCTTCGAGCAGCCGGCCAGAACGGCCACGGACATCAAAGAAACAAGCAGGACGCGAGTGGACTTGTTCATGGCAATACCTTTGTGGCTCCTAAGCCAATGGTGTGGGTTTAACGCAGCGAAATATTAACATTAATGCGCGCTACGGTAAGGCCCCCAGGCGGGTTCCCTTACGTCGCCATCGGCCAGCACCAGGCGCTGGCGTACGCGCGCGTCGACAGAAACGGCGTACAGCACGCCTCGGCCACCCTCGCGGGCGGCGTACAGCACCATGCTGGCATTCGGCGCGAAGCTCGGCGATTCGTCCAGCGAACCCGGCGACAGCGTGCTCCAGCTCGGCGAACCCAGGCTGCGGTCCATCATCGCGATCCGGTAGGTATTGCCGCTGCCCTGGGCAGTCACGAGCTTCTTACCGTCATAGGAGACGCTGGCCTTGGCGTTGTAGTTGCCCTGGAAGGTCACCCGGCTGGCCGAGCCTCCGGTGGCCGGCACCTGGTAGATCTGCGGGCGCCCGCTGCGGTCGGAGGTGAAGTAGAGCGACTGGCCGTCGGCCGCCCAGGTCGGCTCGGTGTCGATGCCGAAGTGGTTGGTCAACTGGGTCAGCTGCTTGCTGCCCAGGTCCATCACGTAGATCTCCGGGTTGCCGCTGCGCGAGAGCGACAGCGCCAGCTTGCGGCCGTCCGGCGAGAACGCCGGCGCGCTGTTGATGCCGCGGAAGCTGGACACCAGCTCGCGCGCGCCGGTGGCGATGTCCTGCACGTAGATCGAGGAATTGCCGCGCTCGAAGCTCACGTACGCCAGCTTGCGGCCGTCCGGGCTCCAGTTCGGCGACAGCAGCGGCTCGGCCGAGCGCACGATGGTCTGCGGGTTGTAGCCGTCCGAGTCGGCCACCATCAGCGCGTAGCGCATGGCCCCGCCCTTGCCAGTGGCGGTGACGTAGGCGATGCGGGTCCAGAACGCGCCGCGCACGCCGGTGATCTTCTCGTAGATCGCGTCGGCCATCTGGTGGGCGACGTCGCGCATCGCGTTGGCGCGGGCGGTCATCGCCAGCCCGAGCAGGCGCTCGCCCTTGGCGACGTCGAACAGCTCGTACTCGACCCGGTAGGCGCCCTCGCCGGCATCCAGGACGCGGCCGACCACGATGTAGTCCTGCTTCAGCGCGCGCCAGGTGGGGTACTGGATCTCGCTGCCGCGGGTAGGCCGCTCGACGATCTGCGCCGCCGGAAGCGTGCGGAACTGCCCGGAGCGGTCGAGGTCGGCGCCCACCACCTGCGAGACGTCGGTCTGCGGCGCGGCGCCCGAGCCCTGGTACGGCATCGGCACCACCGTGATTGGCGTGGCGGAGGCACTGCCGCCGACGATGTCGATGGTCAGGCCCTGTTGCTGCGCGGAGGCGGCGAACGGCAGCAGCAAGGCGGTGAACACGGCTAGCCAGCGCGGCAATTTCTTCATGGATCGCTCGGTCGGTCTGACGGGAAAGTGGGCAAGGGATAGCAAGTGGAGGGTGAACATATTCGCAATCGTGAACGAAAGCAGTGTGAAAGTCGCATGCCGTCCGGCCCGGACGCCCGGCCGCCTCAGGATTCGATCGCGAAGACCAGCCGCAGTTCCGGATCGAACACCGTCTCGTACCCCTGGTAGGGCAAGGGGGCGGCGCGGCGCACGGCCGCTTCGATCGAGCGCCGCCCGGCCTCGTCGTAGTCGCAGCGGTCGCCGTCGATGTCGACCCCCTGCACCTGCCCGCCCGGCGACTGGCGGACGAGCACGGCGCAATGTTGGCCGGGCTGGACCGAGTCCGGCCTCAGCCAATGCGCGACCACCACCGCCTGGATGGCCGCGGCATAACGGGCGCGCAGATTGTCCACGGGCGGCGCGTTGTCCAGCGTCGGCCTGCGGGCGACCTCGGCCACCGCCGCGCCGGCCACGGCCATCGCCCCGAACGCCAGGGCCATGCGGCCCAGCAGGCCACCGGATCGGCGCAGGTGCGCGACCGCCATCGCCTCAGCGGTCCTGCGCGGTGAAGTTGAAGTTGAGGTCGCGCGCGAACACCGACTCGAAGCCGCGGTACGGCAGCGGCTGGGCACGCAGCACGGCCGCCTCGACCGAGCGCTTGCCGGCCTCGTCGAACGGGCAGTTAGGCGCCACCTCGGCCTGGATCACGCTGCCGCCCGGCACCTGCCGGATGTGGATGGTGCACTTCTGCCCCAGCGGCACCGAATCCGGCCGGACCCACTGCGCCAGCACCGCCTGCTGGATCGCCGCGGCGTACCTGGCGGCCAGGTCGTTGCTGGTGCCGCCGGCGCCGGGCGCGGCGGGCGCACTGGCGGCGGTCGCGCCCGAGGACGCCTGCTGGGCGCGCGCGGCGGCCAGCTGGCGCAGCTTCTGCTCGGCCAGCTCGGCCTGCCTGGCGTCGCGCGCCATCTGCGCTTCGAGTTGTTCGCGCTTCTTGCGGATCTCGGCCAGCTTCTTGTCGCGCTCGGCCTGCGCCTGGGCCTGCTCGGCGGCCTTCTTCTTGTCCGCCTCCTCCTGTTGCTGCTTGGCCAGGCGGCGCTGCTGCTCGGCCTCTTCCTGGCGCTTGCGCTCGGTCAGGTCGATCTGTTCCTGGCGGCGCTTGGCCTCCTGCTCCTGCCTGGCCTTCTCCTCGGACTCGGCCATCGCGCTGACGCGCTCCTGGTCGATGTTGTCCGGCTGGGCGATGCGCTCCTGCGCATTAGCCTGCTGCGGGGTCGGCGCGTCCTGCGGCCGCGGCTCGGGGATGGGCTGCGGCGACGGCACGGTGTCTTCCGGCGCCGGCTCCGGCAGCGGGGCCGGTTGCGGCGGCGGGGTGAACGGCTCGGCCTCGGCCTGCAACGCCTGGCGGGCGACGCGCGCGTCGGCGGCGGACACGTCCAGGCTCGCCTCCAGCGACGGATCGCCCGCCGCCGCCTCGGGGGTGCGCTCGGGCGACCATAGCCAGGCCGCGGTGAACACCAGCAGCACCAGGACATGGACCAGCAGCGCGAGCAGGACCGGGCGCGCCCAGTCGCCCTCGCGCGGAGCCTGCGGCGGAAGCGCGTCAGCGTGCATTGCCACCCGAATCGGAAATCAGGCCCACCTTCTCGACCTTGGCCTGCTTGATCGCATCGATCGCGTCCATGATCTTCTGGTACGGCACGTCGCGGTCGCCGGCGACGACCACGCGCGCCTCCTTGTCCTGGGCGACGATGGCCGCCAGCTGCGCCTGCAGCGTGGCCGCATCCATCGCCTTGGGCTTGTCCTTGGGCAGTTGCAGCGCGAGCTGGCCGTCGGCGGACACCACCACCACGACCGGGTCCTTGCGGCTCTCCAGCGCCTTGGCGCGCGAGGTCGGCAGGTTGACGTCGGTGCTCAGCGTGAGCAGCGGCGCGGTGACCATGAAGATGATCAACAGCACCAGCATCACGTCGATGTACGGCACGACGTTGATCTCTGACTTGAGCTTGCGCTTCTTGCGGCGGGAAATGCCGGACATCATCGCGGTAGCTTCCTAATTGAATCCCCGCACATGGATGTGCGGGCTCTTGCGAGGGACTCGCGTCTTGAATTCCCGCACGTGGACGTGCGGGCTCTTGCGAGGGAATCGCATCATTCGTCGGCGCCGGCCTGGCGCTGCAGGATCGAGCTGAACTCGTCGGCGAAGGTGTCGTAGCGCACCGACAGCCGCTCGACGCGGTTGGTGAAGCGGTTGTAGGCCCACACCGCCGGGATCGCCACGAACAGGCCGATCGCGGTGGCGAACAGCGCCTCGGAGATGCCCGGCGCGACCGAGGCGATGCCGGCCTGCTCGCCGCTGCTGATCATGTCGTGCATGGTCACCATGATGCCGAACACGGTGCCGACCAGGCCGACGTACGGGGCGGTCGAGCCGATGTTGGCGAGCGTCTCGAGGTTGCGCTCGAGCTGGTCCACCTCGCGCGCGAAGGTGACGCGCATGGCGCGCTGGGCGCCTTCCAGCTGGACGCGGCCGTCCAGGCGGCGGTCGCGCAGGCGCGCGAACTCGCGGTAGCCGGCCTCGAAGATCGCCTCCATGCCGGTGACGCTGCGGTTGCGGTCGGTGGCGGCCGAGTAGAGCTTGCCCAGGTCGGCGCCGGACCAGAACCGGTTCTCGAAGTCCTCGGCCTCTCGGCCGGCCTGCTTGAAGGCGCGGGCCTTGCGGAAAATGATCACCCAGCTGATGAAGGAGCCGACCAGCAGCAGCAGCACGATGATCTTCACCGGGATGCTGGCGCGCACCATCAGCTCGAGATAGTTGATGCTGCCGGTATGGGCGACCGTGGCGGCCTGCGCGGCGGCGCTGGTGACTTCCTGCGGCAGCGCTTCCACCACCGTGTCCTGCAGGGCCAGGAGCAATGCGATCGACATCCGTCTTTCCTCAGTCTTCGGATTCTTGGTTTTCCAGGGTCTTCAACTCGTCGAGCAGCGCGTCGTCCATGCCGCGCGGACGGAAATTCGCGGCACCGACCGCGGCGATCCGCACGCGCGCGGTGGTCAGGGTCTCCTCGCCGCGGCGGATCGCCTGGAAGAACTCCAGGCTGGCCCGCCTGCAGCGGCGCAGCGCCACCGACACGTCCAGCACGTCGTCGAGCCGCGCGGGCTTGAGGAAGTCCAGCTCCATCGAGCGCACCACGAACACGAGGTCGTGCTCCTGCCGCAGGCGCTCCTGGCCATAGCCCAGCGCGCGCATCCATTCGGTGCGCGCCCGCTCCATGAAGGCGACGTAGCGCGCGTGGTAGACCACGCCACCGGCGTCGGTATCTTCCCAATAGACGCGTGTCGGCCAACTGAATAGGAACCGGGATCCAGGGCCCGGGACCGGCGGCCCGGCCGTCATGGGATCCCTGCCATCGCGGGGAAGGGTCCGTGCATCTCGCGTGTCAAAACAGTTCCCCCGTATTTGCGGGTCCCGGGTCCTTGGGCTTCAGCCCCAGGTGCAGGTAGGCCTTCCGGGTCGCCATGCGGCCGCGCGCGGTGCGGACCAGGAAGCCCTGCTGGATCAGGTACGGCTCGATCACGTCCTCGAGCGTGCCGCGCTCCTCCGACAGCGAGGCGGCCAGGGACTCGACGCCGACCGGTCCGCCATCGAAATGGTCGACGATGGTGTGCAGCAGGCGCCGGTCGAGCTCGTCGAATCCCTCCGGGTCCACCTTGAGCATGCCCATCGCCGCCTGGGCGATCTCGCGGTCGATGCGGCCGCCGGCCTTGACCTGGGCGTAGTCGCGCACCCGCCGCAGCAGCCGGTTGGCGATGCGCGGGGTGCCGCGCGACCGCCGCGCGACCTCGCCGGCGCCCTCGGCCGTGCAGTCGATGCCGAGGATCGAGGCCGAGCGCGTCACGATGCGGGTCAGCTCCTCGGGCGAGTAGAACTCCAGGCGCTGGACGATGCCGAAGCGGTCGCGCAGCGGCGCGGTCAGCAGGCCGGCGCGGGTGGTGGCGCCGATCAGGGTGAACGGCGGCAGGTCGATCTTGATCGAGCGCGCGGCAGGGCCCTCGCCGATCATGATGTCGATCTGGAAGTCCTCCATCGCCGGGTACAGCACTTCCTCGACCACCGGCGACAGCCGGTGGATCTCGTCCACGAACAGCACATCGAACGGCTGCAGGTTGGTCAGCAGCGCCGCCAGGTCGCCGGCCTTCTCGATCACCGGACCGGAGGTCACCCGCAGGTTGACGCCCAGTTCGTTGGCGATCACGTGGCTCAGCGTGGTCTTGCCCAGGCCCGGCGGCCCGAAGATCAGCACGTGGTCCAGCGCCTCGCCACGGTTCTTGGCCGCCTCGATGTAGATCGACAGCTGCTCGCGCACCGGCACCTGCCCGAGATAGTCGGCCAGGCGCTTGGGACGGATGCTGGCCTCGGCCGCGGCGTCTTCGCGGGTGGCGCCGCCGTCGATGATGCGGTCCATCAGCGCCCCCCGGGACCCGGGACCCGGGATTCGGAGCAGGCCGAGGAGAGCGTGCGAAGAGGTCGATATGGCATGGCGCACATTGTAGGCAACTCCGGGCGGGTCTGACGCGCCCGCGGGACCCCGGTCTCGTGTCCCGGGCCCCGCCCCCTCCTCATATCTCGATCTGCGCGCCCAGCTCGACCAGCCGGTTGCCCGGGATCCGGAAGAAGCCGGTGGCCGGCGCCGCGTTGCGGTGCATCAGCGCGAACAGCTTGTCGCGCCAGATCGGCATGCCGCGGTTGGCGCTGGCGACGATGGTCTCGCGGCTGGCGAAGAAGGTGGTGTCCATCGGGTCGAAGTAGATCCCGCCGTGGTCGCACGAGCGCATCAGCGCCAGCGGCACGTCCGGGGTCTCCATGAAGCCGAAGCGCACGTAGACGCGGTAGAACTCGTCGCCGATCGACTCGATCTTGAGCCGCTTCTCGGCCGGCGCGTACGGGATCGGCAGCGTCTCCACGTTGAGGAACACGTTGCGCTCGTGCAGCACCTTGTTGTGCTTGAGGTTGTGCATCAGCGCGTGCGGCACCACCATCGGGTCTGCGGTCAGGAACACCGCGGTGCCCGGCACCCGCGCCGGGGGGGCCAGCATCAGCCCGGGCAGGAAGCTGTCGATCTTGATGCCGTCCTTGCGGATCTCCTCGCGCAGCAGCGCGCGGCCGCGCCGCCAGGTGCGCATCAGCGTGAACACCACGATCCCCAGCACCAGCGGGAACCAGGCGCCCTGCAGCAGCTTGGCGCCGTTGGCGATCACGAAGGCCAGCTCGATGAGGAAGAACACCACGCACAGCGGCAGCACCCAGCGCCGCCAGCGCGGCCACAGCGCGCGCGCGACCAGCGCCAGCAGCAGGGTGTCGATCAGCATGGTCATCGACACCGAGATGCCGTAGGCCACCGCCAGGTTGGTGGAGCTGCGGAAGATCAGCACCAGCGAGATCACCATCGCCGCCAGCATCCAGTTGATGCCGGGCACGTAGATCTGGCCGATGGTCTCGTGCGAGGTGTGCTTGACCAGCATGCGTGGGATGTAGCCGAGCTGCATGGCCTGGCGCGCCACCGAGTAGGCGCCGGTGATCACCGCCTGCGAGGCGATCACCGCCGCCAGCGTGGCCAGGACGATCATCGGGTACAGCGCCCAGCCGGGCACCGCTTCGAAGAACGGGTTCTTCAGCGCGGCCGGGTGCACCAGCACCAGCGCGCCCTGCCCCAGGTAGTTCAGCAGCAGGCACGGCAGCACGAAGAAGTACCAGGCGTGGCGGATCGGCTTGGCGCCGAAGTGGCCCATGTCCGCGTACAGCGCCTCGCCGCCGGTCACCGCCAGCACCACCGCGCCGAGGATGAAGATGCCGTGCCAGCCGTGGTCCATGAAGAAGCGCACGCCCCACCACGGATTGAACGCCTTGAGCACCTCGGGCGCGTCGACGATGTTCCAGGCGCCGATCAGGCCGATCGACAGGAACCACAGCGAGGTGATCGGGCCGAACACCTTGCCCACCTTGGCGGTGCCGAAGCGCTGCGCCATGAACACCAGCACCAGCACGGCCACGGTGATCGGCACGATGAACGGATGCAGGCTGGGCGCGGCGACCTCCAGGCCCTCCACCGCGCCCATCACCGAGATGGCCGGGGTGATCACGCCGTCGCCGAAGAACAGCGAGGCGCCGAAGATGCCGAGGATGCCGACCACGTAGGCCGAGCGCGACCCCTTGCGCAGCGTGCGCTGGGCCAGGGCCATCAGCGCCATGATGCCGCCCTCGCCCTCGTTGTCGGCGCGCATGATGATGGTCACGTACTTCAGCGTGACCGTGATCATCAGCGCCCAGAACGCCAGCGACAGCACGCCGAGCACGGTGTCGTGGTCGCTGTTGAGGCCGTAGTGCGGCGAGAACGCCTCCTTCAGCGTGTACAGCGGGCTGGTGCCGATGTCGCCGAAGACCACGCCGATCGCGGCCAGCACCAGGGCGAAACCGCCTTGCGCGGGACCGTGGGACGCATTGCCGCCGTGGCCGTGGGAAGCTGAGGGGGATGAAGACATGGCGGACCGAGGTTATCGCCGGATGGCGTGGAGGACGTGAAGGATCGGGAAGAGGCGGTTCAGCGCAGCGCGGCCTGGAGCGCCTTGCGGATCACGCCGGCGACGTCGTCGCCGTCGGCCGCGGCATCGCGCGCCATCCTGGCGGCCTCGGCCGGCTTGTAGCCGAGCTGCTGCAGCGCGACCGTGGCTTCGGACACGGCATCGGTGCCGAGCTGGCCGACGATCGGCGCGCCGCCCCCGCCGAAGTCGGCCGCGCGGTCCTTGAGCTCGACCACCATGCGCTCGGCGGTCTTCTTGCCGATGCCGGGAATGCGGGTCAGCGCCGTGACGTCGGCGGTCTGGACCAGGCGCGCGAACTCGTCCACGCTCACGCCCGACAACACCGCCAGCGCGATCTTGGCGCCGATCCCCGAGACCCGCTGCACGTCGCGAAACAGCCGCCGCTCGCCCTCGCGCAGGAAGCCGTACAGCGAAACGCTGTCCTCCTTCTGCGCGTAGTGCGTGAACAGCGTGACCTCGCGGCCGAGGTCGGGCAGGTCGTAGAAGGTGCTCATCGGCGCCTCCAGCTCGTAGCCGACGCCACCGACGTCGATCACCAGCCACGGCGGTTGCTTGTAGGCGAGGATGCCGCGCAGGCGTCCGATCATGGGTGGGCTCCTTTGAGGCCGGGACCGGGGACCCGGGTCCCGCTCCGATGTCCGTTCATTTCCTGCTCCAAGCCTGCTTCGTGTTCACGCCCAGCCGCTGCGCGGTGGTGCGCACGTGCGCGTGGGTGATCGCCACGGCCAGCGCGTCGGCGGCGTCGGCCTGCAGCTTGCCCTTCAGGTTCAGCATGACGCCGACCATGTGCTGCACCTGGACCTTGTCGGCGCTGCCCTTGCCGACCAGCGCCAGCTTGATTTCCTTGGCCGCGTACTCGTGCACCGGCAGGTCGTGCAACACCACCGCGCTGATCGCGGCGCCGCGCGCCTGGCCGAGCTTGAGCGCCGAGTCCGCGCTCTTGCCGACGAACACCTGCTCGATCGCCACTTCGTCCGGCCGGTACTCCTCGATCAGCGCCGCCAGCCCGTGCAGCAGGCGCTTCAGGCGCTGGGCGAAATCGCCCTCGCCGAGCAGCACCAGCGGCACGTGGTGCACGTACCGGGCACGCCCGGCCGCGTCGACGTCGATGATGCCGATGCCGGTGCGCTGCGAGCCGGGATCGATGCCGAGGATGCGGGTCATGAAAGAGCCGTGATTAGCGATTCGGGATTGGCGGTTCGGGAAAGCGCGCTCCGCCGCAGGCCGATTGCTTTTGCGAATCACAAATCACGAATCACCAATCCCGGAGCGCCGTCAGGCGCTCCCCAAAGAAGCCTGGTCGACGTTGGAATACACATCCTGCACGTCGTCCAGGTCTTCCAGCATGTCCAGCAGCTTGCGCACCTGCACGGCGGTGTCGCCGTCGACGGCGATGTCGTTGTCGGCGCGGAAGGTGATCTCGGCATGGCCGGGCTCCAGGCCGGCCGCGACCATCGCGTCCTTGACCTGCGAGAACGCCTCCGGCGCGGTCAGCACGTCGATCGCGCCGTCCTCCGGGTAGACCACCACGTCGTCGGCGCCGGCCTCGATCGCCGCCTCGGTGACCTTGTCCTCGTCGGCGCCGGGCGCGTAGCTGAGCACGCCCAGGCGCTTGAACATGAATGCCACCGAGCCCTCGGTGCCCATGTTGCCGCCGCACTTGCTGAAGGCATGGCGCACGTCGGCCACGGTGCGCACGCGGTTGTCGGTGAGGCAGTCGACGATCACCGCCACGCCGCCGGGGGCGTAGCCCTCGTAGCGCACTTCCTCGTACTCGACGCCTTCCAGCTCGCCGGTGGCCTTCTTGATCGCGCGCTCGATCACGTCCTTGGACATGTTCGCGGCCAGGCCCTTGTCCACCGCCACGCGCAGGCGCGGGTTGTTGGCAGGGTCGCCGCCGCCGGCGCGCGCGGCCACGCCGATCTCGCGGATGATCTTGGTGAAAACCTTGCCGCGCTTGGCGTCGGACGCGTTCTTGCGGGCTTCGATCGAGGGGCCTCTACCCATGGGGTTACCGGTCTTGCTTGGATGACAGGGCGCGGATTCTACCCGATTGGCCGCGGCGCCCCTCCCGGGGCCGTCCCGGCATCGAAGCGCCCCTCGCGCAGGAACCCCGCCACCCGCCGCGCCGCCTCCGCGGAGAACGTCAGCCCGGTATGGCTGGCATCCACCACGCAATGGTCGGCCAATCCAGGCAGCCGGGTCTCCGCCAGCGCGACCGTACCGTCGGATTCGCCCAGGTCGGCGAACAGCCGCCCCAGGCCGGCGGCGCGGCGACCGGCGATCATCCCGACCGCGGCTTTCCCGGTCCATGGCGCGACGCCTTCCAGCAGCAACGCGCGGCTCCGCCCCAGCAGCCAGGCGCAACCGCGGTGCCCGCACAAGGCGCGCGCGGCCGCGCTGCCCAGCAGCGGGCTGCCGAGGCACACGATCTTTTCCACGCCGGGCGCGCCGCGTCGCGCCGCTTCCAGCGCGACCAGCCCGCCGAGGCTGTGGCCGACCAGCGAGACCGGCCCGCCGCCCAGCCGGCCGAGGTAGCGCACCAGCGCCTGCACCGCGGCGTCCGGCCCGGCCAGGGCCCCGTTATAGCCGAACAGCTGCACCTCGAAGCCCTCGCGCCGCAGGCGCCTCGCCAGCGGCAGCAGCCACCAGGCGGGGTTCCAGATTCCATGCAGCAACACGACCGATGGCATGCGACCGTCCTCGGGGCGGATGCCCAGGCTACGGCGCCCGGCCTGAACGCGGCGCGGGCGGGCCTATCGCGCCTGCGGCCGCCCGCGCACCCGCGTTCCGTCCGCCAGCAGCGCGTTGGGCGCCAGCACCACCGAGTCGCCCGCGGCGACGCCGGACAACACCTCGATCTCGTTGCCGAGATTGCGGCCCAGGCTGACCTGGGCGAAACGCACCTGGCCGTCGCCGCCCACCTTCGCCACCTTGGCCGTCGCACCGTCCTGCACCACCGTGGCCAGCGGCAGCACCACCGCCGGCACGGTGCGCGGGACGCTCAGGCGTACCTGGCCGACCATGCCGGCCGGGATGCGGTTGTCCGGATTGGGCAGCCGCAGTTCCACCCGCATGCCGCCGGCGTCCTCGGAAATGCGCTGCGCGGTGCGCACCACCTCCGCGTCGAACTGCTCGCCCGGCAGCTCCGGGAACGTGACCTGCGCGCGCAGGCCCGGCCGCACCTGCAGCGCAGCGCTCTGCGGGACGTCCACCGCGACCCGCAACGGATCGAGCGCGTCGATGCGGAACATCGGCACCGTCGCCGAGGCGGTGTCGCCGACCACGCGGTCGCCGACGTCGACGTTGCGCGCGCTGACCACGCCGTCGAACGGCGCGCGCACGCTGGCGAAGCCCTGCCGTTCGCGCGCGCTGGCCAGCTGCGCGCGCGCGGCGTCGCGCGCCGCCTGGGCGGCGTCGCGCGCGCCGAGGCGGCTGCTGTAGTCCTCGCGCGAGATCAGCTGGGTGCGCAGCATCGCCGCGGCGCGTTCGTAGTTGCCGCTGGCCAGGGTCAGGTCGGCCTCGGCCTGGGCCAGGTCGGCCTGCGCCTGGCGCACCGCCTGGTCGATCTCCGGGGCGGCGATGGTCGCCAGCACCTGGCCGGCGCGGACGCGATCGCCGATGTCGACCAGGCGCGTGCCGACCAGGCCGGTGGCGCGCGCGAATACCTGCGCGCTCTGCCCGGCCTGGGCGCGCGCCGGCAGCACCAGCGCATAGTCGGCCGCGGCCGCGCGCGCCTGCACCAGCGACACCTCGGGCACCTCGGCGGACGCGGGCACCGCGCGGCTGTTGCCGCATCCGGCCGCCAGCAGGCAGGCGGCCATCAGCAGCGGCATGGCGAACGCCGCGGACGGAACGGGGCGGGACAACACGTGGGGGACGTTCATCGAGTGGCTCCTTCGCCGCCGGCCGGCAGGCCTTCGGCGGTGGTTGCAGCCGCGGCGACGCGGCGGTTGTGGCGGCGGCCGAGCACGGCCAGGATTGAGGGCACCAGCAGCAGCGTGGCGGGCGTGCCGAACAACAGCCCGCCGATCACGGCGCGGCCGAGCGGGGCGTTCTGCTCGCCGCCCTCGCCCAGCCCCAGCGCCATCGGCACGATGCCGAGCACCATCGCGCTGGCGGTCATCAGCACCGGCCGCAGGCGCACCGCCGCGGCCTCGTAGGCGGCCTGCTCGGGATCGTGGCCGGCGGCGACCAGGTTGCGAGCGAAGCTGGTCACCAGCACGCTGTTGGCGGTGGACACGCCGATCACCATCATCACGCCCATCAGCGCCGGCACGCTGAGCGGGGTGCCGGTGGCGAACAGTGCCACCGCCGCGCCGGCGATGGCCAGCGGCAGCCCCGACATCGCCACCAGCGGCTGGATCCAGGACTGGAAGTTCACCACCAGCACCAGGAACACCAGCACCGCCGCCATCAGCAGGCCGGAGGCCAGCTCGGCATAGGCGTTCTGCATCTCGCCGGCCTGGCCGACGATCTCGATGCGGTTGCCCGGCTTGAGCCGCGGCCGCATCTGCTCGGTCAGCCCGCCCAGGGCCGAGTACACCGAGCCGAGGTCGCGCCCCTGCACGTTGGCGATGACGCTGACGGTCGGCGCCATCATCACCCGGCCGACGCTGGCCGGCACCGCGCGCGGGGTCACGCTGGCGATGTTGCGCAGCAGGACGGTGCCGTTCGCGCCGATGCGCAGCGGCGTGTTGAGCAGCGTGTCGATGCCGGCCAGGTCCGAGGGCAGCACCTGCAACTGCACCGTGTAGGACGTGGCGCTGGCCTGCTCGACCCAGTACACCGGGGTCACGGTGCCGGACGAACCGAGCACCGCCAGCACCGCGCGGCTGGCGTCCTGGGCGCTGATGCCGAGCTGCGCGGCGCGGGTGCGATCGATGGCGATGTGGTACTCGGGCAGGTCGAGCACCTGCCGCACCATCACGTCGGTGGCGCCGGGGATCCTCTGCAGCTGCGGCACCAGCTCGCGCGCCAGCGCCAGGTTGCCGGCGGCATCGCGGCCGTTGAAGCGCACTTCCAGCGCGCCCACCGCCGAGCCGGCCAGGGTGCGACCGGTCGCGTCCGGCGGGCGCTCGAACACGCGCACGTCGGGGAAGCGCTCGGCGATGCGCTCGCGGATCGCCTTCAGGTAGCCGGCGGTCGGCGCGTGCGGCGTGCGCAGCTGCAGCATCAGCTCGGCCTCGAACGAGCCGACCACCGCGCTGTCCACCCAGGCCAGGTTGACGGCGTCGGGAACGCCGATCTGCTCGTAGACGGTCTGCAGTTCGCCGGCCGGGATGATCTGGCGGATCTCGCGCTGGATCTGCGCCATCCGCTGCGCGGTCTGTTCCAGGCGCGTGCCGGACGGCAGCCGCACCTGCAGGCGCAACTGCCCGGCATCGACCTGCGGGAAGTATTCGCGCCCCAGCAGCGCCGCGCTGCCCGCCCCCAGCGCCATCAGCACCAACGCCGCCAGCGCCAGCACGCCGCCATGGTGGCCGAGCCGGTACAGCAGCGCGTGGTGGCGCTCGCGCAGCCACTCCAGCGCGTGCTCCATGCGGTGGTGCAGGTTCAGCAGCGCGCGCTCGGCGGCCCAGCGCGGCTGCTGGCGGCTGCGGATGTCGGCCGGCAGCAGCAGGTAGCACAGCACCGGGATCAGCGTGCGCGACAGCAGGAACGAGGCCAGCATCGCGAAGATCACCGCCAGCGCCAGCGGCGTGAACACCCAGGCCGACAGGCCGGTCATCAGCAGGATCGGGGTCAGCACGATGCAGATCGACACCGTGGAGACGAACTCCGGGAACACCACCTCGCCGGCGCTGTCCAGGATCGCGGTGCGCACGTCCTTGCCCATCGCGATGTGGCGGTTGGTGTTCTCCACGTCGACCACCGCGTTGTCGACCAGGATGCCGATCGCCAGCGCCAGCCCGCCCAGCGTCATCACGTTGAAGGTGTAGCCGAGCAGGTACAGCGCGGTCACCGAGGCCAGCAGCGCCAGCGGGATCGCCGAGAGCACGATCAGGCTCGAGCGCCACGAACCGACGAACACCAGCACCACCGCCGCGACCAGCAGGCCGACCAGGATCGCCTCGTGGCGGATCGAACCGATCGCGTTGTCGACGAACACCGACTGGTCGAAGATCGGCTCGATGCGCGTGCCCGGCGGCGCCGAGGCGGCGATCTCCGGCAGGCGCTCGCGCACCTGGCGCACGATCTCCACCGCCGACGCGCCGCCCATCTTGATCAGCGCCACCGACACCGCACTGGCGCCGTCCATGCGCGCGATGTTGGTCTGCAGCGCGCCGCCGTCGCGCACGCTGGCCACGTCGCGCACGTAGATCACGTTGCCGCCGCGGCTGGCGACCGGCAGGTCGAGGAAGCCGGCGGCGCTTTCCGGGCTGGTCTCCAGCGAGATCTGCATCTCGCGCGCGCCTTCGCGGATCGTGCCGGAAGGCAGCGTCGGGCTGCCGCGCTCCAGCGCGCCGGTCACGTCCTGCGGGGTCAGGCCATAGGTCTGCAGCGCCTCCGGGTCCAGGTCGACCATGACCTGGCGCGCCGCGCCGCCGTACGGCAGGCTCATGCGGATGCCGGGGATCGACTGGATCTGCGAGCGCAGCTGCAGGCGCGCGTAGTCGTACAGCTGCGCCTCGCTCATCGAGTCCGACGACAGCACCAACTGCAGCACCGGCGTGCTGGACAGGTTGTTGCGCACCACCAGCGGCGGCGAGGTGCCCGGCGGCATGCGCCGCAGGATGGTCTGCGAGACCGCGGTCATCTGCGCCAGCGCGCGCTCCAGGTTGACCCCGGGCTGGAAGTCGGCGCGCACGATGCCGATGCCGTTCAGGCTCTCCGAGCGCACTTCCTTGAGGTCGTCGACGGTGTTGAGCACCGAGATCTCGGAGAACGAGGTCAGCTTGGCCGCCATCTCCGCCGCCGGCAGGCCGGCGTAGGTCCAGATCAGGTTGACCGAGGGGATGCCGACCTCGGGCAGGATGTCGGTGGGCATGCGCCGCGCGGACTGGATCCCGAACAGCAGGATCAGGATGGCGAGCACGCCAATGGTGTAGCGGCGCGAAAGCGCATACTGGACGATCCACATGCGGACGGCTCCGTGGGGGCTGGGGGCGAGCGGTTCGCGGACATCGATAGTGCGCGTCGCACGGCCATTGCCACAAGCAGGCCCGGGCAGGACACTGCCGTGCGGCGGCCGCAACAGACTCTCCGAAATGCCCGCGCCGGCGTTTGCCCGTTACTGCCGCAAGATTGCCGGATCCTGCACGCGGGCCTCACCTGTGCGCCCCGCCTCCGGTACTCTTCGGCGTATCGCCGCAGGCCATGCCCCGCGAAGTCCATGAATACCCTGTCCCCGTCCGAGCTGATCGCCCAGCACTCGCTCGCCGCGCCGTTGGCGGAACTGACCGACCGGATCGCCCGGCTGACCGCCGGCGGCGAAGGCTTCCACCGCACGGCCTTGCCCGCGCTGCACCTGATCCGGTTCGACGCGCCGACCGCATGCATGCCGACGGTCTACGAGCCGCGGCTGTGCCTGGTGGTCCAGGGCAGCAAGCTGGCGATCCTGGGCGAACAGCACTACCGCTACGACCCGCTGCATTACCTGGTCGTGTCGGTGACCCTGCCGATGATCGGCCAGGTGGTGGAGGCGAGCCCGGAAAAGCCCTACCTGTGCCTGCGCCTGGACCTCGCGCCGGAAGACATTGCCGGGCTGCTGCTGGACGGCCCCGAGCGGGCCGGCGACAACGAAGCCGGCGAGGACGGCGCCTGCGCCGCCTATGCCGCGCGGGTCGGCACGCCGCTGCTGGACGCGGTGCTGCGGCTGATGCGCCTGCTCGACGCCCCCGAGGACCTGCGCGTGCTCGCGCCGCTGGCGATCCGGGAGATCCTCTACCGCGTGCTGCAGGGCGACCTCGGCGGGCGCCTGCGCGCCCTGGCGGTCAAGGACGGCCAGCACCAGCGCGTCGCGCAGGCGGTGATGCTGCTGCGGCGGCATTACCTGGAACCGCTGCGGGTGGAAGCGCTGGCGCGGACGGTGCACATGAGCGTGTCCGCGCTGCACCGCGGCTTCAAGGCGGCGACATCGATGTCGCCGCTGCAGTACCAGAAGCAGCTACGGCTGCACGAGGCGCGCCGGCTGATGCTGGTGGACGGGCTGGAAGCCGCGGCCGCGGCGCACCGGGTCGGCTACGAGAGCCCCTCGCAGTTCAGCCGCGAATACAAGCGGCTGTTCGGCGCACCGCCACGCGCGGAAGTCATGGCGGTGCGTACCGCCAGCCGGTGAGATTCGGCCCCTATATTGCTTGTGGGAGGGACTCCGGTCCCGGCGGGCTTGCCTATAACGCTCGAATCGCCGCCCCGACCTGTGGGAGCGGCTTCAGCCGCGACGGGATTTTCCCGTTTGGATCCCCGCGCATGGATGCGCGGGCTCTTGCCAGAGGGACCTGCATGA
Source organism: Xanthomonas boreopolis (assembly GCA_014654535.1). Taxonomy (GTDB): domain Bacteria; phylum Pseudomonadota; class Gammaproteobacteria; order Xanthomonadales; family Xanthomonadaceae; genus Pseudomonas_S; species Pseudomonas_S boreopolis. The sequence continues at coordinate 19,007 of BNBA01000005.1, forward strand.
AAACCCCGTCGCGGCTGAAGCCGCTCCAAGGAGGCCTCAGATCCTCGTCTTCCGGGGCGCGGCGGGAACGCCGCCCTAGCCGGGCTCCGCCAGCGCCTGGACCAGGAACTCGGCGACCGCGCGCACTGCCGGCGCGCGCCGCAGGTCGCGGTGCACCACCAGCCACAACTCGCGTTCCAGCACGCCGGCGCCGCCGGGCAACGGCACCAACCCCGGATCGTCGACGTTGCCCGGCAGGTCCCCCAGCAGCGCCACGCCGACGCCCGCCCGCACCGCCCCGCGCTGCACGTCGGAACTGTTGCTGCGCAGGACCAGCGGGCGGCCGGCCGCGAAGGCGCGCATCTGCCGCTGCTGCGGGCTCTCGTCCAGGCTCTCGTCGTAGCCGATGAACACGTAGTCCTCCGGCGCCGTGCGCGCCAGGTAGGACGGCGCGGCATAGTAGGAGAACGTCATCCGCTGCAGCCGGCGCACCACCAGTTCGGGATCGTCCGGCCGACCGAGCCGGATCGCCAGGTCGACCTCGCTGCGCAGCGACGCCATGCGGGTCTCGGCGATCACGCGGAGCCGGATCGCCGGATGGCGCCGGTACAGCTCGCCGAAGTGCGGCGTCAGCAACGTGGTCGCCGTCGCCGGCGGCGCGCTCAGCGACACCGTGCCGGCCACTTCCTGCTGCCCGGCCGCGGCGGCGCGCAGCACCGCCTGCGCGCCGGCCTCCATGTCGCGCCCCAACCGGGCGATGCGCTCGCCATCGGCGGTGAGCACGTAGCTGCGGGTACGCCGGTCCACCAGCTTCAGCTGCAAGGCCTCCTCCAGCGCGGCGATCCGCCGGGCGACCGTGGCGTGCTCGACCTGCAACCGGCGCGCCGCGCCGGCCAGCGAGCCGGCATCGGCGAAAGCCACGAAGTGGCGCAGGTCGTCCCAATCCATCTTGGGAATTTCCTCACATGGGGGCATCGGTTTCTGGGAATTTTACCGGGGTGGCGGTGCGCGCAGGATGCGCGCTTTGGAAAGGAGCTTCCCCCATGCGCTCTCATTTGCCCACTTATGCCGCCCTGGTGGTGACCACCTTCTTCTGGGGCAGTGCCTTCAACGTCGGCGCCCACGTGATCGCCCGGATGTCGCCGATCAGCGCCGGCGCGGAACGTTTCGCGATCGCCAGCATCGTGCTGCTCGGCGTGCTCGCCGCCGGCCGCAACCTGGACCTGCGGCTGTTGCGCGCGCACCTGCCCGCGCTGTCCGCGATCGGCGTGCTCGGCATCGTCGGCTTCAACCTGGCGATGTTCTTCGGGCTGCGCTCGACCACGCCGTTCAATGCCGCGCTGATCATGGCGACCACGCCGTTGTGGACGATGCTGCTGTCGGGGCTGGTCGAGGGCGAGCGCATCGACCGCTGGCGGGGCGCCGGACTGGCGAGCGGGCTGGCCGGCGTGGTGCTGGTGATCAGCGGCGGCGACCCGGAGCGGCTTGCGCACCTGCGGCTGGCGCCGGGCGACGCCATCGTCTGCGCCGGTGCGCTGTCGTGGGCGCTGGCCACGGTGATCTCGCGCCGCTTCCTGCCGGACGTGGACGCGCGCCAGACCACCACCTGGTCGATCGTGCTCGGCACGATCGTGATGCTGTTGATCGGCGCCTGGCGCGAACACCCCCTGCAGGCCGCCGCGCAGGCGCCGGCCAGCGTGCACTGGGGCCTGCTGTACCTGGCGATCTGCAGTTCCGTGCTGGGCTACCTGTTCTGGTTCGACGCGACCCGCCGCCTGGGCCCTGCCCGTACCGCGGCCTTCTTCAACCTGGTCCCGGTCTTCACTCTGCTGGTGTCGCTGGCCGGTGGCCGCGTGCCGCAGCCGGCCCAGTTGCTGGGCGTGGTCGCCGTGATCGGCGGCGTGGTGCTGGCTTCGCGTGGCCGGCGCGCGGTGGTACCTGCGGACCGGCACGTAGTGAAATCGACCTGCGCGGAATCCGGCTGAGAGCGGCGGCGCATCCAACTGACGTTCGCAGTGTTGTCCATGGGAGCGGGTCTACGTGGCCCCGGGCCCTCAGCCGCGGGGCTTTCACGCACATAGCGATCTCTGCAAGAGCCCGCGATCCACGCGCAGAAATCCCCATCGCGGCTGAAGCCGCTCCCACAAAAGCCGCTCCTGCGGATAAACAGGTAAAGCGACTTCTCAGCGCGGCGACCGGCGCAGGATGTATTCGTGGTCGCGGATCCGGCCGACGGGGAACTCGTAGTCGCCGACCTTCTCGAATCCATAGCGCGCGTAGAAGCGCTGCGCGCCGAAGTTCTTCGACCACACCCCGATCCACAGGGTGCGCGGGCCGTCGCGCTCCAGCCACTCCAATGCCGTCTCGAACAGGCGGCTGCCCCAGCCGCAGTTCTGGTGTTCCTTCAGCAGGTACAGGCGTTTGAGTTCGCCGTCGCCCGGCGACACCTCCGCGTGCGGCAACCCGCACGGGCCGGCCGCGGCATGCCCGATCGCCTCGCCATCGTGCTCGAGCAGCCAGATCGCATAGTCAGGATGCGCGAGCACGATGCGCGAGCGCTCCACCGCGTAGGTCTCGGCGAGGAATCCCCGCAGGTCCTCGTCGGGATAGAGATGGCCGAAGGTCTCGGTGAAGGTGCGCGCCGCCAGCGGCGACAGGATCTCCGCATCGTCAGGGGTGGCGCGCCTGATCCGCATGGATCACGCCTCCTCTTCTTCCTCGTCGGCGTCCTCGTCCTCTTCGTCCTCTTCGTCCTCTTCTTCCTCGTCCTCGTACTCGTAGTCGTCCTCGCCGAAGTCCTCGCCGTCCCAGCGCCCTTCCGGGTCCGCCACGAACGCCAGCGACTCGCCCACGCGCACCAGCCAGCCGCCGAACACGCGCGCGCGCAGCGTGGTCCCGACCTCCGCGCCTTCGTTGCCCAGGGCTTCCCATTGCAGGTTGAAAGGCACTTCCGAACTCATGGCGCTGTCTCCGTCTGTCGTTGGGGTTGCGTCGGGGTAAAGGTTCGCCTACTTCGCCTGCGGGCGCACCTGGATATGCACTTCCGCCAGTTGCGCGTCGGGGATCGGCGACGGCGCGCCGGTCATCAGGCACTGCGCGCCGGTGGTCTTCGGGAACGGGATCACGTCGCGGATCGACTCGGTGCCCGCCATCAGCGCGGCGATGCGGTCGATGCCGAAGGCGATGCCGCCGTGCGGCGGCGCACCGTAGTTCAGCGCGTCGAGCAGGAAGCCGAACTTGGCGCGCGCCTCCTCCTCGCCGATCCCGAGCAGCTCGAACACCGCGCTCTGCATCTCCGGGCGGTGGATGCGGATCGAGCCGCCGCCGATCTCGTTGCCGTTGAGCACCATGTCGTAGCCGCGCGACACCGCGGTCCTGGCGTGGGCGCGCAGCTCGGCGATGTCGTCCACGGCCGGCGCGGTGAACGGATGGTGCAAGGCGACGTAGCGCTGCTCCTCCTCGTCCCATTCGAACATCGGGAAGTCGGTGACCCACAGCGGACGCCAGCCCTCGGCGACCAGGCCGAAGTCCTTGCCGGCCTTCAGGCGCAGCGCGCCCATGAAGTCGGAGACCCTGTTGTAGCCGCCGGCGCCGAAGAACACGATGTCGCCGTTGCCGGCGCCGACGCGGGCGACCAGCGCGGCGAAGGCGTCCTCGCCGAAGAACTTCTGGATCGGCGAGCTGATCTCGCCGTTGTCGGCGATCTTGACGTAGGCCAGGCCCTTGGCGCCGTACTTGGCGGCGTGCGCGGCGTACTCGTCGATCTGCTTGCGCGACAGGCTGGCGCCGCCCGGGATGCGCAGCGCGGCGACGCGCCCGTCCGGATCGGCGGCGGCATCGGCGAACACCTTGAACTCGCTGCCCTTGACCAGCTCGGCCACGTCGACCAGCTCCAGGTCGATGCGCAGGTCCGGCTTGTCCGAACCGTAGCGCCGCATCGCCTCGGCCCAGGTCATGCGCGGGAACTGCGCGTCCAGCTCGACATCGGCCACCTCCTTGAAGATGGCGCGGATCATCTCCTCGACGAAGTCCTGCACGTCGCGCTCGCGCACGAAGGCGAACTCCATGTCGAGCTGGGTGAATTCCAGCTGGCGGTCGGCGCGCAGCGCCTCGTCGCGGAAGCAGCGCGCGATCTGGTAGTAGCGGTCGAAGCCGGCCACCATCAGGATCTGCTTGAACAGCTGCGGCGACTGCGGCAGCGCGTAGAACTCGCCCGGGTGCATGCGCGCCGGCACCAGGAAGTCGCGCGCCCCCTCGGGCGTGGCCTTGGTCAGGATCGGGGTCTCGATGTCCTGGAAGCCGCGCGCGTCCAGGTGGCGGCGCAGCGCCTGCACCAGCCTGATGCGGGTGCGCTGCATGCGCTGCATCTCCGGGCGGCGCAGGTCCAGGTAGCGATAGCGCAGGCGGGTTTCCTCGGACGGGTTCTCGTGCGCGTGGAACGGCAGCGGCGCGGCCTTGTTGAGCACGGTGATCCTGCTCGCCACCACCTCGACCTTGCCGGTGCGGATCCGGTCGTTGACCGCATGGCGCGCGCGCACCACGCCCTCGACCTGCAGCACGTCCTCGTAGCCCAGCGAAGCCGCGACCGCGAACACCTCCGCGTCGCCCGGCTCCACCGTCACCTGCACGATCCCCTCGTGGTCGCGCAGGTCGATGAAGCAGACCCCGCCCAGGTTGCGGGCCACGTCGGTCCAGCCGGCAAGGGTGACGGTTTGGCCGATCAGGGTCTCGTCGACCAGGCCGCAGAAGTGGGTACGCATCGAAAACTCCGGAGAGGGAACGCCGGCGGGGGACCCGCCGGAAAGCCGAATATTCTGGCGGGACGCCCCGGCCGGGGCAAATCCCGGCGGGACTCACTGCGAATTAAGGAAGCCCGCTCGATAGTCCCGGCATCGACACTCAACCGGGGGGAAGCCATGTTGCGCAATCTGCTGTGCCTGTCCGGCCTGGGCCTGGCCGTGCTGCTCGGAACCGCCGCCGCGCCCGCCCGGGCGCAGGACCGCGGCTGGAACGATGGGCGGCCCGTGGTCACCTGCTCCAGCAACGACAACCGCCGCAACCAGTGCAGCACGCCGTTCCGCGGGCGCGCGGCGCTGGTGGAGAACCTGTCCGGCACCCGCTGCATCGAAGGCCACAACTGGGGCAGCGGCAACGGCTACATCTGGGTGGACCGCGGCTGCCGCGGGCGCTTCGTCGAGGCGCGCGGGGGCGGCTGGGGCGGCGATGGCGGCTGGAGCGGCGGCAACCGCGGCACCATCCGCTGCGAGAGCAACGACCAGCGCCAGCGGGTCTGCAATACCGGCTGGCGCAGCGCGGTCCTGGTACGCCAGCTGTCGAGCACGCGCTGCATCGAGGGCCGCAACTGGGGCAGCCGCAACGGCACGGTCTGGGTCAACGACGGCTGCCGCGGCGAATTCGCCGAAGGCCGCGGCTGGGGCGGTGGTGGTGGCGGTGGCTGGGGCCCGGGCGGCGGCAGCGACTATTTCGTCACCTGCAGCAGCAACGACAAGCGCCAGCGCACCTGCGACTGGGATCGCCGGCAAGGCCGTCCCTACGTGGTGAAGCAGCTCTCCGGCACGCCGTGCGTGGAAGGCCGCACCTGGGGCTACCGCGGCAACACGATCTGGGTGGACGACGGCTGCCGGGCGCGCTTCGGCGCGCGCTAGGCGCGCCGCGGCTTCCCCCAAGCGGCCGCCCCGCATGCCGGTCGCCCACCGGCCCCTCGCTCGCGAAGGGCCGGTGGACACTCATGGGGCCGGCCCCGGAGCGCTCACGACGCCGCGGGAGCCTCGGCCTTGGCCGGCGCGGGCGCGGCTGCGGCGCTGTCGCCGGCGGACGCGGCGTCGGCCAGGTTTTTCTTCTTCTCGCCCTTGGACTTGAAGTCGGTCTCGTACCAGCCGGTCCCCGACAGGCGGAACGCCGGCGCGGTGACCTGGCGCTTCACCGCCGCGGCGGCGCAGGCCGGGCAGGTCGTCGGGTCGGGATCGGAAAGCTTCTGCAGGCGGTCGAAGGCATGGCCGCAAGCGGCGCACTGGAAGGCGTAGATCGGCATACGGGAAGATCGAAAGCAAAAACCCGGGCGGATTATCGTGGCGATCCGGCCGGGTTCAAGGGCTCGGGCGCGGCATCGCCCACCGGCGCATCCATCTGTACCGGCTCTTCCGCGGGCGGGCGGCCCAGGCGGTCCTCCGGGTGCAGGTTGGCCTCGGGCTCGGCCGGATCGACGTCGAACGGCGCCCGGAACACCAGCGACGGCAACAGCGTGGTCAGGGCCGCATACAGCAGCAGCGCGCCGAACAGCGCCTCGGGGATGGCGAAGCGGTCGCGCAGGATGCCGGCCAGCACCAGGGTGAAGATCAGCGTCGGGGCCAGCGCCAGGGAAACCCGCAGGCTGGACCGGAAGTCCTCGCCGAACATCAGGCGGCGCTGCAGCCAGATCACGCCCACGCGCAGCGGCAGCACCACCAGGGTGATGGCCAGCCCCAGGCCGAGCGCCGCGAAGCTGAGCGCGCCGGCCGGCACGTGCGTGCCCGCCTTGAAGAAATAGAACGGCACGAAGAAGCTGGCGAACAGCCGCACCGCGTGCAGGTTCTCGTCCGAGGCCAGCGCCGGCATGCGCTGGCGCAGCAGGCGCGCGACCAGGCCGGCGACGAACGCGCCCACCAGGTAGTACACGCCGAGCTTGTAGGTGACGTAGGCGGCGATCAGCCCGACCATCACCAGCAGCGAGAACTCCGACCCCGGCGCCTGCGGCGCGACCCAGCGCCCGAGGCCGACGAACAGCAGCGGCAGCCCGACCAGCATGGCCAGCATCACGGCGCTGGACACGCCCATCCGCACCGGGTCGCCCGCCTGCAGGATCACGAACAGCGCCGCCAACGCCAGCAGCTCGCCGGCGATCGCCTTGTTGGTCACCCAGAACCGCTCGTCCTCCGCCAGCCCGAGCCGGCCGAGCGAATCGAGGATGAAACCGGTGGAAGGCGTCAGCAGCGCCAGCGCCAGCAAACCGGCGGCCTGCCACGACAGCCCGGCGTAGCGCCACACCAGCCAGGCGGCGCCGACCAGGACCGCGCAGCGGATCGCCAGGTGCGCCAGCAACGGCCACAATCCGCGCCGCAAGGCGCGCAGGTCGACCTCCAGTCCGGCGAACAGGAACAGCGAGGAGATACCGAGGGTGCCGAGCAGGACGATCACCTCGTCGTGGACCTTATCGCCCATCGCCAGCATCGCGCCGATGCCGAACAGCAGGCAGGTCAGCGGCGCGGGGACCTTGAAGCGCTGCAGCGCGCGCGGGATCACCAGCAAGGCGAAGATCAGCAGCAGGTAGACCAGTTCTCGGCTCATGCGGGGGATGCCTTCCGTTGGATGCCCGCATCCTCCCCGCAAGCGCCGCGCCGGGGCAAGTTCAGCCGGCGCTCGCCAACCGCCACGCCACCCACAGCATCACCCCCGCGACCAGCACGTCCAGGACCCGCCAGACCCGCGGACGCGCCAGCCATGGCGCCAACCGTGCCGCGCCCGTCGACAGGCCGAAGAACCACAGCGTCGAAGTGGTGCTGGCGCCCAGGGCGAAGGCGGCCGGCGCGTCCTCGCGCGCGCCGATCGAGCCGACCAGCAGCAGCGTATCGAGGTACACATGCGGATTGAGCAGCGACACCCCGGCCGCGGCCAGCAAGGCCTGGCGGAGGCTGCGGCGCGGCGCGCCTGCCAGGGTGCCGAGCGCCTGCGGCCGCCAGGCGCGCCACAGCGCCTGCGCCGCATACAACACCAGGAAAGCCACCCCGCCCCAGCGCAACAGCGCCAGCAGCCACGGCCTCGACCCGATCAGCGCCGACAGGCCGAACACGCCCGCGCCCACCAGCACGATGTCGCAGGCGGTGCAGAACGCCGCGACCGCCAGGTGATGCTCGCGACGCAGGCCCTGCGCCAGCACGTATACGTTCTGCGCACCCAGCGCGACGATCAGACTGGCCATGGTCAGCAATCCGGTCAGGTAGCTGGCGCTCATCGCGCGTTCCCATGGATGCGGTCGGCGGAATAAAGGGACTTCGGCATCGGCGGCTCCGGCAGAGGGGCACCGGCGCCTGCGTGCCGGGCTCCCGTGGGGGGGAAAGATTCGATTCGCGCGCCTGGACGTGCGTCGCTTCCGTGAGGGACTCACGAGTTGGAAGGGCACTCTGTCCGCCAACGCGCCATAAGGGAAACGAATTATGCAAATGCGTCATTAGCGCCCCTGATGATCGACTACAAGCTCCTGGCCGCCTTGGCCGCCGTGGTGGAAGAAGCCGGCTTCGAGCGCGCGGCACGCCGGCTGCGGCTGTCCCAGTCGGCCGTGTCCCAGCGCATCAAGCTGCTGGAAGCGCGGCTCGGGCAGGCCGTGCTGGTGCGTGCGTCCCCGCCCCGCCCGACCCCGCTCGGGCTGCGCCTGCTGCACCACGTGCAGCAGGTACGCCTGCTGGAGACCGACCTGCAGGCCGCCGTGCCGGGACTGGGCGAAGACGAAGGACCGCAACGGCTGCGGGTGGCGCTCAACGCCGACAGCCTGGCGACCTGGTGGATGCCGGCGGTGGCGCCACGGCTGATCGCCGACGCCTTGCTGCTGGACATGGTGGTCGAGGACCAGGACGTGGGCCTGCGCCGCATGCGCGCCGGCGAAGTGGCCGCCTGCCTGTGCGCCAGCCCGGGACCCGTCGCGGGGGCGCGCATGCTCGCGCTGGGCGCGATGCGCTATCTCGCCGTGGCGGCCCCGGCGTTCTGCGAGCGCCACTTCGGGGCGGGTACCGGCGCCGGCGCGTTCGCGCGCGCACCGGCGATCGTGTTCGGCCCGGACGACCGCCTGCAGCATCGCTATCTCGCCGGGCTTGGCCTGGAGGGCGCCTTCCCGCACCACTTCTGCCCCTCGGCCGAGGGTTTCCTGCAAACGGTCGTGGCCGGCGTCGGCTGGGGCCTGCTGCCGGAACTGCAATGCCGCGACGCGCTCGAGCGCGGCATGCTGCGCGAGCTCTCGCCGGGGCGTCCCATCGACGTGCCGCTGTACTGGCACTACTGGCGCAGCGGCGGCGCCGCGCTGCAGGCGCTCACCGACCACCTCGCCGCCAGCGCCGGACGCTGGCTGTTGCGATGAAACGGACGGCCTACCTCGCCCCTTGCAGGTCGAGCACGACCGCCTGCGCGACCGCGCGCAAGGCGGCGTCCTGGCCGGCGGCATCCACCTTGGCGCCGTTGAGATAGGCCGCCAGCAGCAGCGGCGGACGGCCGGGCGGCCAGAGGATGGCGATGTCGTTGACGGTGTCCTCGCCGTTGCTGCCGGTCTTGTCGCCGATCTTCCAGTCGGGCGGCAGGCCCGCACGCAGGCGCGCGTTGCCGGTGCGGTTGTCGATCAGCCAGTCGGTGAGCCGGCGCCGCGACGCCGGGCGCAGCACGTCGCCGAGCAGGATCCGCTGCAGGGTGCCGGCCATCGCCGCCGGGGTGGTGGTGTCGCGCGGATCGCCGGGCGCGAACTCGTTGAGCATCGGCTCGAGCCGGTCGGTGCGGGTGGTCGCATCGCCGATGCCGCGTAGGAAGGCGGTCAGGCCGGCCGGGCCCCCGACCAGCGGATACAGCAGGTTGGCGGCGGCGTTGTCGCTCCAGATCAGCGTGACCTGGCACATCTCGGCCACGCTCAGGCCGTCCGGGCCGACATGCTTCCCGGTGGCCGGCGAGTGGCCGACCAGGTCCGACGCCTGGATCGGCAGGCGCCGGTCCAGGTCGACCTTGCCGGCGTCGACCTGCTTCAGCACGGCGGCAGCCAATAGAAATTTGAAGGTGCTGCACATCGGGAAGCGCTCGTCCTGCCGATGCCCGACGCGCCGGCCGCCGGCGGTGTCCAGCAGCATCACGCCAAGCCGCCCGCCGCTGTCGCGCTCGATCGCGGCCCAGCGCCCCGCCAGGTCCCCGGCGGCATTCATTACGCCTCTTTTCGCCCATGCCCCGCCGCTCGCCAGCGACGCCAGCGCCAAGCCGGACACCTGCAGGAAACGCCTTCTCGCGATCATCGTCCACCTCCTGGGAAAGCTGGATTATTGGAACGTTGACCGGGAACCACCAGCGAGGTTATTCAATCCCAGCCATCGATCCATTTCATGCCTCGCGATGATCCGCCCCCAGCTGCCGTTGAACGCCCTGCGCGCCTTCGAAGCCGCCGCGCGCCACCAGAACCTGACCCGTGCCGCCGACGAGCTGTGCGTCGGCCAGGCCGCGCTCAGCCACCAGATCAAGGCGCTGGAGTCGCGCCTGGGCGTGGTGCTGTTCCATCGGCTCGCGCGCGGGGTGGCGCTCACCGACGAGGGCGCGGCGCTCTACCCGGTGCTCAACGAGGCGTTCGACCGCATCGCCGCCACGCTCGACCGCTTCGCCGGCGGCCACTATCGCGAGGCGCTGAGCATCGGCGTGGTGGGCACGTTCGCCACCGGCTGGCTGCTGCCGCGCCTGCCGGCGTTCGCCGCGGCGCACCCGACCATCGACCTGCGGCTGCACACCCACAACAACCGCATCGACCTGGCCGGCGAGGGCCTGGACCTGGCGATCCGCTTCGGCGACGGCGACTGGCAGGGCCAGGTCTGCACGCCGGTGCTGGAAGCGCCGTTCGCGCCGGTCTGCGCGCCGGCCCTGGCCCGCAGGCTCGCCGCGCCGGCCGACCTGGCCGGCATTCCGCTGCTGCGTTCGTATCGCGCCGACGAATGGCCGCGCTGGTTCCAGGCGGCCGGGCTGCCGGCGATCGACGCGCGCGGACCGGTGTTCGATTCCTCGCTGGCGATCGCCGCCGCGGCCGCGGCCGGCGCCGGCGTCGCGCTGTTGCCGCTGCGGATGTTCGAGCAGGACCTCGACGCCGGCCGGCTGGTCTGCCCATTCGACCTGCACATCGACGCGGGCTGCTATTGGCTCGCCCGGCTGCGCTCGCGCCCGGAAAGCGAGGCGGCGCGGCGTTTCCGGGAGTGGCTGCAGGACCAGGCCCGTCTTTAGGGATTTCAGCCGCGATGGCCGCACGCGATCGAGAACAGGAACACCAGGACCTTGTCGCCTTCGCCGCGTTCCACCATCTGCTCGGCCGTCAGCCCCCCGAACGCGGCGACCGCCTCGTCCCGGTACCACTCGAGCGCGCAGCGGCGGCAACGCTGGATAAGGCTCGCGACCTCCAGGATGTCCGCGTCCGGTGCGGGCGCTCGCGTGGCCGTCGTCTTCATGGCTGCAGGCCGCCCTGCCGCGCATCGAAGTGCACGCGGAAGACCGCGCCCTTGCGTCCCGCGGCCACCGCCACATCGATATGCCAGCCGTGCGCCAGCGCGATCTCCCTGCAGATCGCGAGGCCCAGCCCCGTGCCTTCGTGGCCCGCCCGCGGGCCGCGCCAGAACCGCTGGAACAACAGCGGCCGGTCGGCTTCGTCGATGCCGGGGCCTTCGTCGGCGACGCTGAAGCCGGTCGCGTCCAGCGCCAGCGTCACCACGCCGCCCTCCGGCGAGTGGTTCAGCGCGTTCTCCAGCAGGTTCTTCATCAGCACGAACATCGCCCCGGCATCGGCGACGATCGTTCCGGTGCCCGCCTCGTCGCCCTGGAGCACCAGCGCGACCGATCTGTTCGCAGCCATGCGCGCCAGGTAGTCGATGGCGTCCGCCGCCACGTTGTCCGGCCGGAACGAGGAGAAGCGATAGTTCTGCACCTCGCTCACTTCCGCCAGGTGCAGCAGCTGGTGGACGTGCCGCGCCATCAGGTCGGCCTCGCGCAGCAGCATCTTCCGGTCCGCCGCGTCGCCGAGCTCGAGCCCCGTCCGCAGCAGCGCCAATGGCGTCTTCAGCTCGTGCGCGGCGGCGGCGAGGAATTCCTGCTGCACCCGGTAGCCGGCCTCCAGGCGTTCCAGCGCGGCGTTGAAGGCCTGCACGAGCGGCCGGATCTCGCCGGGCAGGCCATCCACGCGCAGGCGCGCGGTCAGGTTGCGCGGCTCGATCCGGGATGCGGCGAGCGATGCTTCATGCAATGGCCGGAGCATGCGCCTGACCGTCAGGAACACCACCAGGCAGAAGACCGCCAGCGCGCAGGCCGCGCTGGCCAGCCCGGCCTGCAGGTAGAGCTGGCCCTCGTACTCGTCGAGCGTGAGCACCAGGCGGTCGCTGCGCGCGACCTGCACCGTGTAGCGGCGCCCGTCGCGCACGACCGGGCGGGCGTCGGCCAGGATCGCCATGTCCCCCTCGGGAGCGGGCATCCTGAACTCCCTCACCGCGAACGGCATCGACTGCAACGCATCGAGCAGCGGGCCTTCGCCGCTCGATGCGACGGTGCGGCCACCGGCATCGACCACCCGGTACGCCGCGTCCTTCCGCATCGCGTCGTAGATGTCGCTCTTGCGGCGATCCAGGTGGACGGATGCGTTGCCGGCCGCGTCGATGCGCAGCCCCTGGTCGATCCGGTCGGCGGCCTTGGCCAGTTCGCGCGCCATCATCGACGCGACGGAAGGCCGCGCCGCCAGCATCGCGACCGCCACCACGCCGGCCGCGGCGACCATGCCCGCCAGGGTCGCCAGCATCAGGCGGCCGGACAGGCTACGGGGCCACATGCGTTCGATAAAGGGCAAAGCCATGGCCGCGGATGTTCCTGATCGAGAGCTCCGAGCCGATGGCGGCAAGCTTCCTGCGCAGGCGATGCAGGGCCACCTCGAGGGCGTTCGGGGTGACGCCTTCGCCGCGCCCCCAGGCCGCGGCCTCCAGCGTGGCGTGGCGGACGATGCCGCCCTCGGCGCGGACCAGGCAGATGATGATCTGCAGTTCCGATGCCGACAGGGTGACGCTCTCCTCGCCGCAGCTCATGCATCCGGCCTCGGGCAGCACCCGCAGGTCGGCGTGGCACGGCTGCAGGTCGCGCAGCACCGGCGCGCGCCGCATCAGCGCGCGCACCCGCGCCACCAGTTCCTCCAGCGCGAACGGCTTGGGCAGGTAGTCGTCGGCGCCCGCCTCGAGCCCGTCGACGCGATCGCGCAGCGCGTCGCGCGAGGTCAACACCAGGCACGGCACGCGGCTGCCGGCGGCGCGCAGGCGCCTTACCAGCGCCAGCCCATCGCCGTCGGGCAAGCCGCGATCGACCACGATCGCGGCGTAATCCCGCTCGGCGATGCCCGACCAGGCCGCCTGTACGCTGCCGTACACGTCGGCACCGATGCCTGCCGGTTCCAGCCCGCGGCCGATCAGTTCGGCCAGGCGCAGATGGTCCTCGACCAATGCGATCCTGTTCACTCAGCCTCCGTCTCCGGCAACGCCGGGCGACAGCATAGGGGAGCGTCCCGCTGCCGGCTCAGAAGCTCCGCACGAAGCCGAGCTGCAGGCTGCCCGTACCGTTGCTGCCACGCTCCAGGAACGGGCTGTCGCCGATCTCGCTGGGCAGGAAGCGGTAGCTCAGCGCACCGACCAGGCGCCAGTTTCCGCCGAGCGGCCGTACGATGCCGAGCCTGACCTGCGGCACCAGCGCCGCATCCGGGCGGTACGGCGCGACGCCGCGCGCCTCCTCCTCGTCCAGGGTGCCGTAGTAGTAGCGCACCACGTCCTTGGACAACCAGCGCACGCCGACGCTCGGGATCAGCAAGGTCCTGCCCCATCGCCGCGGATAGCCGTAGTCGAGCCCGAGCTCGTAGCCGCCGCTGCGGTCGGTCACGTCCGCCAACGCCTGCAGCTTCAGCTCTCCTGCCGCCCCGCGCCAGGTCGCGGCCAGGCCGGCATCGACGCCGTCGTCGCGGTCTTCCAGCCGCGCCGGGTCCAGGCCGTTGCGCTCGAGCCCGCTGCGGCTGAGGTCGTCGATGTCGAAACCGTCGAAGTTGCCGGCGAGTATCGCGTCGAAGACGAAACCGTCCGATTTATGGACGTGCACGCCGCCGGACAGCCCCCGCCAGAACAGGCGCTCGCCTTCGTAGCTGACCCACGGGAACGGACGGATCCGCATCCCTTCGCCGACGTAGGGGCTGTCGTTGACCGAGACCCCCGCACCGAGCTGCCAGCGTTTCGGGGCACTGGTGGAAGCCACGTCCTCGACCACCGAGGACTGGGCGAGCGCAAGCGAAGGGAACAGCAGGAAGAACAACGCGGGCAACCTGGTCATGTACCGATCCGGCAGGGGGAATGCCGGCCAGTATCCGAGCGCCAGGCTTACGAGCCACTTACGGTGTCCCGCGCCGGATCAGGACGCGCCTTCCATCAGCTCCAGCCACGCCGCTTCCGCCTCGGCCAGGCGTTGCGCGGCCGCCTCGCGCTCGCGTCCCAGCGCGGCCAGCTTCGCGCCGTCGGCGCGATGGGCCGGCTCGCCGAGCTGGCGGTCCAGTTCGGCCAGCAATGCTTCCAGCTCTCCCACCTTCTTCTCGGCGGCGGCGAGCTTGTGCGGATTGGCCGGCTTCTTCGCCGGCGGCTGCGGTTGCGGCTTGGCGACCGGCGCGGCCTCGGCCATCCGCTGCTTGGCGCCCTGCGCGCCCGGGCGGGCGCGCAACCATGCCGCGTAGGCGTCGAGGTCGCCGGCGAACGGTTCGACCACGCCGTCGGCCACGCGCCAATAGGTATCGCAGACCAGGCCGATCAGGTGGCGGTCGTGGCTGACCATCACGATCGCGCCGTCGAAGTCCGAAAGCGCCTCGGCGAGCGCCTCGCGCATCTCCAGGTCGAGGTGGTTGGTCGGTTCATCGAGCAGCAGCACGTTCGGCTGCTGCCAGGCGATCAGCGCCAGCGCCAGGCGCGCGCGCTCGCCGCCGGAGAAGCCGTCGACCGGCTCGAAGGCGCGGTCGCCGGGGAAGTTCCACTTGCCGAGGAAATCGCGGAACGACTGCGTGGGCGCGTCCGGGGAGATCTCGCGGAAGTGGTCGATCGGCGATTGCCCCTCGTGCAGCGATTCGACCGTGTGCTGGGCGAAGTAGCCGATACGCAGGTCCGGGTGTGCGCTGCGCTCGCCGGCCAGCGGCGCCAGCTCGCCCACTAGGGTCCGCACCAGCGTGGTCTTGCCGGCGCCGTTGGGGCCGAGCAGGCCGATGCGGTCGCCGGCCTCCAGGCCGAAGCCCACGTCGTCGAGGACGACGACGGGATTGGGGATCGGGGATTGGGGATCCGCAAGAGCAACAGCCGAGGAATCCCGCTTTTCCGAATCCCCGATCCCGAATCCCGAATCCTGGCCGGGATAGCCGGCCCGCACGTGGTTCAGCCGGATCAGCGAATGCGGCAGCTTGTTCGGCGGCGCGAACTCGATGCGGAACTCGCGCTCGGCGCGCACCGCCTCGGTGCCGGCCAGCTTCTCCAGGCGCTTCATCCGGCTCTGCGCCTGCTTGGCCTTGGACGCCTTGGCCTTGAAGCGGTCGATGAAGCTCTGCAGGTGCGCGCGCTCGGCCTGTTCCTTCTCGTGCGCGATCTGCTGCTGGCGCAGCTGCTCGGCGCGCTGGCGCTCGAAATCGGTGTAGCCGCCCACGTACAGCTTGGCGCTGCCGCCGTGCAGGTGCAGGGTATGGGTGGCGACGTTGTCGAGGAACTCGCGGTCGTGCGAGATCAGCAGCAGCGTGCCCGGGTACTTGAGCAGCCACTGCTCCAGCCAGTACACCGCGTCGAGGTCGAGGTGGTTGGTGGGCTCGTCGAGCAGCAGCAGGTCCGACGGCATCATCAGCGCGCGCGCCAGGTTCAGGCGCACGCGCCAGCCGCCGGAGAAGGAGGACACCGGCCGGTGGTGGGTCTCGGCCGGGAAGCCCAGGCCGTGCAGCAGGCGCCCGGCGCGGGCCTCGGCGTCGTAGCCGTTGAGCTCGGCCAGCTTCTGGTGGGCGGCGGCCACCGCCTCCCAGTCCTCGCGGGCATTGGCCTCGGCTTCCTCGCGCAGCACCGCGGCGATCACGTCGTCGCCGCCGAGCACGAACTCGATCGCCGGGTCCGGCAGCATCGGCGTCTCCTGCGCGACGCTGGCGATGCGCACCTTGCCCGGCAGCTCCACGTCGCCCTTGTCCGATTCCAGCTCGCCGCGGATCGCCGCGAACAGGCTGGACTTGCCGGTGCCGTTTCGGCCGACCACGCCGACCCGGTAGCCGGCATGCATCGTCAGGTCGACGTTGGACAACAGCAGCCGCTCGCCGCGGCGCATGGCGAAGTTGCGCAGGGAAATCATGTGGGGACGATCCGATATAACCGAAAGGAATGAGCAGATGAGCAGCACTCCTGCGACGCCATTCTAGCGTTAACGAATACTTGACACCGCCGGGGCGCATCGTCGCCCTGGCGATGGCACCGGCGCCGCCCGCGGGCGCGCTTTCAGCCGAAACCTGTTTTGACACAAAGATTAGCAATGCGTTAATCCCAGACGCGCCTCGTAGTCGCCCCGGCGCCCGTCGGCCGGCCGGCCACTGCGACGTGTCTGTCCCCACCGGAGCCGTACCCTGATGAACCGCAAGACCAGCACGCTCGCCGCCGCCGTCGCCGTTGCGCTCGGCCTCCCCTTCGCCGCGCCTGTCCTGGCGCAGACCTCGACCCCGGCCACGCCCAACACCCTCGACACGGTCATCGTGACCGGCACCCATGTCAGCGACCGCACGGTCGCCGAGTCGCAGTCGCCGATCGACATCATCTCGCCCGAGCAGCTCAACGCCACCGGCACCTCCGAGCTGGCCACCGCGCTGTCGCGCGCCCTGCCCTCGCTGAACTTCCCGCGCCCGGCGCTGACCGACGGCACCAGCGGCGTGCGTCCCGCTCAGTTGCGCGGCCTGTCGCCGGACCAGGTGCTGGTGCTGGTCAACGGCAAGCGCCGCCACACCTCGGCGCAGTTGAACATCAACGGCACCATCGGCCGCGGCTCCACCGCGGTGGACCTCAACGCCATCCCGATCGCGGCGATCGAGCGCGTGGAAGTGCTGCGCGACGGCGCTTCGGCGCAGTACGGCTCCGACGCCATCGCCGGCGTGATCAACATCGTGCTCAAGGGCTCCGGCCAGGGCGGCAGCCTGGTGGCCGACTACGGCCGGTACTCGGCCGGCGACGGCGCCAAGTACCAGCTCTCCGGCGATACCGGCGTGACCTTCGCCGATGGCCGCGGCACGCTGCACCTGGCCGGCCAGGTCACCCAGCAGGACGCCACCAACCGCGCCGGCCCGTTCCAGGGCCCGGCCTCGCTGGCCGACACCGGCAACTACCCGGGCGTCGGCGAGAAGACCTTCGTGGTCGGCGACCCGGAGGCCGATGCCAAGGCGGTCTCGGCCAACGGCAGCTTCCAGTTCAGCGACGCGGTGTCGGCCTACGCGACCGCCATCGCCAGCAACCGCGACATCACCTCCTCCGCGTTCTACCGTTCCGCCAACCACAGCGGCCAGAGCGCGCTGCTGGCGCAGTTCTATCCGGACGGCTACGTGCCGCAGATCAACCAGTACTCGAAGGACCGCTCGCTGGTGGCCGGCCTGAAGGGCGCCACCCAAGGCGGCTTCACCTGGGACGTGAGCTACAACTACGGCTACAACAAGATCGACTACGGCACCCG
This sequence comes from Xanthomonas boreopolis, assembly GCA_014654535.1. Lineage (GTDB taxonomy): Bacteria > Pseudomonadota > Gammaproteobacteria > Xanthomonadales > Xanthomonadaceae > Pseudomonas_S > Pseudomonas_S boreopolis. Next base: position 36,485 of record BNBA01000005.1, read on the forward strand.
CAACACCATCAACTACGCGCTCGGCGCCAGCAGCCCGACCCGCTTCTACGACGGCGCGCTGGAGTACACCCAGAACATCTTCAACGCCGACTTCACCCAGCCGCTGGAATGGGGCCTGGCGTATCCGGTGACGCTGTCGTTCGGCGCCGAGTACCGCGAGGAGAAGTGGAACCAGTCGCCGGGCGAGCCCAATTCCTACACCGGCAGCGGCGCGCAGGGCTTCCCGGGCTTCACCCCGGCCAACGCCGTGCACGCCGACCGCCACAACTACGCCGTCTACGCCGGGCTGGAAGCGGACCTCACCGACAAGTTCTCCGCCGGCCTGACCGGCCGCTACGAGGACTACTCGGACTTCGGCGACAAGACCTCGGGCAAGCTCTCGGCGCGCTATGCGTTCACCGACAAGGTCGCGCTGCGCGCCACCGCCTCCACCGGCTTCCGCGCGCCGTCGCTGGCGCAGCAGAGCTACCAGGCGATCTCCAGCATCACCACCAACGGCGTGTTCTACGACCGCGGCACGTTCCCGACCACCAGCGCCGCGGCGCAGGCGCTGGGCGCCACCCCGCTCAAGCCGGAGACGTCCACCTCCTACAGCCTGGGCCTGGTGCTGCAGCCGGTGGACCAGCTGTACGTGACCGTGGACGCGTACCAGATCGAGATCGACGACCGCATCATCTACTCGTCGAGCGTGGCCACGACCGCCGCCGCCCAGAACCTGCTGAGCGGCCTCGGCATCACCCCGGTCACGGCGTTCTCGTACTTCACCAACGCGCTGGACACCCGCACCCGCGGCGTGGACGTGGTGGGCACCTACACCATCCCGTTCGCGGCCAGCTCGCTCGACCTGACCGCCAGCTACAGCTACAACAAGACCGAGGTGACCCGCGTCGCCGATTCGCCGGCGGTGCTGGGCACGCTCGGCATCACCCAGGCGCTGGTGGCGCGCGACGAGGTCGGCCGCATCGAGGACAGCTTCCCGAAGGACAAGATCATCCTCGGCGGCACCTGGAAGTCCGAACGCTGGGACGTGAGCCTGACCGCCACCCGCTACGGCAGCTACACGGTGCGCAACTCGGCCACCGCCGCGCGCGACCAGACCTACGCGGCCAAGTGGCTGGCGGACGCCTCGGTCAGCTACAAGCCGAGCAGCCAGTGGACGCTGACGCTGGGCGCGGACAACCTGTTCGACACCTACCCGGACAAGGTGGTCAACCCGCTGAACTCCACCTACGGGATGATGCCGTACAGCAACTACTCGCCGTTCGGCTTCAACGGCGCCTACGTGTACGGGCGAATCGCCTACCGCTGGTGATCCAATGGCGACCCGGCGTTCCGGGCCCGGCCGATCGCCGGGTCCCGGGCCGCCGCGGCGCTATGCGCTCGTCGCGGCATGCCGCGCCCCGGCGAAGTCGGAAGACGCCACCACCAGGTCTCGGAACGCCTCGAACGCAGGCGTCTTGAAGCCCGGGCGGGACACCAGCCAGGTGTCGGCGCGTACCAGCGGAACGACGGTGAAGCGGGCCGCATCCGGGAACAGGTCGAGCACGCGCCTGGGCAGCACGGAAAAACAGGCGCCTGCGGCCGTGCACGCGACCATGGCGTGATAGGACCTCACTTCGTGGACCTGCAGCGCCACGGGCCGGGAAGCGGAGCCGGCGATCCAGTCCTCGGCCAGCATGCGATAGGTGCAACCCGGCGCGAACGCCGCCAGGGCCCTCGGCCCGATCTGTTCCGGGCGCGCCGCTCGCGGATGGCCCGGCGGCAACAGCAGGACCAGTTCCTCCCGGAACACCGGCGTCCTGTCCAGCGCATCCGATGCCTCCCACCATGCCTCGGAAGGCGCCGCGACGAAGGCGCAATCGATCCGCCGCGCGAGCAGCGCGTCGACGAGCTGGCGCGTCGGCCCCGTCGTGAGGTCGAGCGCCACCTCCGGCCAGCGCGCGTTGAACTGCGCCAGCGGCGAGGCCAGCCGCGTGGCGACGGCGGATTCCATCGAGCCCACGCGAAGCACGCCCCTCGGCCCGGCCGGGTTGACGACCTGCACGGCCTCGTCGGCGAGATTCAGGATTTTCTCCGCGTAGTCCAGGAAGGCCACGCCTTCCGGGGTCAGTTCCATGCGCTTCCGGTCGCGCTGGAAGAGCGGTACGCCGACCTCCGCCTCCAATTGCTGGATGCGGGTGGTGACGTTCGAGGGAACGCGCCCGAGCAGTTCGGCCGCCCGCGTGATGCTCTGCTGCAGGGCCACGGCGCGGAACACGCCCAACGATGCGAGGTCCAAACAAATTCTCCATTGCAGAATTTTCCTGCAAGTGTATTCTCAATCCAGGAACAAGTGTCGATCGCTGTTCTCCGCCCCTTCGCCATCCATTCCCACGCCCATGGACCTGCTCGACCGGCTCGGCATCAACCTCCCCCTCATCCAGGCGCCGATGGCCGGCGTGTCGACGCCTGCGCTCGCCGCCGCGGTCTCCAATGCCGGCGCACTGGGATCGATCGCGATCGGGGCGAGCACCGTGGCCCAGGCGCGCCAGGCGATCGAGGACACGCGCGCGCTGACCGACCGGCCGTTCCAGGTCAACGTCTTCTGCCACGCGCCGGCGCGGCGCGATGCGCAGGTCGAGGCCGCATGGCTGAAGCACCTCGCCCCGCTGTTCGCCGAGTTCCAGGCCGAACCGCCGGCCGAGCTGCAGGAAATCTACGAGAGCTTCCTCTCGGGCGAAGCGGTCTTCCGCATGCTGCTCGAAGCGCGCCCCGCCGTGGTCAGCTTCCACTTCGGCCTGCCCCCGCGGGCGTGGATCGACGCCTTCCGCGAGGCCGGCATCGCCACCCTGGCGACCGCGACCCACCTGGACGAGGCGCTGGCGATCGAGGCGGCAGGCGTCGAGGGGATCGTCGCGCAAGGCATCGAGGCGGGCGGGCATCGCGGCCTGTTCGATCCGCACCGGGCCGACGAAAGGCTGCCCATGGCCGTCCTCGTGAGGCTGCTGCGCTCGAAGACCAGGCTGCCCGTGATCGCCGCCGGCGGAATCATGGACGGCCGCGGCATCCGCGCCGCGCTCGACCTGGGTGCCGCCGCCGCGCAGCTGGGCACCGCCTTCGTGCTGTGCCCGGAGTCGGCGGCCAATGCCGGCTACCGGGAAAACCTCAGGAGCGCGCGCGCCGGGACCACGCGCCTGACCACCGTCCTGTCGGGCCGCCCGGCACGGGGCATCGCCAACCGCCTCATCGAATACGGCGAAGCGGCGGGGAGCCCGCCACCGCCGGCCTATCCGGTCGCCTACGACCTGGCCAAGCGGCTCAACGCCATCGCCGCGGCGCAGGGCAACCACGCGTTCGCCGCCCATTGGGCAGGACAGGGAGCGCCCTTGGCGCGCGAACTGCCCGCCGCCCGGCTGGTCCAGCAGCTCGCCCGGGAGCTGTGGCCGGCCGGTTCCTGAGCGCGCCCCCGATCCCCACCGAGGAAACCGCCATGCCCCTGCTCGACATCCACGTGGTCAAGGGACGCACGCCCCAGCAGACCTCGGTCCTGCTGCAGGCCATCCACGAGGCCATGGTCGCCGCGTTCGAGGTCCCGGTCCGGGATCGTTACCAGATCCTCCACGAGCACGAGGCGGGCCATCTGGTGATGGAAGACACCGGTCTTGGTTTCGACCGGACGGATCGCCGCGTCCTCATCCACATGACGACGCGCCCGAGATCGCGCGGCATGAAGGAGCGCTTCTACGCGCTCCTGGTGGAAAACCTTGGCGAGCGTTGCGGGGTCGCCGCCGGGGACGTCATGGTCTCCTGCATCGAGAACACCGATGCCGACTGGAGCTTCGGCCTGGGCAAGGCCCAGTTCCTGACGGGTGAACTCTAGATGCTGGAGGAAATGACCATGGCCATTGCACTGGCGAGTGGTGGCCCTGCCGTTCCTTATACGAGTGCCACCACCGAGTACCGTACGACCGACGTGGACGGGGTACGGTTGTTCTACCGCGAAGCCGGGCCGAAGACCGCACCGGCGATCGTGCTGCTGCACGGTTATCCGTCCTCTTCGCGCATGTGGAGCAGCCTGATTCCATTGCTCGCCGACCGCTACCACGTCGTCGCCCCCGATTACCCGGGCTTCGGCCGGAGCGAAGCGCCTCCCCCGGAGCGTTATCGGTACACCTTCGATCACCTGGCCGAAACCACCTCGCACCTGCTCGAAAAGCTGGGGATCGGGCGCTACACGCTGTTCATGCAGGACTACGGCGGACCGGTCGGGTTCCGCATCGCCCTGGCGGCACCCGAGCGCGTGCAGGCCTTGATCGTCCAGAACGCCAACGCCTACGAGGAAGGGCTGGGCGCCAAGTGGGCGAACATCGCCAAGTACTGGGCCGCTCCGGAAGCGCATCCCGAACAAGTCGATGCCTTCGTCGGTTTCGAAGGCACCAGGCTGCGCCACCTGGGCAACAGCCCGCACCCCGAGCGCTACGACCCCGATACCTGGTCCGACGAATTCGCATTCCTTTCGCGGCCCGGGCAACGCGCGATCCAAGCGGCGCTGCTCTACGACTACCGCACCAACGTCGCCTCCTATCCGCGCTGGCAGGCCTGGCTGCGCGAACGCCAGCCTCCGCTGCTGGTGATGTGGGGGCGCTACGATCCCTCGTTCGTCACGCCGGGCGCCGAGGGCTACAAGCGCGACGTCCCGGGAGCGGAGTTGCACGTCCTCGATGCCGGCCATTTCGCCCTCGACGAAAAGACCGAAGAAGTCGCGCGGCTGACCCGGGACTTCATGGCACGGCTGCAACCCGATCCTTGATCCAGGCGCGGCGTCCGGCAACGTCCTGCCGTGCCGTCGCATTGCCGCGCGCATGACGGTTGCAATCGCAACTTAACAAAAATTTGACGAAACTTGCCGGTTCGGGTTACTGGTTGCCACAGCACCGCAGCTGTCGACACGAAACGTGCGACCCGGGGGGGAATGCCGCGGCGCTTCCTCAACCATTCCCGGAGTTCCTGCATGAAGCGCAAGTCGAAGTGCTGCCCTCTCGCCCTCGCCGTCTCCGCCGCCCTCGCGTTCTCCGCCTCCGCCCAGGCCCAGTCCGAGGGCGGCGGTGCCCGCACCCTGGACACCATCATCGTCACCGGCACCCGCGTGGCCGACCGCACGGTCGCCGAGTCGAGCTCGCCGATCGACATCATCTCGCCGCAGACGCTCGAGGCCACCGGCACCACCGAGCTGGCCACCGCGCTGTCGCGCGCGGTGCCCTCGCTGAACTTCCCGCGTCCGGCGATCACCGACGGCACCGATGCGGTGCGCCCCGCGCAGCTGCGCGGCCTGGCGCCCGACCAGGTGCTGGTGCTGGTCAACGGCAAGCGCTACCACACCACCGCGCTGATCAACCTCAACGGCAGCCAGGGCCGCGGGTCCTCGCCGGCCGACATCAACACCATCCCGATCGCCGCGGTCGAGCGCATCGAGGTGCTGCGCGACGGCGCGTCCGCGCAGTACGGCTCCGATGCGATCGCCGGCGTCATCAACGTGGTGCTCAAGGGCAGCGGCGAAGGCGGCAGCATCGCCGGCCGCTACGGCAAGTACAGCGCCGGCGACGGCGAGCAGTACCAGTTGTCCGGCGATGCCGGCCTCAGCTTCGCCGGCACCGGCAAGGTCCACTTCGCCGCGCAGGCCGGGCACCAGGACCAGACCGATCGCGCCAAGCCCTACAACGGCGTGGTCGAACAGCGCTACGGCGATCCCGAGATCGACCAGGGCGCGTTCTCCTACAACGGCGAGTACAGCCCGACCGACTACCTGACCTTCTACTCGTTCGGCATGGTCAGCCGCCGCGAGGCGCTGTCCAACGGCTACTTCCGCTGGGCCACCGATCCGCGCAACCGCCCGCAGATCTACCCGGACGGCTTCCTGCCGCAGATCTACAACGTCAGCAAGGACGTGAGCTGGGTCGGCGGGCTGAAGACCAGCACCGCCGGCGGGCTCGCCATCGACCTCAGCTACAACTACGGCCAGAACCACCTCACCTTCGACGTCCGCCACAGCCTCAACAACAGCCTCGGCCTGGACAGCCCGACCGAGTTCTACGCCGGCGCGCTGGAAGTCACCCAGAACGTGCTCAACGCCGATTTCAGCAAGTCGCTGGACTGGGGCCTGGCCTACCCGGTGACGCTGGCGTTCGGCGCGGAGTGGCGCGGCGAGAAGTTCAACGAATCGCCGGGCGAGGTGGCGTCCTACGCCAACGGCGGCATTCCCTCCAGCGCCGGCACGCTGCTGCCGGGCGCGCAGGTGTTCGCCGGTTTCAAGCCGACCGACGCCGGCCACTACGACCGCAACAGCTATTCGCTGTACGCGGACCTGGAGGGCGATCTCACCGAGAAGCTCTCGGCCGGCCTGGCCGGGCGCTACGAGAATTACAGCGACTTCGGCGACACCGCCACCGGCAAGCTGTCGCTGCGCTACGCCTTCACCGGCAAGATCGCGCTGCGCGCCACCGCGTCCACGGGCTTCCGCGCGCCGTCGCTGCAGCAGCAGTACTTCCAGTCGATCGCCACCAACTTCATCGGCGGCGTGCCGTACGACATCGGCACGTTCCGCACCGACAACCCGGCCGCGGTCGCGCTCGGCGCCGAGCCGCTCAAGGCCGAGGAATCCCGGAACTACGGGCTCGGCCTGGTGCTGCAGCCGGTGGACGGGCTGTACGTGACCATCGACGCCTACCGCATCGACATCGACGACCGCATCGTGCTGTCGGAGAACCTGACTTCCACCGCGGTGCGCAACTACCTGCAGGCCAACGGCTATGCCGGCATCGGCGGCGGCCGCTACTTCACCAATGCGGTGGACACCAAGACCACCGGCGTGGACGCGGTCGGCAGCTACCACTGGCAGCTGGACGGCAGCGCGCTCGACCTGACGCTCGGCTACAACTACAACAAGACCGAGGTGACCCGCGTCGCCGACAACCCGGCGCGGCTGGCGGCGATCGACCCGACCGCGGTCCGCATCGGCCAGGCCGAGCTGGTCCGCATCACCGAAGGCGCGCCCCGCAACAAGGCGTTCCTGAGCGGCGTGTGGAACCTGGACGGCTGGTCGTTCACCGCGACCGCCACGCGCTGGGGCGAGTTCACCGTCTACAACTCGCCGACCAGCGCGCCGGTGCAGCAGACCTATTCGGCGAAGTGGACGCTGGACCTGGCCGCGACCTACACGCTCGACAGGTGGAGCTTCACGCTCGGCGGCGACAACGTGACCAACGAGTACCCCGATCGCATGCGGGTCGGCGAAGGCACGCGCACCTACCTGCCGTACAGCGGCTCCTCGCCGTTCGGCTTCAACGGCGCGTTCGCGTACGCCAACGTCAACTACAAGTGGTGACCGCCGCGCCGGCCGCCCCGGGCCCCGACTCGGCGTCGGGGCTCCTGCTCCGATTCGTCCTCATCGGCAGCGATGTTGCGGCAGCGGCTTCAGCCCCGACGGGCGGTTCCGGCCCAGCGCCGGGACCGAAGTCCTTCCCGCCACGGCGGAGGACACGGCGGGCCAGCCGCGGCGGGAATCGCGTGGAAGCGGACAGCGCCGTTTCCCCGCGCGGTTTGCCCTGGGACGCATAGATCGGCGACACTCGGGACTCCTGCCCCCGTGTTCCGGGGCGTGTCGTCCGTCCAGACGGGGCCGCCGTTCTGGTGCCGCCCGGATCGGGTAAACGCAAGGCCGTGGCTGCTCCCATGGCTGGACGATGATGCTCCTGCCATGAGGGCTCCCCCCTGGTCTTCGCCATGCCGACGCCTTGCGCCGCGCATGGGCCCGGGCGTCGGTCCCCGGCGCACGCTGAGCCGCGGACGGCCGCCTGGACACCTCACTCCCTGGAATGGAAGACACGCGCTAGATGCATCACGACACCAGCCTCATCGACATCATCGCCGTCGGCCTCGCGGTCGCCTTCGTATTGGGCGCGCTGGCCAACAAACTGCGGTTGTCGCCGCTGGTGGGCTACCTGATCGCCGGCATGGTGGTGGGACCGTTCACGCCCGGCTTCGTCGCCGACCAGGACCTGGCCAACCAGCTCTCGGAGCTGGGCGTGATGCTGCTGATGTTCGGCGTCGGCCTGCACTTCTCGCTGGAAGACCTGCTGGAAGTGAAGTGGATCGCGATCCCCGGCGCGGTCGCGCAGATCGCGGTCGCCACCGCGCTCGGCTGGATCCTCGCCTGGAGCATGGGCTGGCCGGCGCTGCACGGGCTGGTGTTCGGCCTGGCGCTGTCGGTGGCCAGCACCGTGGTGCTGCTGCGCGCGCTCGAGGAACGCCGCCTGCTGGAAACCCAGCGCGGCAGGATCGCGATCGGCTGGCTGATCGTCGAGGACCTGGCGATGGTGCTGACGCTGGTGCTGCTGCCGGCCCTGGCCAGCGCACTGGACAGCGGCAAGGACGGCGGCGCCGGCGCGATCCTGGCGGCGATGGGCTGGACCTTGCTGAAGATGGCCGCGTTCGTCGCGGTGATGCTGATCGTCGGCCGCCGCGCGATCCCCTGGATCCTGGAGAAGATCGCCGCGACCGGTTCGCGCGAGCTGTTCACGCTGTCGGTGCTGGCGATCGCGCTGGGCGTGGCGTTCGGCTCGGCCACGCTGTTCGGCGTGTCGTTCGCGCTCGGCGCGTTCTTCGCCGGCATGCTGCTCAACGAATCCGAACTGAGCCACAAGGCCGCCAACGACTCGCTGCCGCTGCGCGACGCGTTCGCGGTGCTGTTCTTCGTCTCGGTCGGCATGCTGTTCAACCCGCACATCCTGATCGAGCACCCGTGGCAGGTGCTGGCGACGTTCCTGACCATCACCGTCGGCAAGTCGGTGGCCGCGTTCTTCATCGTGCGCGCGTTCGGGCACCCGGCCGGTACCGCGCTGACGATCTCGGTGAGCCTGGCGCAGATCGGCGAGTTCTCCTTCATCCTCGCCGGCCTGGGCGTGGGCCTGGCGATCCTGCCCGAGACCGGCCGCGACCTGATCCTGGCCGGCGCGCTGCTGTCGATCATCGCCAACCCGTTCCTGTTCAACTGGCTGGACCGCTGGCAGGCCAGACATGCGCAGCAGGCGCCCGTGGTGGCCGAACCGGACATCCCGCCCGGCCCGTCGCTGGACCTGCACGACCACGCGATCGTGATCGGCTACGGCCGCGTCGGCAGCGCGCTGGCGCACCTGCTGCGCGACCGCGGCGTGCCGGTGCTGGTGATCGACGACAACCGCGACCATGTCGAGCGCGCGCACAACGAAGGCATTCCCGGCATCCGCGGCAGCGCGGCGGCCGACCTGGTGCTGGCCGAGGCGCACCCGGAACGCGCCAAGATCGCGATCCTCGCCATCCCGCAGCCGCTGGAGGCCGGCGAAGCCCTGGCCAAGCTGCGCGCGATGAACCCCGCGCTGACGCTGCTGGCGCGCGCGCACAGCGATGCCGAGGTGAAGCACCTGCTGGAACACGGCGCCGACGGCGCGGTGCTGGCCGAGCGCGAGCTGGCCTACTCGCTGGCGGAGATGGTGATGTCCACGCCGCCGTACCGGGCCTTGCGGGGCTAGGACGTACCCCCATGCGGCCCAGGCCCAGGAGGCCTGGACGCGATGCCCGGCGGAAGTGGATCCGGCTCGGTATTGCCGCTGCGCGATGCCATCAGCGCAGCGGCACGCAGACATCCGCCCGCAGGATCGCCGCCGGCACCTCCTCCGGATCGTCCAGGAACAGGTAGTGGACCGGCGCGTCGCGCAGCGCGTGGTCGCTGCCGGGCAGCCACTCGGCGAGCAGCCGGTCCAGCGCGTCCTCCAGCCGGTCGTAGGGGCCGACGTGGCGCAGCAGCGCGTAACGGCCGCCGCCGAGCGTGCGCGTCGCGAACGGAGACGGCGGGGCCACCGGCGCATCGAAGCCCATCGCGCAATCGAACTCCAGCGCGCGTGCCGGCACATCGCGATGGTCCCCGTGCGGAATGCCGGCCAGGCATTGCAGGCGATCGGCGATGCCCTCCCGCACCGCCCAACCGAACAGGCGCGCGAAACCGCGATCCAGATCGTCGAAGGCACCGCGCTTGCGCAGCGTCACCACCTCGAACGGCGCCAGCACGTCCACCCTCACCTGCAACGGCGTCGCATCGGGCCTGTCCGGCGCCGGCGGGTCGGCCAGCACGCGCTGCTTGGCCTGCAGCAGCCCCGGCGTCGAACGCAGTTCGCTCGGCGACGCGCCGACCGCCGCGCGCAAGGCGCGGGCCAGCGCCTGGGGCGTGCCGTAACCCACGTCCAGGGCGATCCGCGCGACCGGTGCGTCGCCTTCCGCCAGCAGTCGCAGGGCGCGCAGCATCCGCAGCCGCGCCACGGTGTTGCCGACGGTCTCGCCGGTCAGGGCGCGGTAGATGCGATGGAAGTGGAACGGCGACAGGTGCGCGACCGCCGCCAGCGCGTCCAGGTCCGGCAACGGTGCGTTGGCTTGCACGAGGCGCTGCAGGTGCGCGACCGCCCGTTCGATCGCGCGCCGATAGGCATGGCCGGTACGGCTGCGCATGTCCCCTCTCCTCCGTGGCAGGGACGCAGTGTGTCACCGCGCAGGCCGGTGCGCGTTCCCGATCTTGCTCGATCCCTTCAGCCGCGGGTGCGCCGTCCGGGCAGCAAGGCCGCGGCGATGCCGAGCAGCGGCAGGTAGGCCATCGCCTTGTAGACCGCGACGATGCCGAACCGGTCGGCGAACAGGCCCAGCAGCGCCGCGCCCAGCCCGCCCATGCCGAAGGCGAAGCCGAAGAACAGGCCGGAGACCATGCCGATCCGGCCCGGCATCAGCTCCTGCGCATAGACCAGGATCGCCGAGAACGCCGAGGACAGCACGAAGCCGATCAACACCGCCAGCAACGTGGTGGTGTGCAGGCCGACGTAGGGCAGCGCCAGCGCGAACGGCGCCACGCCCAGGATCGATACCCAGATCACCGGCTTGCGCCCGATCCGGTCGCCGACCGGGCCGCCGATCAGCGTGCCCAGCGCCGAGGCCAGCAGGAACGCGAACAGGTGCAGCTGCGCCTCCTGCACCGAGATGCCGAAGCGCTGGATCAGGTAGAAGGTGTAGTAGCTGCTGATGCCGGCGATGTAGAAGTACTTGGAAAAGATCAGCACCAGCAGGATCGCGACGATCCAGGCCACCCCTCGCGAGGGCGCCGCCTCGGCGGTGGCGGCCGGCCGCGGCGTGGCCGCGCGCAGGCTCAGGTGCAGCGCATACCAGCGGCCGACGTAGGACAGCAGCGCGATGCCCAGCAGCGCCGCGGCGCCGAACCAGGCCACGCTGTGGCGCCCGTTGGGCACGATCACCGCCGCCGCGATCAGCGGGCCGAGCGCGGTGCCGGCGTTGCCGCCGACCTGGAACACCGACTGCGCCAGCCCGTGGCGGCCGCCGGAAGCCAGCCGCGCGATCCGCGAGGACTCCGGATGGAACACCGCCGAGCCGATGCCGACCATCGCCGCCGCCAGCAGCACTGCGGCGAAGCTGGGCGCGTACGCCAGCAGCAACAGGCCGAACAGGGTCGAGGTCATGCCGACCGGCAGCGAATACGGCGCCGGCCGCCGATCGGTGCGCAGGCCGATCAATGGCTGGAACAGCGATGCGGTGAGCTGGTAGGTCAGCGTGATCAGGCCGACCTGCGCGAAGCTGAGCTGGAACTGGCCCTTGAGCACCGGATACAGCGCCAGGATCAGCGACTGCATCATGTCGTTGATCAGGTGGGACGAGGTGATCGCGGCCAGCACGCCCACCGCGACCGGGCGGCGTGTGGCGGCAAGGGAAGCGCTCGAGACGGACATGGGGGTGCGATCCTGGCGAACCTGATGGAAGGTGCGGCGCATGGTAGGGTGATCGCCCTCGACCTTCTCGCGAGATATGGTCATCCATCGTCGCAAAAAGGACATTCCACCCGCCCGCCGGACCCGTCCCGAGGACGCCGACGGCGCCCCTGCCGACGTGGTCTGCCGGGCGACCGACTACCCGGCCGACGCGTTCATCGCCGCGCACCACCACCAGCGCCACCAGTTGATCTATGCGATGCAAGGGCTGATGGTGGTGATGGCCGGCAACGGCCGCTGGGTGGTGCCGAGCACGCGCGCATTGTGGATACCCGGCGGCACCGTGCACGCGGTGCGCTGCATCGGCATGGTGCGCATGCGCAGCCTGTACATACGCACCGGCGCGATCGCGGGGATGCCGGCGCAACCCTCGGTGGTCGAGGTCGGGCCGTTGCTCGCCGAGCTGATCCGGCACGCCGCGGCGATCCCCTGGGACCATCCGGCGCAGTCGCGCGACGGCCGCCTGATGCGCCTGATCCTCGACGAACTGCACGCCTTGTCGGAACTGCCGCTGCACCTGCCCGAGCCCGACGACGCCCGCCTGCGCCGCATCTGCGACGCGTTGCAGGCCGATCCGGCCGACGCCTCGACGCTGGACGACTGGGCGGCGCGGCTGCACCTGGACGGCAAGACCGTGCAGCGCCTGTTCCAGCGCGAACTCGGCATGACCTTCGGCCAGTGGCGGCAGCAGGTACGGCTGCTGCGGGGACTGGAGCGGCTCGCCGCGGGCGAGAAGATCATCGACGTGGCGATCGCGCTCGGCTACGACAGCCCCAGCGCGTTCAGCGCGATGTTCCGGCGCCAGTTCGGATTGCCGCCGAGCCGGTTCTTCGGTTGAGCGGCACTCCCGTCGTTGATGTTCCTGTCCATTCCATGCCGGCGCACTCTGTGGGAGCGACTTCAGTCGCGACAGGCTTTCCCGGTAAGTCCCGCCGCGACTGAAGTCGCTCCCACAGGGGCACGTCCATGATCGGAAACGCTGCCGGCCTTCCCGATCGAGAACCCTACAACGCCAACGCGACCAGCACTGCGACCTCGACCAGTTCGACCAGCGCGCCGCAGGTATCGCCGGTCATGCCGCCCAGGCGCTTGCGGCAGGCGCGCCACCACAAGGCGAACACCACGCCGGCCGCCAGCACGGCCAGCGCGCCCTGCATGCGCGCGGCCAGCAACGCCGCAAGCAACGTCGCCAGCACTGCGATCGCGCACGGCAGCCGCGCCGCACCCGCCAGCCCCGCGCCCATGCCGCCGGCGCGCACGTAGGGCAACGCCAGGAATGCCGCGACCAGCGCCGCGCGCGCGAGCAGCGGCGCCAGCCACAACCCGCACCACGCCGACGCGGCGAGGCTGGCGAGCGCGGCGGTCTTCAGCAGCAGCACCAGCACCAGCGCGACGACGCCGGCCGGGCCGCTGCGCGGGTCCTTCATGATCGCCAGCGTGCGCTCGCGGTCGCCCAGGCCGCCGACCCAGGCGTCGGCGCTGTCGGCCAGGCCATCCAGGTGCAGGCCGCCGGTCAGCCATGCCCACGCCGCGACCAGCATCGCCGCCATCAGCAACGGCGAGGCATCGCGCAAGCACCACGCCAGCGCCGCCAGCAAGGCGCCGAGCAGCATCCCCACCAGCGGATACCACGGCAGCGAACGCGCCTGCACGCCCGGCGCCTGCCAGACCCGCGCCGGGACCGGGATGCGGGTCAGCAGGCCGAGCGCGGCGAGCAGGCCGTCGATCATGCCGGCGGCCACGCGACCGGATGCAGCGAGGCATGCGGCACGTGCAGTTCGACCATGCCGCCGAACGCGCGGCCTTCTACGAGGCTGCGGATCAGCTTGATCGCCCCGCCATGGGTCACCACCAGCACGCGCCGGCCCGGATGCTCGGCGACGATGGCGTCGAGCGCGTCGGACAGGCGCTGGCGGAATGCGGCGAAGGGCTCGGCGTTCGGCGGCGGATGGTTCGCCGGATCGGCCCAGTAGCGTCCCAGCGCCTCGCCGTGGTCGCGGTCGATGTCGGCGATCGGCACGCCCTGCCAGTCGCCGAAGTGGTACTCCTGCAGGCGCGCGTCCAGCCGCAGCGGCACCCCGCGCGCGACGGCCAACTCTTCGGCGAAGCGCGCGCAGCGCTGCAGGGTCGAGGACACCACCGCGTCCCACTCCCCGTTCGCCGTGGCTTCGCGCAGCTGGCGCCAGCCGAGTTCGCTGAGCGGATCGTCGAGCTGGCCGCGATAGCTGCGCTGGCCGGTGTCGCCGTGGCGGAGCAGCTCGATCGAAGCCGGGAGCGGAAGTTTCACCGCCTTCATGCCTTCGCCTGCCCGGCCCCGGGCTGCCGGGACCCGGCTTCCGACACGCCCGCCTCGTCGAACGTCGCCATCCCGTCATGCAGCGCGCAGGCCAGGCGCAACAGCGGTACCGCGACCGCCGCACCGCTGGCCTCGCCCAGGCGCATGCCGAGGTCCAGCAGCGGCCGGGCCTGCAGCGCTTCGAGCACCGCGGCGTGGCCGCGTTCGGGCGAGCGGTGCGCGAACAGCAGCCAGTCGCGCACGCCGGGGTTGATCCGCACCGCGGCCAGCGCCGCGGTGCTGGCGATGAAGCCGTCCACCAGCGCCGGCAGGCCGGCCTGCGCCGCGGCGAGGTAGGCGCCGCTCATCGCCGCGATCTCGAAGCCGCCCAGGCAGCGCAACTTTTCCAGCGGCGTATCGGCGCCGGCCTGGCGGGCGAGCGCGCGCGCCACCGCCGCGACCTTGTGCGCGATGCCGATGGCGTCCAGGCCGGTGCCCGCGCCGGTCATGGCCTCCGGCTCCCGCGCCAGCAGCGCGCAGGCGAGCGCGGCGGCCGAAGCGGTGTTGGCGATGCCCATTTCGCCGGCGACGAACAGCGCGGCCTGCGCGGCACGCGCCTGCGCCACGCTCTCGGCGCCGGCCGCGAGCGCGGCGGCGAGTTGCGCCTCGGTCATCGCCGGGGCCTCGCAGGCATTGGCGGTGGACGGCGCAATGATCGCGCGGCGCACGCCGGGCACCTCGCCCGGGTCGTTGACCGTGCCCAGGTCGACCACTTCCAGCGTCGCCCCCAGCGTGCGCGCCAGCACCGCGATCGCCGCGCCGCCGGTGGCGAAGTTGCGCACCATCTCGCCGGTCACCACCTGCGGGAAGGCCGACACGCCCTCGGCGGCGATGCCGTGGTCGCCGGCGTAGACCGCGATCCACACCTTGTCCAGGCGCGGCCGTTCGCGCCCTTGCCAGGCGGCCAGGTCCAGCGCCAGCCGCTCCAGCATGCCCAGCGAGCCGGGCGGCTTGGTCAGCTGGCGCTGGCGCGCGGCGGCGGCCTCGCGGGCTTGCGCGTCCGGCACCGCGCACGGGGCATGGATCCAGTCCAGGTTCACAGCGGGTCTCCTTTCAACACCATGGGAAGGCCGGCGACGACGAACACCACGCGCTCGCAGCGCGCGGCCAGCGCCTGGTGCAGGCGACCGGCCTCGTCGACGAAACGGCGCGTCAGTTCGCCCAGCGGCACGATGCCCTGGCCGACCTCGTTGCTCACCAGCACGATCCGGCCGGGCAGACGCGGCAGCGTGTCGAGCAAGGCCTGGCGCTCGCGCGCGAGGCGCCCGCGGTCTTCGCCCGCGAGCAGGTTGCTCAGCCACAGCGTCAGGCAATCCACCAGCAGGCAGCGGCCGCCGGCGGCATGCGCGCGCAAGACGTCGGCCAATGCCAGGGGTTCCTCGATGCAGCGCCAGTGCGCGGGGCGTTGCGCGCGATGGTGCGCGATGCGCGCGGCCATTTCGTCGTCGAGCGCCTGCGCGGTGGCGACGTAGACCACGTCCTCGCCGCTGCCGGCGGCGATGCGTTCGGCCAGCGCGCTCTTGCCGGAACGCGCGCCGCCCAGGATCAGTTCGCGCATGCCAGGTCCTCCGTGCCGGTGAGGCGCGCCAGCGCGCGCGTGTCCAGGTGCCGTTCGACCGCGTCGGCCAGCCGGTCCAGCGTGGCCTCGCGCAACGCGGCGATGTCCAGCGGTTGCGCCTCGCGCAGCCCGGCCCATTCCAGCAACGCGGCCAAGGCCTGCGGCGCGTCGAACAGGCCGTGCAGGTAGCAACCGATCACGTGCCCCTCGTCGGAGACCGCGCCGTCGGCGCCGCCTTCCGCGAAGTGCAGCAACGGCCGCCGCAATGCCGGGCCGTCGCTGGCCCCGCAGTGGATCTCGTAGCCGT
The DNA here is from genome assembly GCA_014654535.1 of Xanthomonas boreopolis. GTDB lineage: Bacteria > Pseudomonadota > Gammaproteobacteria > Xanthomonadales > Xanthomonadaceae > Pseudomonas_S > Pseudomonas_S boreopolis. Next base: position 52,516 of record BNBA01000005.1, read on the forward strand.
GCACGGGCGCCGCGGCTCCGCCCAGGTGCAGCGTGCCGGCCCTGCGCCGCAGCTGTTTCTCCGGTTCCAATGTGGTCTCCAGGTCCAGCCAGCCGAGCCCCTCGCTGCTGCCCGCCTCGCCCTCGATGCCGTGCGGGTCGTGCACGCGCCGGCCCAGCATCTGGAAACCGCCGCAGATGCCGGCCAGCTTGCCGCCATGGCGCAGGTGCCGGGCGATGGCCGCCTCCCAGCCCTGCGCGCGCAACCAAGCCAGGTCGGCGCGGGTCGACTTGCTGCCGGGCAGGACGATCAGGTCGCAGGCAGGCACGGCTTCGCCCGGCCCGACGAAATGCAGCGCCACCTGGGGGTGCGCGGCGAGCGCGTCGAGATCGGTGTGGTTGCTGATCCGCGGCAGCGCCGGCACGGCGACCCGCAGCTGCGCGCTCGGCTTGTCGGGCCGGGCATGCGGCAGCGCGTCTTCCGCTTCCAGCTGCAGGCCGTGCAGGTACGGCAGCACGCCGAGCACCGGCTTGCCGGTCTCGCGCTCCAGCCAGTCCAGGCCGGGCTGCAGCAAGGCGAGATCGCCACGGAAGCGGTTGATGACGAAGCCGGCCACACGTGCGCGCTCGCTCGGCGACAGCAGCGCCAGCGTGCCGACCAAGTGCGCGAACACGCCGCCGCGGTCGATGTCGGCCACCAGGAGCACCGGGCAGTCCACCGCCTCGGCGAACCCCATGTTGGCGATGTCGCCCTCGCGCAGGTTGATCTCGGCCGGGCTGCCGGCGCCTTCCACCATCACCACCCGGAAGCGCTCGCGCAGGCGCGCATGCGAGGCCAGCACCGCCTCGCGCGCGGTGCGCTTGTAGGCGTGGTAGGCGACCGCGTCGAGGTTGCCGATGGCGCGGCCGTGCACGATCACCTGCGCGCCGGTATCGCTGTTGGGCTTGAGCAGCACCGGATTGAAGTCGGTATGCGGCTCCAGCCCGCAGGCCTGCGCCTGCACCGCCTGCGCGCGCCCGATCTCGCCGCCGTCCGCGGTCACCGCCGAGTTCAGCGCCATGTTCTGCGGCTTGAACGGCGCCACCGCCACGCCACGCCGCTGCAGCCAACGGCACAGCGCGGCCACCAGCGTGCTCTTGCCGGCGTCGGAGGTGCAGCCTTGGACCATCAAAGTCGCGGCATCCCTTCCTTCTCCCCCCGGGACAAGGCATCCCGAAGGGGCGGATGAGGGTACGAGCGAAGTCTCGTGCAATTGAGCCACACGAGGACTTCGCTCCGTACTCTCCCCCCTCTCCCGCAGGGCGGGGGGCATTACTTCGCTCAGCGCCGCATCCAGCCGCGTCAGTTCTTCAGCATCCGCCGGCAAGCCGAAGCGCAGGCTCGCCGGCGCGTCGAACAACCGCACCAGGATGCCGCGCCGGGCCAACGCTTCGTGCACCCCGGCCGCATCCGCGTGCCGGCACCATTGGAAGAAAGCCGTGCCGGCGCTGGGCTCCAGGCCATGCCGGCGCAGCACCGCCGCCAGGGCCGCACTGGCCTCGTGCAGGCGCGGGATCGCCTGCCGCTGCCAGGTGCGGTCGGCCAATGCCTGGCGCAATGCCCAGCGCGTGGGACCGGCCAGCGTCCAGGGCCCGAGCCGCTCGCGCAACGCCTCCAGCAACGCCGGCGCGGCGCACGCGAAACCGGCGCGCGCGCCCGCCATGCCGAAGAACTTGCCCACCGAACGCAGCACCACCAGTCCCTCGCGATCGGCATGGGGGCACAAGCTGGCCTCCGGTGTCGGATCCATGAACGCCTCGTCCATCACCAGCCAGCCCCCTCGCACCGCCAGCCGCGCGTGCAGGTCGAGCAATGCGGGAACGTCGAACCGGTCGCCGCCGGGATTATTGGGATGGATCAGCACGATCGCGTCGAACGCGTCCGCGCGCCGGAGCAGGTCTTCCGCCGGAAGCACGTGCACCGCGTGCCCGGCGCGCCGCCATGCATGCGCGTGCTCGGCATACCCAGGCGCGATCACGCCGGCCCGGCACGGCGCGCGCAGCAGCGGCAAGGCCTGGATCGCGGCCTGCGACCCGGCCACCGGCAACAGCGCCGGGGCGCCGTAGTACGCCCGCGCCGCCTCGACCAGGCCGTCCTCGTCCTCCGGCAGGCGATGCCAGGCGGCCGCCGGCAATGGCGGTACCGGCCAACGGAACGGGCTGACCCCGGTCGAGAGGTCCAGCCAGCGCTCGGCCGGAATGCCGTAGCGTTGCGCCGCACGCAGCAACCGCCCCCCGTGCTCCAGCATCATCCCGCCCCCGCGCCGGCACGGCCGACTGCCGGCTGAGCGGCACCCGCGATTGTGGCGGCGCCGACATATTCGCCGTCACCACGCGGGCGCAGCATGTGGCCACTTTCCCCGGAGCCATCCTCATGCCTGCCCATCGCTTCGTTCCCCTCCTGATCCTTGCACTGGCCGCCACTCCGCTGCTCGCCACCGCCGCCCCCAAGACCGCCCAGCAGGAGCTGATGGCGAAGTGCTCGGCGCAGAACAAGGGCAAGACCGGCGAGGACTACAAGGCCGCGCAGAAAGCCTGCCTGGGCGGCGGCAAGAGCGTGAGCAACGCCAAGGTCTCGCCGCAGCAGCGCATGAAGGACTGCAATGCCGAGGCCACCACCAAGCAATTGACCGGCGATGCCCGCAAGACCTTCGTCAGCGGTTGCCTGAAGACCCACTGACATCACCACGGGCTCCCGGCGGCCAGCAACGCCGCCAACGACAGCCACAGCGCCACCCCGCCGCGCACCAGCCACAGGGCGCGGCGGATGCCTTGCGCATCCGGCGCGCGGCCCAGGCCGAGCGCCGGACGCGCCTGCCATTGCCCGTGGTAAGGCGCGGGCCCGCCCAAGGCGACCCGCAATGCGCCCGCGCCGGAGGCCATCACCGGGCCGGCGTTCGGGCTTTTCCAGCTCTTCGCCTGCCGGCGCCAGCAGTCCAGCGCGGTGCGCGTGTGGCCGAGCGCGGCATAGGTCAGCGCGGTCAGCCGCGCCGGGATGAGGTTCAGCACGTCGTCGATGCGCGCCGCCGCCCAGCCGAACCGCAGCCATCGTGGCGTGCGGTAACCCCACATCGCGTCCAGGGTGTTCGCCAACCGGTACAGCACCGCGCCCGGCGCGCCCAGCAGCCCGCCCCAGAACAGCGCGGCGAACACCGCATCGCTGCCGTTCTCCAGTACCGATTCGGTGGCGGCCGCGGCGACCTGCTCCGCGTCGAGCGCGGCGGCATCGCGGCTGACGATGCGCCCCACCGCGGCGCGGGCGGCCGGCAGGTCGTGCGTTTCCAATGCCCGCGCCACCGGCAACGCGTGTTCGCCCAGGCTGCGCAGGCCGAGCGCGGCATACAGCACGATGGCCGAGAACGCCGCGCCCGCCCATGGCGACCATCGCCACAACAGCCATTGCGACAGCGCGGCGAGCGCCACCCACGGCAGCACCGCCAGGCACCAGGCCAGCGCCCCGGCACGGCGGCGGTCGCGATGGCAGCGCGATTCGATCCAGCCCGCCCAGCGCCCGAACAGCACCAGCGGATGCGCGCGGCGCGGCTCCCCCAGCGCCAGGTCCAGCACGACCGCCGCGAGCGCGATCGCCACGGCCATCGCGCTCAGAGCTCGATGCCCTTCTGCGCCTTGATGCCGGCCTTGAACGCATGCTTGACCACGCGCATCTCGGTGACGGTATCGGCGGCTTCCACCAGCGCATCCGGCGCCCCGCGCCCGGTGATCACCACGTGCTGGCGCGGCGGGCGCGCGGCCAGTGCGGCGAGCACGTCGTCCAGCGGAACGTACTCCTTGGCCAGCACGATGTTGAGCTCGTCCAGCAGCACGAAGTCGTAGCCGGGATCGGACAGCATCCGTTTGCACAGCGCCCATGCCGCCATGGCCACCTCGATGTCGCGGCCGCGGTCCTGGGTTTCCCAGGTGAAGCCCTCGCCCATCACGTGGTAGTCGAGCTGCTCCGGGAAGCGTCGGAAGAACGCCTCCTCGCCGGTCGAATAGCTGCCCTTGATGAACTGCACCACGCCGCAGCGCAGGCCGTGCCCGAGCGACCGCGCCAGCATGCCGAAGCCGGAGGAACTCTTGCCCTTGCCGTTGCCGGTGTTGACCACCAGCACGCCGCGGTCGATCGTCGCCCGCGCGATGCGCCGGTCGACCAGTTCCTTCTGCCGTTGCGCGCGCTCGCGGTAGTAGGCGTCGTCGCGCTCGATCCCGCTCATGCCGCCCGCCCGGCCGCGTCCACGCGCCGCGTCGCCGCGACCTTGGCGATCGCGCCGTGCAGCGCCAACCCCGCCGCCACGTAGCATGCCGTGGTGCGCACGAACAGCGGCCCCCACTGCCAGGCGCGCGCCAGGTACTCGGCCATGTGCGGTTCGGCGTAGCGGCCGCCGAGCCAGTAGAAGGCGCCGTTGGACACCAGGAACGACAGCGCCGCCGCGACCACGCCGACCAGCCAGGCCAGCGCCAGCGAACCCACCCGCTCGCTCAGCCGCGCGGCGAAGGCGCGGCCGGCGTACCAGAGCACGCCGTACGCGACCGGCAGCAGCGCATACGCCGCGGTGACGCAGAAATCGCTGACGCCGGCCAGCTCGATCGCCGCCCAGTCCACCGCGAACGCCAGCCCCAGCAGCGCCGCGAACTGCCAGTGCCGGCGCAGGTACAGCCCGCCCAGGAAGAACACCGCCATCGACGCGTCCGGCAGGTGCAGCCAATCGCCCACGTGATTGAAGCGCGTGGCCACCATGGCCACCATCAGCGCGACGAACAGGCCGGTTTCTGCGGGGCGGGACAGGGATTTCATCGGGGCTTTCCTGGAGAAGGGACTGGACTGCCGGGGACGGGCGAACTCGCGGGAGGGACCACGACGCCGCGCCGTCACTGCGCCGGATGGTAGCGCAGGGTCAGTTGGTAGTTGCGGCCGGGCTGCGCGTACCAGGCCGCGGTCTGGTAGTCGCGGTCGAACACGTTGTTCGCGCTCAACGCCAGGTTCCAGTCGCGGCCGACCGCGTAGCCCACGCGCAGGTCGAGCAGGCCGTAGCCGCCCAGCCGCGTGGCATTGGCCAGTTCGTCGTAGCGCTCGCCCGAGGCGTACACGCTGCCGCCCACCGAGAACGCGCCGAAACGCCGGTCGGCATCGATCCTGCCGCTCTGGCGCGCGCGCCGCGGCAGCCAGTTGCCGTGGTTGACGGCGCCGTCGGCCTTGGGGTCCTGCCAGGTCAGGCGGGTCGCCACCGTCCAGCCGGCCAGCGTGGTGTCGTAGCCGGCCTCGACGCCGCGGATGCGCGCCTTGTCGATGTTGTTGGGCTGGCCGAACGGATGCGCCGCGTCCACCAGCGCGGCGTCGTAGGCGATCATGTCGTCGACGCGGGTCTGGTAGGCGTTGAGCGTCCAGGTGCCCCAGTCGTGTTCGCCGCGCAGCCCCAGCTCCACGCTGCGCGAAGTCTCCGGCCCCAGGTTCGGATTGCCGTAGCCCGGGTAGTACAGCTCGTTGTAGGTCGGCGCCTTGAACGCGGTGCCGTAGCTGGCGGTCAGGCGCAGGTGCTCGGCGAAGTTCCAGCCCCACAGCAGGCTGCCGGTGTTCTTGCCGCCGAACTGGCTGTTGTCGTCGCGGCGCACGCTGGCCTGCAGCGACTGCGTGCCGAAGGTCTGCTGCCATTGCGCGAACGCGCCGCGGTTGATGCGCTGGTCCTCGTCGTAGCTTTCGTTGCTGGCGATGCGGTCGCGCTGCCAGTCGAAGCCCAGCGTCAGCAGGCCCGGGCCGGCATCGAGGTCGGCCTGCAGCGAGCCGAGCGCGCGGCGCGTGTCGAACGTGGAGACGTAGCTGCCGTCGTAGTACGCATCGCTCAGGTCCTGGCTGGCGCCGAGGCTGGCGGTGAGCTTCAACGCCTCGCTCGGCGCGTAGCGGACGCGGCCGCCCACCACCTGCTGGACGCCCTTGGAGAGGTTGCCGCCGTAGATCGTGCCGTCGTATTCGTTGCGGCTCTCGGCGCGCAGGGCCTGCACGTCCGCATCCCACTGGCGGTTGAAGCGCCAGCCGCCCTTCACGCTCAGCGAATCGTTGCGGTAGCCGTCGCGGTCCGGATCGTAGGCGCTGTTGGCGGTATCGAGGTAGGCGTTGATGCCGTCGGTCTCGTCGTGCACCGCATTGACCGAGTACCAGCCGCCGCGCTCGCCGAGGTCGCCCTGGCTGCGCCCGGCCACGCCGGCGCCGTAGCGGCGCGCGTTGTCGCTGCCCGTCGCGACGCTGAAGGTCGGTACGAACGCGCCTTGCGGCTTGCGCGTGAAGATCTGGATGACGCCGCCGATCGCCTCCGAGCCGTACAGGCTGGAGAACGGCCCGCGCACGATCTCCACGCGCTCGACCTGCTCGACCGGGATGTCCTGCAGCGACGCGCCGCCGAGGGTGGCCGACCCGATCCGCACGCCGTCGACCAGCACCAGCACGTGGTCGGATTCGCTGCCGCGCAGGAACAGCGAAGTGCTCTTGCCCGGCCCGCCGTTGTTGACGATCGACACGCCCAGCTCGCCGCGCAGCAGTTCCGGCAGCGAGCGCGCCTGGCGGCGCTCGATCTCGGCGCGATCGATCACGGCGACCGGGGCCAGGGCCTGGTCCTGGGTCTGTGCGGTACGGCTCGCGGTGACCACGACCTGGTCCAGGTCGGTGGCATCGGCCGCGAGCGCCGGAGCGGCGGCCAGGGACAGCGCCAGCGCCAGCGCGGCGCGGCGTGGGGAAACGATCGGGGACAACGACATCGTGGGTGGCTCCTGCAGCCGCGCCTTCCCGCGCGGACATCTGGGTAAAGCCGGCATGCAGGCAGCAGGAGATGGCGCCGGCGTTCGCGCCGGCACCATGGCCACGCCCACCGCGCGCCGGGTCGATCCTGGGGCCGGTCTCCGGGCTCGCGAGCGAAGGCTGCGCCTTCCGTCCCGCGCCTTCCCATGCCGGCGGCACAGTGGCGTTGCATGCGGAACGTGTACTCGCCCACCGTTGCGGGGGCAGCTCCGGAATTGCCGGCATGGACGGCCGACGCACCGGATTCCCGTTTAAACCGCCGGCATCCCGGCAGTCACCTCAGGGCCGCGCATGGTAGCAGGAAGACGGGCGCTCAGCAGGGGCTGAGCTGTGTATAACGCCTTCATTGCAACCTTTGCACATGACACCAAACGACCCGGGGATCCCATGATCAGGCGCACCGCCTTGCTCGCCGTCATTGCCACCGCACCCGCCTGCCTTGCAACCGAGATGGATGGCAACCCGGCCTTCCAATGCGGCGGAGAAACATTGGCGCAGGATTGGCGAGTCGCCGCGCGCGACATCGAAGACAAGGAGAGCGCCCGGAAGCTGGTCGACGCCATTTTCTGCGCCCCGGAATCCACCGCTTCGAGCGCTTTCCTCAGATCGCACCTGGATGCAAGCGTCTTGATTTCCACTTCTTCGACAGGAGACCGGGAAGAACACGCCGCTGTTCCTCGCGAGAAGATCGGTCGCTTGCCGATGTTCAATGCTGCCAAGGATCGGCAGTTCCACGTCCGGGCGGACAGCTCGAAGCTGATACTGGAAACAAGCAACGAAGCTTGCCTCGACACGGTCACTCTCGTGTACGACAAAACCTGGCTGGTGACCGGGTATGAGAGCGCATGCGATTGATCCATGGCTTTCGCCCAGCGTCAGCACCTGTGGGCGCCCGGTCCTGCGTCAACGCGTCGCCTGCGACGCGGCTGCCGGCGCTGGCCTGCGCCATGGCCAGCCCAGCGTCATGCCGGCCGCCGCCAACAGCACCATCACGGCACCGGCGATCTGCACCGGCTGCAACGCATGGCCGAACGCGAGCCTGTCCACGGCGATCGCGATGATCGGATAGATGAAGGACAACGCGCCGGTCACGGGCGTCGGCAGCTTCTGGATCGCGCCATACAGCAGGATGTACATCAACCCGGTATGCACCACGCCCATCGTCGCCAGCGTCGTCCAGGCGGCGGCCGCACCCGTCGCTTCCGGCAAGCTCGCCAACGGCCACAGCGCGGCCACCCCGACCGACACCTGGACCAGGGCGATCAGGTGCGGCGGTACGCCCTTGAGCCGCTTCGCGAACAGCGCCGCCAGCGCGTAGCAGAAGGCCGCGCCGAGCGCGAGCAACACGCCCACCAGGTAATGCGTGCCGCTGCCCTGCCCCGGCCGCGCCTGGACGATCAACAGCACGCCCCCGAACGCCAGCGCCAGCCACCCCAGCTTGCGCAGCGTCGGCCGCTCGCCCAGGAACAGGGCGCCGAGCCCGACCAGCATGAAGGGCTGCGTGTTGTAGACCGCGGTGGCGATCGAGATGGAAGCGCCGGAATACGCCGCGAACAGCAGCAGCCAGTTCGCCACCAGCGCGATGCCGCCCAGCACCGCCACCCCGGCCTGCCGCGGCGTGATCGTTCCGGGCCGGAAATAGCCGCGCGCCAGGCACACGGGCACCAGCGTGAGCGCCCCGAACAGGCAGCGCCAGAACACGACGCTGGCCACCGGCTGCCCGGACACCACCACCAGCCAGCCGATGGTCCCGGAGATCGCCATCGCCGCGACCATTTCCAGCACACCCCGGGTACGTTCCGTCATTGCAACGCCCTCTTCAATCGTGGGCTTGCAATCTACAGACGGCCAGGCGATCTTTCCTTTCGAAAGAAAGGCGAACCCACAAGAAAATCTTTCCTTGAAAGGAAAGACCCAGGATATTTCTCATGTCGCTCGACGAAACCGATCGCCGCATCCTGGCCTTGCTGCAACAGGACGCCCGGATGCCCACCAAGGCCCTGGCCGAACGGGTCGGCCTGTCCGCCCCAGGCACCGCCGACCGGCTGCGCCGCCTGGAAGACCGCGGCGTGATCCAGGGCTTCACCGTGCAGGCCGAACCGCGCGCCCTGGGCTATCCGATGCAGGCCATCGTCCGCATCCGGCCCATGCCCGGAAAACTCAAGGCCGTGCAGGCGCTGATCGAAGCCATCCCGGAGTTCGCCGAATGCGACAAGGTCACCGGCGAAGATTGTTTCATCGGCCGTCTCTACCTGCGCTCCATCGAGCACCTGGACTTCATCCTCGATCGCATCGCCGAAATGGCCGAAACCAGTACCTCGATCGTGAAGTCGCAGCCCGTCAAGCGCCGGCTGCCGCCGTTCTAGCGCCCCCATGGGCCAGCCAGGGCGGGACCGGAGTCCCGCCCCGGTGCCGGGCTCAGCCCTTGGCGAACACCAGCTGCCCGCCCTCGGCATCCACCTTCACGGTGTCGCCGCCGAGGAAATCGCCGGCCAGGATGCGCTGCGCCAACGGGTTCTCCAGCTGCGACTGGATCGCGCGCTTGAGCGGACGCGCGCCGTGCACCGGGTCGAAGCCGACGTTGCCGAGCAGTTCGAACGCCTTGTCCGAGACCTCGATCTTCAAGCCGCGCTCGGCCAACCGCTTCTCCAGCCCATGCATCTGGATCTTGGCGATCTGCTTGATCTGCCGCTTGTCGAGCGGATGGAACACCACGATGTCGTCGAGCCGGTTGATGAACTCCGGACGGAAGTGCGCCTGCACCACGCCCATCACCGCCGCCTTCATCTGGGTGTAGGCCTCCGGTGAATCGTCGCCGCTCAGCTCCTGGATCTGGTGCGAGCCGAGGTTGGAGGTCATCACGATGACGGTGTTGCGGAAATCCACCGTCCGGCCCTGGCCGTCGGTCAGGCGGCCGTCGTCGAGCACCTGCAGCAGGATGTTGAAGACGTCGGCATGCGCCTTCTCCACCTCGTCGAGCAGGATCAGCGAATACGGGCGGCGTCGCACCGCCTCGGTCAGGTAGCCGCCTTCCTCGTAGCCGACATAGCCCGGAGGCGCGCCGATCAGCCGGGCGACCGAGTGCTTCTCCATGAACTCGCTCATGTCGATGCGCACCATCGCGTCGCTGCTATCGAACAGGAACTCGGCCAGCGCCTTGCACAGCTCGGTCTTGCCCACGCCGGTCGGGCCGAGGAACAGGAACGAGCCGCTCGGCCGGTTCGGATCGGACAGGCCCGCCCGCGAACGGCGCACCGCGTCGGACACGACCTTGATCGCCTCCTCCTGGCCGACCACGCGCTCGTGCAGCACATCTTCCATGCGCAGCAGCTTGTCGCGCTCGCCCTCCAGCATCTTGTTGACCGGGATGCCGGTCCAGCGCGACACCACTTCGGCGATCTCCTCGGCGGTGACGCGGTCCTGCACCAGCTTGAACTCGTGCTGCTCGGCCTCGTTGGCCGCGGCCAGCTGCTTCTCCAGCTGCGGCAGCACGCCGTACTGGATCTCGCTCATCTTGGCGAAGTCCTGGCGGCGCTGCGCCGCTTCCAGCTCGATCTTGGCCTGCTCGATCTGCTCCTTGATCTTGGTCGCGCCCTGCAGCGCCGCCTTCTCCGACTTCCACACTTCGTTGAGGTCGGAGAACTCGCGCTCGAGCTTGTCGATGTCGTTCTCCAGGTCCGCGAGCCGCTGCCTGGATGCCTCGTCCTTCTCCTTCTTCAGCATCTCGCGCTGGATCTTGAGCTGGATCAGGCGCCGCTCCAGGCGGTCCAGTTCCTCCGGCTTGGAATCGATCTCCATGCGGATGCGCGAGGCGGCCTCGTCCATCAGGTCGATGGCCTTGTCCGGCAGCTGGCGGTCGGTGATGTAGCGGTTGGACAGCGTGGCCGCGGCGACGATCGCCGGGTCGGTGATTTCCACGCCGTGATGGACCGCGTAGCGCTCCTTGAGCCCGCGCAGGATCGCGATGGTGTCCTCCACGGTCGGCTCGCCGACGAACACCTTCTGGAAGCGCCGCTCCAGTGCGGCGTCCTTCTCGATGTACTTGCGGTACTCGTCGAGCGTGGTCGCGCCGATGCAGTGCAGCTCGCCACGCGCCAGCGCCGGCTTGAGCATGTTGCCGGCGTCCATCGCGCCATCGGCCTTGCCGGCACCGACCATGGTGTGCAGCTCGTCGATGAACAGGATGATCTGGCCCTCGTTCTTGGCCAGGTCGTTGAGCACGCCCTTCAGGCGCTCCTCGAACTCGCCGCGGAACTTGGCGCCGGCGATCAGCGCGCCCATGTCGAGCGAGAGCACGCGCTTGCCGCGCAGGCCTTCCGGCACTTCGCCGTTGACGATGCGCTGGGCCAGGCCCTCGACGATCGCGGTCTTGCCCACGCCCGGCTCGCCGATCAGCACCGGATTGTTCTTGGTGCGGCGCTGCAGGACCTGGATGGTGCGGCGGATTTCCTCGTCGCGGCCGATCACCGGATCGAGCTTGCCGCTCTCGGCGCGCGCGGTCAGGTCGATGGTGTACTTCTCCAGCGCCTGGCGCTGGTCCTCGGCGTTCTCGCTCTGCACGGTCTCGCCGCCGCGCACCTTCTCGATCGCGGCCTCGATCCGGCCCCTGTCGGCGCCGGCCGCGCGCAGCGCGATGCCGAGCGCCCCCCCATCGTCCACGGCCGCCAGCACGAACCACTCGCTGGCGATGAAGGCGTCGCCGTGCTGCTGGGCGAGCTTGTCGGTCTGGTTGAGCAGGCGGTTGAGATCGTTGCCGATCGACAGGCTGCCGGCCTGGCCGGAGACCTTGGGCAACTTGTCCAGCGCCTCGCCCAGGCGCTCGCGCAGCACCGGCACGTTGACGCCGGCCTGGGCCAGCAGCGGCCGCGTGCTGCCGCCCTGCTGGTCGAGCAGCGCGGTCAGCACGTGCACCGGCTCGATGATGTTGTGGTCGCGGCCCACGGCCAGCGACTGCGCGTCGGCCAGCGCCTGCTGGAAACGCGAGGTGAGCTTGTCCATCCGCATGGGGAATCCTCGGAACAGTGAAGGGCCGGGAAACCCGGCGATATCAAGCAGATGCGGCTCGACGCGGCGGTTTCAAGAGCCCGGCCAGGGTCCCTGCGGGAGCGGCTTCAGCCGCGATGAGGCGGTCGTGCAAGTCGTCCCGCGAGCCCGCATTCCATTCCTTGCGCCAACCTGCATCCCGGCCGCTCAGCGCAGGAAGAACTCCACCGGCACTTCCAGTTCCACGGGCGTCGGCAGCGCCGCCGGCGGAGCCGGCAGCGGCTGCGCGCGCAAGAAGGTATCCAGCGCTTCACGGTCCAGCACCGGATGGCCGCTGCCGCGCCGGACCTGCGCCGACAGCACGCCACCTTGCCGGTCCACCAGGGCGTGCACGTACACCACGCCCTGCTGCCGCCGCACCCGCGCAGGACGCGGGTAGCGCCTGAACTTCTCCAGCCGCGCCAGCACCTCGCCTTCCCAGTTCGGATCGCGCGCCCCGGCCGGCACCGGTGCGGACGGCAGCGAAGGTGACGCAGGCGACTCTGCCTGCGAAGGCAGCGAGGCCTCGGCCATCGGCTCGGCATAGACAGGTCGGTCGCGTCCGCTGGCCGGCTCCGGGAGCGCCGCCGGCTCGAGCGGCGGAATCGTCGGCATGGCCGGCGCCTCGGTTGGTGCCGCTGCTTGGTGCTGGCGCGGCGGTGGCGGCGATGCCGTGGCGTCCGGGACCGGTCGTGGCGCCTCCCGCGGCGCCACGGGCACCGGCGGAGCCGCGGGCGGCAGCAGCGTCAGTTGGATCCGCACCGGCTCGTGCGGCGCCGGCGGCACGGTGGCCACCGGCCATCCTCCGAGCACGAGCCAGAGCAGCAGCACGTGCGCGGCGACGCTGGATGCCGCCGCCACTTCGCGCGGATGCCGCTGCAGCCAGTCCGCCACCGGTCCCGGCCGATCGCCGCGCGGAAGCGGCCGTACCAGTAGCCAGCCTGCGCAGGCCGCCATTGCGGCGCTCACCGGCATCCCCCACACCGGCGACGGTTTCGCGCCCCACCAGAACAGCACGAGCCCCAGCCCGATCCCCATCGTGGCCAGGCGCTTGCCGCGCGCCGAGATCGCGCCTTCCTGCCGCCATGCCCGCAGCGAACGGCCGTAGCGCGGATGCGCCAGCAGCTTCGCTTCCAGCGCCGGCGAGGAGCGGCCGAAGCAACCCACCGCCAGGATCAGGAAGATCGTGGTCGGCATCACCGGCAGCAACGCGCCGATGATGCCGAGCGCGAGCATCAGCAGGCCCGCCCCGAGCCACAGATGGCGGCTCAATGCGGGGCGCGGCGCGCCAGCGGCCTCACTCGCCGACGACCGGCATGTAACGTTCGACATGACTGCGTACGCGGTCGAAGGCCTGGCAAGCGGATTCGATCACCGCTTGCTCCTGGTCCGGGGTGAGCGCGACCCGGTCCAGCACGGCGGTGAACTCCCGCCAATGCCGGGCGCGGCCGTCGGGATGCCCGGCAAGATGGCGGGCCCCGAAGTCCTCGCCCAATCCGAGCCGGGCCGCATGCTTGAGCAGGATCGCCGCGCCCAGGCTGGAGCCTTCCGCCACGTACAGCCAGCCCAATCCGCTGACCTGGCGGCCGTACTGCCCGTTGGCCACGTCCCATTCGGGTAGCGGCACGCCGAGGTCCGCCAGATCGGCATGGATCAGCGACAGGCGCCGGCGCTCCGGCAGGCCGGGGATGAGGCTGCCCAGCACCGGGCTCAGGAAGTAGCCCTCCATGTCGCAGTGGAAGCGGTATTGCACCTGCAGGAAGCGTCCGTAGTGCTCGCGACTGGCGAAGGGGCGCGCGGCCATGATGCGCTTGTCCAGGCGGTCGTGGGCCTCGTGGGTGGCCGCCTTCAGGCGCTGGCTGCGAGTGGATTCGATGAGGATCTCGTTCATGGCGATCGCATGTGCTCGTGAGGAAGGTCGGGAATGGCGACACGCTCCGCGGCGGCGCCGGCGGGAAGGCGTCCAGGGCTCACAGCAGCCGCTCCAGCTTCAGGCTGACGGCGTTCTTGTCGTAGCTGTAGAGCCAGTCGACGTTGCTGCGGATCCGGTTGCGGCGCAGCGTCAGCAGCGGCGTGAAGCCCGCGAAGCCCAACCGCGTCGCCTTGAGGACGAAGGTGTAGCCCTGCTCGTCGTCCTGGCGCCGCGCGCCCAGCAAGGCGCTGTATGCGCCGTAGTCGCGTTGCCGGAACGAGGCGAACAGCGTGCCGGAAAAGCCCTCCGGCCATTGCAGCGACCCGCCCAGCCGCGCGCCCCTCTGCACGTAGCCATAGGCTGCCTGCGCCGCATCGCTGTCCACCACGTCCAGGCCACCGAACACGGTCCAGCGCGTGCCCAGGCTGCGGAACCAGGTGGCATAGAGCGAACGCGTCGCGCCGTCGTAGTTGGCGGCATAGCCGGCGCGGCGATAGCGCATGGCCTTCCAGTCGCCTTCCAGTTTCAGCAGCGACCTGGGCGATAGCATCCAGTTCCATTCCGCATGCGCGCCCCAGGCGCCATACAGCGCCTCCCGGCCCCAGGCGTAGTACTCGAACGACGGCGCGAGCATCACGCTGTGGCGGCCGCTGCGATAGCTGTAGCCGGCCTGCGCGATCGCGGTGAGTTCGTCGTAGGCGCTGTTGTCGCGATAGCCTTGCCCGAACGCCAGGGCGCGCAGGTAGAAGCCATGGTGGCCGCGCAGCGCCATGCGCTTGTCGAGGTTGGCATCGTAGTCGTAGCCGGCGGCGACGATCGGGGCCGGCGTCCTGCGGCTGAAGAAGCAGTCGCCACCGAGATAGATGAGGCAGGTACTGCCGGCCGAGCTGCGGTTGAGGTTGTCGCTCCAGGCCGGCCCCAGCGCGAACGAGCCGTTCCAGCGGCGGCGATTGGCCAGCGCCTCCTGGAACGCCGCTACGGTCCGGCGCACGCCCGCCGTCCTGGGATCGTCGTCCAGCGATGCGGCGATCGCGGCGAACGACCGCTCCGCCTCGCGGTCCTGCTGGTCCTCGAACAGCACGCGCGCCAGCTCCAGCCTTCCCGGCAGGAAATCCGGCTTGAGCGCCAGCAAGGCGCGGTACTCGCGCTGGGCTTGGCCGAGATCGCCGCGGTTGCGCGCCAACGTTCCTTGCGCGTAGTGGACCAGCAGCGGGTCGCGATCGGTCAGGGCCAGGTATTCGTCGAGGAAACGCCGCGCCGCATTCCACTGCTTGCGCTGCAGCGAAAGGTACAGCGCCCGGCCGATGTCGCTGGCGTTGTGGCCGACCGGATAGGTCTTGCCATCGACGACGATGCTGGGCCGCGCGGCCTCCAGTTCGTCCTTGAGCAGTTCGCGCTCGCGCTCGATGGCCCGATACTGGCCGCGCTGCTCGAGGATGCGCCGCAGGTCGTCCTGCTCTTGCGCACCGGCATGCGTGCAAGCCCACAGCAGGCAAGATGCCAGGGCGAAGAGCGTGGCGCGGGGATGCCGCGCGGGAAGAATGGAATGCATCGATGGCCCGGGAAAGGTGAAGCAGGACTGGCTAGGCCTTGGCTTGTCCCGCTGGAGGCATCAAGGAAGGTCGACGGCGCTCGTGCGCGAGACGCCGTCAGTTCTTGGTGCCGCCGAACGCCGTGTCGTACTGCGCGCCGGCGAAATCGACCAGCCCGGCCAACGCGGTCTGGCCGCCGTAGAACTGGCCGGACACCGAGCCGCTGGACGCGACCAGGCTCCCCGACTGCGTGGCGAACGCGGTGTTGCCGGAGATGCTGGCGTTGCTGTTGATCGTCGCCGAGCCGAGGTTCACCGCGTAGCCGCTCGCGCCGTTGGCGATGCTTCCGGTCAGGGTGCCGGCGGCGAAGTTGGCGGTGAACGTGCCCGACAACAGGTTGCCGTTGCCGCCGTTGGCCGAGGCGTTGTAGTTGTTGATGCCTACCACGCTGTAGGTCGCCGAGCCGCTGGTCGGAACGGCGGTGTCGGCGCCATTGCCGATGTAGTACACGGTACGGGTGGCGTCGCCGCTCGTGCCATAGGCCGACCACTCGCCGAACCACACGTCCTGGCTGCCCACCTGGGCGAACACGAACACTCCCAGGTTGTCGTGGCTGTCGGGCGCGCCGCCGTAGGGGAAGTTGAGCTTGTGGACCAGCCGGGTGCCATCGCTGGTGCCGTCCCGATTCCAATCCACGGTGCTGTTGGTCTTAGTGCTGTAGGCAGCCAGGCCACGGAAATCGACCTGGGTATCGATCCCGGACGAGTTGACCGAGATGCCGGCATTGCCGGCCGCATGCGGCCCGCCGGTGACATCGGATTCGCCGACCTTCACATAGCCTTCGTTGCTGGACTTGCCGACGAACGGAGCCGCCTGGGCAGCGCCCGCAGCCGCCACGAGAGCGACGGACAACGCGATTGCGGACCACTTCGAGTTATTGCTCATGTTTCCACCTGTTGGTTGTTGAAGAAGAACCACATCGGAACCTGCCTGTCCCACACCACGACTCCATGTACCGTCGCCAGCCCGGGACGAGCGTCATTCGCGACCCGGACCAGGCTGTTGCTAGTGCTGTTGCTCGCGATCTTGCCTTGGCACTCCTGCTTTTCATGGCCCTGTTCGCAACGGCCCGGGGGCACGCAGCGCGGAAGGCGCCGGGACCTTGGGCGTGCTTGATCAGCCGCATGGCCGATCGAGGTGGCCCGCCCGAAAGGGCGAAGGCTCTGCTTCCAAAGCAAAGGCAAACCTCATTCACCAGAACTGAAATCGAAAACCCTAGAATCTCCCGGTCAGGCTGAGCTTCAACGTGCGCCCAGGCGCGGCCACCGCCGACCGCGTCGCCGGATCCACGTAGTACTGGTCGGTCAGATTGGTCCCGGCCAGCTCGACACTCAGCCCCTCGCGCAGCCGATAACTGGCATACGCATCCAGGACCACGGTCTTTCCCCAGGAGAACGGCACGTTGAAGTTGTAGACGAACAAGCCGTTGCCACTCTGGATCGAATTCTCCCGGTACCACTCCAGGTCGGCGTTCTCGTACTGCTTGAAGTAGGTGACGCGCCCCCCCAGCTCCAGCCGCCGGTCGAGGAACCGGCCGCCCAGCGACCAGTTCGCCGACAGCTCCGGCGCCGCCTGGGTCAGCAGGTAGCCGCCGACGAAGCCATAGTCCACGCAGTTCGGCACCATCATCCCGCTACCGAGCACGTAGCCGTTGTTGCCGGTGGTCAGGATCGCCGCGGTGCTTTCGTCGCAGACTTCGTTCTCCAGGCTGTAGTTCACGCCCAGGTCGGTGAAGAAACGGCCGTTGTCATAGCGCCCCTGCAGCTCCAGCCCACGGATAGTCTGCTTGTCGATGTTGTCGAACTTGAAGCGCGCGTCGCGCTCGATCACGTCGCGGGTCTTGTTGACGTAGTAAGCCAGCTTGACATCGGCGGTCGTGCCCCCGCCCAGCAGGTGGCCGAGATCGTGGATGTAGGCGACCTCCCAGTTGCGGGCGTGCTCGGGCTTGAGGCCCCATGGATTGATCGAGGCGGAGAACGCCAGCGTACTCTCGAACATGCTGGGATAGCGCAGCGTTTCCCCGTAGCGGACGTACGCGCGGCTGTAGTCGCCGAAGTTGATCGTGGCCGAGAAGAACGGCACCCAGCCATGGTCCTTGCGCTTGGTCGCGGTGGCGGCCTGGACGGTATTGACCGCGACCGCGCTGCACAGGCCGTTGGCGATGTTGCCCACACCGTCCAGCGACCCGTTCAGGCATGCGTTGCCCGCCTTGTCGTAATTGCCGTCGGCGTCCGGCTGCCATGGCACGGAATGCCGCACTGTGTATTGCGTCGGCACCGACGACAGCAGCGCCTCGGCGAGTTGGTCGTAGAGATCCTGCGGGATAGCCCCCAGTTCAAGCAGCATCTTGTAGACGTCCAGGCTGTCGCCCACCATCGCCTCGCGTTCCTGCTGGGTGTAGGTCTCCGTGGTCGAGTACTCGGCGTTGTAGCCGGTGGTCACGGATTGGCGGATCTCGCCCTCGTGTGCCTTCAGGAAATCGTCGAAAGCCCAGTAGGACGAATAGCGCGCGCCGGCGGACAGGGCCAGGAAGTCGAGCGGGCGCCACTCGAAGTTGAAGTTGGCCTGCCACTCCTCGCGTCGGCCCGCGCGCGGATACATGCGCCAGCCGTCGCTGACGCCGAAGTATTCGTCGCCCGAGCGCAGCTTCTCGTGCTGGAAGCTCCCGCCGAGGGTCAGGTCCAGCGTGTCGGCCAGCGCGATCCTGTTGCTGAGGGTGATGCCGTTGCGGGTGTTGGTGGCGTTGGCGAGCGCGGTGTTGCGGATGGCCGGATCGTCGAACGAGGCATAGTTCGGGAAACCGCCGGCGCTGTAGGTATCGCTGGTGGTATCGGTGCGCCAGACGTTGGCGTACAGGTCGATCCAGCGGCTGCCCTCGGGCTTCCAGGTGTATTCCAGGTTGTAGGCCTTCGCATCGACCCGGCTCAACGGCCACTGGATCGCGTCGCGGTCGTCCGAACTCATGATCCGCGACGGCATGATCTCGCCGTAGTGCGAGAGGCTGTCGCGGTAGCCGAACTGCAGCGCTTGGTCGTGGCGCGGCCGCCAGGTGGCCTTGAAGAGCCACGATTCCATGCGGCTGGAGGTATTGGTCACCTCCTCGCCCGGCTTCCAGTAGTTGGCCATCGAGAGGATGTAATCCTCGGCGTAGGAGCTGCGCGCGTGGGAGTAGTAGCCCGCGTCGTGCTTGCCCGAGTAGTAGTTGCCGCGCTCGCGATAGGCATAGGCGGCCAGCAGGTCCAGGTCGGCGGTGGGCCGCCATCCCAGCGCCACGCGATAGGCATGGTCCTCGCCGGAGAACACGTCGTAGCCGCCGCCTCCGGTCCTGGGCGTCGCCCGCAAGGTTCGGTCCGAATAGGGGATCGAAGGCGTTCCCTGCGGGAAGCCCTCCACGGTGCGGTAGTCCTCCCCGGTGGGCAGGGTCGGCAGGCGCGGCGACGTCGCATTGCTGCTGCCTTCGATCCTGACCTCGCCGCCGAAGCGCTGCCCTTCGTCCAGGATGTCCTCGACGTCCAGCGTGTTGACGACCATCGCGCCGCCGGTGCCGGTGGCCACGTCGCGCGCCAGCGACGGTCCCTTGATGATCCGGATGCCGCCGATCAGGAAGGGATCGATGTAGTTGCGGTTGGTCGCGCCGTTGTAGCCCCGCCACACCGTCAACGCCTGCTCGGTGCCGTCGATGGTGACCGGCACGCGCCCGGGACCCTGGATACCGCGGATATTGATGTCCAGGGCCCCGCTGTTGCGCGCATCGCCGCTGAACACGCCTGCCACGCCGTTCACCAGGTCCGACGGCGTGGCGCCCTTGTAGCGCTCGACCTCCGTGCGGCCGATGTAGGAGGTGGAGATGTCCAGGTCGTAGACGTCGTCGTAGCCCCTGGCATCGCGTTCCGCGCCCGCGGCCCGCTCGCCGCCGCCCTCCACTCGCAAGGGACCGGTGGTACGTACCCCGGCCTGCGGCGAGCGCTGCAGGATCGCCGCACCGCCCTCGAAGCGTGCGCCCAGGCCGGTGCCGGCCAGCAGGATCGACAATCCTGCCGACGGCGCGTGGGTGCCGCGCAATCCGTCGGTACGCAGGCCGACGGTGAGTGTGGCGTCGGCGCTGACGCCGATCCCCGCCTGCCGGCCGAAACTCACCAGTGCCTGGTCCAGCGGGCCGGCTGGAATGTCGAAGGCAATGCCGGCCTGTTGCGCGTGCAATGCACCGACAGGCCAAGCGGCCAGCAGCGCGGGGCCCATCAACTGGGCGGACAGCAACGCGCGCGCCAAGGTCCTGGGCCAGGCACGAGCGAACGGGGAGCGCGGGGACGATGAGCGGGAAACCGCCATGACGATATGGGCCCTCGAGTCTGGACAGGGGTGCCCGTCCCGACGGCGTCGGGACAAGGTCTTCTTGAGGTATGCCAATCGAGAAACGAAAACCTGCCACCTGGCGCCGCTTTTTTTTGAGATTCCCCGTGGGAGGACTTTTTCGGCGGGAGCGATTCCGGCCTCGACAGGCCGATGCCGTCCGGCCCGCCGCGACAACCAGAGGCGCGAAGCCACCCGCGGCTAGCTAGCGCGCCCGCGGACCCACCGTCACCCAATAGCGGGTCAGCTGGCTTACCCGCACCGGCAACGCCTCCTGCAGGGAAGCCAGGATGGCCTCCACCGACGCCGGTCCGTCGAGCCGATGCACCGCGGTCACGCGCAGATCGGCCACGGCCGGATCGCAACGGAGCCAGCCGCTGCGGTAGCGCGCCAGTTCGCCGACGAAATGGCCCAGCCGCATGCGGTTCGCGCTGATCAGGCCGAGCGTCCAGGCGACCGCGCTTTCGTCCAGCGGCGTTATCGCCCCGGCGAATCCACGCTCGAAGCGCAGCTGCCGGCCGGCATCCACCCGCAGCGGACGTTCGCCACCGGTCGGCCATGCTTGCACCGCGCCCTCGCTTACCGTCAGCAAGGTCCCCCGTCCATCATCGCGGCGCACGCCGAACCGGGTGCCCACCGGGACCAGCCGGCCGTCGGCGGTCTCCACGCCGAAGGGACGCCGCATCGCATCGGCAGTGGTCGTGACCTCGATCTCGCCATGGCGCAGCACCAGTAGCCTTCTATGCGCGTCGAAACGGATATCCACGGCGCTCGCGGTGTTCAGGCGCAATCGGCTGCCGTCCGGTAAGCGCAGGTCGCGGCGTTCGCCCCTCGCCGTGCTGGCATCGGCCACTACCCCGTCCCAGCGCTCCGGCAGCGCCAGCGGGTCGCGCAACAGCCACAGACCAGTCGCGCCGGTCCCGGCCCAGGCCAATGTCTTCAGCAGTTGCCGGCGGCCAGGCGCCTCGATCGTGGCATCCAGTACGCGGCGGGCAAGCGGCGGCGCGACCAGGCCGGCGTTGCGCGCCATCCTGTCGCCGAGCGCTTGCACGCGCCGCCAGGCCTCGGCATGCGTGGCATCGGCTTCGTGCCAGCGCGAAAAGGCGATGCGCTCCGCTTCGTCCTCCAGGCCCGATGCCAATCGCGCATACCAGTCGATGGCGCTGTCGACCACGGCGGCGGGCAACGGCGCGGAGGCGCGGACCGGGTCAGCCATAGGCGACGCGGTAGCAGGCGCGCAGCGCGCGCACCATCGCCTTCTGCACCCTGTTGACGGTGATGCCAAGGTGCTCGGCGATGCGCGGATAGGTCCAGCCGTCCAGCTGCGACAGCAGGAAAGCCTGGCGCACCGTGGCCGGCAGGCCATCCAGCAACGCCGCGATCTCCTCCAGCGCCTCCAGCGCCAGGCGCGACTCTTCGGGAGAGGGCGCCATCGCGTCCCCGCGAGCGGCCAGTGCATCCAGGTAGGCCTGCTCGATCGCCTGGCGGCGCCAATGATTGACCACCAACCCGTGCGCGACGGTGGTCAGGTAGGCACGCGGGGTGCGGATCGCCTCCACCGGGAAGCGCCCGCTGAGCACGCGCAGGAAGGCATCTTGGGCCAGGTCGAGCGCCAGCGTGTCGTTGCCCAGCCGGCGGCGCAGCCATCCTTTCAGCCAGCCGTGATGGTCGCGGTACAGAACGTGCACTTGCTGTCGGGCATCGTCCCGGACGACGCCCATGTCGAGCGCGGACATGATGGCGACACCGACAAATGATAATGATTATCATCATATTCAAGCGCGTGCCACCGCGCAACCCGCCCCGGTGCAGTCCGATAATGCGCGCCATGCAACCGCCCAAGTCCTGGTATCTCTACCTGCTGCTGTGCCGCGACGGCAGCTACTACGCCGGCATCACCAACGACCTGCAGGCGCGCTACCAAGCGCACCTGGCCGGCAAGGGCGCACGCTATACCCGGGCGAATCCGCCGCTGCAGTTGCTCGGCAGCCGGCCCTACCCCGATCGCGCTTCCGCCTCGCGCGCGGAGTGGCAGCTCAAGCGGCAGCCGCGCGCGCGCAAGCTGGCCTGGCTGCTGGCGGGACAGGACGAACCCGCGCGAACGGATCCGGCCTGATCCTTCCTCCGTCCCGCCTTGCCGCTCAGGAGCGCGTCAACGCCGCCCGGATCGCGCGCAACTGGCGCTTCACCGCCGCCTCCTGCCCCGGGCCCAGCCGCACCAGCGCCTTCTGTCCGACCGACAGCGATTCCAGCGCCGGGTTGACGAAGCGGTACTTGCCGCGTCCGTTGGGTTCGACGAGCGGCGGCTGCGCCGGTTCCGGCGCCTGCAGCAGATGGTCGATCACCTGCACCAGGCGATCGTTGAAGTAGCCGTCGGGATAGCCCAGCTCCACGTAGGCCTGCTGGAACAGCGGGTAGAAGCGCCGGTAGGCGCGCGCGAGCGCCTGCGGATCGACGGCGGCGAAGGCCTTCACGTACGGCGCATAGCGTTCGGCATTGGCGGGAGCCAGCGTCGCGCCGGCCTCGTCCTGCCGCAGCTGCAGTTCGCCCGGCAGCGGGCGCAGCGCGAGCGACTGGCGGGTGGCGCTGCGCCGCGGCAGGTTGTCGACCATCGTGACCAGCCGCTGGATCAGGTGGTCGCGCAACAGCACGTCCAGCACGGACGCATCGCCGGCCAGGTTGGAGAGCGCCTCCCACGCCGCCGCATCGCTGTCCGCCAGCGCCGGAATGGCCGGATCCGCGGCCGCCGGGCTCTCGACCGGATGCTGCGGCCCCCCGGGCGCCGCGGCGCTCGCGGAGGGCGGCGCCTGGACCGGCGGTTCGGTGCGCGAGGGGAAGGCCGGCGGCGAGGCCGTGGTGTGCGTGGTCGTGTCGGGGCGGAACAGCCACCAGCCGATGCCGGCGACCAGGATCGCCCCGGTGAGCCAGGGCCAGAGCGCGGTCTTGTTCTGCATGCGAACACTCCAACGTAGGAACACCTACGTCGGACCGCGGTACCGCAGCGAGGTTCCATCCCGCGGGCCGCGCCTTCAGCTCCCCGGCGTCACGGTCCCGGGACCGCGCGAACGGAGCGATTCTCCGTACGCACTGCCTGCCTGCTCCAACCACGCACCATGCCGCGATTGCCAGTCCGCGCAGTGGCCGAGCAAAAAAGACCGCTTGCGCCGGTTAGTGCCCGGTATCCCTTGCGCCCCCGGTGCCGGCCGCTTCCTTCCCCTGCTGCAACGACAACAGCCCGAGCAACGCCGCCAGGGCGACGTAGGCACCGACGAACTGCCAGCTGATCGTGCGCGCCAGGCCTTCCAGCTGCCACGGCAGGTAGATGCCGCCGCGCGGGTCGACCGAGTGGATCAGGCCGAACAGGGCCAGGCCGGCCGCGACCAGCAGGAATCCGGCGGCGCGCAGCAGGCGTCCGTCGATCATCGCCACGACCGCGGCCGTCCACAGCATCGCGGTGATGATGAAGCCGTTGCCCAGGGTGAAGATCACCGCCAGCTCCGGCAGGCCGTGGCCATCCACGCGGGTGGTCAGCGCGGCGAGCTGCTCCGGCGGGATCCAGCCGGGCGCCTTGATCGCCAGCAGGTAGGCGGCCGACGGCAGGAAGCCCAGCACCATCGCGCCGGCGTGCTGTTTCGGCGTGGCCTGGAACGCCTGCGTGGTGATGTCGATCGCGACGTAGACGATGATCGGCGAGAGCACCGCCAGCGGCAGCCACTGCACCAGCCCGGAGACGATCCCGAGCATGCCGCCGATGCCCACGAACAGGCCGGTCAGCAGCGTGTAGCCGCTGCGCGCGCCCATGTGCTTGTAGGCCGGCTGGCCGATGTACGGCGTGGTCTGCGCGACGCCGCCACAGACGCCGGCGACCAGCGTGGCGAACGCTTCCACCAGCAGGATGTCGCGGGTGCGGTAGTCGTCGCCGGCGGCGCGCGCGCTCTCGCTGACGTTGATGCCGCCGACCACCATCAGCAGGCCGAACGGCAGCAGCAGCGGCAGGTACGGCACGGTGTTCGGCAGGCCCTCGACGAAGCCCAGCGTCGGCCACGGCAGCACCACCTGCGGCGGCGTCCACTGCGGCAAGGCGAAGCCCGGCGCGCCGAGCCCGGCCAACCCGAGCCCGTAGTACAGCAACGTGCCGAACACGAACGCGACCAGCACGCCCGGCAGTTTCACCGGCAGGCGCCCCTTGGCGACCAGCACGTACAGCAGCAGGCCGAGCGTGGTGAAGCCTGCGATCGGCGAGCGCAGCGTCTCCAGCAGCGGCAGCAGCCCCATCAGCACCAGCGCGATGCCGGCGATCGAGCCGAGCAGCGCCGCGCGCGGCAAGGCCCGCGTCACCGCCTCGCCGAAGAACGACAGCACCAGTTTGAGCAGGCCCATCACGATCAGCGAGGCCATGCCCAGCTTCCAGGTCGCCAGTGCCGCCGCGTGCGGGTCCAGGCCTTGCGCCTTGAACGCCACGAACGCCGGGCCGAGCACCAGCAACGCCATGCCGATGCTGGTCGGCGCATCCAGGCCCAGGGGCATCGCGGTGACGTCGTCGCGCCCGGTGCGGGCGGCCAGCCGCCGCGCCATCAGCGTGTACAGCAGGTTGCCGACCAGCACGCCGAACGCGGTGCCCGGGAACATCCGGCCGAACACCACGTCCGCCGGGAACTGGAACATGCCGACCAGGGCCATCGCGATGAAGCCCAGGATCGACAGGTTGTCGACCACCAGGCCGAAGAAGCCGTTGAGGTCGGCCGCGACGAACCAGCGCGGCGACTTGGAGGGGGATGTGCTCATGCGTGGTTAAAGGGACGTGGGAGGAGGAAGACGGGGCAAGGGAGCGGAGAATAATCCCCGCGCCCCTCCGGAAGGACGACCGCGGCGGGATACTGCATTGCGCACGGGACCGGGGCGGACGGCTACTTCCGCCTGGACCATACGCCGGTGTACTCGGGAATCACGCCATCGTGGCGCTGCTCGATGCCCGCCGCGGCATCCTCGCCGAAGAAGAAGCCGAACGCCCGCGCCGCATCGGCCGGGCTGTCGAAGCGGTAGTCGGTCGCCACGACATCGCGGCGCAGGCCATGGCGCCGCTCCAGCGCGCGATAGAACGTCTCGAGTCCGGGAAGCGGGGCGGCCGGAGCATCGACGTTGGAGCCCAGGGTCTCGATCAGGACCAGCGTGCCGCCGGGACGCAGCTGCGCCAGGCAGGCCTCCACCAGCTCGTCGGCCGCCGCCGCCGGGTCGTCCATGTCCAGCGCCCGGTGCCCGAAGCTCCAGCCTTCGATCACCACGTCCGCCTGCTCCGCCAGGGTGGCGATGTCGGCGTTGTCGAGCAGGCGGAACGCCAGCTTGTGCTCGTGCGCCCGCAGGCGGCGCCGAGCGCGCTCCAGCATGTGCGCGGACCGGTCGAAGCACACGACCTGCGCGGCGAGGCCGGCGTACAACGCGGTGACCCGGCCGGTCCCCGTCCCGAACTCGAGCACCCGCTTGCCCTCGAAATCGAAGGTGCCGAGCAGGTACCGGCCAAGATTCCCCTGCCAGTCCTCGCGCGAGACCAGCTCGTCGTATCGATCGGCATGGCGCGCATAGATGTCGTACATCGAGGGCATGTCGGCTCCCTTTCGCTATCCCGCTTCGCCTTCCCGCAGGTCCAGGTGCAGGAACCGGTTGAAATCGCTGGCCGCGTAATCGCCGAATGCGGGGCCAGCGACAGCGTTGTGCCGCATCGGGCTCGTACGCTCATAAGGCATCCTGCGGTACATGCACCCAACCGACGACGGCGCCTTTGTCCGGATTGCGGTAGCGGACCTTGAGCCACTGCCCGTCCTCGCTGATGTCCAGCGCCTCGAAGCGATCCCGCTTCACCAGGTAGCGAGCGGCGGCTCCGTCGATCGGTTTGGCATGCAACGGCAAGCGCTCCGCGGAGACGACGCCCTGCAATGGCACTAGCGGGCCTTCGGGCGGGGTCACGAGCCCAAGTCCGACGGCCCGCTCCGTCACTCGTCCCGCAGGGTCGTAAGTCGACCATACCGCCACAGGGGCGCCGTCATCCGGCGTGAGGTCCAGCATTGCGCTCACCGCGGGATCGACCACCCGCTCCGATCGATACACATAAAGCCGCCCTTGCACGTCGTAGCGATACACGTCCGTGTACCACATCGGGCCACCACGGCAACTGCTGAAGAGCTGCCTGGTTCTTGGCTCGGGCACGAGATCCCAAAAACCTTCGCAACTCTTGGGTGCGTTCGCAGGCAGCTTCAGCTCGGTAAAACGTCCGCTTCCGGGATCGAACAGGTACACGATATTGACGTCGTTGACCTGCCCCATCCTTGCCGACGACACCAGGTCCTCGTAGCCATCGAAGTTGTAGTCGGCATGATCGATGCTGGACTCACCGTCCTCATTGCTGGCTCCCTGCAACTGCTGCACGATGCCGCTCGGCAGCAGTTTGACCTGAAAAGAACCGTCGCCTGCTGCATCGACCCGGGCATGCACGCCTGCCGCAACCTGGAACTCCAACGGATTCCCTGCCGCCGCCGGCACGGACACCGCGAACGCGCTTGCGGCCAACATCCATTTCGCCATGGGCGTCATACGCCTTCCCGCAGGTCCAGGTGCAGGAACCGGTTGAAATCGCTGGCCGCGTAATCGCCGAATGCGGGGCCGTCGACGAAGCCGCGCCGCCGGTACAGCGCCAGTGCCGGTTCGAACGCCGGCCCGCTGCCGGTTTCCAGGCTCAGCCGGTGCAGGCCGCGCTTGAGGGCGACGCCGATGATGTGGTCCAGCAACGCCGCGGCCGCGCCCTGGCGCAGGAAGGCCGGATGCGTGCGCATCGACTTCAGCTCGCCATGGCCATCGCCGAGCGTCCGCAACGCGCCGATCGAGGCCAGCGCATCGCCGCGCCAGGCGCTCCAGACGGTCACGTCCGGCCGTTGCAGGCCGGACAGGTCCAGCGCGTAGACGCTGCCCGGCGGCGACTGCGCATGCATGCCCCGCAGGTGCAATGCCAACAGCGCGCGGACCGCCTCGCCACCAAGGTCGTCCTCGCGGATCGCGTAACCCGGGCCGGTCATCCGCGCCGCGCTCAGAACGACACGTCCACGGCCTGGCGCGACCACAGCACCGACTGGTGCCCGGTGGCCCGCTTCCATGCCAACCGGATCGCCTCGATGTCGGCGCGGCGCTGCGGCGTGTCCTCGTGCAGGATCACCAGCACCTTGGTGGCCAGCCGGTTCGGCTCCTTGGCACCGCGGAACAACCACTGGCCGTAGGCGTCGAACACGGTCAGGCCGTCGGGAAAACGCGGCGTCACCTCCTTGTCGAGGAAGGCGCGCCACTGCGCCTCGCTGATCTTCTCGGTCTGCGGCCGCTCGGCCGGGCCGGTCTCCTCGCCGACGCCGAAATACAGCTCGCTGCGCACCCAGCCGTGCGCGTCGGCCGGGCGGGCCGCGTCGCCCTGCAAGGTGGCGGTGGTGCCGCTGGCGCCCGGCGCGGTCGGGGCCAGCGTCGAACACGCCGACAGGGCGAAGGCGGCGGCCAGCAGGGAAGTGCGCAGCAATTTCATGGGTTCTCCAGGGACGACGAAAGAACAAGGCCCGGGGCGCCCGTGGGGTGCGCCGTGCCTTGCGACGGGTTCGCGGAAGCGTTCGCGCATGGGGATATGCGCCGCTTCCGCGAAGGACTCGCAAATAAGTATCCGTGATGAGCTGATGCCGGCGGACGGCCGATGGCCCCTCGCGCCGGCGTCAACGGCCCGTTAATATATCGCTTCATCCGGATGGATGCTGATATCGATCGCAACCATCGCCGCGATCCCCGCAGTTCGTAGGAGACCCTCCCCCCATGTCGCGCCCCATCCCCACCCTGCTCGGCCTGGCCGTGGCACTGGCCCTGTCCGCCCCGGTTCATGCCCAGCAGTCCGACGCCGCCACGCTGGATACCGTGATCGTCACCGGCACCCGCGCCAGCGGCCGCACCGTGCTCGAATCCACCGCCCCGGTCGACGTGCTCAGCGCCGAGGACCTCCGCAAGGCCGGCATCGTCAACGGCGAGCTGGGCAGCGCGCTGCAGGCGCTGCTGCCGTCGTTCAACTTCCCGCGCCAGTCCAATTCCGGCGGCGCCGACCACGTGCGCGCCGCGCAGCTGCGCGGCCTGTCGCCCGACCAGGTGCTGGTGCTGGTCAACGGCAAGCGCCGCCATACCTCCGCGCTGGTCAACACCGACAGCAAGATCGGCAAGGGCACCACGCCGGTGGACTTCAACTCGATCCCGGTCAGCGCGATCAAGCGCATCGAAGTGCTGCGCGACGGCGCCGGCGCGCAATACGGCTCGGACGCGATCGCCGGCGTCATCAACGTGATCCTCGACGACGATCCGGACCACGGCGAGGTCGAAGCCACCTGGGGCGCGCACCACACCGACCTCAAGCCGATCCACAGCGAAGTGACCGACGGCCAGACCGGCGAGGTCACCGCCAAGGCCGGTACCCGCCTCGGCGAGGAGGGCTTCATCAAGGCCGGCCTGGAATACAAGCGCCGCTCGCCGACCAACCGCGCCGGTTTCGACCAGATCCCGGACTGGCAGCAGAACGAGGCCAACCTCGCGCTGCAGGGCAAGCGCAACTACCAGCTGGGCGACGGCAAGTCGCGCGACATCAACGCCTGGTTCAACGGCGAACTGCCGTTCGGCCGGACCGGCCGCTTCTACGCCTTCGGCACCTACAGCCATCGCGACACCCAGGGCGCCAACTACTTCCGTTATCCGGACGACACCGACGGCGCCAACTGGCCGGAGGTCTACCCGAACGGCTACCGGCCCGTCTCGCTCGGCTACAACCGCGACTACCAGGGCGTGGTCGGCGCGCGCGGGCAATGGGGCGACTGGGACTACGACGCCAGCCTCGACTACGGCCGCAACGATTTCACCTACAAGCTGCGCGATTCGCTCAACGCCTCGCTCGGCCCGGACAGCCCGACCTCGTTCAAGGTCGGCCGCTACGTCTTCGACGCGACCGTGGCCAACCTCGACCTGACCCGCGGCTTCGAGGCCGCCGGCGCCAGCCATACCTTCGGCACCGGCGTGGAATTCCGCCGCGAGCAGTTCCGCACCTACGCGGGCGACCCGGCCAGCTACGCGGCCGGCCCGTACAGCGATCGCCCGACGGGCGCACAGGCCGGCGGCGGGTTGACCCCGGAAGACGCGGCCGACCTGTCGCGCAACGTCGCCAGCGCCTACGCCAGCCTGTCCAGCCAGTTCGGCGAGAAGCTCTCGACCGACCTGGCCGGCCGCTACGAGCATTACCAGGACTTCGGCAGCCAGTGGACCGGCAAGCTCGCCGCGCGCTACGAGTTCGCGCCGGAATTCGCCCTGCGCGGCGCGATCTCCAACAACTTCCGCGCCCCGTCGCTGAGCCAGATCGGCTTCGAATCCACCTCGACGGGCTACGGTTCGGACGGCCAGCTGGTGCAGAGTCGCGTGCTGTCGGTCAACAACCCGATCGCGCGCGCGTTGGGCGCGACCGACCTCAAGCCGGAGAAGTCGGTCAACTACAGCCTCGGCTTCACCAGCCGCCTCGGCCAGCACGTCGACCTGTCTCTGGACTTCTTCCAGATCGACATCGACGACCGCATCGCGCTGTCGGAGAGCATCACCGGCGACGCGCTCACCGACTACGTCGCGGACAACTTCGGCGTCGCCGGCCTGCAGAGCGCCAGCTTCTTCGTCAACGCCGCCGACACCCGCACCCGCGGCGCCGAGCTGGTGGCGAACTGGCGCGGCGAGGCGTTCGGCGGCAACCTGCTGCTGACCGGCACCTACAGCTACGCCAAGACCACGCTGAAGAACGTGCTGGCCACGCCGTCGCAGCTGCTGGCGCTGGACCCGGACTACGTGCTGTTCGGCGTGGAGGAAACCAACACGCTCACCACCGCCACGCCCAAGACGCGCGCCTCGCTGGCGGGCAACTGGAGCAACGACCGCTGGACGCTGTCCTCGCGGCTGTCGCGCTACGGCAGCGTCACCCGCGTCTTCGGCTGGGCCTCGGCCCCGCAGACCTACGGCGCGGAACTGCAGTTGGACGTGGAAGCCGAGTACCGCATCACCCCGCAATGGACCGTGGCCATCGGCGGCCAGAACGTCACCGACAGCTATCCCGACCTGTCCAACAGCGAGACCAACTACTACGGCAACCTCCCGTACGACGTGCTCTCGCCGATCGGCAGCAACGGCGCGTACTGGTACGGACGGGTGCGTTACACGTTCTGACCGGCGATGCCGATCGCACGGGGACCCGGGCCGCAGATGCCGCCCGGGTCATACCGGGGCATGTACGCGCGGCTCGTGACGGGTCGTTGCAGGCTTCGCCCGCCCTCATCCGCCTATCGCGCACTTCGCTGCGCGCCCCGGCCTGGCGCCGGCGCGCCAGGCGTTCGGGCGCTTGCGAATCAACGACTCGCAAGCAACACGCCTTCATCCCGATGGGAGGAGGCCGCGACCACCCAGCGAATTCGGTAGAGCCCATCGGGACCGAAATCCCTCCTGCACGAAGTAACGAGGATCCGGCATTCGCCCAGCCGCCATAACCGGAAGCTCACACCCACTTCCGGCACAATGCACCAATGGCTGAGGTCCCTCCACTCCCCACCCCGCCATCGCTGGACGACGCCTGCGCGTTGTTCCTGGACGTCGATGGCACCTTGATCGCCTTCTCCGAGCAGCCCGACCAGGTCCGCCTGCTGCCCGACGTGCGCGAAACCATAGGCCGCATCGGCGACCGACTGCTCGGCGCGGTGGCGCTGGTCAGCGGCCGGCCGCTCGCGCAACTCGACTTGCTGTTCGAGCCCTTGCGACTGCCCGCCGCCGGCCTGCACGGCCACGAACTGCGCAGCGATGCCCAGGCGCGCGTGGCCATTCCCGACGACACCTCCGGCTTCCTGCACGAACTGCACCGGCGCGCCGCGCACATGGCGCAGGCCCATCCCGGCGTGCTCGTCGAGGACAAGGGCGTGAGCCTGGCGCTGCATTGGCGCTCGGCGCCGCAGGCCGGCGCTTCGGTGCTCGATTTCGCCCAGGCCGAGATCGCGGGCTTGCCGGGCTATCGCCTGCAGCCCGGCGACCACGTCGTCGAGTTCGTGCCGGAAGGCAGCGACAAGGGCGGCGCGGTCGAACGACTGATGCGGCAGCCCCCGTTCGCCGGCCGCCGCCCCGTGTTCGTCGGCGACGACCTGACCGACGAGTTCGGCTTCGCCGCCGCCAACCGCCTCGGCGGCTGGAGCGTGCTGGTCGGCCGGCGCACCGGCACCCAGGCGCGCTACGCCCTGCCCGACATTCCCGCCGTGCACGCATGGCTGCACGACAACGCACGGCCGTGAACGGAAGACACTCCATGAACTCACCGGTTCCAAGCGTCCCCAATCTCGACCTGGGCGTGATCGGCAACTGCAGCTTCGGCGCGCTGATCGACAAGCAGGCGCGCGTCGTGTGGAGCTGCATGCCCGCGTTCGACGGCGACCCCGCCTTCTGCGCGCTGCTTTCGCCGCGCGAGCAGCCCGGCGGCGATTTCGCCGTCGAGCTGGAAGGCCTGGTCGGCAGCGAACAGAGCTACATCACCAACACCGCGATCCTGCGCACGGTGCTGCGCGACGACAAGGGCGGCGCGATCGAGGTGATCGACTTCGCGCCGCGCTGGCGCAACAACGGGCGGTTCTACCGTCCGGTCAGCATCATCCGCCAGATCCGCCCGCTGTCCGGCAACCCGCGCATCGTCGTACGCGCCCGCCCGCTGGCGGACTGGGGCTCGCGCAAGCCGGAATCGACCTGGGGCAGCAACCACATCCGCTGGCTGCTGCCGGACTTCACCCTGCGCCTGACCACCGACGTGCCGGTGCGCTTCATCCGCGACGGGCTGCCGTTCGTGCTCAACCACCCGGTCAACCTGGTGCTGGGCGTGGACGAGTCGCTCAACCGCTCCCTCACCGGCTACGTGCAGGAGGCGCAGGAGCGCACCGAGGACTACTGGCGCGAATGGGTGCGCTACCTGTCCATCCGCCTCGACTGGCAGGATGCGGTGATCCGCAGCGCGATCACCCTCAAGCTGTGCCAGTACGAGGACAGCGGCGCCATCATCGCCGCGATGACCACTTCGATCCCGGAGGCGCCCAACACGCCGCGCAACTGGGACTACCGCTACTGCTGGCTGCGCGACGCCGCCTTCGTGGTGCGCGCGCTCAACCGGCTCGGCGCGACCCGCACGATGGAGCAGTTCATCGCCTACATCTTCAACATCGCCACCAGCGACGGCACGCTGCAGCCGCTGTACGGCATCGGCTTCGAGTCGCAGCTGGAAGAACACGAAGTCGACTCGCTGGCCGGCTATCGCGGCATGGGCCCGGTGCGGCGCGGCAACCTGGCCTGGATCCAGAAACAGCACGACGTCTACGGCAGCGTGGTGCTCGCCTCCACCCAGCTGTTCTTCGACCAGCGCCTGAAGGACCCCGGCGACGAGCACACCTTCCGCCGGCTGGAGCCGCTCGGCGAGCGCGCCTACGCGCTGCACGACGTGCCCGATGCCGGACTGTGGGAGTTCCGCGGGCGCGCCGAGGTGCATACCTACACGGCGGCGATGTGCTGGGCCGCGTGCGACCGGCTGTCCAAGATCGCCCACCGGCTCGGCCTGGACGAACGCATCGGCTACTGGCGCGAGCGCGCCGACACGATCCGCCAGCGCGTGCTGCAGGACGCCTGGAGCGAAGAGCGCAACCATTTCACCGACACGCTCGGCGGCCACCGCCTGGATGCGTCCCTGCTGCTGCTGGCCGACATCGGCATCGTCGCCAGCGACGACCCGCGCTTCATCGCCACGGTCGAGGCGATCGGCCGCACCCTCAAGCACGGCGACTCGCTGTACCGCTACATCGCGCCCGACGACTTCGGCGAGCCGGAGACCAGCTTCACCATCTGCACCTTCTGGTACATCGACGCGCTGGCGGCCATCGGCCGCATGGACGAGGCGCGGCAGCTGTTCGAAAGCGTGCTGGCGCGCCGCAACCACCTGGGCCTGCTGTCGGAAGACCTGGCCTTCGAGGACGGGGAAGCCTGGGGCAATTTTCCGCAGACCTATTCGCACGTCGGCCTGATCATCGCGGCGATGCGGCTGTCGCGCAGCTGGAGGGAAGCGTCATGAGCCGACTGGTGGTGGTATCCAACCGCGTCGCGGTGCCCGGCGAAAGCCGCGCCGGCGGCCTCGCCGTCGGCCTGCTGGCCGCGCTCAAGGAGCAGGGCGGCATCTGGTTCGGCTGGAGCGGCAAGACCGTGCGCGGCGACAGCGGCGCCCTGCACGAGCACCAGGATGGCGACATCCGCTTCGTCACCATGGACCTCAACAAGCGCGACATCGACGCCTACTACAACGGGTTCGCCAACCGAACGCTGTGGCCGCTGCTGCACTTCCGGCTGGACCTGGTCGACTACGACCGCGCCACCCGCGACGGCTATCGCCGGGTCAACGCGCTGTTCGCCGAAAAGCTCGCACCGATGCTGCGCGACAGCGACGTCGTCTGGATCCACGACTACCACCTGATCCCCCTCGGCGCGCTGTTGCGCGAGCGCGGCTTCGGCGGGCGGATCGGCTTCTTCCTGCACGTGCCCATGCCTTCGGCCGACCTGGTGCAGGCCATGCCGGACCATGCGCGCTTCTTCCCCAGCCTGTATGCCTACGACCTGGTCGGTTTCCAGACCCAGCGCGACGTGGACCGGTTCAAGTCGTACGTGCGCCTGTTCGGCGGCGGCCGGCTGCTCGACGGCGACCTGGTGGAAGCCCCGGGCGGGCGCCGCTTCCGCGCCGCCGCGTTCCCGATCGGCATCGACACCGAGCAGATCGCCCGGCAGGCCAAGGTGGCGATGTCCAAGCAGGCCGTGCGCGACCTGCGCACCAGCCTGAGCGGGCGCCAGCTCGCGATCGGCGTCGACCGGCTCGACTACTCCAAGGGCCTGCCCGAGCGCTTCCTCGGCTTCGAGCGCTATCTCGACCGCCATCCCGACCAGCGCGGCAGCCTGACCTACCTGCAGATCGCCCCGGTCTCGCGCGGCGACGTCGCCGAGTACCGCCAACTGCGCAACCAGCTCGAACAGATCGCCGGGCACATCAACGGCAGCCACGCCGAGCCGGACTGGACGCCGCTGCGCTACGTCAACCAGAACTTCACCCACGCCACCCTCACCGGCTTCTACCGCACGGCCGCGGTCGGCCTGGTGACCCCGCTGCGCGACGGCATGAACCTGGTCGCCAAGGAGTACGTGGCGGCGCAGGACCCGGACAATCCCGGCGTGCTGGTGCTGTCGCTGCTGGCTGGCGCCGCCGACGAGATGAAGGAGGCCCTACTGGTCAACCCGCACGACCTGGACGGGGTCGCCGACGCGATCGCCACCGCCGCCACCCTCGCCCGGCCCAAGCGGGTCGAGCGCTGGCAGGCGATGATGGAGCATTTACGCCGCAACGACATCAACCACTGGCGGCGGTGCTATCTTCGGGCCCTGCAGGCGGGCGGCTGATCCAGCGAGCCCTGCCGGCGCCGGGAGGGCCATTATGCTGCATTGCAGTAAAATCGACCTTCGTGCCTGCCCGACGCACGCGCCCCGTCGCGTCCGCATCCAGCTCCGATGGCACGGCTCCCCCTCTCCCATCCCGAGTATCCAATGAAGAAATTCATCAAGGTCCTGGCAGGCGTCGTAGTGCTGCTGCTACTGGCGGGCGTGCTGTTCCTCTATTGGCCGCTCCACGAGCGCTCGGTGCCGCCCGCCGAGAACGACAAGCCGGTGGACGTCGTGCTCGTCGGCGGCGGCATCATGAGCGT
This sequence comes from Xanthomonas boreopolis, assembly GCA_014654535.1. Taxonomy (GTDB): domain Bacteria; phylum Pseudomonadota; class Gammaproteobacteria; order Xanthomonadales; family Xanthomonadaceae; genus Pseudomonas_S; species Pseudomonas_S boreopolis. Next base: position 87,036 of record BNBA01000005.1, read on the forward strand.
CACGCTGGCCACCTACCTGCAGGAACTGCAGCCCGACTGGCGCCTGGAACTGTTCGAGCGCCTGGACGGCGTGGCCCTGGAAAGCTCCAACGGCTGGAACAACGCCGGCACCGGCCACTCCGCCTTCGCCGAGCTCAACTACACGCCGGAGCTGCCGGACGGCTCGATCGAGACCAAGCGTGCGGTCGGCATCGCCGAGCAGTTCGAGATCTCGCGCCAGTTCTGGTCCTACCAGGTCAAGCAGGGCCGGCTGCCGGAACCGTCGGAGTTCATCAACCCGACCCCGCACATGAGCTTCGTCTGGGGCGACGACCGCATCGAGTACCTGCGCAAGCGCCACGACGCCCTGGTCAAGAACCCGCTGTTCTACGGCATGCAGTTCTCCACCGACCCGGAGCAGATCAAGCAATGGGCGCCGCTGGTGATGGAAGGCCGCGATCCCAACCAGAAGGTGGCCGCGACCTACATGCCGCTGGGCACCGACGTCAATTTCGGCGTGATCACCAACGAGCTGACCCGCGCCCTGCAACGCAATCCCAACTTCAAGCTGCAGCTGCAGCATGAAGTCACCGCCTTGCGCCAGAACGACGACAAGACCTGGAACGTCACCGTCAAGGACCTCAAGAGCGGCCAGGAACACACGGTCAAGTCCCGGTTCGTCTTCATCGGCGCCGGCGGCGCCGCGCTCAAGCTGCTGCAGCTGTCCGGCATCCCGGAGGCCAAGGACTACGCCGGCTTCCCGGTCGGCGGGCAGTTCCTGGCCTTCGAGGCGCCGGCCATCGCCGAGCGCCACAAGGTCAAGGTCTATGGCATGGCCGAGACCGGCTCGCCGCCGATGTCGGTGCCGCACATCGACGCGCGCAAGCTCGACGGCAAGCCCGTGGTGCTGTTCGGGCCGTTCGCGCTGTACAGCACCAAGTTCCTGAAGGACGGCTCCTGGTTCGACCTGTACTCCTCGGTCAACCACGACAACGTGGTCGACATGCTGAAGGTCGGCAAGGACAACCTCGACCTGGTGAAGTACCTGATGCAGCAGGCCGAGCTGACCGACGCGGACCGCCAGGCCGAACTGCTCAAGTACTACCCCAACGCCAAGCGCGAGGACTGGAAGCTGATCACCGCCGGCCAGCGCGTGCAGATCATCAAGCGCGACCCGGAAAAGGGCGCGATCCTGCAGTTCGGCACCGAGATCGTGACCGACAAGGACAAGACCATCGCCGCGCTGCTGGGCGCCTCGCCCGGCGCCTCGACCTCGCCGCCGATCATGCTGGACCTGATGGCCAAGGCGTTCCCGAAGGAAATGGCCGCCGGCTGGCAGGCGCGCCTGAAGGACATCATCCCGTCCTACGGGCGCAAGCTCAACGACAGCGCGGCCCTGACCAACGAGATCCGCGGCATGACCAGCCAGGCGCTGCACCTGCCCTACCTGGAAGTGCCGGTCGCGCAGGCGGATGGCGCGCCAGCACCGGCTCCGGCGGCCAAGCCGGCCGAGAAGGAGAAGAACCGCAATGCCAATCCGGAGATGCAATCGCTGTAAGTCGCAGCGCGGCTCCGGGAATCGGACCGGCCATCGCAAGATGGCCGGTTTTTTTCATGCTCCCCCGTGATCTTGCGGGATGGGCTTAAGTCCCGGCGGGCTTTGGCGGCAAGCATCGGGACTGAAGTCCCTCCCGCCAACCTGTCGCCCAGCCCTTCCGGATCTAGCCGAGAGGGACCGCCCGCGCAGCGACACGTCCGGCGCCAGGCAGGCACCGTGCCGACCGAACCTGGGGTAGCGCGACCTCCACCGCCGCATCTTCCTCGAACAAGGGCGAGGTCAGCGCGCGATCCAGGCCAGGGTCGCCATGCGGCCGCTGCGGCGATCGCGGCGATGCGAGAAGAACCGCTGGGGGTCGGAGATCGTGCACAGGCCGCCGCCATGGATCGCGTCGGCCGGGACCCCTGCCGCCGCCAGTCGCCGCCGGGCCAATGCGTACAGGTCGACCTTCCAGTGCCCGGGCCGGGTCGCGGCGAAAGCCGCCCGCGCTCCTGGATCGGCATCGACGAAGGCGTGGAATACGTCCTCGCCGACCTCGTAGGCCTGCGGTCCCGCTGCCGGGCCCAGCCAGGCCCGCAGGCGCCCGGGCGCGGTCCGCAGTGCGGCGACGGTGCGCTCCAGCACCCCGTCGGCCAGCCCGCGCCAGCCGGCATGCGCCGCGCCGACCTCGCTGCCGTCCGCGGCGGCGAAGACCACCGGCAGGCAGTCGGCGGTCAGGATCGCCAGCACCACGCCCGGCACCGCGGTCACCGCCGCATCGGCGGTCGGTTCGGCCTCGATCCCCTGCGCCGCCGGGGGCGCCTCGAAACGCAGCACGCCGGTGCCGTGCACCTGTCGCAGCCAGTGCGGCGGCGACGGCAGCCCGGCCAGGGCCGCCAGTTCGTCGCGATTGCGCTGGACCTGGGCCGGGTCGTCGCCATCGGCCGCGTAGCGATTGCCCTGGTTGAAATGGTCGAACGGCGGCTGCGAGCCGCCCGCCCCGTGCCGCAGCGTGGTGAACGCCCGCACGCCGGGAGGCGCCGGCCAATCCGCCCGCAGCAGCGGCACGCCCGCCATGTCAGCGCCGCTCCCGCTCGGCGGCCAGCGCGGAATCCTCGCGCAGCACCGCCAGCAACCGCTGCATGTCGGCCGGCACCGGCGCGACGGCACGGACCGGCTCGCCGCTGGCCGGATGCGCGAACTCCAGCGTCTCCGCATGCAGCGCCTGGCGCTTGAAGCCGCGCAGTCCGGCGACCAGGTCCTCGGTCGCGCCCTTGGGCAGCTTGAGCGGGCCGCCGTAGAGCGGATCGCCGACGATCGGGTGCTTCAGGTGCGCCATGTGCACGCGGATCTGGTGGGTGCGCCCGGTTTCCAGCCGGCACTCCAGCGCGGTATGCGCGCGGAACCGCTCGCGCAGCCGGTAATGGGTCACCGCCTCCTTGCCGTCCTCGCGCACCGCCATCCGCAACCGGTCGCGCGGGTGGCGCTCGATCGCGGCATTGGCGGTGCCGCCGGACACCAGCGCCCCCACCACCACCGCCAGGTACTGCCGGTGCACCTCGCGCGCGGACAGCTGCTCCACCAGCGCGGTCTGCGCCTGGAGCGTGCGCGCCACCACCATCACCCCGCTGGTGTCCTTGTCGAGCCGGTGCACCACGCCGGCGCGCGGCAGCGCCGACAGCGCCGGGTCGCGGAACAGCAGGGCGTTGACCAGGGTGCCGTCCGGGTTGCCGGCGCCGGGATGGACTACCAGCCCGGCCGGCTTGTTCACCACGAACACCTGGTCGTCCTGGTACAGGATGTCCAGCGGGATGTCCTGGGGCTCGGCGTGGGTCTGGGTTTCCAGCACCGCCTGCAACCGCACGGTCTCGCCGCCGCGGACCGGGTCGCGCGGCCGGGCCGGCTCGCCGTCCAGCAGCACGTCGCCCGACTTGATCCATTCGGCCAGCCGCGAGCGCGAGAATTCAGGAAACAGCTCGGCCAGCACGGCATCGAAGCGGCGGCCCGCGGCCTGGTCCGGCACGACGGCCTGGCGCGGGGATTCGGGGAGGTTGTCGGACATGGGGAACCGGGAAAGTGAAGAGAAATCGGGGCCTGGCCGGCCGAAGTCAGTCGCCGGACAGGCCACTAGGCTATTATCGCCCTTTCGTATTCCTGACGCGTCCTGCCCTCGACCCATGATCCGACGCTCCAAGCTCCACGCGCCCGTCCGCATCGCCGCCCTGCTGCTCGCCCTGGTGGTGGTCGCCACGGGCTGTCACCGCGGCGCCAAGAAGAACCCCGACGAGGGCGCGCCCGTCGAGCAGATCTATGAGAAGGCCCACGGCCTGATGGAAAAGGGCAACTGGGCCGGTGCGGAGGCCAGCTTCAAGCGCCTGATCGCCCAGTACCCGTACGGCCCGTACACCGAGCAGGCGATGATCGAGAGCGCCTACGCCCAGTACAAGGCCGGCAAGAACGAGGACGCGGTCTCCAGCATCGACCGCTTCATCCGCACCTACCCGACCCACCGCAACATCGCCTACCTGTACTACCTGCGCGGCCTGGCCAACAGCAACCGCGACACGGTGTTCCTGCGCAAGGTGTGGTCGCTCGACCCGAGCCGCCGCGACCTGTCCACCCCGCAGCAGGCCTACAACGACTTCAACACCGTCGCCGACCGCTACCCGAACAGCCGCTACGCCGCCGACGCCCGCCTGCGCATGATCGCGCTGCGCGACACGTTCGCGCAGTACGAGCTGGACAACGCGCTGTACTACCTGCGCCGCACCGCCTGGGTGTCGGCCGCCGGCCGCGCCAACTACATCCTCGAGACCTACCCGCAGAGCGCGTTCCAGTACGACGCCGTGGCGGTGCTGGCCGAGGCCTATACCCACCTGGGCAACAAGCAGCTCGCCGACGATGCCCGCCGCGTGCTCGAGATGAACGATCCGAAGCACCCCTGGCTGACCGGCGACTGGCCCAAGTACCCGTGGGCGATCCGCAAGCTGAACCCGTTCGCGGGCGAGAAGTCGGCCGCTACCGGCCAGGCCAACGCCAAGATGAATCGCAATTAGCAGAAGCGGAATCCACGCAACCATGAAAGGGGCCTCCAGGGCCCCTTTCTCGTGGCGGATCTTCATTCAGCGCCTACGGATCCTGTCTCCCGTAGGAGCGGCTTCAGCCGCGATGGGGCCTTCCCGAGGGAGCTTCCGGCCGAAGCCGCGCCTACGGCCATCGACTGGGCTGTCGCTCGATTCGGGATCCTCTGGCCAAGCGTCGGGACTGAAGTCCCTCCCACAGGACATCGCCTCGCGCGGCGGCGCGCCAAGCCCTATAGCTCACTGGCTTCTCTGCGGCGCGGACTGAAGTCCTCCCGCAGGAGCATCACCCGGCACTGGCAGTCCCCCAGAAGAAGGGGCTTTCGCCCCATCTTTACTGCCCGCGATAGCCGTTGGTGATCGGATAGCGCCGTTCGCGCCCGAACGCCCGCCGCGACACCTTCGGCCCCGGAGCGGCCTGGTGGCGCTTCCATTCGTTGATCCGCACCAGGCGCAGCACGTGGTCCACGGTCTCGGCGGCATACCCGGCGGCGACGATGTCCTCGCGCGACTGCTCCTGGTCCACGTAGCGGTACAGGATGCCGTCGAGCACGTCGTAGGGCGGTAGCGAGTCCTGGTCCTTCTGGTTCTCGCGCAGTTCGGCCGAGGGCGGGCGCGCGATCACCGCCGGCGGGATCACCGGCGCGCCGCCCACCGTGTTGCGCCACTTCGCAAGCCCGAACACCTCGGTCTTGTAGAGGTCCTTCAGCGGCGCATAGCCGCCGCACATGTCGCCATAGATCGTCGCGTAGCCGACCGCGTATTCGCTCTTGTTGCCGGTGGTCAGCAGCAGCCCGCCGAACTTGTTGGACAGCGCCATCAGGATCACGCCGCGGCTGCGCGACTGCAGGTTCTCCTCGGTGATGTCCGGCTCGGTGCCGGCGAACAGCGGCCCCAGCGATTCCAGCAACCCCTTGAAGGCCGGCTCGATCTGCACGGTCTCCAGCCTCACCCCCAGCGCACGGCACTGTTCCTCGGCCAGGTCGTTGGACAGCCCGGCGGTGTAGCGCGACGGCAGCCGCACCGCGGTGACGTTGTCCGCCCCCAGCGCATCGACCGCGATCGCCAGCACCAGCGCCGAATCGATGCCGCCGGACAGGCCCAGCCACACCTTCGAAAATCCATTCTTGCGGCAGTAGTCCTGCACCCCGCGCACCACCGCGCGCCAGGCCAGCGCGTCCATGCTCTCGTCGCCGTCGTCCATCCACACCACCGGCGCGAAGCGGCGCTCGCCGGCGGCGTAGTCCACCACCAGCCATTGGTCGGTGAACGCCGCCGCGGCCGGATGCACGGTGCCGTCGCCGTCGGCGACCACCGACGCGCCGTCGAACACCAGCGCGTCCTGCCCGCCGACCACGTTGAGGTAGGCGATCGCCGCACCGCTCTCGCGCGTGCGCTCGGCGAGCAGCGCGTCGCGCTGCGCATGCTTGCCTCGCTCGAACGGCGATGCATTCGGCACCAGCACCAGTTCGGCGCCGTTGCGCACGGTATCCGCCAGCGGCTCGGAGAACCACAGGTCCTCGCAGATCACCAGGCCGACCGGCACGTCCTTGACCTCGAACACGCAGCTGCCGCCATCCGGATCCACGTCGAAGTAGCGGCGCTCGTCGAACACCGCGTAGTTGGGCAGTTCGCGCTTGCGGTAGGTCTGCGCGATACGGCCTTCGCGCAGCACGCTGGCCGCGTTGTAGACCACCGCGCCCGCGCTCTGCGGCCAGCCGACCACCGCGACGATGCCCTTCGCGGCCGCGGCGATGCGCTCGATCGCCTCCGCGCAGTGCGCCAGGAACCCCGGCCTCAGCAGCAGGTCCTCCGGCGGATAGCCGCTGACCGCCAGTTCGGGAAACAGCACCACGTCGGCGCCGAACTCGTCGCGCGCGTGGCCGATCATCTCGATGATGCGGTCGGTATTCTGCGCGACGGCGCCTACCGGGAAATCGAACTGGGCCAGGGCGATGCGAAGGGTCTTGGACATGTCGGGCAGCCTTTCACGGGATGCCGCCGTGCGGCGGCCGATATGGGATCGGGCGATGTTCCGCCAACCATCGTGCGATCTCGCCGCAGACCGTGCCGGTAGTCGCCAACGCCTCATTATTCCAGAACCGCAGGACCGCGAAGCCCTCGCCCGCCAGGAAAGCGTCGCGCCGGGAATCCGCCTGGCAATCGAGGTGCTGGCTACCGTCGAGTTCGATCACGAGCCGCCGTTCCAGACAAGCGAAATCGACCACGTACGGACCGATCGGGCATTGGCGGCGGAACTTGCAGCCGAACAGGCGGCGGTCGCGCAGCCTGTACCAGAGCCGACGCTCGGCGTCGGTCATCCGGCCGCGGAGAACTCTGGCGGATGAGGTTTTCTGTCCGTTGCGCATCCCGCCCTTTCCTTGCAGGAGAGGCATGAGGATCGAACGGCGAGCCGAGGCGCGGGATCGGAGGAGGCGGGAATTTGATGTAGGGAAGCGCCCTCACCCCTACCCCTCTCCCGCAAGCGGGAGAGGGGAAAAGCCCGCCGGCTCCTGCTCCCTCTTGCTGGGGGAAGCTCGCCGGCTCCTTCTTCTTGCTGGAGGGAAGCTCGCCGACTCCTTCTTCCTCTTGCTGGGGAAAAGCTCGCGGCTTCTTTTCCCCTTGCCGGAAGTGAAAAGCTCACGGCTCCTTCCCGCCCTTGCTGGAAGGGAAAAGCTCGCAGGCTCCTTCTCACCTCAAAACTCGCGACTTCCTCCTCCCCGCTGGAAGGAAAAACTCGCTACCTCCTCCCCGCTGGAAGAAAAAACTCGCTACCTCCTTCCCTCGCGGGAAGGGGAAAACCCGTGGCTCCTTCCTCCTTCGTGGAAAGTGAAGCTCGCGATTTCCTTCTCCCGCTCGCGGGAGAAGGTGCCCGAAGGGCGGATGAGGGCCACCGCCTTCGCCCCATGAAAAAAGGCCGCCCGGAGGGCGGCCTTCCAAAAAGCTGCAATGCAGCGCCGGCTTACTTCACCAGCGCAGCGATCGCCGCTCCCAGGTCGCCCGGCGAGCGGACGGTCTTGACGCCCGCCGCTTCCATCGCGGCGAACTTGCCTTCGGCCGTACCCTTGCCACCCGAGGCGATCGCACCGGCATGGCCCATACGCTTGCCGGCCGGCGCCGAGGCACCGGCGATGAAGCCGACGACCGGCTTCTTCACGTGGTTCTTGATGTATTCGGCACCGGCTTCCTCGGCGTCGCCGCCGATCTCGCCGACCATGATGATGCCTTCGGTCTGCGGGTCTTCGTTGAACAGCTTCAGGCAGTCGACGAAGTTCAGGCCGTTGATCGGGTCGCCACCGATGCCGATGCAGGTGGACTGGCCCAGGCCGACCTCGGTGGTCTGCTTGACCGCTTCATAGGTCAGCGTGCCCGAGCGCGAGACGATGCCGATCTTGCCCGGCTTGTGGATGTGGCCCGGCATGATGCCGATCTTGCACTCGCCCGGGGTGATCACGCCGGGGCAGTTCGGCCCGATCAGCACGGTGTCCGGGTACGAACGGGTCAGCACGTTCTTCACGCGCAGCATGTCCAGCACCGGGATGCCCTCGGTGATGCAGACGATGACCTTGATGCCGGCCGCAGCGGCCTCCAGGATCGCGTCGGCCGCGAACGGCGGCGGGACGTAGATGACCGACGCGTCGGCGCCGGTGTTCTGCACGGCATCGGCCACGGTGTTGAACACCGGCAGCTCGAGGTGGGTGGTGCCGCCCTTGCCCGGGGTGACGCCGCCGACGACCTGGGTGCCGTACTCGATCATCTGGGTGGCGTGGAAGGTGCCCTGCTGGCCGGTGAAGCCCTGCACGATCACCTTGGTGTTCTTGTTGATCAAAACAGACATGGGAATTTCCTTCGGTGTCGTGGATCAGGCGGCTTTCTTGACCGCTTCGACGACCTTCTTGGCGCCGTCGTTGATGTTGTCGGCCGGGATGATGGCCATGCCGCTGTCGCGCAGCAGCTGCTTGCCCTCTTCCACGTTGGTGCCTTCCAGGCGCACCACGACCGGCACCTTGACGCCCACTTCCTTGACCGCGGCGATGATGCCCTCGGCGATCATGTCGCAGCGGACGATGCCGCCGAAGATGTTGACGAAGATGCCTTCGACCTTGTCCGAGGACAGGATCAGCTTGAACGCCTCGACCACGCGCTGCTTGTTCGCGCCGCCGCCCACGTCCAGGAAGTTCGCCGGCTCGCCGCCGTTGAGCTTGATGACGTCCATGGTGGCCATGGCCAGGCCGGCGCCGTTCACCATGCAGCCGATGTTGCCGTCCATGGTGACGTAGTTGATGTCCAGCTCCGAGGCGATCACCTCGGTCGGGTCTTCCTGGGACTTGTCGCGCATGGCGACCAGTTCCTTGTGGCGGAAGTTGGCGTTGTCGTCGCTGTTGAACTTGCCGTCCAGCGCGTACAGGTTGCCGTCGTCCAGGATCGCCAGCGGGTTGATCTCGACCAGCGCCAGGTCCTTCTCGTTGAAGATGCGGTACAGGTTCACCATGATGTTGGCGAACTGGCCGGCCTGCTTGGCGGTCAGGCCCAGCTTGAAGCCGATGTCGCGGCCATGGTAGCCCTGCACGCCCTCGACGAAGTCCACGTTCAGGGTGTGGATCTTCTCCGGGGTCTCGGCGGCGACCTGCTCGATCTCGACGCCGCCCTCGGACGAGGCGATGTAGGTGATGGTCTTGGTACCGCGGTCGACCAGCACCGACAGGTACAGTTCCTTGACGATCTCGCCGGCGGTGGTCACCAGCACCAGGTTGATCGGCAACTCGACGCCGGCGGTCTGGTAGGTGGCCATCTTGGTGCCGAGCATCTTGGCCGCCGCGGCCTTCACGTCGTCGACGGTCTTGCAGAACTTGACGCCGCCGGCCTTGCCGCGGCCGCCCGCATGGATCTGCGCCTTGACCATCCAGGGGCCGGCGCCCAACGACTTGGCGGCTTCGACCGCTTCATCCGGAGTCGCCGCGACCTTGCCGGCCGGGACCGGGATGCCGTATTCGGCAAGCAATTGTTTTGCCTGGTATTCGTGGAAATTCATGCGTCACCGTGGGAAAAGGAAACGACCGTCCGGTACCACGGCGACCCTGCCTTGCAGGGCTGCCTGACGTGCTCGGGCGGGCCGCCTATTGTCGCCGACGAGCGGCTGCGGCGCAAAATCGGGCATTCCCGGCGACTTTGCGCGAGCGAGTTCGGGCCCGGCGGGCGCCAGCGCCAGCGCATCGGACCCAGGCACCGCCCATAACGGCCTGGCCCGGCAAACCACGCCATCGACACGCCCCTATACTCCGGCTCCTGCCAGCCAGAAGGGGAGTTCCGGCTTGTCACCCAGCACCTCGCTCATCGACCGGATCGAGTCCGTACCCCGGCGCGAGCTCTATTTCTTCGCCCTGTACCGGGTGCTGGTCGCCGGCCTGCTGGCCGCGCTCGTCTTCAGCCCGTTGTCCATCCTGGTCGGCAAGCCGCTGCATCCCGGTCTGGCACAAGGCGTCACCACCGCCTACCTGCTGCTGGCCATGCTGTTGCTGTTCTGGGGCCGCAACGATCGCTGGCTGACGCCGATCGTGGCCTGCAGCACCGCGGCGGACATCCTCGCGGCGACGCTGGCGATCCATGCCTTGCCCAGCGCCAGCGCCGGCATCGCGATGATGCTGCTGTTCAACGTCGCGGCGGCGGCGATGCTGCTGCCGCTGCGCTACGGCCTGGGCATCGCGGTGTTCGCCGGCATCGCCACCGTGCTCGAGTACGCCTGGACCCAGCTCGACGGCGACGCCAGCAACCGGACCTTGGCCGAGCTCGCGATGTTCGTCACCAGCTACCTGGCATTGGCCTACATCTGCCACCAGATCGGCCAGCGCGCCCGCAACAACCAGGCCCTGGCCGAACGGCGCGGCGCCCAGGTCGCCAACCTCTACGAGATCAACGAATTGATCATCCGCCGCATGCGCACCGGCGTGCTGGTGGTGGACGCGCGCAATCGCGTCGCGCTCGCGAACGAGGCCGCCGCCGCCCTGCTCGGCGACACCGACGGCCACGCGGGCGCTGGCCAGCTCGAACTGGCCAGCGCCGCGCCGGAGCTGGCCCGGCGCCTGCAGCGCTGGCGCAACGGCTGGACCCGGGACGAGGCACCGCTGCAGCTTTCCCCCGACCAGCCGGAAGTCCAGCCGCGCTTCGCCCGGCTGCTGGCCGACAGCGACCTCACCCTGGTCTTCCTCGACGACGCCACCGTCGTATCGCGGCGCGCCGAATCGCTGACCCTGTCGGCGATGGGCCGCTTCTCCGCGAGCCTGGCCCACGAGATCCGCAATCCGCTGGCGGCGATCAACTATGCCGCACAGTTGCTGGAAGAATCGACCGCGATCGGCGATGCCGACCGCCGCCTGCTGCAGATCATCCACCAGCAGTGCCTGCGCACCAACGGCATCGTCGAAAGCGTGCTCGGCCTGGCCAGGCGCGAGCGCGCCAATCCCGAGAACCTCAACCTCTCCGCGTTCGTGCGCCGCTTCGTGCTGGAGTACCGGCAGACCCTGTCGATCGAGACCGACAGCCTGGAAGCCATCACCAGCCAAGCCACCGTGCAGGCGCTGGTCGACCCCAAGCACCTGCACCAGATCCTTACCGCCCTGGTGCACAACGCTCTCAAGTACGGGCGCACGATGGACGAGCCCGCGCGCGTCAGGTTGCGCGTGGCTGCACAGGACCGCAGCGCGGTGGTCGACGTGATGGATCGCGGCCCCGGGATTCCCGACGCGGTCGCCGCGCAGCTGTTCCGCCCGTTCTTCACCACTTCCGAGCACGGTACCGGGCTTGGCCTGTACATCGCCCGCGAGCTCTGCCGCGCCAACCAGGCCCGGCTCGAGTACGTGGCGGTTCCCGCGGGCGGCGCCTGCTTCCGGGTGATCCTGCCCGGGCCGCATACACTGGCGCCGCCATGATTCCGACGAACAGCCCCGAAACGACGCCACGCGGCATATTCCGGCAGAATTTGTCGTCATCGTTCGCGCCGATCTATCTTTGTCCCCCATGAACGAAAGCCGAAGTGCCCTCGTCGTCGACGACGAACGCGACATCCGCGAACTGCTGGTCCTCACGCTCGGACGCATGGGCCTGCGCGTCAGTACCGCCGCCAACCTCGCCGAAGCGCGCGAACTGCTGGGCAGCAACCGCTTCGACCTGTGCATCACCGACATGCGCCTGCCCGACGGCAACGGCATCGAGCTGGTCACCGAGATCGCCCGCCACCATCCGCACACGCCGGTGGCGATGATCACCGCGTTCGGCAGCATGGACCTCGCGGTGGAAGCGCTGAAGGCCGGCGCCTTCGATTTCGTCAGCAAGCCGGTCGACATCCATGTGTTGCGCCGCATGGTCAAGCACGCGCTGGAATTGAACAACAGCGAGCGCCCGGCCCCGCCACCTCCGCCGCCGGAGCAGGCCAGCCGCCTGCTGGGCGACTCCCCGGCGATGAGCGCGCTGCGCGCCACCATCGCCAAGGTCGCGCGCAGCCAGGCGCCGGTCTACATCCTCGGCGAATCCGGCGTGGGCAAGGAACTCGTTGCGCGCACGATCCACGAGCAGGGCGCGCGCGCCGCCGGCCCGTTCGTCCCGGTGAACTGCGGCGCGATCCCCGCCGAGCTGATGGAAAGCGAGTTCTTCGGCCACAAGAAGGGTAGCTTCACCGGCGCCCACGCCGACAAGCCCGGCCTGTTCCAGGCCGCCAGCGGCGGCACCCTGTTCCTCGACGAGGTCGCCGAACTGCCTTTGCAGATGCAGGTCAAGCTGCTGCGCGCGATCCAGGAAAAATCCGTGCGCCCGGTCGGCGCGCCGGCCGAGGTCCCGGTGGACGTGCGTATCCTGTCGGCCACGCACAAGGATCTCGGCGAGCTGGTCGCCGACGGCCGCTTCCGCCACGACCTGTACTACCGTATCAACGTGATCGAACTGCGCGTGCCGCCGCTGCGCGAGCGCGGCGACGACCTGCCCCATCTCGCGGCCTCGATCCTGGCCCGCCTGGCACGCAGCCAGGGGCGGCCGATGCCCCTGCTCTCGCCTTCCGCGCTGGACGCGCTCGGGCACTACGGTTTTCCCGGCAACGTGCGCGAGCTGGAGAACATCCTCGAACGGGCGTTGGCCCTGGCCGAAGACGACCAGATCAGCGCCAGCGACCTGCGCCTGCCCCAGCACAACGCGCCGCGCCTGCCCGGCGCATCGGCAGAGCCCGCCGAAGCCGTCGTCGACATCGACCCGGCGAAGGCCGCCCTGCCCTCCTACATCGAGCAACTCGAACGCGCAGCGATCCAGAAGGCGCTGGAAGAAAACCGCTGGAACAAGACCCGCACCGCGGCCCAGCTCGGCATCACCTTCCGCGCCCTGCGCTACAAGCTGAAGAAGCTGGGGATGGAGTAGGGAACAGCCATCCCTTCTCCCGCGCGGCGGGAGAAGGTGGCGCGAAGCGCCGGATGAGGGCAGGACTGGCCCGCCTCAATCCTTTGTCACCCGGTTGATCTCGGCCAGTCCGGTCACCCCCTGCACCACCTTCAGCAGCGCCGACTGGCGCAGGTCCCTCACCCCGAGCTTCTGCGCCGCCTCGGCGATCTGCAGCGCATTGCCTCCCGCCAGCACGATCGCGGCGATCTCGTCGGTCATGGGCATCACCTGGTAGATGCCGGTGCGGCCCTTGTAGCCTTCGGTGCACTCGTCGCAACCGACCGGCTCGTACAGGTCGAAGCCGGCTTCGATCTGCTCCAGCGTGAACCCCTCGGCCAGCAGTGCGTTGGCCGGCAGTTCCGTCTTGCGCTTGCAATGCGGGCACAGGCGACGCGCCAGGCGCTGGGCGATCACCAGCGTCACCGACGAGGTGATGTTGTAGGGCGCGATGCCCATGTTCATCAAGCGTGCGATGGTCTGCGGCGCATCGTTGGTATGCAGCGTCGACAGCACCATGTGGCCGGTCTGCGCCGCCTTGATCGCGATTTCCGCCGTCTCCAGGTCGCGGATCTCGCCGACCATGATCACGTCCGGGTCCTGGCGCAGGAACGAGCGCAACGCGGCGGCGAACGTCATGCCGCGCTTGTTGTTCTGCTGGACCTGGTTCACGCCGGGAAGGCGGATTTCGACCGGATCCTCGGCCGTCGAAATGTTGCGGGTCTCGTCGTTGAGGATGCCCAGCGCCGTGTACAGCGACACCGTCTTGCCCGATCCGGTCGGGCCGGTCACCAGCACCATGCCGTACGGCTTGTGGATGGCCTCCAGGAACAGCTTCTGCTGGTCCGGCTCGTAGCCCAGCTTGTCGATGCCCAGCTTGGCCGCGCTGCCGTCCAGGATGCGCAGCACGATCTTCTCGCCGAACAGGGTCGGCAGCGTGCTGACGCGGAAATCGATCTGCTTGGTCTTGGACAGGTTGAGCTTGATGCGGCCGTCCTGCGGCACGCGCTTCTCGGCGATGTCCAGCTGCGACATCACCTTCAGGCGCGCCGCGATGCGCTCCTTCAACTTGACCGGCGCCCTGGCCACCTGCTTGAGCAGGCCATCGATGCGGAAGCGGACGCGATAGTCGTCCTCGTAAGGCTCGAAATGGATGTCCGAAGCCCCGCGGCGGATCGCGTCCACCAGCACCTTGTTGACGAACTTCACGACGGGCGTGTCGTCGCCCTTCGCGTCGATGCCGGCATCGCCGCCGGCCCCCACGTCCTCGTCGCCGACCGCGACGTCGAGATTGCCGATGCCCTCGTCCTCGTCGCCGAGCGCCGCCCCCAGGACACCGTTGCTCGACTGCCACTGCTCCAGCGCGCGCCGGATCTGGTCCTCGTCGACCAGGATCGGCTCCACCGCCAGGTTGGTATGGAACTTGATGTCGTCCAGCGCGCGGGTCTGGGTCGGATCGCTGACTCCCACGAACAGCCTGTTGCCCCGTTTGAACAGCGGCAACACCTGGTGCTGCTGCAGCAACTCCTCGCTGACCAGCCTCATCGCGCTCTGGCTGGCATCGAAGGCCGACACGTCGAGCAAGGGCATGCCGAACTCGACCGAGTTGGCCGCCGCCAACTGGGCCGCGGTGGCCAGCTTCTTCTCGGCGAACCACTGCGGCAGCGGGACCTTGGCGACAGCGGCCTGGTCCATGGCGGACCGCGCGGCACCCTCGTCCAGGACCCCATCCTGGACCAGACGCCGGGCAATGCCGGTGATGCCGACAAGATTGACGGATGCGAGTGCGTTCACTGCGTTTTCCCCCGACTGCCTCACAAGGATACCGCATTGGCCCGCCTGGAAGACTGGCCAGCACACCCAGCCAAAGGGGGCCACGGGAGGGATAGTCCTTTGAATTCCACCGCTCCTTAGCCCCCTGGAGGCGGCACCAATCGGTCAGCAACGTTACCTGCCAACCGTCCATCGCTGCATAGAGCTGATTCCGTCTATGCCACGACGCCCAGACAAACGAGCCCCTGATCCAGCGTGCGTGTCACCCCGGAGAACACGGCCGTCGCCTCATCTTCCTCCATCCTACCCTTATCGCCTGGAGGCCGCCCCAACACACCGAAGCCGCACGTACTACAAGTGGCGGTACCAGGGCGTGGCGAGGAAGAGCCAAAGACCATCCCCAATCTGCATGAGCACCCCCGCTGGCTCCCACTTTCAGGTCTCACGCCCATTCGGACGCTGAACCGCCTCATAGGTCGTCAGACCGCCAGGACACCCCCCCCAAGATGGGGTTGAGAGAAAGTTCAAATAGACATTTCCTCCGCCCCCTTACCCTTCCGGAGCATCTGGTTTCGAACCCATGAGGAGTGCGTTGCCGAATTCTTAGCAAACGCAATGAACTAGGTCTCAGAGCCTCAGCATAAACCCGCACGATACCCTGCTTATACACCAAGCCCGCCGAAAGGCGGGCTTGGTACTATTCCCATTAGTCAAGAAGCAAATCCGACCTGTTTATCCAGACAATTAGATCCGGCATTCCGTCGGAACGTACTTGTTATTCGTATCGACGCTGACCTCGCACTTCCACGTAATTGCATCGTCCGGAATCGTTCCGGCCACAAGGGGGGTACCTGCAGGCGACTCCGGAGTAAGCGAAAGCACAACAGCCTTGGCCTTGTCCGTGTACGTAACAGTAATCACGCCGTTTTTATCCAACGCCACCGAATCCACGTTGGGCGTCGCCGAGGGAGCAGTCCAACCCGCACTGAAATCATCCGCACCATTCGCGGCATTTTCCGCTACAACAGTCTTGGCGGCCGAAGCCAGAGTCAGACCTTCCGACACGCGAGCGCGGACGGTGTAATCCTGGTAAGCCGGCAGCGCGATGGCGGCCAGGATGGCGATGATCGCAACAACGATCATCAGTTCGATCAGGGTAAAGCCCTGCTGCTTCTTCATGTGTCATCCCCTAGAGGTTGGTTGATTGAAGGTGCATACCGGGCTGAGTCTATCGAGCGAATCGGCACGCAAGCCTGCTTATCGCAGATAGCATGCCAACTTCCCTGCATCTTTCCGGTACAACTCCCCGGCGCAATGATGGCAGCCTGCACGGCAATTGGAAGCCCCTTTCTACTGCATTTGCGACAAAAACTTCGATGTGACGCAGAACGTCACTTTTTGCCACCATCCCTTTCCGACACCGTGCCTTCCCCGGCTACCGTGACCGTCTCCACGCTTGTAGCTGCTCCCGATGCCTGCCAGGCCGGAACCCGGTACCATCCATGCATTCCGGCCTGGGGATGGTCGGACCCGGGGAATCCATATGTCCATAGCGCGTAGCGCCGTCAAGAAAGAGCCCGTAAACCGCAGTGCCAGCCAGCTTCAGCCCTTCGTCTGGGAGGGCACCGACAAGCGTGGCGTCAAGATGAAGGGGGAACAGGCCGCCCGCAATGCCAACCTGCTCAGGGCCGAGCTGCGCAAGCAGGGCATCACGCCCGGCGTGGTCAAGCCCAAGCCCAAGCCGCTGTTCGGCAGCGCCGGCGCGACCATCAAGCCCAAGGACATCGCCTTCTTCAGCCGCCAGATGGCGACCATGATGAAGTCGGGCGTACCGATCGTCGCGGCGCTGGAAATCATCGGCAGCGGTCACAAGAACCCACGCATGAAGAAGTTGGTGGGCGATATCCGTGGCGACATCGAGGGCGGCTCTTCGCTATACGAGGCCATCAGCAAGCACCCTATCCAGTTCGACGAGCTGTACCGGAACCTGGTACGCGCTGGCGAGGGAGCCGGCGTGCTGGAGACCGTGCTCGACACCATCGCTACCTACAAGGAAAACATCGAGGGCCTCAAAAGCAAGATCAAGAAAGCCTTGTTCTACCCGGCGATGGTCATCGCCGTGGCGATCATCGTCAGCGCGATCCTGTTGATTTTCGTGGTCCCGCAGTTCGAGGAGGTGTTCAAGGGCTTCGGCGCCGAGTTGCCGGCATTCACCCAGATGATCGTGGCTGCATCGCGCTTCATGGTCAGCTACTGGTGGCTGATGCTGCTCGTAGCCGTCGGCTCCATTTTTGGCTTCATCTTCGCCTACAAACGATCACCACGCATGCAGCACGGCATGGACCGGCTGATCCTGAAGGTACCGGTGATCGGCCAGATCATGCACAACAGCTCGATCGCCCGCTTCGCCCGTACCACGGCGGTGACGTTCAAGGCCGGCGTGCCGCTGGTGGAGGCGCTGGGTATCGTCGCGGGCGCTACCGGCAACAAGATCTACGAGGAATCCGTGCTGCGCATGCGCGACGACGTGTCGGTCGGCTATCCGGTCAACATGGCGATGAAGCAGGTCAACCTGTTTCCCCACATGGTCGTACAGATGACCGCCATCGGCGAGGAGGCCGGCGCCCTCGACGCGATGCTGTTCAAGGTGGCCGAGTACTACGAGCAGGAAGTGAACAACGCGGTGGACGCCCTGAGCAGCCTGCTGGAACCCATGATCATGGTGTTCATTGGTACCATCGTGGGCGGCATGGTCATCGGCATGTACCTGCCCATCTTCAAACTTGGCTCCGTCGTCGGATAACAGTTAATGGCATTTCTCGACCAGCATCCCGGCCTTGGCTTTCCCGCCGCGGCCGGACTGGGACTGCTGCTGGGCAGTTTCCTCAACGTGGTGATCCTGCGGCTGCCGCGCCGGATGGAGTGGCAGTGGAAGCGCGATGCGCGCGAGATCCTGGGCGAGCCGGACATCTACGAGCCGCCGCCGCCCGGGATCGTGGTGGAGCCTTCGCACTGTCCGCACTGCAAGCACCGGCTCAGCTGGTACGAGAACATCCCGCTGGTCAGCTGGGTGATCCAGGGCGGCAAGTGCCGGCACTGCCATGCGCCGATCTCGCTCCAGTACCCGATGGTGGAGTTGCTCACGTCGCTGCTGGTGGTCGCCAGCGTGTGGCGCTTCGGTTTCGGCTGGCAGGGATTCGGCGCGATCGTGCTCAGTTGCTTCCTGGTCGCGCTGTCCGGCATCGACCTGCGGACCCGGTTGCTGCCCGACCAGCTGACCCTGCCGCTGATGTGGCTGGGCCTGGTCGGGTCCATGGACAACCTGTACATGCACGCCAAGCCTGCCCTGCTGGGAGCGGCGGTGGGTTACGTCTCGCTCTGGATGGTCTGGTGGCTGTTCAAGCAGCTCACCGGCAAGGAAGGCATGGGGCATGGCGATTTCAAGCTGCTGGCCGCGCTCGGTGCGTGGTGCGGCCTGAAGGGCATCCTGCCGATCATCCTGATCTCCTCGCTGGTCGGGGCGCTGCTGGGGTCGATCTGGCTGGCGGCCAAGGGCCGCGACCGCGCCACCCCCATCCCGTTCGGGCCGTACCTGGCGATCGCGGGCTGGATCGTGTTCTTCTGGGGCGACCAGATCGTCGACGGCTACCTGCGGCTCGCCGGCCTTGCCTGATCCGCGACCGGCATGAGCGACTTCATCGTCGGCCTTACCGGTGGAATCGCCTCGGGCAAGAGCGAGGCCGGGCGCCGCTTCGAGGCGCTCGGCATAACGGTCGTCGACGCCGATGCCGTGGCGCGCGAGGTCGTCGAACCCGGCCCGGTGTTGTCGCGGATCGCCGAACGCTTCGGCCCTGGCATCCTGCAAATCGACGGGCGCCTGGACCGGCGCGCCTTGCGCGAGCTGGTATTCGCCGACCCGGAGCTTCGCCGGGCGCTGGAAGCGATCACCCACCCCGAGATCCGCCTGCGCCTGCGGCAGGCTTGCGAGGCCGCCATCGGCCCCTACGCCATCGCCGCGATCCCGCTGCTTGCCGAAGCCGGCGGGCGCACCGGCTATCCCTGGCTCGATCGCATCCTGGTGGTCGATGCCCCCATGGCGCTCCAGCGCCAGCGCCTGATGCTCCGGGACAACATCGATGCGTCCCTGGCCGACCGCATGATCGCCGCCCAGGCCAGCCGCGAACAACGGCTTGCCCTGGCCGACGACGTCATCGTCAACGACGGCGATGCCGAAGCGCTTGGACGGCTCGTCGCGGCGTTGGACGGCCGCTATCGAGGACTCGCCGCATCCAAGACCGCCGGATAGGCGCGATCCCGGCCTTGCCCGAGGATCGCCGCCGCGACGGCATCTCAAGCCGCAGGGGTCGCTCCACGCGCCTGACCGAAACGCAGCGTCGCCACCACGCCGCGCTCCTTGCCGGGGCGGACGCTCACCTGCCATCCGTACAGGTCGCAGAGCCGGCTGACGATCGACAGGCCGATGCCGCCGCCCTGGGAGTGCCCGGCATGCGTACCGCGGTACCCACGCTGGAACAGCTTGGCCGCATCCTCTTCGCTCAGGCCCGGGCCGGTATCGGTGACCTCGACGGCATCGTTCGTCACCCTTACGCAGACCTGGCCATCCTGCGTGTACTTGACGGCGTTGCCGATGAGGTTGCCCAGCGCGACGGACAGGGCCGACTCCGGCGCGTCGATGACCAGGCCACGCTCGCCTTCCAGCACAAGCTCCAGCGGCTTGCCGCCCAACTGGGCGCGATGCGCCTCAAGCAGTTGCTCGGCCACCTTGGCGACGTTGCTGCTGCCCTGCCCGCGCTCGTTGCGCGACAGCAGCAGCAATGCGCCGATCAGGTCGCTGCATTGCTGTTCGGCGCGCTGGATGCGTTGCAGCCGCTGCAGGACTTTCGGGTCGAGGTTCGGCCGGGTCAGCAGGAGCTCGGTGGCGCCGCGGATGACCGCCAGCGGCGTGCGCAGCTCATGGCTCACGTCCGCGTTGAACTCGCGGTCGCGCTGCACCACTTCGGTCAGCCGGACGGAGTAATCGTCCAATGCCTCGGCCAGCTGGCCGACCTCGTCGTCGGGAAAGTGCGGCGCCAGCGGCTTGAACTCGCTGGTGCCGCCGCGGTACGCCCGCAGCCGGGCGGCCAGATCCGACACCGGCCGCATCACCTTCGAGGCCGACCACCAGCCGATCAGCAGCGACAGCCCGCTGAACAGCATCACCGAGATGTACAGTGCGCGCTTGAGCTGCTGTTCGCCCTTGATGCTCTGGGTCACGTCGTAGGCGAAGAAGAACCATTCGTTGGGCGTCTTGCGCACCGCCAGCTTGTAGGCGAACGGCTTGCCCTTCTCGTCCACGCCGGAAATGCTGTGGATGCCGTTCGGCAGCTCGTACCAGTCCGGCTCCTCCTGTCGCAGTTCCTCGAACTTGTCGCTCTTCACCACCCGCGCGATCATCTGCTGCACGGGCATGTCGGGGCTGCGCGACGGGTCCAGGTAGAAACGCCGCGCGTACTCGTCGATGTTCTTGTTCATCACGTCTTCGACGAGCTGGTTTTCCACGCGCTGCCGCGCGTAGTCGGTCAGGTAGGCGAACAGCGCCGTCAGGCCGGTGCCCAGCAGGACGAAGGACAGGATGATGCGGCTGCGCAGCCGCCGCCGGTAACGCCCGCGGCGACGCTCGGGCGTACCGGCCGGAGAGCTACCGCCGTCAGGCATCGGGTGCCGCGATGCGATAGCCAATGCCGTGGCGGGTCTGGATCAACGGCACGTCGAACGGCTTGTCCACCACCGAGCGCAGGCCGTGGATATGCACCCGCAGGGAATCCGAATCGGGCAGTTCCTCGCCCCAGACGCGGGTTTCGAGCTCCTGGCGCGTAACCACGGCGGGAGCGGCTTCCATCAGCGCCTGCAGGATCTTCAGCGCGGTGGGGTTGAGCTGCAGCAGCTTGCCGCGGCGGCGCACTTCCAGCGTGTCCAGGTTGTACTCGAGATCGCCGGTCTCCAGCACCCGCGTATGCACGCCCTTGCCGCGCCGGGCCAGCGCGTTGAGCCGGACCTCGACTTCCTGCAGTGCGAACGGCTTGATCAGGTAATCGTCCGCGCCCGAGTCGAAGCCCGCCAGCTTGTTGTCCAGCGAGTCGCGCGCGGTGAGCATCAGGACCGGGGTCTGCTTGCGCGCCTCGTTGCGGAGCTTGCGGCAGACCTCGATACCGTCCATGCCCGGCAGGTTGAGGTCGAGCACGATGGCATCGAATTCGTGGACGACCGCCAGATGCAAGCCGGTCACGCCGTCGGCCGCGAAGTCGACGGTATGGCCCCGGTCCTCGAGGTAGTCGCCCAGGTTGGCGGCGATGTCGCTGTTGTCTTCGATTACCAGAATACGCACTTGAGCCTCGTGATTTGCCTTGACCTAATCCAGCCGCGACCTGCGCTGTACGTCGTTCATGTCCTGCTGACTGCGGCGCTGGGCTTCCCTTCGCTGCGCCACGGTCATGCACTGGGACGTGATCATGTTGCTGCCGATCGCTCGTTCCCGCCGGCATACCATCCGGCTGTCTTCCTTCGCCCGCGTCAGGATGACGTTGACGAGCTCCTGGTCGTTGGAAAGTGAGACCTGATCGGCCTTGGAAAGTTCACGACCCTGGTTACGGTCTATCGTTGCGGATATACGGTCCAGCGCCTGCACCACTTCGGCCCGCTTGGCCGCCTCGATCTCCGAATAGAGCTTGCCTTCCGCGAGGTCGGCGCGGATCTGCTGGATCTGCCCTGCGACATCGGGGCCGGGCTTGCCCAGGTCCAGCGGCAACTTACCCTTCTGAGCCTGAGCGAATGCCGAAGAAGACGCCATCAGGCCCAGAAACAGCATAAGAACGAAACTACGCATTTCCTTTCTCCCTCCTTAGAAATCCTGCGTCGGCACGCCATGAGTCCCCATGTTGACCAACTCCTCGACCATGCGCAAGGAAACACGGGAACGGCCGCACATGCCCCTGGCCGGCCGTCCTGTTAAGGTCGAAAAACGCTGGTATTAAATAATTATTAAGCGACCGGATGGCGAGAGGGCGAGCCTGCTTTCCTGGTCAACCGCTCCAGTTGGTGGACGATGGCCCCGGCCACGTCCACGCCGCAGACCGCCTCGATCCCCTCCAGCCCCGGCGTCGAGTTCACCTCCAGGACCAACGGCCCGCGCGAGGAACGGATCAGGTCCACACCGGCCACGGACAGTCCCAGCGCCTGGGCCGAACGCACTGCCACGGCCTGCTCCTGCGGGCTCGCTTCGGCCGCGGCCGCGGTCCCGCCCAGGTGCAGGTTGGAACGGAAGTCGCCCTCGGCGGCCTGGCGGCGCATGGCGGCCACCACCTTGTCGCCCACCACGAAACAGCGCAGGTCGGCGCCGGCGGCCTCGCCGATGAATTCCTGGACGAGGAAGTTGGCGTACAGGCCCCGCAGGGCCTCGACCAGCCCCCGCGAGGCGCTGGCCTTCTCGGTGAGGATCACGCCGGCGCCCTGCGCGCCCTCGTTGAGCTTCACCACGTGCGGCGGCGGGCCGAGCATCGAGAGCAGGTCCTGGGTATCGTCCGGGTTGTCGCCGAACACGGTCACCGGCATGTCGATGCCCTGCGCGGCCAGCAGCTGGTGGGCGCGCAGCTTGTCGCGCGAGCGCAGGATCGCGTCGGACGGATTGGGGGTGTATGTCCCCATCATCTCGAACTGGCGCAGCACCGCCGTGCCGTAGCGGGTGATCGAGGCGCCGATGCGCGGGATCACCGCGTCGTAGCCGGTGATCGGCTTGCCCTTGTAGTGCATGGAGAAGCCGTCGGCCGCGATGCGCATGTAGCAGCGCAGCGGGTCGAGGATGCGTACCGTGTGCCCGCGCGCGCGCGCGGCCTCCACCAGCCTGCGGGTGGAATAGAGCTTGCTGTTGCGGGAAAGGATGGCGAGCTTCATCGCGGGTTCGCGCGGAGCAGCCTGGTGCATCTTGCCCGGGCCGGTGGCGGCTGCCTCAGCCCCGTGCCGGGGCTGGAAGATGGAGCGGGCGATGGGAACATCACGCCGCACTCAAATCATTGATTGATAACAGGTTTATTCCGTTGGCGCTGCGGAATCAGGCCAGATTATGTACCGGGCGTACCGCGTCGGCAACCAGATCCTGTCCGCATTTGTTTGCTGACATTCACGGTCCGTCATCAACACGCGCTCCAGGCAGACGTGTTTCATTCTATCGTTTGATGTATAAGATCAACGAAATCAAGGAACATCTTTGGAGCGATGGAAAGATCCTCACATGCCCATCGCGCTCTTGCCCTGCTCCACGAGCAGGGCTTCCTGCGCACCAGCGACTTGGACACCATCGGCGCGCCGCGGGTGGTGCTGACACGTCTGTCCACATCCGGGCAATTGGAGCGTGTCGGGCGCGGCCTCTACCGTTTGCCGGGCAACCCCATGTCCGCGCACGAGGACCTCGCCACGATTGCAGTCAAGGTTCCCAAGGCCGTGTTCTGCTTGCTGACGGCACTCCAGTTCCACGAACTGACCACGCAACGGCCTCGCCAGGTCTGGATTGCCATGCCTCGTGGCAGCCACACCCCGCGTATCGAGCACCCGCTGATCAAGATGGTGCAGATGGCGGGTGATGCCTATGCCTCGGGCATCGATGAGCACGAACGCGATGGCGCCAGACTGCGGGTCTACAGTGCCGCAAAAACCGTGGCGGACTGCTTCAAGCACCGCAACCGGATCGGCCTGGACGTGGCCATCGAGGCGCTGAAGGCTGCCTGGAAGACACGCAAGGCTTCAGCCGATGACCTATGGCGCCATGCCAAGGTCTGTCGGGTCGCAAATGTCATGCGCCCTTACCTGGAGGCGGTTTCGCATGAGTGACCACGCCGCCTTGATTCGCGCTTTCTGGGCGAGCCGATCCGTACATTTGGATCGAGACGTCGTTGTCAGCGAACGGCTCGAATAGGCAGCCCATCATGGCACTGGACCACCTCACACTCACGACATACCGCGATCGGCATCCTGCATGGCGATTGCTGGCCTCGCCACATGCGCCATTGGTGGCAAGCTTCCTGTACCGGGTGTTCGTCGCGCCGAACGTGCGGGTGACGAGCGAAGCGGATCTGGCCGAGATGCTGGAAGACGAGTTGTTTGCCCTGCGCGAAGCCCTCGGCGCCGAGGTGTATCCGAAAGCCGCAACCGAATACCTGAATGACTGGTGCGCGCCAGACAAGGGCTGGCTGCGCAAGTTCTACAAGCCCGGCACCGACGAGGCCCAGTTCGACCTTACCCCTGCCACGGAAAAGGCCATCGCCTGGCTGGTGTCGCTGACTGAGCGGCCTTTCGTCGGTACCGAATCGCGCCTGCTGACCTTGTTCGCGCTGCTGGAGCAGATCAGCACCGGAAGCCAGGCTGATCCAGCCAGGCGCCTGGAGGAACTTCGTCGCAAGCGCGACGAGATCGATGCCGAGATCGGACGCGTCCTGTCCGGCGATGTGCCGCTCATGGATGACACGGCCATCAAGGATCGCTTCCTGCAATTTCAGCAACTGGCGCGCGAACTGCTGAGCGACTTCCGTCAGGTGGAGCACAATTTCCGCCAGCTCGACCGCAGCGTCCGCGAGAAAATCGCGTTGTGGGACGGCAGCAAGGGGGCTTTGCTCGACGAAGTCATGGGCGAGCGCGATGCCATCGGAGATTCCGACCAGGGGCGCAGCTTCCGTGCGTTCTGGGATTTCCTGATGTCCAGCCGTCGCCAGGAAGAACTGTCCGCACGGCTCGACCAAGTCCTCGGCCTGCCTGCCGTGGCCGCGCTCAAGCCGGAGCCGCGCACCCGCCGGGTTCACCACGATTGGCTGGAAGCGGGCGAACATACCCAACGCACGGTGGCGCAGTTGTCGCAGCAACTGCGCCGCTTCCTGGATGACCGGGCCTTCCAGGAAAACCGTCGCATCCTCGAACTGTTGCGCAGCATCGAGATCAAGGCGCTTGCATTGCGCGACACGCCACCGGCCGGCGAAGTGATGCTCCTCGACGAGATGGGCGCGGACATCGCCTTGCCGCAGGAACGCCCCCTGTTTGCGCTCCATGCCAAGCCACGCCTGGCGGAACTGATACTTGAATCCGGCGAGGACGACGACATCGACACCGCACGCCTGTTCGACCAGCACGTCGTGGACAAGGCCCGCTTGCGTGAGGCCCTGCGGCAGGCATTGCGGCAACAGTCGCAGATCAGCTTGCGCGCGTTGCTGGAGACTCAGCCGCTGCAACAGGGATTGGCCGAACTGGTCACCTGGCTGGAACTGGCCCACGCGGGAAACCGCGGGCTGGATGGCCTCAGGGCCACGGTGGATGACGATGCGCAGGAGATCGTCGAATGGGCCATGCAGGACAGCGATGGCTCGACGGTACGACGGCGGGCGCGAATGCCGCGCGTGATCTTTACGCGCTGAATGCAAGCTGCGACGGACAGAGCAAAGACCCATGAACGATATGCATCAGGATGATCCAGAAGGCAGTGCCGAATCGCGCCCGCCCGTGGTAGCGGAACTCTCGCAACTGATGGTGCATTTGCTCAAAGGCGTGTTGTACCGCCAGGACGACGAGCGCCTATGGGCCAGTCTGCTGAACCTGCAGGCGCGTGTACGGGAGCAGGCGGCGGTGTTGTTGCTGAATCTGGTGCTGGACGAAGCCGAGGGCTACGCCTTCCTCAAAAGCCAGCCGGAGCCGGAGCATGCGGACGCCACACCTCGCCTGCCACGCCTGATCGCACGACGGCCGCTGTCCTATCCGGTCAGCCTGATGCTGGCCTTGCTGCGCAAGCGCCTGGCCGAATCCGACGCCGGCGGCGGCGATACCCGGCTGGTGCTGTCGCGCGAGGAGATCGCCGAACTGATGCGCGTGTTCCTGCCGGACGGCACCAACGAGGCGCGCCTCATCGACCAGGTCGATTCGACCATCACCAAGGTGGTGGAACTGGGCTATCTGCGCAAGCTCAAGCCCGCTGCCGGTGCAAGTCAGCAGGCACCCCGCTACGAGGTGCGGCGCATCCTCAAGGCGTTCGTCGATGCGCAGTGGCTGGCCGACTTCGATGCGCGCCTGGAGGGTTATCGCACCGCGTTGTCAGGTGGCGATCGCGACAAGGAAGCCGGCCGATGAACGATTTTTCGCCACAGCAGCTCGATTTCGTGGCCGACGACAGCCGCGTCGGCTTTCGCCTGCAGCGGCTGGAAGTCCTGAACTGGGGCACATTCGACCGGCGCGTCTGGCGCTATGAACTCGATGGGCGCAACGGCCTGCTCACTGGCGACATCGGTTCGGGCAAATCCACCCTGGTCGATGCCGTCACCACGCTGCTGGTGCCAGCGCACCGCATCGCCTACAACAAGGCCGCAGGCGCCGAGACGCGTGAGCGATCACTGCGGTCCTACGTGCTGGGCCATTACAAGAGCGAGCGCAACGAAACCACCGGCAGCGCCCACCCGGTGGCGCTGCGCGATGCAAGCAGCTACAGCGTGATCCTGGGTGTGTTCCGCAACGAAGCCTATGGCCAGTCGGTCACGCTGGCGCAGGTATTCTGGTTTCGCGAACCACAGGGCCAGCCCGCACGCTTGTTCGTGACGGTAGAGCGGGAGCTGTCCATCACCGAGCACTTTTCCGGATTCGGCAGCGACATCAACGGCCTGCGCAAGAAGTTGCGCGCGATGGGCTGCGAACTGAACGACAGCTTCCCGCCCTACGGCGCCTGGTTCCGCCGCCGCTTCGGCATCGAGCACGAGCAGGCGCTGGAACTGTTCCATCAGACGGTTTCCATGAAATCGGTTGGCAACCTGACCGACTTCGTGCGCAGCCACATGCTCGAACCGTTCGACGTGGGCAGCCGAGTCGAGGCACTGCTCGGCCATTTCGATGACCTCGATCGCGCCCACCAGTCGGTACTCAAGGCCAAGCGCCAGATCGAGCTGTTGACGCCGCTGGTGGAGGATGGCCGTCGCCACGGGCAGATAGCTGCCGAGATCCAGGCGCTGCGCGAAGGACGCGATGCACTGCGCCCATACTTCGCCGGCTTGAAGGCAGCATTGCTGGAGAGGCGCCTGGAATTGTTGACTCAGGATGCGATGCGCTGGGATGCCCGCATCAAGCAACTGGGAGAGCAACGAGACAACGCCCGAATCGAGCAGGGGAAGCTCGAAGGCGCACTGCGCGAGAACGGCGGCGACCGACTGCAACAACTCGCTGCCGCCATTCAGCAGCAGGAGGCAGAGAAACAGCAACGGCAGGAGAAAGCGGACGCCTACACCACGCTATTGACGCGCATTGGAGAAGCAGCGCCGGGAGACGAAGCTGCTTTCATGACACAAAGATCCACCATCGGAGAACACGCCGAAGCGCTGCGCACAAGCATTGCGGACCACGATACGCAGATCAATGAAGACGGATATGCGCTGCGACGGGGTCAGGAAGAACACAAAGCGCTCAGCGACGAGATCGACAGCCTTGCGCGTCGCAAAAGCAATATCGATGCGGCGCAGGTGCGCATCCGCGAAGCCCTGTGCGCCGCTTTGTCCATCGCCGAGGAAGACCTGCCCTTTGCCGGTGAACTGATCCAGGTGCGCGAGGACGAGCGCGACTGGGAGGGCGCGGCCGAACGCCTGCTGCATGGCTTCGGCCTGTCCCTGCTGGTGCCGGATGCGCACTACAAGGACGTGGCCGATTGGGTGGAGCGCCAGCACCTTGGCACGCGACTGGTGTACTTCCACGTGCGTGCACGCAAGTCCACGCAGGCCGTCAGCCTGCACCCCCAGTCGCTGGTGCGCAAGCTGCTCATCAAGCCCGACACGCCGCACTACGACTGGCTGGAACGCGAACTGCACCATCGCTTCGACCTGGCCTGCTGCGACAGCACCGAGCAGTTTCGCCGCGAGACCCGCGCCATCACCCGCGCCGGACAGATCAAGGACCCGAGCGGGCGCCACGAAAAGGACGACCGCCGCCGCATCGACGATCGCAGCCGCTACGTGCTGGGCTGGAGCAACGCCGACAAGTTGCGCACCTTGCGTGACGAACGCGAGGGCCTGGAACAGCGAATGGGCGATATCGGTCTGCGCATTGCCGACGCGCAGCGATTGCGCGGGCAATGCCAGGCGCAACTGGAAGCCTTGGCCAAGCTCGAAGTCTTCACCCGCTACAGCGAGATCGACTGGCAGGCGCCGGCGCGCGAGATGGCCCGCCTGACCGAGGAACGCGACCGCCTCAAGGCGGCCTCCGATACCCTGCGGGAACTGGAAAGCCAACTGGCGCAGGTCGTCGAACGCCTGAAGGAGATCGAAGGCGATCTTGGCGAGGCCCAAGGCAAGCGCGGAGAAATCCGCAGCAAGCACGAAACTGCCTTGGCACAGCACGCACAGGCTCTCGAAATCCAGGCGCAAGCCGCACTTGACGACAAGTTGCTGCAAACCCTTGAGGGCTGGCGCGCCGAAGTCCTGGGCGACCACCAGCTCACGGTGGAATCCTGCGACAACCGCGAACAGGACGTGCGCAACGGCTTGCAGGCGCGCATCGATGCCGAAGACAAGCGTCTGACACGCCTGACCGAACGCATCATCAACGCCATGCGCGGTTTCAAGGAGACCTTCAAGGCAGAGACCGCCGAGATCGACATCAGCCTGGCCGCGCTGCCCGAGTTCGAGCGCCTGATGAACGAGTTGCAGCGCGACGACCTGCCGCGCTTCGAGGCGCGTTTCAAGGAGCTGCTCAACGTCAATACCATCAACGAGATCGCCAACTTCAACGCCCAGCTCGCGCGCGAGCGGGAAACGATCAAGGAGCGGGTCGATGCCATCAACCAATCCTTGCAGGTGATCGACTACAACCCCGGACGCTACATCCGGTTGCTGGCGCAACCCAGCCCCGATGCGGAGATCCGCGACTTCCTGCAGGATCTGCGTGCCTGCACCGAAGGCGCGCTGAGCGGCTCGGAAGACGAGCAGTATTCCGAGGCCAAGTTCCTGCAGGTCAAGGCCATCATCGACCGCTTCCGCGGCCGCGAGGGGCTGGCCGAGGTCGACCGGCGCTGGATGCAGAAGGTGACCGACGTGCGCAACGGCTTCCTGTTTTCCGCCAGCGAGCGCTGGCGCGAGGACGATGCCGAACACGAACACTATTCCGACTCCGGCGGCAAATCCGGCGGGCAGAAGGAGAAGCTGGCCTATACCGTGCTGGCCGCCAGCCTGGCCTACCAGTTCGGCCTGGAATGGGGGGCGGTGCGCTCGCGCTCGTTCCGTTTCGTCGTGATCGACGAAGCCTTCGGGCGCGGCTCGGATGAGTCGGCCCAGTATGGGCTGGAACTGTTCCGCCAGCTCAACCTGCAACTGCTGATCATCACGCCACTGCAGAAGATCCACATCATCGAGCCCTACGTGTCCAGCGTCGGCTTCGTGCACAACGAAAGCGGCCGCGAGTCGCGGCTGCGCAGCCTGAGCATCGAGGAATACCGGGCACAGAAGGCTGCCGCCACGGGAGGCGCTGCATGACATGGAGCCGGCCCGCCGACCTTCGCGCGCAAATCGAACGGCTGTGGCAGCGCGGCGAGTTGCTGCGTGCCGTGGTCGATGACGGCGCGCTGGGCTGGCCGTTGCGGCTGTCGCTCAAGTCGCCTTCCGCTGCCGATCTCAGCAACCGTTTCGATGCCGTGCGCGGCTGGGTGCGCGATATCAGCGCCATGCCACGCGTGCGCATCGAGTGGCGCGAGTGGACGCACCGGGTACAGGGCCGGCAACGCCTGCCGGACACGCTCTGGATCGATACGCTGGAAGACGCGCTGGCGATGATCGGCAAGACCGGAGATGGCCGCCGGTTCCAGGCACTCTGGCAGCAAACTGCCGAAGCGCAACCCGCACTGCTGCCATGGCTGCACAGATCACCGTTGCAGACCCTGGCACTGGCCGAACACTGGCCGCGCCTGCTGGCCGTGGTAGCCTGGGTGCAGGCCCATCCGCGCCCAGGCGTCTATCTTCGGCAGGTCGACGCGCCGGGCGTGGACAGCAAGTTCATCGAAGCGCATCGCGGCATACTGGGCCAATGGCTGGACCTGGCCTTGCCGACTGAAGCCATCGAGCCTGCTGCAACCGGGATGGCCGGGTTTGCCCGTCGCTACGGCTTTCTGGAGAAGCCCGTTCGCATCCGCCTGCGCTTGCTCGATCCGCAGCTGCTCCAGCTTCCCGGCTGCACGGGACTGACCGACATCACCCTGGATGAGGACAGCTTCGCCACGCTCGCCCTGCCTGCGCAGCGTGTTTTCATCACCGAAAACGAGGTGAACTTCCTGGCGTTCCCACCGGTCTCCGGTGCCATCGTCGTGTTCGGTGCCGGCTATGGCTGGGGAGCGCTTGCCCGAGCCAACTGGCTGCATCGCGCCTCTCTGCACTATTGGGGAGACATCGATACCCATGGCTTTGCCATTCTGGACAGCCTGCGCAAGTATTTCCCGCTAGCCGCTTCGTTCCTCATGGACCGCTCTACCCTGATGGCCCACGCACTCCAATGGGGTGAGGAGCCCCTCGACAAACGCCATATGTTGCCCTTGCCCCGACTGGTCGATGAGGAGGCAGCTCTCTACGACGACTTGCGTAATGACCGAATCCGGCCACAGCTGCGGCTGGAACAGGAACGCATCGGCTATCGCTGGCTATGCGCGGCGTTGGCGACAACAGCCCAGGACGATTCTCGGCCGTAGCGGTATGTCCTGCCGATGTCGTCAGGGCGTGGTCGATTCGACGAACGCCGGCTCGAAATCCAGCAGGTCGGTACCGCGCATGCCCAATCCCCGGGCCACTGCGCGCCAGCCCGCCACGGCCTGGGCCACTTCACTCCAGATCGCCTGCGCTTGCACAGCATCCAGCCTGAAATACGACGCGGCGGCCATCAGCATGTCCCGGCTATCGATGACGCCAGTGTCCTCGGTCAGCCAGGTCTTGCTCTCGCGACGGTCGCCCGGCATCGGGTTCAGGTCGAAGGCCGGCGACAGACGCCAGCCGCGCTGGCGTGCGTCGTACAGGAAGCCGGTGTTGCGCAGGTGATCGTCGGTGTTGCAGATCAGGAAGTTGAAGACCAGCCGGCGCCACAACTCATGGATGTCAGCGATCGGATCGGCGCCCGACTGAAGCAGCACATCCACCAGTTCGGTGTAGGCATGCGTCGCATCGCGGCCATCGGACTGGAGCATCGTCGCGGCCGACACGTAGGGGATGCGAGCGCCGTCGTCGGTGCGGTCGAAACGCCGGAT
Source organism: Xanthomonas boreopolis (assembly GCA_014654535.1). Classification (GTDB taxonomy): domain Bacteria; phylum Pseudomonadota; class Gammaproteobacteria; order Xanthomonadales; family Xanthomonadaceae; genus Pseudomonas_S; species Pseudomonas_S boreopolis. The sequence continues at coordinate 118,102 of BNBA01000005.1, forward strand.
GACGGCGACCGCCGTGCTGCCGATCACTTCCACGCGCGCCGGCGCCACCCGGATGCCGGCCTTGGCCGCCAGTTGCATGGCCAACACTTCGCCCCGGATCACGTCGCGCCGATCCGCCTGGCTGGGAAACTTGCCGACCGCCAGGCGTCCATCGATGTCCCGCACCGTGGACTTCGGCCTGGCACCACCCAGCGACGTGCCTTGCCCCAGCAGGTAGCGCAGATCCTGCGCGCTTTCCGTTCCGTCCTCCAGGGCGCGGGCTGCGTGCAGCACCTTGTCCAGTTCCACCAGTGGCGGTACGTGCCGGTTCGCTCCGCCGGCGCGCAGGTAGGCGCGAGATTGCGGATCGAACAGGCGCAGCGCGCCGACGCGCGCCTCGTCGTCCACCCACATCACGAAGTCCACCGGGTCCAGTGCAGGCGTGTCGCGGTCTTCCTGCCGCAGCTTCGCATGGGCGCGCCGGATCACACGCTCGCCCCAGGCGTCGGGCGCGGTGTCCTCCAGCGCGAGGAAGAACACCTGACGGGGATGCTGCACGCCGGCCACCGGCTGGAGATCGGGCGACAGCGTGAAGAACCGGACATCCTGCAGCCAGCCTTCGTCGTAGCTGAACGCGCTGCGCCGGCCGCTGCCCAAGTGCAGGCGCCCCACGACCAAGCCACTTGCCCCCAAGTGGACTTCGAGGTCCGGACGTCGCGCAGGCCGATGCGTTGCCATCAGAAGCCCTCCAGGTCATCGGCAGGCGCGGGCGCATCGCCTTTGTCAACGGGTGCTGCCTGCCGCTTCCTGCCGGCAGAGGTGCGTACCCGCTGCGGCAACTGCTCCCGCACCAGTTCCATGCCGAGCGCATCGTTCTCCAGGGTCATCGCCTGGGCCAGGTCATCGAGCCGGCCCAGCACGTGCAGCGCGCGCAGGAAGGTGTGCAGCGCGGTGCCGGGATAACCATCCTCCATGCGCCTGACGGTGCTCAGGGACGTGCCGATGCGCTGCGCCAGGTCTTCCTGGCTCAGGCGGCGCATGCGCCGCGCCGCCGAGATGTCCTGCCCCAGGCGGCGCAGCGCACGCGCGACGGGCTGCGGCATCGCCACCTGCGCACCAGAGCGCTTTTGCTCGGAAGAAGACATCTTTTAGAACCTCAAATATGAGCTTATTTTTCAAATAAGCGTTCATATTTGAACGCAAAAATGGGGGTCAGTCAACCCAGTCCATGCCTGCCCTTGCAGTTCTGGTAACCGCGCTACTCCATTGCGAGCGGCCCTGTTCGCAGGAGGTATCGCCGGGCTACCAGGACCGGATGAAATCCGACAGGTGATCTCACCTCGTCACCGCTCGATTGTTCGCAGGAGCCACCAAACGGTTCCTACGCACGAGTGGGAGAAACGGGGCGTCATGCTTTGTCGATCTGGGGGCAGACCTCCCGCGTCTTGCCCAAAACCTCGCCGCACTCCGTCGAGGCGGCATCGCCACACCTGTTTCCGCCCGCACTGCGTCTGCTGATAGACCGTCGCTGTCTTGCACGCCGGTAACGCCCAGACTCGAACGCAAGAAGACCGAATCCGTCTTTCGCCGCGATGGCGTCTGTAGCAAAACCTCGTTATCGAGCCATCCCGCCATGGGCAGTCAACCCATTGAAGCATACCGCCACGCAGAGGCTCGGTGCTGTTGGACAAGCGCCATATCGACAGGCGGCTGCTCTGGTGAACATCCGTCATTCCGGCCTTTCCCACAAGCCAAGCCGCCACCGTCTCGCGCCGTGAAGGCGCGTCCGGGCAGCGATTCCAATCAACGAGGGAAGCAGATGTCCTGAATCCGGTTACCAGGGAGCAGTCATGCGAAAGTCATTTTCTTCCGGCGCCCACGCCAAGGTCTTCTACCGCCCAATCGAGGCGGCCATCCAGTGGGCAGGGCTGTCGCGTTTCGAGCGTCGCATCCTCGATGTCGCCAAGGGGATGAACCGCTTGCCGGAGCACCCCGAACTGGCGCGCTGGCCACAGCTTCGCCTGAACGCGGAACGGATCTACGACGCACTGGTGCATCTCGACCTTCCCTACGGCAAGGATGGCCTCACGAGCAACGATCCCGCCTTGCTCGAAGACCCTGGCCTCACGATCCGCCACGTCGATCTGAAGGCCTGGATGATCCGTTTCTATCCCGACCAGCGACCGGCCTTCCTGTTCGATGCCTTCGAGCGTCACCTGCATCCGGCCGTCAGTGTCGATGCCGTGCAGGCTCTGGTCATGGATCGCGAGGCGTTGAAGCTCCAGCTTGCCGACAAGGTGCAAGCCTGGGACGCGCTCTACGCCCAGTTCCAGACGCTCAGCCAGGAGCATCAGGCGCGCACGGAGCGCGAGAAGCGTTCCGGGATGCCGGGAGCCCGCAGTGAGTCCACCTACCTGAACATCGTTGGCGGCCTTCTGACCCTGCTGCTGGGCAAGTCGCCCAATGGCGTTCCCTATTCGTCCTTCGAGACGCTGGAATCGGTCATCAGTGCGCTGATTGCCCACTACGGCGACAAATCCGGGATCAGCGAGCGAACGCTGTGGGCGAAGTTTTCGGCAGCCAAGCGTCATCTCGCCACCCAGGACCGCTGACTGCAAGTGCAGACGGCGTGTCTGCACTTGCGGTGACTGCGCGGGAACCGCGCTATTGAATACGGGGCACTTCCATCACCGCCGCTACACAGCGCCAAGGAGTGTCCCTCGTGACTGCCCAGACCATCGCCACCGCGACGCCGAACGAACACCGCATCCTGCGCCGCGCGGAAGTCGAGGCCAAGACCGGCTTCAAGCGCGCCCACATCTACAACCTGATCAAGGAGGGCAAGTTTCCCAAGCCCCTGCGCCTCGGGGTACGCGCCATCGGCTGGGATTCGGTGGAGATCGATCAGTGGATCACCGATCGACTCAGGGAACGGGCGTGAGCCCGCGCTCCGTCGGAATCCCTTCCACGAGGAGTCGCGCCATGCAGGTGGTATCCATCATCTCGACCAAGGGTGGCGTCGGCAAGACAACCACCGCAGCGAACCTGGGCGGCTTCATCGCCGATGCAGGGCTGCGCGTGCTGCTGCTGGACCTGGACGTACAGCCCACCTTGTCGAGCTACTTCACGCTCGGCACGCATGCGCCTGCCGGTATCTACGAGATGCTGGCCTTCAACGAGCAGCGTATCGAGCAATTGGCTTCGCAGACCGCTGTGGCAGGTCTCGACCTGGTGGTGTCGAATGACCACCGCGGCGAACTGAACACACTGCTGCTGCATGCACCCGATGGGCGGCTGCGCCTGCGTCACCTGCTTCCCGCGCTGGCGTCGCACTACGACCTGCTGCTGATCGATACCCAGGGAGCGCGCAGTGTGCTGCTGGAGATGGCGGTACTGGCCTCCAGCCTGGCGCTGTCGCCGGTGACACCGGAAATCCTGGCGGCGCGTGAGCTGAGGCGCGGCACGCTGCAACTGATTGAGGACATCGCTCCGTATCGGCACCTCGGCATCGAGCCGCCACCGCTGCGCTTGCTCATCAACCGTGTGCATCCGGTTTCGTCGAACGCCCGACTGATCCAGCAGGCCCTGCGACAAGTCTTCCAGGCGCACGCTGGCATACAGGTCCTGAACACCGACGTCCCGGCCATCGAGGCCTACCCACGTGCCGCAACACGAGGACTGCCGGTGCATCGCGTCGAGTACCGGCAGCCGGTGGGCCGCACTGCACCTGCGGCGTTGGAGACGATGCGTGCGCTGGCTGGCGAGTTGTTCCCGGCATGGCGGGAGCGCTTCGCGTGCGTTACCGGCAAAGGTCACGCAGGAGGAACCAGTCATGGCCAACGCGCATGAACTGGCCCGCGGCCATGCGCGGCTGCGCGCGCTGATCGAGTTCGCGCTGGGCGAAGGCTGGCACGTGAAACGCACGCGCGGCGGGCACCTGATGTTCACCAAGCCCGGCTGCGCCGCGATCTACACCAGTTCGACCGCGAGCGATCATCGCGCCAGCCGCAACGCTCGCGCGCAGCTTCGCCGCGCCGCTCGACAAGCACCGGCGGCATCTCGGGAGAGCAGCGATGGCTGATCCGACGCCGCAGGACATGGCCGCCAAGCTGCTGGCCACCGGCTTCGAACGCAGCGGTCCTTCGGCCGCTGCCCTGACCGACCCCATCGCCGATACGCCGATGGTGGTGACGCTGGACGAGTTGCGTCCCTATGAACATGACCCACGCGTGACGCGCAACCCGGCCTACGAGGAAATCAAGGCCTCGATCCGCGAGCGCGGGCTGGACGCACCGCCCGCGATCACCCGCCGGCCGGGCGAGGCGCACTACATCATCAGGAACGGTGGCAATACGCGGCTCGCCATCCTGCGCGAACTGTGGAGCGAAACCAAGGAAGACCGCTTCTTCCGGATCGCGTGCCTGTTCCGCCCGTGGCCGGCGCGCGGCGAAATCGTGGCGTTGACCGGGCACCTGGCCGAGAACGAACTGCGCGGTGGGCTGACCTTCATCGAGCGCGCCCTGGGCATCGAGAAGGCGCGCGAGTTCTACGAGCAAGAAAGCGGCCAGGCGCTGTCACAGAGCGAACTCGCACGGCGGCTGACGGCCGACGGCTATCCGGTGCCGCAGTCACACATCAGCCGCATGAACGATGCGGTGCGCTACCTGCTGCCGGCGATACCGCACCTGCTCTACGGCGGCCTGGGACGACATCAGGTGGAACGGATCGCGGTACTGCGCAAGGCGTGCGAGCGCACCTGGGAGCGGCGTGCGCTGGGCCGCACGGTGGCCGTGGACTTCGCCACGCTGTTTCAGGATGTGCTGACGCGGTTCGACACGCAGCCGGATGACTTCTCGCCGCAGCGGGTGCAGGACGAGTTGGTGGGCCAGATGGCCGAACTGCTGGAGACGGACTACGACACGCTGGCGCTGGAGATCGACGACAGCGAAAGCCGCCAGCGTGCGCTGACCAGCGAACCGGCGGCGCTGACGCCTCCGGCAGCGCCTGTCGTGCCTGCTGCTACTTCCGCACCGGTCTCCGAGCCTCAGCGGCCACCCGCCTCGTCTGTGCCGCGCGACACCACGCCGGTCGCGCCTTCGGCGCCAGCAGCAACACCGCCTGCATCGCCCGAAGCGCCGGAGGACCAGCACGGACCACGCGACGAGCGCCTGCAAGGGCACATCGTGACACCGGCACCGACCACCGAGCGCCTGCAGTCCATCCAGCGGATGGTCGCGGACCAACTCGGCGACAAGTTGCCCGACTTCGAGGCCGATGCGCTGCGTGCGATCCCCGTGCAGGTCGGCGGGCTCTATCCCATCTCGGACGTCTGGTACATCGAGCCGGGGCTGGACGCGCCGGATCGCCTGCGCGTGCACATTGCGCAGTTTGCGCGCGAGATCGCCGAGGAAGCGGCGGTCGCCGACCACATCGAGGCCAGCGTCGGCGGCATCGGCTTCGTCTGCGTGGCACCGGCCGTAGGCCAGGCGAAGGCGCTGCCTGCGTTCGCGCGGGCGGTGCTGACCCTGCTGCATGTGCTGAGTGCGGCTCCGCCCTCCGCGAACGGATTGGACCGCGCGCGGCTGGCCGACGAGTTGGCGGCGCTGCTGCATGGCCACGGCGGCTCGGCCACACGCCTGAGCGATGCTGCGCTGGTGAAGCTGTTCCGTCTGCTGCGCCTGGCGCGCCGGCTGCTGGATCTGGAAGCCGGCGTAGCGAGCCAGGATTCCTGAGCGCAGGAGGCTCCCGCATGTCGGCACCGCACCCACTCAACCAGGCCGTGATCGCCCAGGCCCTGCATGACCTGCGCAACGGCCAGTTGCGCCGCTGCAAGGCCATGGGCTTCGGCGAGGAGGAACTGGATGCGCTGAAGCACCCCGAACTCGTGAGCATGCTGGTGAATGCCACGGTGTCGTGGTGTTCGGTGTCGGTGAACCGGGAAGTGTTGAAGCGGCTGCTGAGCCAGGTGCACGACGTGGAGCGGGAGATCGCCACGGTGGACCGCATGCTGCGCCTGGGGGCGAGCACGGAGATGGTCAGCAAGTTCTACGGCCTCACGCATCAGGAAGTGGCGCTGCGCCGCGACATCCTCGGGCTGCCCAAGCGCAAGGGCCGGCATCCGGTGCTCGACGAGGCGCAGGACGTGGCCTTGTGGGAACGCTGGAAGGCCGGCGTCGCCGAGCGCCATATCGCCTTGACCGACGACATGGCGATGCTGGCGCTGACCATGGACCTGGCCGAGGCCATGACCCTGCCCATGTCGGTGATCTGGTCGGCGATACGGAACTGGATCGACCAGGGGCTGGTGTAGCCATGGCCACGTGCGGCGCACCACGGCGCGATGGCCCGGTTGCGCTGTCGGCGTTGTTCGACGAGGCGCTGCGGCACCTTGAGCCGAAGGAACTGGCGCAGGGCACGGCGCCGAACCAGGACGGTTTCCTCTACAGCGGCAACCGCCATGAGAGCGTGCCGCGCCGACTGTTCCTCGACCGGCGCCTGACGCCGCTGGAGCGCAACGCCTGGCAGGTGTTCCGCCTGCAGCTCAGCGACGACGGCGTGACCGCCTTTCCCACCTACGACCAATTGCGCCCCTACCTGGCCTCGATGCCCTGCGCGGCGCAGGCATCGCACGAGACCGTGGCGCGCGCCCTGACGCTGCTGCGGCTGACGCGCTGGCTGAGCCTGGTGCGGCGGCGGCGCGACCCGAAGACCGGCCGCATCCAAGGCAACCTCTATGTGCTGCACGACGAACCGCTGTCGCCCTTCGAGGCGATGCAGCTCGATGCCGACTACCTCGGCCTGGTCAGCCAGGCGCTGACCCATGCCGCCAAGGCGGTGCAGATCGTGGGCATGAACACGCTCAAGGAGATTGCCGAAGACCCGCTGCTCAGCGGCCGAACGCTGCCGACCCGATTGCAGGTGCCGGCGCAGCGCATGGCGCGGCATGGCTGGACGACGCCAGATTATCCACAGGAGGGTGCCGACCACGAATCCGAAGAAGGCCAGGAAGCCCTTCTTCGGAATGGCGTGCGCCCTGCTTCGGAATCCGAAGCAGGGCTGGAACCCGCGCAGGACGGCCATCTTCGGATTCCGAAGCAGGACCGTACAGTACGTAATGATCGTATGAATGAAGTACGTACAGTACCGCGCGCGAGGGCCTTGCAGAACCTGCGGCTGCCAGACCGCTTCCAGCGTTTGAAGCACGAGCAGCAGTCCGGCGCGCTGGTGGCCTTGCGGCAGGTGGACGAAGCCCTGCGGCAGGCGGTGCTGGACGAATGGGAGGCGCGCTGCTGCAACAGCGCGGTGCGCAACCCGGCTGGCTACCTGTTCGGCATCATCCAGAAGGCGATCCGTGGGGAGTTCAAGGCCTGGGCGGGCGACAGCGCCACGGTGCCGCCTGCTTCCCGTCCACCCGCACCGGCACCGGCGCCATCGGCACCGCCGGTATCCCCCGAAGTGGCGCGCGCCCACCTGGCGCGGCTGCGGGCGGCCCTGCGCGACCCGTGACCGGCCGAGCTATCCCCAGGGGATAGCTGGGACAGGGAGCCTTCCGGCGGGTCAATCCGGCTACATCCTTGCCAAGGTCTCAATTGAGATACAAAATAGGGACTAATGCATAACAGGAGAAGCAACGATGGCCGCACAGACTTCGATGCTGCACATCCGTGTGGACGACAAGCTCAAGGCCGATGCCGCCGAGAAGCTCGCCGGGGTCGGCCTCACCGTTTCGGACGCCGTGCGCATCCTGCTGACCCGTGTGGTCAAGGAAGGCGCGCTGCCGGCTGGCCTCACGGCCGACCCGGAGGCCTACGATGCCTGGTTCCGGGCGAAGGTCCAGGAGGCGCTGGCCGACACACGGCCGCCGGTGCCGCACCAGCAGGTCATGGACGAGGCGCAGGCCCTGATCGACAGGAAGCGGCGTGCGCGTACTTGAGTGGCGGGAAGCTGCCCGCGCCGACCTGCTGGCGATTGTTGACTACATCTCGGACGACAACCCCGATGCCGCGCAGCGGTTGAAGGACGACATCGAGGCCAAGGCCGCAAAGCTGCCGGAGCGCCCGAAGCTCTACCGGCCTGGCCGCGTGGCCGGCACGCGGGAGATGGTCGTGCGTGCGAACTACGTGGTGATCTACATGGAGGACACCCGCGCGGTGTCCATCCTGCGCGTGTTGCACGCCGCGCAGCAGTGGCCGCCAGCACGGGAGTGAAGGCGGTTTTCATCAGTGGAGATTCACCATGAATGCCAAGGAGCCTGAAGCAGCCAAACTCAAGGCGCTGCAGGAAGCAGCTTGCATGGGCTGGGCCGACATCGCCGCCGGCCGCCATGCCGATGTCGCCGACGGCCAACTCGAAGGTTTCATTGCACAGTTGGGACAGCAGGCGGCGCTTGCCGTCGCTACCCGCCGCGAGGCTATCCCCAGGGGATAGCTGGGACAGCCAGCCTTCCCGCCACGGACAAACCGGGCGCACGCCGATTGCGGTTTGTTGACTGACGGCCTTCCGGTCGGTGCCGATGCTGGCGACTCGTTCCGTTAATGCGAGTCGTCACCCATGGCCAATGAACCCCTGCAACTGAATCTCGGCTCGCTGCGCAGCGCGATGTCGCTGACGCTGCACACTCATCACGCTTCGCGCATCTGGCACGGCCGGGCGCCGACCGAGGGACGCGCCGGCATCATCGGTCTCAACGGCTTCATCAGCGCCATGAACAAGATGAAGCGCGGCGCCGAGCAGGACGATCCGTACGCCGATTTCTGGATGCTGCGTATCGAAGACAAGCTGGAGCAGACCAAGAGCACGCTGCAGGCGCTGCGCGAACAGGTGGATCAGGCCTTGGCCGACGTGCCAGCGGCGCTGTCCCTGGGCGAGAACATGAACGTGCAGCCGGTGAAGCTGCCGCTGTTCGTGAACGCCCAGCTCGGTTTCATGGCGGTGTATCTGCTGGCCGACTACGACGACCTGGCACGCAAGCTCATCCTGGCGCACCACACGGCGCTGATCGACCGCAGCACCCTGGAGCGCTGGCTCAATGATGGCGCGCACGCGCTGCGCAGCCTGTTCTCGCTGGCCCAGCAGTACCGCTACTCGGGCACGACGCGCGACGACTTCGCGGCGAAGAACGCGGCGGCGCGAGCGGCGCTGGAGAAGTTCGGCGAGTTGCCGCAGGACGTGCTGGAAGGCACGCGCCGCTCGCGTTTCGCGCCACCCATCGCGCGGCGGACGACCAAGCCCGGCACGCCGCCTGCTGCGCCCGCCATCAAGCCCGATGCGCCGGCTCACAAGGATGGCGCAGCCAATCCGGCGACGGGTAATGAGGGTGCTGGCGCATGACAGCATCGCCCCCTATCAGCCACTCCACGCGCTTCGTGGCGCTGGAACAGGCGGATTTCCAACGTCTGGAACACGCCGGCTACCTAAAAGGCCTTTTACAGCCCTTTAAGGGTAAGGGAAGTCTGGAGACCTGGGCCAGCCAGTGCGCAGCGCTGCGCGACGACCTGATTGGCCTGGCGCAGCGGCGCGTGCTGCCCCAGGCGCGAGCCTACCCCTTCAGCCTGCTCGACGTGCAACTGGCCCAGCAGGCCACTGGCGCAGGGACGACCTTCCTGCGCTGGCGCAACCTCGACCGTTCCTCCATGGGCGTGGCGTTGTGGGAGGCCCTGCTGGCCAACCCCGCGACGCCGGCCTCGCTGATCGACGAGCTGTACGCGATGGAACTGCAGCGCATCGTGCTGAACATGCAGATCAGCCTGACCCACAGCATTGCTCGCCAAGCCCTGGAATGCGCCAGCAAGGCCTCACAGGCCGAAGCGGCTTACCTGCGGCGTGTCCACGGGCATACCGCGGCCGTTCCACCCACCACCAAGGAGTCACCATGAGCACGCACTTCGTCGGCGAGGGCAACATCGGTTCTGCGCCGGACTACCGCGAATTCCCGAACGGCAACGACGAGCCGCGTCGGCTGCTTCGCCTGAACGTCTATTTCGACAACCCGATCCCAAAGAAGGACGGCGAGTACGAAGATCGCGGCGGCTTCTGGGCGCCGGTGGAGCTGTGGCACCGCGACGCCGAGCACTGGAAGACGCTGTACCAGAAAGGTATGCGGGTGCTGGTCGAGGGCCGCACCGTGCGCGACGAATGGGAGGACGCCGACGAAAACGAGCGCGTCACGTTCAAGGTCGAGGCCCGGCGCGTGGGCATCCTGCCGTACCGCATCGAGTCGGTGGCGCTCAGCGCCAAGCCGGCCGGCGGACAGTAGTTCGCCCATCGCCGCTCTCCCGAGGGCGGCTGTAGCAATCGTCATACGCCCGCGATGCCCCAGCGAGCTATCCCCAGGGGATAGCTCCAAGGTCGTCCACAGAGTTCCAGCCGCCCTCCCGAAACGACGCTCTTGCTGTGCCTGCTCCTGCGGTCTATGCGCACCGCTGCGGCAACGGACCGCCTGCCGATCACAAAGCGGTGTCTGCACCAATCGGCTTCCTTGCTGCCGGCATCTCCTGGCCCCGCCAAGCTGACGCCCATCCGATGAACCGCACATTTCCAAGGAGGCTTCATGCGCGTGTTCCTGTGCGAGAAGCCGTCTCAGGGCAAGGACATCGCCCGTGTGCTGGGTGCCGGCCAACGCGGCAACGGCTGCTACAGCGGCGCGGGTGTCGTCGTGACCTGGTGCATCGGTCATCTGGTGGAGGCGGTTCCGCCCGAAGGCTACGGCGAGCAATACAAGCGCTGGGCCATCGAGCAACTGCCCATTCTTCCTGAGCGTTGGCGTGTCGAGCCCAAGGCGGCGACCGCAGCGCAATTCAAGGTCGTGCAGCAGCTCGTCGCCAAGGCGGGCGAGCTGGTGATTGCGACCGACGCCGACCGCGAGGGCGAGATGATCGCCCGCGAGATCATCGACCTGTGCGGCTACCGCGGGCCGATTCAGCGCCTGTGGCTGTCGGCGCTCAACGATGCGTCGGTCCGCAAGGCGCTGGGTGCGCTCAAGCCGTCCGCCGAGACGCTGCCGCTGTATTTCTCCGCACTCGCCCGATCGCGCGCCGACTGGCTTATCGGGATGAACCTGAGCCGCTTGTTCACACTGCTGGGGCGCCAGGCCGGCTATGCCGGCGTGCTGTCGGTGGGGCGCGTGCAGACTCCGACGCTGAAGTTGGTCGTGGATCGTGATCGCGAGATCGCGCGATTCGTCTGCGTACCGTTCTGGGCCATCGAGGTTGCGCTTTCGCATGCAGGCCAGTCCTTCGTCGCAAGCTGGACGCCGCCACAGGGCAGCACCGACGACGCCGACCGCTGCTTGCAGCAGCCGGTGGCGCAGCAGGCAGCGGAATTCCTGCGCGCGGCCGGCACCGCCCAGGTGCTGTCGGTGGAGACCGAGCGCGTGCGCGAAGGGCCGCCCCTGCCGTTCGACCTCGGCACCCTGCAGGAGGTGTGTTCCAAGCAATTGGGCCTCGACGTGCAGGAGACGCTGGACATTGCCCAGGCGCTGTACGAGACGCACAAGGTGACAACGTACCCGCGCTCGGATTCGGGCTACCTGCCCGAGAGCATGCTGACCGAGGTGCCGACCGTACTCGACAGCCTGGTCAAGACTGACCCCAGCCTGCGGCCGTTGATCGACCGCCTGGACCGCCAGCAGCGTTCGCGAGCGTGGAACGACGGCAAGGTCACGGCGCATCACGGCATCATCCCCACGCTGGAGCCGGCCAATCTCTCGGCGATGACCGACAAGGAGTTGGCCGTCTACCGGCTGATCCGCGCCCACTACCTCGCGCAGTTCCTGCCGCATCACGAGTTTGACCGGACGGTGGCACAGCTCACGTGCGGCGGGCAGTCGCTGGTCGCGGTCGGCAAGCAGATCGCGACGGCCGGATGGCGCCAGGTGCTGGCGGCGCCGGCCCTTGACGACACGGACGGAGAGGATGCACGGCGCGGCCAAGTATTGCCAGCGTTGAAGGCTGGCGATGCCTGTCAGGTCGGCCAGGTCGAGCTGAAGGCAATGAAGACGCTGCCGCCCAAGCCCTACACGCAGGGCGAGTTGGTCAAGGCCATGAAGGGCGTCGCCAAGCTCGTGACTGACCCGCGCCTGAAGCAGAAGCTGAAGGACACCACGGGCATCGGCACCGAGGCGACGCGCGCCAACATCATCAGCGGGCTGCTGGCCCGCGGCTATCTCTTGAAGAAAGGCCGCGCCATCCGTGCATCGGATGCGGCCTTCACGTTGATCGACGCCGTGCCGGCGGCCATCGCCGACCCGGGGACCACGGCGGTGTGGGAGCAGGCACTGGACATGATCGAGGCCGGCCAGATGGCACTGGACACCTTCATCGCCAAGCAATCGAGCTGGGTCGCCCGGCTCGTGCAGCAGTACCGCGGCGCCACGCTGGACCTCAAGCTGCCGCCCGCGCCGGACTGCCCGCAGTGCGGCGCCCCGATGCGCCAGCGTAGCAGCAAGAGCGGCGTGTTCTGGTCGTGCAGCCGCTACCCGGACTGCAAGGGCACGGAGCCGGTCGAAACCGCGACAGGCAAGCCCGCAGCGCCAAGCCCGCGGCGTCGGTCTCCGAAGGCGAGCTGACGCCCACGTTTCCCTCTGCCACGCCGGCTGCTGCCGACGGCGGGGCAAACCTCCCGCACCCCGCGGGACTCCCCAGCGCGCGTTCCCTTCTGCAACGGTGTGCGCGTCCTGCAGGCCCATCACGGCCTGCTGGGCGAGAAGGTCATTTCTCCCCGGATCGCGTTCGCCGCGGTTCCGCTGATCGACGTGCTTCCGCCGATACGCGAGCGGTCTCCTGACGCCTTGGTGTGCAAAACTGCGAGGCGCCAGGAGACCGCTTGCGGTCGACGGTATTCGGTGCCGGTGCCCGCCGGCGGAACAACGGGCTCCCTTTGTGCGCGTATGCGTGCCAAAGGTTTCCGGCCCCAGCCACGAAACGGGCCGGGTGCGATTGCTGATGCAGCGAACGGCTTTGACGACGGCCCGCGCTGACGCAGCCCACAGGTGGTTTTCCTTCCTCTCCAGCCGAAGGCCCGCGTGGCCTTCGGCGATTAGTCATTTCACTGATGCACCTCTGTGTCCCGGGATGTCCTTGTGAGGGCACATCACAGTGACATTCGACGTCCAAGCAGCACGGCGCTCGAAGGACAAAGGCTTGCGGCCTGCCGTGTGGCAAGGATGGCCGCCGGTGCGGCGCTGCGCTCGATTGGCTCGAAGCCCGCGCGCTCGAAGAACGGCGCAGCCGTCGTGGTCAGCAACCAGGCGTCGCGCCCGCCCTCGTCGAAGGCACGGCGCAGCAGCAGTGCGAACATTCCGCCGCCGATGCCGCGATGGCGTGCGTGTGGCAGCACCACCAGGGAGCGCACGAGCACGTCTCGGCCCAGGCGCTCGAAGCCGCCGTAGCCCACGCGCTCGCCGGACACCGTGGCATAGGCGAAGAAGCTGCGCCCTGGTTCGGCCAGGTCGTCCGTGGGAAGCACGGCCTCTTGCAAAGCCAGGGCGAGGTCCGGGTCGCTGCCGGCGATCGGCGTATCCACCAGCAGCGGCGTGCCATCCTCCTTGCGGTTCTCGCCCGCCGGTCGTTGCGGCAGCAGGTCGATCACCATGTCCGAGGGGCGGCACAGGCGCACGCCCGAGCGCGACACCACGATGGGCCGATTGATGAGGATCGGGTACGCCAGCATCTGATCGATCAACTGGTCGTCGCTCCAATGCGCGGCATCCAGGCCCAGTTCCTTGTAGGGCGTGCCCTTGATGCGCAACACATCCCGCACGCCCATGCCCATCCGCGCGATCAGCGCCTTCAAGGTCTCGCGGTCGGGCGGCGTCTTCAGGTACTCGATGACCGTGGGCTCGATGCCGCTGGCGCGGATCAGCGCCAGCGTGTTGCGCGACGTGCCGCAGTCCGGGTTGTGGTAGATCGTGACGGTACTCATGCCGGATGCCTCGCTGCGTTGCGCGGGGCCTGTTCGTACCAGGCGCGGGAACGGTTGACCACGCGCACCACCAGCAGCATCACCGGCACTTCGATCAGCACGCCGACCACGGTGGCGAGGGCCGCGCCGGAATGGAAGCCGAACAGGCTGATGGCCGCTGCCACTGCCAGCTCGAAAAAGTTGCTGGCACCGATCAACGCCGAGGGACACGCGATGTTGTGCTTCTCGCCGACCCTGCGGTTGAGCCAGTAGGCGAGGCCGGAATTGAAGAACACCTGGATCAGAATGGGCACGGCGAGCATGGCGATCACCAGCGGCTGTCGCAGGATGGCCTGGCCCTGGAAGGCGAATAGCAACACCAGCGTCAGCAGCAGCGCTGCGATTGAGAGCGGGCCGAGGCGCTCCAGCGCGCGGTCGAACGCGGCCTGTCCACGACGCAGCAGCGAGCGGCGCCACACCTGCGCGAGGACGACGGGGATGATGATGTAGAGCACCACTGAGGTCAGCAGCGTGTCCCACGGCACGGTGATCGCCGACAGGCCCAGCAGCAGCCCGACGATGGGCGCGAAGGCGAACACCATGATGGTGTCGTTCAGCGCCACCTGCGACAGAGTGAATACCGGGTCGCCGCCGGTCAGTCGGCTCCACACGAACACCATCGCTGTGCACGGTGCGGCGGCCAGCAGGATCAGGCCGGCGACGTAGCTGTCGAGCTGGTCGGCCGGCAGCCAGTCGGCGAAGACGTGGCGGATGAACAGCCAGGCCAGCAGTGCCATCGAGAACGGCTTGACCGCCCAGTTGACGAACAGCGTCACGCCGATGCCACGCCAGTGCTGGCGAACCTGGCCGAGCGCGCCGAAATCCACCTTGAGCAGCATTGGGATCACCATGACCCATATGAGCAGGCCGACCGGCAGGTTGACCTGGGCCACTTCCATGCGGCCGACGGCCTGGAACGCGCCAGGCGCGAGCTGGCCCAGGGCGATGCCGGCGACGATGCACAGCAGCACCCACACCGTCAGGTAGCGCTCGAAGATGCTCATCGAGAACGATGGCGTGGCGGCGACGGCTTCTGTCTGTACGGTCATCGTGCTACCTCACTGCTTGCCGATGACGCGCAGCTCATGCTGCAGCGACATAGCATCGAGCCGTTGGAGCGGCAGCGACAGGAACAGCTCGATGCGACGCTTGAGCGTCAACGCGGCGTCCATGAACGCCTTGCGCTGCTGTTCCTCGCTGCCTTCGACGGCGGCCGGATCGGGCACGCCCCAATGGGCCGACACCGGCTTGCCCGGCCAAACGGGACACACCTCGCCAGCGGCGTTGTCGCAGACGGTGAAGATGAAATCGAACACCGGCGCACCGGGCGCCACGAATTCGTCCCAGCTCTTGCTGCGGTAGCCGGTCGTTGGCAGGCGCAGGCGCTCCAGCGTGGCGAGCGCCAGCGGGTGGACTTCGCTCTTGGGGTGGCTCCCCGCCGAGTAGGCGCGAAACCGTCCCAGGCCCAGTTCGTTGAGGATGCCTTCGGCCAGGATGGAACGCGCCGAATTTCCGGTGCAGATGAACAGCGCGTTGTAGGTGGTTTCAGTCGTCATCGATGCCTCGCGTCAGCAGCAAGAAGCAGCCCGTTTCGCGGCGGCGCGACTGTCACTCGGCGCGCAGCAAGCTGGAGCTGTGCTCGGCGCGGGCTGCGGCGCTTCGTTGAACACGGGGATGTTGCCCAGCGTGTGGAAATGCTCCCAGGCCACGCCCTGCGGGTCGGTGACCCAGTGCTTCTCACTGCGTGCATAGCAGCAGGTCGTGGTGCCTTCGTCGAGCAGCGCCATGTCGGCAGCCTGCGCGCGGGCCTTCAGGGCGGTGAGTTCGTCGGCGTCATCGGTCTGGATGCCCAGGTGGTCGATGCCCGGCTTGCTGCCGCGCGTGGAGATGGCGAAGTTGACCGGCGGGTCTTCGAGCATCCACTTCGCGTAGTCGGCCTCGATGCGAGCCGGCTGCGCGGCGAACAGTTGGGAATAGAAGCCGATGCTGCGATTCAGGTCATCGACGTGCAGGTGGACGTGGAAGCGTTTCATGGAGGTTCCTTTCAGCAGGAGGCGCAGGCACGGGTGGATTCATTGGCCTCGCACACGCCACCTTGGCAGCAGTGCTCGGTCAGGTAGCCGAGCAGCCCGTTCATGTGGGCGAAGTCGGCGCGGTAGATCAGGTTGCGGCCCTGTTGCTCGATGGTGACGAGGCCGGCATGGGCCAGCTCCTTCAGATGGAAGGACAGGGTGTTGCGGGCCACGTCGAGCTGGTCGGCTAGGACGCTGGGCGTGAGCCCTTCGGGGCCGGCGACGACCAGGGCGCGGAACACGCGAAGGCGCTGGGTGTGGGCCAGGGCGCCCAGGGCGGAAACGGCTTGGGTCTCGTTCATAGTTCAATAATACAACATCTATTGAATAATGGTGCAGGCACATCGCAATAGAGGACCGGGCGCGCCCGACCCCAATCGGGGACGCCACTGCGCCCGATTGCTGCGTGACGCGGCTATCTGATAGTCCGAAGCTCACCCTCATGCGTTGCTGACCGTCGTCAGCGGCATGCCCTGGCAGTCCCGGTCTTCAAGACTGCAACGCGGTTCGCCGCGTTGACCGATCCAGTCCGCTTCGCATCGCCCACCGCGGACGCTCGCCGGCCTGGCGACGATGCACTTTTCTCAACCACCCGAGGGGAACCCCATCCCCTGCGTGATGCGTGCTCCTCGACCCACCAAGGAGCACGGCATGTCTGAACCTTCCGCATCTTCCTCTGCAACCGCAGTGCGCAGTGGTGCGCTGGCGCTGGCCTGGACCAGCAAGCGTTTGCCGCTACAGGTGCTGCGCAGCGCGGCCGGCCACTACATCGGCACACAAGACGACGAAGGCCCGGTATCGCGGGAGTCCGTCGAGTATTTCCCGACCCACCTCGCAGCACAGCGCGCCCTGGATACCCACGCCTGGACACAGCGCGCTCACCCCTGATTCCCACCCTTCAAGGAGTTCTCTCATGAATCTGTCTTTACCCGAAGACGTGCTCGATCAGATGGCGCTGGAACAAGCGCACTTCGACGCTGCACCGCAGGCCTTCTTCGAGGCCTGGAAGCGCGGCGCGCAGATCGCCGGCCACGAGTGGTTCGGCGACGGCACACGCGAAGGTCTGCAGCGTGCCACCACCAAGTGGGACCTGCGGCCCAACATGCTGATGCTCAACGACGCCTTGGGCGTGCTGAGCAGCGGTCAACGCATGTTCCTGTCCGCGATGGTGAGCTTCTACAACTCCCGCGAGGGCGGCGCGATGCTCAAGCGTTGCGGCTTCGAGGGGCTGTCCGACTTCGGCGGCCTCGATCTGGAACGGCGCCAGGTCATCGCTGACCTCACGCTGCACTACAACGGCTGGTGAGCCGCGCCTGGCAACCCACCGTCCTTTCATCCCACCCCACGAGGGACATGCGTCCTCGTTCGGGGCCATGTCCCTCCTTCTTTTCGCAGGAGCGGCCATGGCCCGAATCACCATCTTCCACTGACCTGCACCGCCCGCCACCAGGGCGGCCCGACGCCGCGGCCGGCTGACCGGTTGCCACTTCATCCACTCGCTGGGGTTCAATCCCCGGCAGGGGATTGCCTCGGCCATCCTCTGCTGGAGGAATCCCATGTCCCATTCCAACAATCCCTTCGCCCGCGGCTACGATGGCCTGTCCGTGCAGCGGCTGCTGGCGATTTCCTACGACGACGACTGCCCGCTGAGCTACCTGCCGCTGCACGTCTCGCAGTCGCACCTGCCGGACAGCCAGGTCGAGCGCCATGCCTGCGTCTTCTGCGACGACTTCGCGCTGATCACCGAGGGCCAGAACGTGCCGCCCGAGCTGGACGCGCAGTGCCCCAGCCACGGTATCGCCCGAAACCTCGTCTACGCCGTCATGGCCGAAGAAGCCGGCCAGCCGCTGCACGTCGGCGATACCTACTCCGAGGAAGCCGCGCGCGAGGTGGTACGCCGCCTGCGCTTCGAGACCGGGTTCTACAGCCGTGCCTGGGAAATCAGTTCGGCGCACATCACCGAGGAGGCCGGTCGCTTCCTCGCCGAACTGGCGGACATCGCTACGCCGAGCGGTTTTCTGTTCGTGGCCTTCCGCATTCCCTACAGCCCGGCGGTCGGCGTGAAGCTGATCGCCACCCCCTGGACGGATGCGAACCTGCAGCATGTCGAGGGCATCACCGCCGAAGAACTGCGGCAGGAGCACCGGGCCAAGGGCATGCCGGAGTCCCTCGTCGAGGTGCTCCACCTGGCCGCGCTCGCCGACGTGCGTCTGCTGATCTTCGATGCCGACGCGCCCGTGCTGGACGGGCTGACGCTCTACGACGACGACTAACCCGCAACCCATTCGAGCCCCCATGTCGGGGCTCTTCTTTTTCGCGGAACGCGGTGCCGGCGCATTGCCGATTCCCGGCGGACGGCGGCCGCCATGTGCCGCACGCTGACCGCATGTTCGCTGGCGTTGCCGGCAGCATGCCCAGGCAGCCACGATCTTCAAGGCTGCGACGCGGTTCCGACCGCGTTGATCACACCAGTTCGCACCGGCATCCATGCGCGAACGGCCATCGGTTCTCGATGGCGATGCCACCAAGCTGTTCCATCAACCCACGCGGGGGTTCCACACCTTCCCCGCCTTGGGTCGGGTGTGTCTCCGCCTCATTGTTCCCAGGAGATTCACCATGACCACTTCCACCGAAAAGTCCTACTTCGATCTGCACATCACCGGCCTCGGGTACCTCAATCGCATCCGCGAAGTGAAGCCCAAGAAAGGCGATGCGTTCCTGGCCTGCGACATCGCAGCCCTGAACGGTCCCAGCGATGACGTCTCGTATGTGCGTTTCGACACGCGCGTATCGGGATCGGAAGCGCAGCACCTGGTGCGCCGCTGCATTCAGGCGGTCGACGCCGAGAAGAAGGTGATGATCGGCTTCCGCCTGGGCGACCTGTGGACCGACACCTTCACCTACTCCAAGGGCAAGCGTGCCGGCGAGCAGGGGGTGAGCCTCAAGGCCCGCCTGCTGTTCGTCAGCTGGATCAAGGTCGACGGCAAGCTCGTCTACAAGGCCGAACCCAAGCCGACCGAGACCGACGAGCGCGAGCCGGAAGTCCCCGTGACGTCCGACGCGCCCGCTGCGCAGCAAGCCTCGGCACCGGAGCCTTCCGAGTCCGTCGCCGATGCTGCCGACGACGCAGCCGATGCCCCCGCATTGGCCGCTGCCGAGTCGTTCTGATCCGCAAGGCCCCATCCCCGGGGCCTTGTCTTCTCTTCGTCAGCAGGAGACCTTCATGATCACCATCCCCGGCCAACTGGCCATCAAGACCATCCACGGCAGGAACGGCGACTTCAACGTCGGCCGCCTGGCGACCTCGATCGGCGAGTTCGTCGTGAAGAACGCCGAACTCGATCAGTACCGCGAGGGCAAGTACGACGGTGATTTCGTCATCGTCGAGATTCGCCCCTCCACGTACAACGCCAACGGCCGCATGGTCATCGAGATCCGCGCCCATCTGGGCGGGATGACGCTGTCCAACATCGACGCCCTGAGCCGCGACGAAGCCCGCCGACTGAGTCCGCAGGAAGTCGATCCGATCGACGAGGAGACGCAGGCGCCCGTACCGGCAACGCCCCCGGCCAAGCCGAAGGCGAAGCCGCGCAGTCCGCGCGATCCCCTGATCGATACCACGCCGTTCGGCAGCGAACCGCCCCCCGTGTCCGCTGCGGCCTCGGCCGAGGCAGACGACGCGGCGCTGTTCGGTGCCTTGTGGCCTCTGGGCGAGACCGTGAAGCTCGATGCGACCGTGGATCGTCGTGTGCTGCGTCAGCAGCGCGACCGTCTCGACAAGCTGGGCTACGAGTTCGCTCCGTTGTCCCAGGACTGGCACCTCAAGGCTGCCTGATCCATCCGCCGCCTTGCGCGGCATTCCGCCACCCGCCGGGGCTCTCCCCCGACGGGGATGGCTCCGGCCTTTTCTTCAAGGAGACCCTCATGGGCTGGACCTTCGTTCGTCAGACGCGCGATCAGTTGATCCGCGAGTTGCTCGCTCCGCAGGCGTCCGAACGCGCTTGCTGCGAAGTCATCGACCACACACTGGACGGCGACGTCCTGTGGACCGTGGTTCGCGTCACCGCCAGGCAGGCGGGCGTCATGGGCCTCGCGGCCGGTGAGTCCGTCTGCTACATCGGCTGCCATCTGCTGGAAAGCTCGGGCGGCGATTGGGGCTACAAGTCCCTCGACGAGTCCGTGCATCCGTACTACTACTCGTGCCCGCTGCGCTATCTCGACATGGCGCCGGTGCAAAGCCCCGAGTGGCGCGAGCGGGTTCACCGCTTCCACGCGGGGCGCGCTGTCTAGCGGCACGCATCTACCTTCACCCAACCGGGGCGAGCACGGCCCCGCGGGCTGTGGTTGCTCCTTCATTTCCAATGAGGACATCACCATGCCTGCACCTTCTTCCGCGAAACCGCTGTACCGCATCGACGAATGCCCCGACCTCATGGCCGACGCTTGCGTCGGTGACGAGCAGGGCAATCTCGTCTTTCTCTCGATCTGGGCGCGCGACACCGCCGTTCAGGAGTTCCTCGCCCGCCTGACCCTCGGCCGGGATGAACAGGGACTCGATCAGTTCCACGTCATCACCGAGCAGGGCGCATCCATCCCGGTCTTCGTCGGCAACGTCGAGAACCTGGAAAAGCGCATCACCCGTGCCTATCGGCGAACGCTGTTCGGTTCGCTGACGAATGTGTGGCTGTTCGATCGTCGCTGCGTGAAGCCAGACAAGGCCAACGCCAGCGCGCTGGCGCTTCTGCCCAGGGATTCCGCTCACCGGCTCGACCGGCTGTGGACGCTGGTGCAGGAGACCTGCCCGCTGCCAC
This sequence comes from Xanthomonas boreopolis, assembly GCA_014654535.1. Classification (GTDB taxonomy): domain Bacteria; phylum Pseudomonadota; class Gammaproteobacteria; order Xanthomonadales; family Xanthomonadaceae; genus Pseudomonas_S; species Pseudomonas_S boreopolis. Next base: position 138,923 of record BNBA01000005.1, read on the forward strand.
TGCTCGACCACTGGCGCGACACCGTGCTGGCGCTGTTGCAGACACGGCGAATGCTGACCGGTCTTCCCTTGGCCCTCGGGCCGCTGGAAGGCCATCGGCTGGCCCTCGATGTCCCGGCGCTGACGAAGGCGTTGGGCGAGCTGATCCGCAACGGCACCCTCGGCGCCACGCAGTACGAACTGGCCGCGAACGCACCGCTTCGGCGTGTGGCGTGAGCCATCCCCACGGGCATGCGCGCCGCGCGTGCCCGCCTTCCTTCATCCATCACCAGGAGAAATCCATGGCACTCATGTTTCCGCGCCTGGCGCGCAACTTCATTCGTAACGGCTACTTCCCCACCGACGAGCCGACGCTGGAGCGGGCCTTGTCCGCGCTGGCGCCGTCTCCCGGAGCCATGTCCATCCTCGATCCCTGCGCCGGCGAAGGCGTGGCGATCGCTGAAGCCGCCCACGCCCTCGGGCGCGAGCAGGTCCAGGCCTTCGCCGTCGAGTACGACGCCGAGCGTGCCCGCCACGCACGGAAACTGGTCGATCGCTGCATTCACGGCGACCTGATGGACACGCTGATCTCGCGCCAGTCCTTCGGCCTGCTGTGGCTCAACCCGCCCTATGGCGACCTGAGCAAGGACGTGAACGGCAACATCGGCTATCAGGGTCAGGGCCGTGCGCGGCTGGAAAAGCTGTTCTATCAGCGCGCGCTGCCGCTGCTGCAGTACGGTGGCGTGCTGGTCTTCATCGTGCCGTCCTACGTGCTCGACGCCGAGCTGGTCGGATGGCTGACGCGCCACTTCGCCGACCTGCGCATCTACCGTGCGGTGGAAACGCAGTTCAAGCAGGTGGTGATCTTCGGTCGCAGGATTCGTCAGCGCGACCAGGCATCGGAATCGGCCAAGGCCGTGCGCGGTCTGCTGCTGCAGATCGGACAGGGTGACGCCGAAGCCGAGGAGCTGCCGCTCGAATGGCCGTTCCTGCCGTACACCGTCCCTGCCAGCCCGGCCGAGCCGGAGCACTTCTATCGCGTGACGATGGAGCCCGAGCAGTTCGCCGATGAAGTCGGCCGGCTGCAAGGACTCTGGCCGGCGCTCGATACGCACCTGGGCGCCGCGCAGCAATCGCTGCGTCCGCCCGCGCGGGCCTTGTCGCACTGGCATCTCGCCCTGGCCTTGGCCGCAGGCGCGATCTCCGGCGTGGTGACGTCCAAGAGCGGGCGCGTGCTCGTCGTCAAAGGTGATACCCACAAGGAGAAGACCCTCCAGACGGAGTACACCGAGCGCGACGACGGCTCCGTGGCCGAGACGCGAATCCTCACCGACAAGTTCGTGCCGGTCATTCGTGCATGGGACTTGACGCTGGGCTCGCCCACGTGGGGCGAAGTGCTGACCATCCGCTGATCGCTGTTCCCTGACGGTTCGCCGTCGCTTTCATCCACCCACCGGGGTCACGCTGCCCCGATGAGGTGCCGTGGCCCCTTCTTGCAGAAGGAGATACCACCATGGCACTCGCAGTCCTCAACCTCGCGTCGCACGCACGCTTTTCCCCCGGGCAGGTGGTCATGACCGCCGGCGTCGACGAGCTGGTCCGACAGGGCCGGCTCAACCCCACGCCGTACCTGCGCCGCCATCTTCATGGCGACTGGGGCGACCTGGACGACAGCGATCGGCGGCAGAACGACGCCGCGCTGAAGTCCGGCGAGGATCGTCTGTTCTCGTCCTACCAGGTCACGCGCGACCTGAAGCTCTGGATCATCACCGAATGGGATCGCAGCGTTACCACACTGCTGTTGCCCAGCGAATACTGATCCGCATCCAGCGGCACCTACACGTTTCTTTGCCGCGTCTTTCTTCCCACCCAGGGGCATGTCACCGCCCCGTGTGGGAGGTGCATGCCCCATTGCCTTGGAGCATCACCATGTCCCTTGATCTCGAAACCGTTCCCGAAACCGCTGTGCAGGGCGACCTGCTCGAAGCGGCCGCTTCACCCCTCACGCTCAGCTTGCAGGACTTCGTGTCCGAGTTCGGCGACGAGTTGCTCGACTCGCTCAACCGCGCCAATCCTCCGGTCTACACCGGCCAGGTGCGGGTGCATCGGCAACAGATCCTCGCCGCGCTCAAGCGCAAGCTGTTCCCGGCGCAAGCCGATGTGGTCCATGCCGTCACCGAGCTACTGGTCGACCGCGGCGAACGCGCCGCGATCGTCAATGGCGAGATGGGCTGCGGCAAGACGACCGTTGGCATCGCCACGGCCGCCGTGCTCAACGCCGAAGGCTACCGCCGCACCCTGGTGCTCTCGCCACCCCATCTGGTCTACAAGTGGCGGCGCGAGATCCAGGAGACGGTGGCCGGTGCCAAGGTCTGGGTGCTCAACGGCCCGGACACGCTGGTCAAGCTGCTGAAACTGCGCGAGCAATTGGACGTGCCGGCGCAGGGCCAGGAGTTCTTCGTCCTGGGCCGAGTGCGGATGCGGATGGGGTTCCACTGGAAACCTGTCTTCGTTCGACGGCGCACGCCTCACGGCGACGTGGGGGCCTGCCCGGATTGCGGGCATGTCATCACCGATCTCGACGGCGAGCCGATCAACCCGGTCGAACTGGAAGCCGAGGAGTCCCGCCGCAAGTGCAGCCACTGCCGTGCACCGCTGTGGTCCTTGATCCGTCCCAGAGGCCTGTCCGCCAGCGACCAGTCCTCGACCGTGCTCAAGGCACTGAAGCGTATTCCAACCATCGGGGAAGTCACCGCGCAGAAGCTGATGCAGAAGTTCGGTGACGCCTTCCTCGCGTCGATGCTCGGGGACAACGTCCACGAGTTCATCAACCTGATGGACGACCGCGGCGAGTTGGTCTTCTCGGATCGGCAAGCCCACCGGATGGAACGCGCGATGGCCAACATGGAGTTCGGCTTCGGCGAGGGCGGCTACCAGCCGTCCGAGTTCGTCAAGAGGCAGCTTCCCCAAGGCACGTTCGACTTGCTCATCGCCGACGAGGCCCACGAGTACAAGAACGGCGGCTCCGCACAGGGCCAGGCCATGGGGGTGTTGGCGGCCAAGGCGCGCAAGACGCTGCTGCTCACCGGCACGCTGATGGGCGGCTACGGCGACGACCTGTTCCACCTGCTGTTCCGAGCCCTGCCGGGGCGGATGATCGAAGACGGCTACCGGCCGACGAAGAGCGGCAGCATGACGTCGGCCGCGATGGCGTTCATGCGCGATCACGGTGTCTTGAAGGACATCTACTCCGAGAGCACCGGCACGGCGCACAAGACGGCCAAGGGCACCAAGGTATCGGTACGCACGGTCAAGGCGCCGGGTTTCGGTCCCAAGGGCGTGCTGCGTTGCGTCCTGCCGTTCACCGTCTTCCTCAAGCTGAAGGACATCGGTGGCAACGTGCTGCCGCCCTACGACGAGGAGTTCCGCGAAGTCGCGATGGACACGGCGCAGGCCGCGGCCTACCGCGATCTGGCGGGTCGCCTGACCCAGGAGCTGAAGCAGGCCCTGGCGAAGCGCGACACGACACTGCTCGGCGTGGTCCTCAACGTTCTGCTGGCCTGGCCGGACTGCTGCTTTCGGTCGGAAACCGTGGTGCATCCGCGCACGCGCAACACCTTGGCGTTCGTGCCGGCTCAGTTCAACGAGCTGGAGGTGATGCCCAAGGAACGCGAGCTGATCGAGATCTGCAAGCGGGAGAAGGCAGAGGGTCGCAAGACCCTGGTCTATTCGGTCTACACCGGCACGCGCGACACCACGTCGCGCCTGAAGGTGCTGCTGGAGCAGGAAGGCTTCAAGGTGGCGGTACTGCGCGCGAGCGTGGATGCCTCCCGCCGCGAGGACTGGATCGCCGAGCAGTTGGACCGTGGCATCGACGTGCTCATCACCAATCCCGAGCTGGTGAAAACCGGCCTGGACCTGCTGGAGTTCCCGACCATCGTGTTCCTCCAGAGCGGGTACAACGTGTACTCGCTGCAGCAGGCCGCCCGGCGTTCCTGGCGCATCGGCCAGAAGCAGCCGGTGCGCGTGATCTACCTCGGCTACGCCAACTCCTCGCAGATGACCTGCCTGGGGTTGATGGCCCGGAAGATCATGGTGTCGCAAAGCACGTCGGGCGACGTGCCGGAGTCCGGGCTCGATGTCCTGAACCAGGACGGTGATTCCGTCGAGGTGGCATTGGCACGACAGCTCGTGGCGGCATGATCCATGCGTTGCATGCCGGCGGCCTTATGGTCGCCGGCATTTTTCCTGGCAAATCGGGAGCCGACGGATTCGCTTTGTTTGCTGCGGCAGAGGGCCGGCGCGGCGATGGTGATGGCTCGTTGTTCAGGACACCGATCCATGCGCCCATCCCGCCAGCCCTTCCGTATCGCCGGACGCAGCCATCTGATCCGTTTGCCCGGCTTGCTCCTGGCCGCCATGGCCAGCGGCTGCGCGATGACGCACACCGTGCCGCCAGCACCGGCATCCGAAGCCACCGACATCGCGCCCGAGGCCGTGGCGGAGTTCGTGCCAGTGACGCGGTATGGCCGCTACACCCTGGTCGAACTCGCGCCCACGGCGGCCCAGCACGACCTGTTGCTGCAGGTGGTGGATGTGGAGATCCCCGGCACGCTGGGCGCCACCGTCGGGGATGCCCTCCGGCACCTCGTCCTGCGTTCCGGCTACCGACTGTGCGACGAACAGTCCGCCGATCTGCTGGCCTTGCCGTTGCCGGCGGCTCACTACCGGCTCGGCCCGCTCCTGCTGCGCGACGCGCTCTTGACCCTGGCCGGTCCCGCCTGGGATCTGCAGGTCGACGACGGTGAGCGGAAGGTGTGCTTCATCCGCAGCCTCAGGGAGGCTCGTACGCGGCACGAGCCCAAGCCACCGGAAATCAACCGTTCGGCTGAGCCCGCTCCGCTGATCCGGGAGGTTGCGCCATGACCATCCGGGACTCGGCGACGGGCCAGCGCACGACGCTGCTGCGGGTCGCGGCCGCAACCTGGTTGTTGCTCGTCAGCGCGGTGGTGCTGGTGGATCACATGGCCTTGTCCGGGCTGGCTGAACAGACCCAGGCCTTCGCGCCCACCGCGCAGGTGTCCCTGCTCGAATCCCGAGTGGATGGCCTCTCGCATCGGATCGAACAACGCCATACTGAGCCCGCCGCCTTGCCGCAGGCGCGCTACGAGCAGGACACCGCGGCGTTGGACCAACGGCTGGCGGCGATCGAGCTGGCGCAGGCCCACTACGCCGCCACCGATGCGCTGCACGCATTGGAAAACCGCGTCACGCGACTGGAAGCCCGCCCGGTCTCGCGCCAGCCCAAACTGCCCGCACCACGGCCGTCCCAACCTGTGACGGCCCAACCCAAGCCTGTTGAGCCTTCATTCCGCCTGATCGGAGTGGAACTGCGTGCGGGAGAGCATTTCGTGTCGGTGATGCCTGTCGGTGGCACCGGGCTGGCCGATGTCCGCCTGCTGCGCGCCGGCGAGTCGGAGGCCGGCTGGCGGCTGGACGGCATCGAGCGCGATGGCGCCGTCTTCCGGCAGGGTGACGAGATCCGCCGGCTGCCCATCCCGCCCCGATAGGGAGGCCCATGCCGATGGTCCCGCGCTACTTGATCCCGCCATTGATGGCCGTGTTGCTGGCCGCTCCCGCCATGCAGGCGGCACTCGCGCAGCCCACTGGCGCAACCACCGCGGCCAGGACGGCACCGAGCCGTGAAGCACCTGCGGCCATCGCTCGCAGCGACGAACAGCGGGCGCAGGACTGGGGGCTGCGCACGGACGAATGGACGCGCTATCGCGAGTTGATGCAGGGGCCGCTGGGCGTCTACTCGCCCAGCCTCGACCCGCTCACGGCCCTCGGCATCGAAGCACGTTCCGACGAGGAGCGCCGCCGCTACGCGGAACTGCAGGTTCGGGCCGAAGCCCGGCGGGTCGAGAAGACGCTGGCCTACCAGCGTGCCTACGACGCCGCCTGGCAACGGATCGCGCCGGGCATGGCGCGGGTCAACCTGCCCGGTGCCAAGCCGACCGGCGCGTTCACCGCCATCGCATCAGGCACCGACCGAACCGCCATCTTCGTGAAGGACGGCTGCACCGCCTGCGACGAGGCCGTGCAGCGGCTGCAGGCGTCGGGCGTCGAGTTCGATGTCTATGTCGTCGGCAGTCGCGCCGACGACGCGCGCATCCGTGAATGGGCACGCCGGGCCCGTATCGACCCGGCGAAGGTGCGCGCCCGGCACATCACCCTCAACCACGATGGTGGGCGCTGGCTGTCCCTTGGCCTGCAGGGCGATCTGCCCGCCGTCGTGCGCCAGGTCGGCGGCCAATGGCAGCGACAGTAGGCTTCGCCCGTCTCGCGCTCCTGCTGCTGGCTTGCTGGGCACTCGGCCAGGCGAAGGCCGGGGAGGTTCCGCCGCCGGCCTACCAGTTCGCGGCACAGCGCGCGGGCATCCCGGCAGCGGTGCTCTACGCGGTGGCCTTGCAGGAGAGTGGCACCCGGTACCACGACCGCCTCGTGCCCTGGCCCTGGACGCTCAACGTGGCCGGGGCATCGCATCGATTCGCCACCCGCACCGAGGCCTGCGCCGGCCTGCACCAGGCATTGCGCGACGTGCCGCGCACCCGCATCGACGCCGGCCTGGGCCAGATCAACCTGGGCTACCAGCGTCACCGCTACGACCACCCCTGCGAACTGCTCGATCCCTATCGGAACCTGGCGCTGGCCGCGCAGATCCTGCGCGAGCAGCACGTGCCTGGCCAGGACTGGCTGATCACGATCGGCCGCTACCACCGTCCCGCTGGTGGCGCACCCGCTGCGCGCTACCGCCAAAGCGTTGGACGCCACCTGGCCCGCGTTCTGGGCGAGCCAGCGCGGGGCGCGGATACCCGGAGAACCCTGCCATGAAGCCTCGAATCTTCCGTCCGGCTGTGCCGTGGCTGATCGGCTTGCTGCCGCTCGTGTCCGTGCCAGCCGCCTTCGCGCAAACGCCGCCCTTGATCGTCGTCGAGGATCGCGGCGGTACCTCCGCGCTGCCTTACTACCAGGCCCTGGACCTGCAACCGCGCACCGGAAGCAGGCCATCTCCCAGGATCGACATGCCACGCCTGCCCGAAGGGCCTTCCGACGAGGCGGCCATGCTGCCGGTGCGCTCGGCCCATTTGGCCCCTGGCGATGTGGCTCCCCGGGCGATCCAGGCGCCCGGACTCACGCCGATGTTCCTGGTCGGCGATGACCAGCGCTCCCACGCCTGGCTGCGCCAGCGTGCCCCAGCGCTGCGCGAACTCGGGGCGGTGGGGCTGGTGGTTCAGGTCGACACACCGCAGGCACTCGCGGCGCTGCGTGCCCTGGCACCGGGGCTGACGATGGCGCCGGTTTCAGGTGACGAGTTGGCCCAGCGCCTGGGCCTGCGCCACTACCCGGTGCTGGTGACCGCCACCGGCATCGAACAGTGAGGAATGCCCGATGGCCCAGCCGCACGCCGTCGAAGTCCTGCTGCGGCCAGCGGTGGAGCTATACACCGTTGCCGTATGCGCAGGCGCCGCGGTGGTGTGCGTGGTGGCACCGTGGTCGCTCGCGCTGAATCCGGTACTCGGCCTCGGCAGCGCGCTGGCCTTCCTGGCCTTCGGCGCGGTCCGCCTGCGCGACGCCTGGGCCATCCTGCGGTACCGCCGCCACATCCGTCGTCTGCCTCGCTACGTGATGACGAGCCGTGACGTGCCAGTGAGCCAGTACCGTCTGTTCGTTGGGCGTGGCTTCCGCTGGGAACAACGACACACCCATCGGCTGACGCAGACCTACAAGCCCGAGTTCCGGCGCTACGCCGAACCGACGACGTTCTACCGCCTGGCGCGTCGCCTGGAGGAGCGGCTGGAGTTCGCGCCGCCGCCGCTGCCCAGGCTGGCGCGGGCATTGGCCTGGGACAGCCCACTCAACCCGGTCCGGCCGTTGCCGCCAGTGGGTGGCATGCCGCGCCTGCATGGCATCGAGCCGCACGAAACCGACGTCACCCTGCCGCTGGGCGAGCGTGTGGGCCACACCCTGGTGCTCGGTACCACGCGTGTGGGCAAGACGCGCCTGGCCGAACTGTTCATCACCCAGGACATCCGTCGCAAGATCCATGGCGAGCACGAGGTGGTGATCGTCTTCGATCCCAAGGGCGATGCCGACCTGCTCAAGCGCATGTATGTCGAGGCCAGGCGCGCCGGACGCGAGGGCGAGATGTACGTGTTTCACCTGGGCTGGCCCGACATCTCGGCACGCTACAACGCCGTGGGCCGGTTCGGGCGCATCTCGGAAGTCGCCACCCGCATTGCGGGGCAGCTTTCCGGCGAGGGCAACAGCGCCGCGTTCCGCGAGTTCGCCTGGCGCTTCGTCAACATCATCGCGCGCGCCCTGGTGGAACTGGGGCAGCGGCCAGACTACCTGCTGATCCAGCGGCACGTCGTCAATATCGACGCGCTGTTCATCGAGTACGCCCAGCACTTCTTTGCCCGAACCGAACCCAAGGCCTGGGAGGTGATCGTCCAGCTCGAAGGACGCCTCAACGACAAGACCATCCCGCGCCACATGGTCGGGCGAGAGAAGCGGGTGGTGGCACTGGAGCAGTACCTGTCGCAGACGCGAACCTATGACGCGGTGCTCGACGGCCTGCGCTCTGCGGTGCGCTACGACCGCACCTACTTCGACAAGATCGTCGCTTCGCTGCTGCCGCTGCTGGAGAAGCTCACCACCGGCAAGATCGCGCACCTGCTCGCGCCGAACTATTCCGACCTGTCCGACCCGCGCCCGATCTTCGACTGGATGCAGATCATCAGGAAGCGGGCCGTGGTCTATGTGGGACTGGATGCGCTGTCCGACGCCGAAGTGGCGGCGGCCGTTGGCAACAGCATGTTCAGCGACCTGGTGTCGGTGGCGGGGCACATCTACAAGCACGGCATCGACGACGGCTTGCCGGGGGCATCGGCCAATGCCAAGGTCGCCATCAACGTTCATGCGGACGAATTCAACGAACTGATGGGAGATGAGTTCATCCCGCTCATCAACAAGGGTGGCGGTGCGGGCATGCAGGTCACGGCCTATACGCAGACGCTCTCGGATATCGAGGCGCGCATCGGCAATCGCGCCAAGGCCGGCCAGGTCATCGGCAACTTCAACAACCTGTTCATGCTGCGGGTGCGCGAGACCGCCACCGCCGAACTGCTGACACGGCAACTGCCGAAGGTGGAGGTCTTCACGACCACCCTGGTCAGCGGCGCCACAGACAGTTCCGACATCCACGGCCCGACCGACTTCACCAGCAACGCGCAGGACCGCATCAGCACATCGAGCGTGCCGCTCATCGAGCCTGCGCACGTGGTCGGCCTGCCCAAGGGGCAGTGCTTCGCCCTCATCGAAGGCGGTAACCTGTGGAAGGTTCGCATGCCGTTGCCGGCGCCCGATCCGGACGAAGCCATGCCCCGGGACCTGCAGCAACTGGCCGGCTACATGCGCCAGCACTACGCCGAGGCGGGCGAATGGTGGGAGGGCAACGGTCTGCCCCGGCTGCACGACGGCGATGCGTTGCCAGCGGATCTGGCCACGGAAGTGCAAGAAGGCACGCCGGATGAAGAGGCCCCATCGTGAAAGAGCCCGCCGCGACCGCCGAGCGACAGCAGGCGCGCCAACGCGGCCTGGTCGCCAGCGTGGTCACGCTGCCATGGCGCCTGTTCGGCATGTTGGTCGCCTCGCTGCTGCTGTCCATCGTCATCGAATGCGTCGGCATGCACCTGTTCTGGCCCGACCAGGGCTGGCGCCACGCGCAGGGCATGCTCGACTACGAACTGAACCAGCTCTCCACCCATTTCACCCGGAGCGCCGTCGTGCAGGAGCCGGGACGTACCGCGCGCTGGCTGGTGGAGGGCACCTACGAGTGGGTTTTCGTGAAGACGGGCTTGCTGGACTGGATGCGCGACGCCTCGGCGCAGGCCAGTGCACCCAGCCGAGGCGCGCACCGAGACTTCCGCTATTACGTCGCCCAGGTCTATGTCTGGACCAAGAGCTATCTGATTGCTGCCGGCTTCACCATCCTGACGTTCATCGTCCGCCTGCTGGTCCTGATGCTGACATTGCCCCTGTTCCTGCTCGCGACCTTCGTCGGCCTGGTCGATGGACTGGTTCGCCGCGACATCCGCAAGTTCGGCGCCGGGCGGGAATCGGGCTTCGTCTACCACCGGGCGAAGGCGGCGTTGATGCCGCTGGCGGTGTTGCCGTGGGTGACTTACCTGGCGTTGCCGGTTTCCTTGCACCCATTGGTGATCCTGCTGCCGAGTGCAGCAATGCTCGGGGTGGCAATGAATATCGCCGCCAGTAGTTTCAAGAAGTACCTGTAGAAAATACGTCGTGCGAAACAGTACGCATGACTCAGTTACCGATACCTCTCTGCGCAAACAACGTGAGCATGTGTGCGAGAGACTTCGGGTTAGGAAACCTTCTTCTGCCTGTCACGCAGAGACACGGCCCAGTCTTTCAAAGCCTGGATGTCCTGAAAGAGATCTGCAGGTGGTGGTGGCGCGGCATTCCTGCCGCTGGATGGATCGTGTGCGTCAACAATGTCGCAGCACTTCTTGAATCCGGCGGCGAAAGCATCGCAGTCAGCCTCGTTGAGCGCACTGACCTTCTTCAGGTCCTTGGCGTTGATGTAGTCCCTGTGGCGTTGAATAACGCGGACGAAAGCGATGTCCTCCAGGCCGCGCTCCCATGTGGCGCGCAGCGAGTTGTAGAGCTTTGCCACCTCGACCGCGTACTCGTCTTCCTGGTTGTTGTCATGCAGCAGCTTTGCCGCACGTGCCGCCTTCTCCAGCTTGTCGATGCGATCTTCGACGCTCTGGGCCTTCCAGGGCAGGCCGTCGGCCACCATACCGGCTCCCGCGGCGCCACGACTGAGCGTCGTGAGCCGCACGGCCCGCCCGGTCTTCGTCGCGTGGTCATTCAGATCGTTCACGAACACCAGATCATGCGTGAAGACGATGACCTGACGGTTCTCCGCTTCTTCCACGAGACGCTTGGCCACCTGCCCGCGCCAGCGATGGTCCAATGAGGACACCGGGTCATCGAAGACCAGAGCAGAGCGGTGCATCGCGGTGGCAAGCTCGGTCATGAAGGCGGCCAGCGCCACGCAGGTCTTTTCCCCTTCGCTCAGGATTTCGTGGACCTTGGCATCCGGCTTGGCGAAGAGGCGCACCTGATACTGCGGTGAGCCGTACTTACCGCCGGAGCGCACGATTTCGACGCGAACCTTCGAGGCCGCAAGCCGGACAATCTCTTCCTGAAACCTGTCGCGCAGCCGAGGCGTAATCACGGTGTCGGCAATGTCATTGCCCATCTTGGTGATGGTGTTCGTCGCCGTGTCGCCCGCACACTCGGTCAGAAACCGGATGGTCTTCAGCCGCTGGATTTCGTCGGTGACGACCGGCAGCATGCCGGCGAGCAGCGCTCGATCGCTCAACTCGGTGAAATCGGCTTCGAGCTTCTTGCGTTCATCCGCGTCAGCGGACTTGCGCAGCTCGGCGGCGTAATTGCGGATCGTGGTCTGAAGCTGGTCGAGATCAGGTAGCGGCGACATTGGAACGGGCGGAAGCTGTACCTCGCCGTTTCCGCCCAGGGCTTTGAGCAGAACGTGGCGCCGCAGCCGGGCTGCGGCGATGAAGCGGCGCGTCTGCTGCTGCAGCGCCTCATTCTGGAGGCCAAGCTCATCAAGACTGGCCTTCACAGCCCGCGTGCCGATTGCCCCGGCAGCTATGGCCTGACGTGCGGTCTGAGCTGCCTTCTCTGCCTCGCGTGCCAGCTGTTCCGTGTCCTTCTGGATGAAATCCTCGAAGCGTGCCATCCGTGCACGTGCCTCAGCTTCCAATGGCTGCTGGCAAAGCATGCAATGCGCGTCTTCGGCCGACGGCGGAAACGGCTGTCCGGGGTATGCAATCTCCGTCGAGTAGCGTCGAGCGGAATCCCAAAGCGCCCGCCATGTCTCGCCGCCGACGCCGGCAAGGGGTTCGCCCGTGAAGGCCTTCTCCGCGGCAAGACGTGCGGCGTCCCGTTTCGACCGTGCGTCCCTGGCGAGGGCAGCGGCCGCCAGCAGTTCCTCATCGGTGGTTCTGGCTGCAATGCTGTTCACCGCGGTAATCAGCCGCATGACGTTGTCGGCTTTGACGGTCTGTTCCGCCGCTGCCTTGGTCGGATTCTTCGACAGGTCTGCCCGCAGACGCTCAAGACGGGCGCTTTCGTCTGCCGAGAGCGCCGCCAGGGCTTCGATCTTCTTTGCGTCAGTATTGGCGTTCAGCGCGGCCAGCGCCTTTCCCACGGCCGTGGTGGCCTTCCAGGTCGGCGCCGCAAAGATCGGATGGCGGGCCTTCTCAAGCTGCTTCTGCTCAGCTGCGAGGGCGTCCTTTACCGCCTGGCAGGCTGCAGCAAGCTCATCCGGCACGTCCAGGCCAAAGGGCCGGAATGCAACTTCGTTCTTCTCGCGGATATGGACTGAGGCGCAGTCGCTATCGAACACGCTCACCGCTGACAGCGTTGCATGCGGATTTGCGCCGTTCTGCCACTGTTCGGCCGGCTGCGGCACACCGCCGACCTCGTACGCGATGTTCGCGCCGACGCGCTTTGGGGGCTGATCGGCATACACATTGGGTTCGATCTTTCCGGCATGCCTTGCACGACATGCGCGCTTCAGGATGCGTGCGTAGCCGGACTTGCCCGCACCGTTGTCGCCGTAGATGATCGTGATTCCATTCGGCTCGAAGCCGAGGGTCTGACCGGCGGCAAGGTTGTTCACGCCGGTCACGTCGGCGATCGACAGAAGCGATACCGCGGCGGTCTGACCGGGGTTGGCCGGAAGGTGGTCCTTCTCCAGCGGTATCGCTTTCAGCGCGCCAACTGGTGCACCTTTGCCTTGTTTACAAAGGTCCACGAGTTCGCCGATATCGGCGTCCGTCAGACGGCCGTTTGCGATGATGCGGCGCAGGGCATCACGCTGCCAGAGTGGACGATCCTTTGACCAGTCCAGAATCGTCTCCAGGACGGTCTTCTGCTGTGCGGCGGGCTTCTGCATTTTTTGCTCCTTCGTCGGGCTCCAAGATGATGGCAAAGTGTCTCTAAGCGCCCGATTTGATTCTCTATGGAGACCTTCAAAAAAAGTTCCCATGACAGCCAACCTGCGGCACTTAGGAATCACGCACAACCACGCCCTCAGGACGACCTTTCTCCAGAATTTCTAGTAGCACCACGCTCTGCTTCTCTGTCGGGAGCTTGGAGGGAATCTGCATGGCAACCCTAAGCACGCCGTCTTCCTTTGGCGTGAGCAGATCCTTCTCAAGCAGCAACTGATGGATGCGAGCCCATTCCGCAGCGGGAACAGCCAGCACTTTTCGCTGCGCCTCGATGCCGTTGTCGATCCTCTGCGTCTGCTTCGCAGTCTTCACGATCGCTGCCTGATCATCCTGCGGAACAAGTCGATCGTAGAACTCCGGCGGGAGAAGATCGGCAATGGCGTCGGTACGAGCCTGTATCCTCGTCCAGCATGCCTCCTTCTTGCACCATTCGGAAATGTTCGAGATACCGTGTGGTGGCTTGGTGATGTCATCGTTCACCACGCCAGACACGACAGCGATGGCATCCTCCAACACGGCATCAACCATCTGTGCATTCCAGACGCCCAGGAAATCGATGCTCGCCTTTCTTCGCTTCGTGATATCGGCCAATACCGCCAGCGTGTAGGCCACGATGTTTGCTCGATACCCACCGTTGTACCAAGGTTGCGCAGAAACGATGCGCTCGGTGGCACGGAAGATCAGTCCGCGCGCGACGGCTCTCTTGAAGTAGAACTCGTTGAAGGCATCGGACGATTTTTCCCACTCGCTTCCGATTCGCGCAGCATAGCGCGCAAAGTTCTTCTGCGAGCCAAGATTGACCCATCTTGGATGGTCATCCCAGACATTTTCGAACTTTGCGAGATCCGTCTTGGTGAACATTTGCGGCTTGGGATGCTCGGCCTTGAAGCGACGCTGCTCTGCTGGTGTCAGTTTTGACTGTGCATCGGCATACTGACCGCGTGCGCGCTCGTAGAACCAGCGCGTCTCGCGGGGGGACCCCTTCTGCGCCGGCGCCCATATGCGCCGCGAGAACCCTTCCATCCGGACATGGAACGGATGATTCGAGAAGAAGTCGGCAGCATTCACCCTATTCTGGGTGTTCGCATACTCCGATATCTTCGGCACAACCATCTCGCTTTGCTGGCTGTCAATGACGGACAGCTTCATCTGAACGAATATCTGGGAAAGGTCCGCCTTGTCCCGCTTCCGCGTATGGAACAGGGATGCAGTGGTCTGCCCACCATTGACGATTTGAAGATCGACAATCCTTGTGATCGCCAGACCGGAATCCGTTGCCTCGGTTTCGACACTCTGCGCAGTGGCCGTGATCCCATTGTTGTAGGCAAAGAACATTCCCGGCTCATTCAGGATCGTTGCCCGTATGCCCTGGTTCACATTGCCACGAGCCTGCAGGAATGTCCGGACGTTCTGCTCCAGCAGGCGCGCTCCGAAACTTCCGTACAGGGTCGCCAGCACATCTGCTGGCATGACCATGAGGTAGGACTGATAGGCATCGGTTGTCAAGTGAGCGGGAAGGCAGGCGATGCCTTGGCCAAACATCTGCTCGAAGTCGAGATCGAGTGGTTCCTTGTGGCTGCGTGAACTTCGCTGACGATGAAGACGCGAAATATCCCATACGTGATAACTCGTGGGAACGCCAGCAACTTCTCCATCCGGAAGGCTCTGCACTGCCCCGCTGAGCGTGCGCTCGGAGAACAGAACAAGGTTGAGCGAGCCGATGGCACCTCTGCGATCGGCAATCTGTCTGGCAAGGCCGTATTCCGGCGATGTGACTTCCAGATCGTCCGCCAGATTCCTGTCGATACTTGTTTCGAAGAAGTTGGCAACACGCTTGAATGCCGCATCCACATCCGTCCTGGTCAGGGATGCCAGTTCGTTGCGGGACTCAAAGTCTGCGATGAAGAGGTGCAGGACTCCCTCATCATTGAACCAGTAACCGTCCACGCGCACGCCACGATGCGCCCGGAAATGACAAAGTTCGAAGCCTTCCGTGAAGCCTGTTTCGACAAGCTCTGCAGCGATGGTTTCCATGAACTCGTCGAGCTGAAACCTGCCATTGGCCTCGGCTCCCGCCAGCAGTTCCTGCCGGAAGTCGTGGAAGAACTCTTCGCCGGTTTGCTCCATCACTCTCCTCCGAAGACAGCGGCCCCGTCGCACTCGTATTGAGCAATCGTTTCCAGTCTGATGTCGTAGGCTACCTTGGCAATCCCCGTCGGCAATTGCGATCGCATGAGACGCGGAAAATCATCGACGACCCGATAGCTGCGCACGTCGCTGACGACAAAACGCGGCTCATCGTAGTCAGGGAGCGGCGCGTAGCCGTGTGCAACCAGCTTCCGGTCAAAGGCCTCGATAGCCTCTGCCTTGTCGAGCCGCGCCTGGACGGCGGCGACAAGCTCGTTGAGCGAGCGGGCACCTGCCGCGTCAGCCAGGTTGCTCAGCCGGTACACGCGCAGGAACAGTGCGTCGTTCAGCGATTCGAGCTGGTCTTCCGACGAAATGCGGATGCTGCTTCGCTCGGCGCCCGAGAGGGATTTGACCTCGACAGCCGTGTTGCCGAAGATGAAATCCTGATGTGACCGTTCCGGACCAAGCCAAGCTTCGACGACGGCGTTGCTCGGCATTTCCCGATCGATCAGTTCCGTCAAGAAGACGATTTCGGCGAAGAGGCCTCGAACATCCTCTGCGGACAGATGCTGACTTCGACCCGAGAGGAAAGTCTTCCAACGACGGATGTGCGCCAGCGAGACTGCCAGAGAGCTGGCCGAATCGGTGGCGTGCTCCAGCGCGAATGCCAGGGTACGGCACAGTCCCTCGAAAAGATCGCGATCAACCTGTCTTTCAAGAGCGAGGACCAGGTGTTGCTGCCCCTGATCTCCGGCACGAAGATCGACATCGACGCCGTTCACCGTGACCGCGTTCTTCCGGTACTGGGCTGTGTGGTCGCCGTGCAGCTCCACAATGAACAGGCAGGCACCACTGACATCACGTCCCCAGAAGCAGGGCACGGCCGTTTTCGCCGCAACCTGGCGGACATTGAAGTCCGTGCCAGGAACGGCAATTTCATCCCATGGCGAGGTTTCAGGCATCGTAGTCTTCCTCCTCGTCAGGATCGTCCACATAGCCCTGCATCTGCTGGAGCCAGACCTTGTTGACGACGACATTGATGGTTGTCGAGTAGTCCCCGTATGGGAAGCTCATGCCAAAGGCAGCGATCGGCCCCATCACGGCATCGCCCTTGGGCTCCAGACTGTGAATCATGAGGAGGGGCCTGTCCCTCACCATCCGGTAATGTGTGTCGGATACCGCCCCCGAGCCGTCGTCGTCGCCTGCGACCATTCTCGCCTCAGCGCGTTGCTCGTCGCTGAGCCCGAGCTTCTCGTCACCACGCGAAGCAACCCTGTCCTTGTTCAGGCGCCACGCAGTGCCATTCGGCTGATTCTTCCCGACGACACGCACCTGATTCCTCAAGGTGTATGGGCGTTCGCCGCCCGACCCACCCGGGGGAGAAATCAGCAGGACATCAGCAAGCGGACGCTTCGTCGCGATCCGTTCGAGATAGCTCACCACGTCTGATTTCTGTCCCGCAAAGGTCGAATGGCATTCGAATCTAGTGAGAAAATCGTCGATCACCTCGACGGGCACGTCTCTGAAGATGACGCCTTTCTCGGTGAACTCCTCCGGCCGTCCGCCGAATCCATTTCGCCAGTGATCGGCGATCAGCTCAAAGTTCTTGGCATTCACATCGGGGTCTGTGGAGACAATGTAGCTTTCACGCAGTCGCCCGCTGAAACTCTGTTCGACGGTGACTTCCTGACCAGCCCGCATCTTGTTCGCGGCCGTGATCAGCAGGCTGTCCGGATGCGAGCGGACGTAAAGCCCAAAGTCCTTTGGGCTGAGGCGATCACGTCGCATGCGCTTGACCTGCTGCACAAGTTCTTCGGCGGCATCAGCGATGTGGGAATACCAGTTGATCGAATCGCGAGAGAGGTGGACTCGGCAGAGGTCCTCGAATCCCGGTCGGTAACCGAACCAGCGCCCCATCTGCATGAGGGTGTCGTACATCTTCGTGTTGCGGTACATGTAGCTGACGGTCAGTCCCTCGATGGTCAAACCTCGCGACAGGCTCAGGCCACCGACCGCGACCGCCGTCAGCCCGATGCCTTCCTTCTCGTACCGGGTGTAGTCGAGCACTTCGTCACTCTTGCTGTTGATGACGTAGAGATGAAGGTGCTCGAAGACACCGACGAGGGCTGCCTTCACTTCCTCCCAGGTCACCCCGACATCGGCATACTCGGCGAGGAAGGCATCCTTCAGGCCTTGCATGTACATGTTCCTTGAAGAAACATCTTCCGGCATCGCGTAGTTTGCGAGAACCGCTTCCCTGATCTTCTTTTCCCTGAGGCTCAGGAAATCGCGCACAGCCTTCTGCACCGGCACGAAGCGCGACACATTGACCATCATCGAGCAATGCTTGCTGGCCTGTCCGCGCAGGTTTCGAATGGCGCGTGCAATGATGAATTCGTCGAATGCGCGATAGAGGCTCGGGGGCAGCTCATGGATAGGGGCGTCGCGCTTGTGCGAGTAGGGAATGAAATCCTCGCAATCGTCGATCGGGCTGACGATCGATTCGCTGGTCGCCTCATTTAGGAAGACCTTCTCCGCCCCGAAATAGGTTGTGGGCGCATCCAGGCAATAGATGAAGTCGCGAGGGAAAAGCTCTTCCCGCACGTCATCGCCATAGGCATCCGGATTGATGAAGATATTGGCGAACGGGGTTGCCGTATATCCGACGTAGCAGGACTTCGCGAACAGCCCCAGGATGCGGCGAATCATCGCATTCGTCCGGGTCGGGTCCAGGTCTTCCTTGTTCGTGTTGATCGATGCGTTGTCGGCCTCGTCATCGATCAGCAGCATCGGCACATCGGAAATGCGGTCTTCCCCTTCGGCGTTCAGTGCCTTCAGCCATTTGTGCAACGCAGTGAGCGTCGTGACGTTCTTCTTGATGATCAGGATGATCGGCTTGCTGAAGTCGTTGATCTTCCAGCCACTCTTGGCGGCTGTATTCTTGTTGAAGTCCTCGTTGATGTTGGTGAGCGTTGCCGGATGCGGATATCCCGGAGCGAGACCGACACCGATGTTGCGGCGATCCTCGGGATCACTCGACCGACCGATGAAGGCCTCGTCGATTCGCTGCTGTGTCTGCCTGCGCAGGTTGTTGTGAATGCCTGCGATGACGACGATGAACTTGTAGCCCGCATCGGCTGCACGTGCTATCAGACCCGTGTAGTTGGCCGTCTTCCCTGACTGCACATGGCCGATGACCAAGCCACGGCGGTTCCAGCTCGTGCCTTCGCTCAGTGGATCCTGAAGGTGGCCAAGAATGCGGGTGGTCACATCGCTCAGCGACTGAACCATCTGTGGAGGCCAGCCCTCGTTGCGAAGAAATTCCTCGTATGCACCGGCATAGGTCCAGGTGACGTCCTCGCGCTTGTGAACCCATTGATCGTCATGCTTCGCACTGACATCGACCAATGAAATGCCTGCTCCCATGCGGGTCACAACCGATTCCATGGCTTCGGTGACAATGTTGCGGAGGTCTCCCGCATAGCCGAAGATTGAAGCAATCTGCCTTGCCTTTTCCTCCACCTGATCGCGCGTCGGCGTTTCTGCCATGTTGGCAAGGCCCGAGATGAGCGCGTTGGCGATGTTTCGTTCTGCCGTGATGGCTGTAATGCTCATGCAAAGGCCTCATTGATGAATTTTTCGACCAGATCCATCTGGCCATCGAAGAGATGCGTGGAGCGCACGATCTGAAGAAAGACCTTCGCATCGCCCGGCCCGTCGCCATACAGCACCTGGCGCAGGCTTCTCAGGCGATCCATGGTCTGGCTTTCATCCACCGATCGTTGATTGATCTCGCGCGGGTGGGTCGAGTAGTCGGAATAGATCATCTCGACCGGCAATGAGGCAGCAACCGAATCAAGCAGCGTGCGCATCAGGTCTGCGTCCTCTGGCGAGAGTCTTTCTGCCAGTGAGACGATGATCGGGTGCTGGTCGTTGATCGCGAACCGGATGCCATCATGATCGGCATAGCGCTCCCAGAACGGTGCCTGGGTTTCCTGAAACAGCTTCTGTCCGCGTCCCCGATGTACCGTCACGCTACGGTTGGTGATCTTGGCGATGATCTGGCGCAGGCGCTCACGCACCGCATGTGGGGGGCGCGCGCGCGACTTCTTGATGTCGATTGTCCAGGCTTCGTCCAGACTGTTGGGGAAGTCGATCTGCACCCGCGCCAGCTTGGTGGCCTCACCCTTGGGCACCAGCCGGAACCAGTCTCCCCACGCCATCAGACGCCCATTCCGATAGACATAGCCTCCCTGGTTGGAGATGAAGTCACTGCGATCTTGGTAGTAGTCGTACTCGGACGCGGAAAGACGGCTATGGTGTGGCAGCACATAGGGCTGCAGGCGCACTTCCGCATCGCCGATGCGGACAATTTCCTCCGGAAGAACCTGAGTGGCCGGATTCTTTCTGCAGAAAGGATCGAATGCGGCAATGGGGTGACCGTTGATGGCAAGCGTGACTCTGGGATGCCCCTTGACCTCGCCCGAAAGGAAGCGATGGAAGACGAGGGCGAGATGTCGCCCCACCACCTCAAGCTTCTCGTTCACGATTTCCTGCCGCCGATCCCCGACTTCGTCTTCGAGCATGCGATCGAGTTCTCGCCAGAGGACTGCGGTGCCGTGCCTTCCGAGGCGATCGACATAGGGCAGCGCCTGGATGTCGGCCTCATCAAGGATGCTCAGGATCCAGTCGTCTGCCGCATCGATGCGATCCAGGTTCCACTCGGCACCACAGATGGAAGCATCACCTGTACTGACCACTGTCAGGGAGCGGCACTGCGAGAACGACGCCGTCTTCAGTCCAAGACCAAAGCGCCCGAGATCCCTTGGCGAACGGTGTCGTCTGGGGCTATCGGTTCCATGACGCATTGCCGCCAGCAACTCTTCCTCCGTCATTCCCTTGCCGTTGTCGAGAATGACGACCAGAGGAAGCTCGCCGGACACATCGCAGATGATGTCGATCCTGTCTGCCCCGGCAGAAACGCTGTTGTCGATCAGATCCGCGATGGCCGTTTCGAGGGAGTACCCGAGATCCCTCATCGATGCCGAGAGGCAGGCCGCGCTTGGTGGATGTCTATGTTCCCTTGCCATCAGGATGCCCCCTCGTGATCTCTAGTGAATCGACTTCTGCTAATCTTTCAGCGTCTGCATCCCCTCTGTCCGATTGACTGACAGCGGTGTGAAGCAGCGGTTGCTGAAAATATCCAAGCTGGATGTCCCCAAGGTCATGCGCGTCCCGACCACCCCTCAGCGCAGCCGCATGATGTCGAGCATTCGCGGAAAGGATACCTGGCCGGAGCGAACCCTTCGATCGCTTCTTTTCGCCAGAGGATTTCGCTATCGACTTCATGTCAGAAATCTGCCCGGCTCCCCGGATCTTGTGTTCCCAAGGCACAGAGCGGTGGTGTTCGTCCATGGCTGCTTCTGGCATCGGCACGAAGGCTGCCGCTATACCACTACCCCTCGAACCAACGAAGAGTTCTGGCAACGGAAGTTCCTGGGCAATGTTGACCGTGACAGGCGACACGTGGAGACGCTTCGGTCTCTTGGCTGGCGCGTGGCCACCGTGTGGGAGTGCGCGCTGAAGCAGTCGGTCGAGGACACTGCGCGATTGGTTGAGGAGTGGCTGCATGGCGACGAGGAAGCCTTGGTGATCGGTCAGTCGGCCTCGGCAAGCAGCGGAACCTGAGCCTGCTCGGGAGCGTTGCGCCTCGGGTTTTCCATCGGCTTGCTGTTCGCTCGGTCACTGACCTGCCTGCGCCTCTTCCTGTTCATTTCGTTCAAAAGACTCCGCACGATCTTGGCCAACTTGTGCGCCAGCAGCGGAGGAACAGCATTCCCGACCTGCGTGTATTGCTCCGTGCGATTGCCTGCGAAGAAATAGTTGTCCGGGAATGTCTGCAGGCGCGCGGCTTCCCTGACGGTGAGGCTTCTGCATTGCGAAGGGTCGTAATGAATGTAGTAATGCCCATCCTTGGCAATGTGCGCCACCACCGTTGTTGCCGGCTCGTTTTTGCACTGCACGCGAAACCGATCCTTGAATGGGATGGCCTCGAACTCACTGCCGAATTGCACATTGAAGTGATCCGGCAGCAGCTTGGGCGGAAAGACATCCAGCCGAGGGGAATAACCCTGCGAATGAGCAAAGGTCGCCGCAAAAAGGTATCTGGCCAGATCGGAGGCCATGTGCGCACGTGCCTCGTGCTGGCAGATACCACCAAGGCTTCGATCATGCAGCCACTGCTGCAGTTCGGTTGGTTTCTTGGGCCTTCTGTATTCCTTCTGTATGAAGGCACCTCCGGTGCTGACACTGGTGGCTGAAGCGGCAAAGGCCCGCATCGATTCGACCATGGCGGACTCGTTCTCGGCTCTCCATCCCTTGACGTAGGCAGGTGCCGCCTGAACCGCCTTGCGCCAAGCCTCCAGAGAATCCCCTCTGGACAGTCGGCTCCGAATTCGTGGCAGGTCATCAATGGTCTGCCTGACAGTCACAGGCTTTGATACAGGTTCCAGCAATTGATGCTGTGGCACGCCCTGTCCCTTTCGAACTCCAAGCAGGATGACTCGATGCCTGCTTTGGGGTATGCCATAGCGTTCGGAATGAATCAGGTAGTCCGCAGGCTCCAGAGAAGCGCTGTTTCCCTTCTTCGTGAAGGAGCGAATTTCATACTCCAGTCCATCCGCGGGAGAAGAGAGATCCGCAATGATCTTCTCGAACATCGGATTTCCGGAGTGCTTGGACGACAGCAATCCCTTGACGTTCTCCATCACGAAGATGGTGGGCTTGTGAACCTGGATGATCCGCAGGTACTCCTTGTAGAGAAAGTGCTTCTCGTCCTTGTGGAAATCCTTGTCGTTGGCGCGCCGTGACCGTCCGGCAAGGGAATACGCTTGGCAGGGCGGACCGCCGATGAGTACCCAGGTCTCCTGCCCATTCAGTGCAGACCGGATTTCATCGTCGATGCTGGCTTCGTCGGACTTGCCAAGTTCGAGACATCTTGCTTCCTTGGCGGCATGCTCGAAGGCGCTGGCCACGGCAGGAATCCGACGGAACGAAGCTTCGTCGAGCTCACCCCGTACGTAGCTGTAGTAATGCCTGACATCCTTGGTACCGCGCAGGCGCCTGAACGCCGCTCGCAGCATCAGTGTTCGATGCGCAACCTCAGTCTTCTCGATGGATAGACCGATCTCGAAGAATGGCTGCCGCTTGTGTCCCTTGAGAGAGGCAAAGCCCTCTCCCAGCCCGCCGGGACCAGCAAAGAGGTCGATTATTGGAATCGGCATTTCTCGTTTTCCTGCTGTTCGTCATTGAGCGCATATTTGACTGTGCCGATTTCTTTGGCATTCATTCGTAACCCATCCCCAGTTCCTGAGCCTGACGGCTCAGTTCGTCCATGGCCTGCGCACTGGCCTGTTCCCTCGCGTCCTTGAACTGCAGCAGATCGGCCAAGCGAACACGCCGGTGCTTGCCTGTGCGAAGAAATGGCAGCTCACCATCCTCCAGAAGCTTCACCAGATGAGGTCTGGACACATTGAGGAGATCAGCCGCTTCCTGGGTAGTCAATTCGGCGTTTACCGACACCACCCTGATGGCGTCACCCCTAGCGAGTCCGTTGAGAACTTCTTCCACGAGGCGCAGCGTCGAGACAGGCAATTCCATCTCATGTGCCCGGTCTGCTTCATCGTAAAGCCGGATACGCCTGGTTTTGCGCTTGCCAGAAAGACAGGATGCGAGAGCCCGCTGACCTTGGGCCGCCAATTGAACCTCCTGCTCGTCAGGCAGCTTCATGCGGGCGTGCGCTGAGGTGTTCATGTGATATCTCGGTCAGTTGAAGTGCACGGCACAGCATTCTAGAACGAAACAAACGAAAACGAAACAAACGAAAACGCCAGCCATGATGCCCGTCGCTGACGTGGGCTCGCGGTCGCAGTTGGCCGGCTTCCGCTTCGGCGCACGAATCCGGAAGCTGACTGGTTCGCATTGATTGAGGTACCAGAGACTGCCTCACCGCAACATCGTGTCATTCGCTTCATGGGGATTGGCATGGCACTTCGGATCGACAGTTGCACGCATTGGACAGGCCTTTGGGTGGCGATACTGTTGATCGCACCTTCGACCTACCAATCGGCGGCCGCAGCAGACGATGGCATCGAACGCGAGCAGCTTGCGGCCTTGGTTCGCCAGATCGACCTGATCGATCGCCTCGCCGAGCACGCCGCCCATACCGCTCCGCAGGAGCGCGCCCGCTACCACTTCGACCATGCCCGCCTGCGCGAGGACCTCCAGCGCGTTCGGGCGGGCATCCAGGACTACTTGACGCCGCCGCGCGCCCAGCCGCGTGATCCGGTCGAGCTGTCCGGTGACTACCGCCAGTCCAGCCCGTGCTCCGGCCAGGAGGCACCCCGATGAACGCCGCCCAGGTCAGTGCCTTCCAGGCCAATGGCGGCTTCGCCCCCGCTGCCGTGGCCACGGTGGTGCTCGGCCTGGTGTTCGCCGTCCTGCTCCTGTGGGGCGTGTGGGCGATGCGTACCGCCTACACCGGGTGGGCCGAGCAGCGCCTGTCCCAGCGTCAGTTCCTGGGTGTCGTCGTGCGCTTCGTCGCGATGTACCTGGTGCTGACCTATTTCCTCCTGTCCTGACCACCACGAAAGGCCCGACCACCATGAAGACCCATCCGATTCCACATCGCGCTGTCACCACTTTCCTCGCGCCGCTGGCGCTGATGGGCTTGCCATTGGCGGCCCGGGCGCAGGGCCTGCCGACCATCGAGGACCCCTCGCGCGGCCAGGGCAGCGGCATCATGCAGACGCTGCAGAACTACGGCTACGACATCGTGCTGCTGATCGCGCTCCTCGTGGTCGCCTCGATGTTCGTCGGCGTGTGCTACCACGCCTATACGCGCTACTCGGAAATCCATACCGGTCGCGCCACCTGGGGCCAGTTCGGTCTCACCGTGGCCGTGGGTGCGATCCTGCTGGTGGTCGGCATCTGGCTGCTGACCAAGGCCACCGGCGTGCTCTGAGCGGCGATGGCTGCCTTGAACGATATCGCGCGCGACGGGCTGGTCACCTTCCTGCCGCACAGGCTGAACCGGCAGCCCGTGGTGGTGAGGGGCCTGACCGCCGACGAACTCTGGATCTGCGCCGGCCTGTCCGCGGTGGCGGGGTTCATCGCCGGCGTGCCGCTGGCCTGGGCCACGCACAGCGTCGCCATGGTGCCGACCCTGATCGTGGCCGGCGTGGCGGCTGGCGTGTTCGGTGGTGGCGGCTTCCTGCGCAGGCAGAAGCGCGGCCGCCCGGACACCTGGCTGTACCGGCAACTGCAGTGGCGCCTCGCGCTGCGCCATCCGCTGGCAGCGTCCTGGCTCGGTGGGCACCGTCTCATCACGCGTTCGGGGTACTGGACCACCCGGCGCTCACGCGGAGCAGCCGCCTCATGAGCCGTTTCAGGAACGAAGTCCATCACCTGCAGGCCCATGTGCGCACGCTGCGCCTGGGCGCCGGTGCGTTGTTCGTGGTGGCGCTGCTGCTCGGTTTCGGCTGGTGGAGTGCGCCGAGGCAACTGACGATCCACGTGCCCCCCGATCTGCGCTCGGGCAGCACCCGCGCCTGGTGGGATGTGCCGCCCGAGAATGTCTATGCGTTCGCCTTCTACGTCTGGCAGCAGGTCCAGCGCTGGCCGACGGATGGTGAGCAGGACTACCCGCGCAACCTCCACGCGCTGTCGGCCTATTTCACACCGTCCTGCCAGGCCTTCCTGCGCCAGGACTACGAGCACCGGCGCAGCAGCGGCGAACTGCGGCAGCGGGTGCGCGGCATCTACGAGATTCCGGGGCGCGGCTTTGGCGACAACCCCACGATGCGGGTGAAGACGGTTTCCAGCCGCGACTGGATCGTCACGCTGGACGTCAGCGCGGACGAGTACTACGGCGCCGAGCAGGTCAAGCGGGCCCTGGTGCGCTATCCGCTGAAAGTGGTGCGGTTGGACGTCGACCCCCAGCACAATCCCTTCGGCCTTGCGCTGGACTGCTATGACGGCGCGCCGCAGCGCATCGAGGCACCGTCGCCGGCAGCGCCACCATCCGGCACGCCCAACGGTGGCCTTTCGCAGGGAGGCAACCCATGAAACACCACGTCTTCACCATCGTGGCGAGCCTGGCCCTTGGCTTCGGCCTGGTGCCGGACAGCCATGCCATCGAGATCCTGCGCTGGCAGCGGCTGCCGCTGGCCGTCCCGCTGGTCGTCGGCCAGGAGCGCGTGGTCTTCATCGACCGCAACGTGCGTGTCGGCCTGCCCCCGAGCCTGGGCGAGCGGCTGCGCGTGCAGAGCGCGGGCGGCGCGATCTACCTGCGCGCCAGCGAGGCCATCGCGCCGACGCGGCTGCAACTGCAGGACGTGGAATCCGGCGCCATCGTGCTGGTCGACATCGCAGCCACGGACGCCGGGGAAGGCGAGCAGCCGCTGGAGCCTGTACGCATCGTCCTGCAGGACGCCGCCGAGGAAGCCAGCGAAGACACAGCCGCCGGTCCAGTCCAGGCAGCGCATACCGCGAAGCGTCGGCAAACGCCGATAACCGTTGTCCTGACGCGCTACGCGGCGCAGAACCTTTACGCACCGCTGCGCACCGTCGAGCCCGTGGCCGGCGTCGGGCGCGTGCCGCTGCGGCGCCCGCTCGCGCTGGACACACTGCTGCCAACGCTGCCGCTCAAGGCGCAGGCGCTGGCGGCCTGGCGACTCGAAGACCAGTGGGTCACCGCCGTGCGCCTGACCAACACCTCGCCTCACCGTATCGATCTCGACCCAAGGGCGCTGCAAGGCGACTTCGTGGCCGCGACCTTCCAGCATCCCGACCTGGGGCCTGCGGGCGCTTCGACCGACACCACTGTGGCCTACCTGGTCACCCGCGGCCGTGGCCTGGCCGAGTCCCTGATGCCGGTGCTCGGCCCCATCGATGCCGGCACGAACCTGCCGCCGGCCGCCGCTGCGGGGAGGACGTCCGATGAGGAGTAATCCCCTGTTGAAGTGGCTGCTGATTCCGATGGCATTGTTGCTGGTGTTCGTCGGTGCCAGGTTGTTCTCAGGCAGTGACGCCGCACCTGGCAAGCAGGATGTCCCGGGGCAGCTCACTCCCGAGGAAATGAAGGCGCTCGGCATCGCGGGCGACACCCCGCGCGATACCGTCGCCACCCTGGTGGCGCAGGTCAAGCAGCTCCGCACCGAGCTGCAGACCGCGCTGAGCGACAACCGCCAGCACAAGGCGGAGAACGAGCGCCTGCGTACCCGCGAGGGTGCGATCGACCAGCGCATCCAGAACGCCCTCGACAGCGAACGCCGCCGCCTGGAACAGGAGCGAACCCAGGCCGCCAGCGACCGGCAGCAGACGCAAGGGCTGATGCAGGAATTGCAGCGCCGCCTGGACGGGTTGTCCGGCAAGGGCGATGTCGCCGACCTGCCGATCGGCTTTGGACTGGACGGGCATGACGGCGGGCCGCTCAAGGATGGCGGCATGCGCTGGATCGAACCGGCTGACGCCCGGCCCGATCCGAAGGGCGGTTCGAGCAGCCTGCGCTTGCCCGCCTTTCCCGCCAGCTTCGGTCCGGCCTCGCCGGAGCCGTCGGCCGCGGCAGAGGCCGTCAGCGACAGGACGGCGCAGGCCGTTGGCGACACCGTCCAGGCGGTCTATACGGTGCCCACCAACGCCACACTGATGGGCTCGGTCGCCATGACCGCGCTGATCGGGCGCATCCCCATCGACGGCACCGTCAACGACCCGTTTCCCTTCAAGGTGCTGATCGGGGCCGACAACCTGGCGGCCAACGGCATCGAAATTCCCGACGTGGCCGGTGCTGTGGTCAGCGGCACGGCCTCGGGCGACTGGACGCTCTCGTGCGTGCGTGGGCAGGTCCGTTCCATCACCTTCGTGTTCAGCGACGGCACCATCCGCACGGTGCCGGAGGACGACGGCAAGCGCAGTCGAAGCCAGAACAGCACCAGCCTGCTGGATGGCCTGGGCTGGATCAGCGATCCCTACGGCATCCCGTGCGTCTCGGGCGAGCGCCGCAGCAATGCCCAGCAGTACCTGGGATCGCAGGCGTTGATCACCGCGGCCGGCGCGGGCGCCGCCTCGCTCATCAAGTCCGACAACGGCAGCGTGGCCGTGGTCGCCAACAACAACGGTTCGCTGGGCACGGTCGGCATTTCGGGCAACGAGGCCATGGGCCGCATCCTGGCCGGTGGCGTGCGCGACATGGCCGACTGGGTCAACAAGCTCTACGGCCAGGCCTTCGCTGCGGTCTACGTGCAGCCCGGCGCCAGGGTGGCCGTGCACCTGGAGCAGCCGATCGCCATCGACCACGACGCCAAGGGGCGCCGGGTGAATCACCTCATGGGAGAAGCACATGCGTCGGACCTGGATTGACCGTCCCCTTGTCCTGCTCGCCGCCGCCGTTCTCGCGGGTTGTGCCACCAGCTCGGAAAAGCTGCTGCCCCGGGGCGAGCACACCATGCTGGACATCTGGCAGCACGAGACTGGCGGCTATAGCGGCGGCCAGGCCGGCCGCCTGCTGCTCGACGCACGCCAGGACCTGCGCCGTCCGCTGACCGACGCTGACACCCTCGCGGCGCCTGCCCGGAACGCGGCCTACACCCGCACCGCAGCGAACGAGATCCAGCGACAGTTCCATCGACTGCCAAACCCCGATCTGGTCATGTACGTCTTTCCGCACCTGGCCGGTACCGACCCGGTACCGGTGCCCGGCTACAGCACCGTCTTCCCGCTCTACCAGCGCGTGCAGTACGCGATGCCCGGCGAGCGGCTGGAGAACTACTGATGGGCTGGCGACTGCCGTGGCCGCGTCGTCCGGCCCCCAGGCCAGTCCAGACCGACATCGAGCCGGACGCCTGGACGCGGCATGTAGCCCGCCTTGCCGCGCACGGCATCGAGTCACCAGGCGCCGCCCTTGGGTCGAATCATCGGCGCCCTGCGACGCAGGCCGACCACGCGGCGCTCTACGACGTGGCGCCGTCCTTCGCCGACCTGCTGCCCTGGGTCGAGTACCTGCCGGCCACGCAGTGCATGCTGCTCGAAGATGGCCAATCGGTGGCGGCGTTCTTCGAGTTGCAGCCGGTCGGTACCGAAGGGCGCGAGACCGCCTGGCTGTGGCAGGCCCGCGATGCCCTGGAGAATGCGCTGCAGGACTCCTTCGACGAGTTGGACGAGAACCCCTGGGTGGTGCAGCTCTACGCGCAGGACGAAGCCGATTGGGACCACTACCTGCGCACGCTGGGGGCATACCTGCATCCACGCGCGCAGGGCAGCGCGTTCAGCGAGTTCTACCTGCGCTTCTTCGGTCATCACCTGCGCGCGATCGCCAAGCCGGGCGGCCTGTTCGAGGACACCACGGTCACGCGCCTGCCATGGCGCGGCCAGACCCGGCGCGTGCGCATGGTGGTTTATCGGCGCACCCCGGACGCCGCATCGGCCCGGCGGGGGCAATCGCCCGAGCAGGCCCTGGCGACGATTTGCGACCGCCTGGTCGGCGGCCTGGCGAATGCCGGCGTCCAGGTCCGGCGCCTTGGCGCGGCGGACATCCACGACTGGCTGCTGCGTTGGTTCAATCCGAACCCCGGCGCGCTGGGCAGCACGGCCGAGGACCGGGAACGCTTCTACGCGCTCGCCCGCTACCCGGAGGAACGGGAAGAGGGTGAGATCGAGCTGGCCAGCGGCGACTTCGCGCAACGCCTGTTCTTCGCCCAGCCGCGCTCGGATGTCGCCCGCGGCCTGTGGTTCTTCGACGGCATGCCGCACCGGGTCATCGTCATGGACCGCCTGCGCTCGCCGCCCGCGACCGGACACGTGACCGGCGAGACGCGCAAGGGCGGCGATGCGATGAACGCGCTGTTCGACCAGATGCCCGAGGACACGGTGATGTGCCTGACCCTGGTCGCCACGCCGCAGGACGTGCTGGAGGCGCACCTCAACCACCTGGCCCGCAAGGCGGTTGGCGAGACGCTCGCCAGCGAACAGGCGCGCCAGGACGTGCAACAGGCCCGCGGCCTCATCGGCAGCGCGCACAAGCTGTACCGGGGCACGCTGGCGTTCTACCTGCGCGGCCGCGACATGGCGCAGCTCGACGCCCGCGGCCTGCAACTGGTCAATGTCATGCTCAATGCGGGCTTGCAGCCGGTGCGCGAAGAGGACGAGGTGGCGCCGCTCAACACCTACCTGCGCTGGCTGCCCTGCCTGTTCGACCCGGCGGCGGACAAGCGGCAGTGGTACACGCAACTGATGTTTGCGCAGCACGCGGCCAATCTGGCGCCGGTGTGGGGGCGCAGCCAGGGCACCGGCCATCCGGGCATCACCTTCTTCAACCGGGGTGGCGGCACGATCACCTTCGATCCACTGAACCGGCTCGACCGACAGATGAACGCCCACCTGTTCCTGTTCGGGCCGACCGGCTCCGGCAAGAGCGCCACGCTGAACAACATCCTCAACCAGGTCACGGCGATCTACCGGCCCAGGTTGTTCATCGTCGAGGCCGGCAACAGCTTCGGCCTGTTCGGTGACTTCGCCGCGCGGCTGGGCCTGAGCGTGCATCGCGTGAAGCTGGCACCCGGCGCGGGCGTGAGCCTGGCGCCATTCGCCGATGCCTGGCGCCTGGTCGATACACCGGGCCAGGTGCAGACGCTGGACGCCGACGCCCTGGACGAGGACGGCGACACCCATCCGGCCGACGACGGGGATGACCAGCGGGACGTGCTCGGCGAACTCGAAATCACCGCCCGGCTGATGATCACCGGCGGCGAGGACAAGGAAGAAGCACGCATGACACGCGCCGACCGCAGCCTGATTCGCCAGTGCATCCTGGATGCCGCCCAGCGCTGCGTGGCACAGGCGCGCACGGTGCTGACCCGCGACGTGCGCGACGCGCTGCGCGAACGCGCCCGCGACGCCAACCTGCCGGATGCCCGGCGCGCGCGGCTGCTGGAGATGGCCGATGCGATGGACATGCTCTGCCAGGGCGCAGACGGCGAGATGTTCGACCGTCCGGGCACGCCCTGGCCCGAGGCGGACATCACCATCGTGGACCTGGCCACCTTCGCGCGCGAGGGCTACAACGCGCAGCTCTCCATCGCCTACATCTCGCTGATCAACACGGTGAACAACATCGCCGAGCGCGACCAGTTCCTGGGCCGGCCGATCATCAACGTCACCGACGAGGGCCACATCATCACCAAGAACCCGCTGCTCGCGCCCTACGTGGTCAAGATCACCAAGATGTGGCGCAAGCTCGGTGCGTGGTACTGGCTGGCGACGCAGAACATCGACGACCTGCCCAAGGCCGCCGAGCCCATGCTCAACATGATCGAGTGGTGGATCTGCCTGTCGATGCCGCCCGACGAGGTGGAGAAGATCGCCCGGTTCCGCGAGCTGTCGCCCGCGCAGAAGGCGCTGATGCTGTCCGCGCGCAAGGAGGCGGGCAAGTTCAGCGAGGGCGTCATCCTGTCCAAGTCGATGGAAGTGCTGTTCCGCGCCGTGCCGCCCAGCCTCTATCTGGCCCTTGCGCAGACCGAACCGGAAGAGAAGGCCGAGCGCTACCAGCTCATGCGCCAGTACGGCATCGGCGAACTGGATGCCGCCTTCAAGGTGGCCGAGAAGATCGATCAGGCGCGTGGCATCGCATCGCCGCCGCTGTTCTTGCCGAAATGACCGGAGCGCGTCATGTCCTCGAAGCGAACCACCTTGCCGGGCCGGGCCCAGGCCATTCGCAAGCGCGCCGTGCGCCTGCCACGGCTGCACTGGATGGTGGCTGGCATCCTGGCTGCTGGCCTGCTGGGATGGCTCCTGTACCGCACGCCCGGTGCGCCGGCACCGCGCACGGGGGCCGAGGTCGCGCAGGCGCATCCGGCCGGCCCACCCTGGCGCCACGGCCCAGCCGATGCGCGCTTCACCTTGACGCTGTACGCCGACCTGGAGTGTCCGTTCTGCAAGGCCTATTACCCGACCCTGATGGCCTGGATCGATGCCCATCCCGAGACCAGCCTGCGGTGGCATCACCTGCCGCTGGCGATGCACGATCCCGAGGCGAGTCGGCTGGCCCGCATGGCCGAGTGCGCAGGTGAGGCGCAAGGCCACGAGGCGTTCTTCGATGCCATCGCATGGCTCTACCAAAACACCCGGGGCGATGGCCAGGGGTTGCCCACCGATCATGGCTGGCCAGGCCTGACGACCGCCATCCAGGCATGCCTGGACAGCGCCCCCCCCACAGCCATCGTTCGCGCGCAGGCCGAAGAGGCCCTGCGCAGCGGCATCAACGCCACGCCCACCGTGCGGCTGGAAGACAGCCTAACGGGGAAATCGCTGCTGCTGCACGGTCCGGTCGAGGGCGATGCGCTGCTGTCGGCGCTTGATCTGGTCGCCAGCGATGCGTCGGGTGCTCCAGGGCCCACCCATGCCGCCGACGCGGCACTCAGCGGAGACACCCGCACTCCGCAATGACGACCATCCGGTGATGTCGTCACCCGCACCCGAGTTTGCAGTCTCTCCAGTCCTTGCGATGGGTCCACGCGAGGAGGTCGCTTGGCGAGGGTGTGGCCGATCGCCAACAGCCGATTCGCGCTGCTGACACCTCACTTGACCTCAAGTTAATCTGAGGTTTAACCCTGACGCTGGCAGATCGAGACCTCACAACCGTTGCGGGAGACGGCCGCCCCCAGATCGGCCATCCGGCTTCTGGAAGGCTGCCGCCTTCCAGTGAGGCAATCCCAAGACGTGCCATCATGGCCATCGGGGCCATCGCCACCTACGCACCCGCCGACGGCGGCACGCTGGCGGTGATCGCCAGCGGTCCTCTACGCCGTTGTCAATGCTCCCAGCGTCGCCGTCTGGGCCGCCTTCGGCACGACGCCCCGCCGCTGGCTCACGGACCGACGCCACCTGCGCATCTTCAACATCGCAATGGCCGTGCTGCTCGTGATGTCCCTGTATCCGCTGCGGGAGGTACATTCACAGGCTTGGTCAGCGCACCCATCATGGCCTCTATCCATGCTCCGCATTGGGGTTGCCACAACATGAAGACAAACGAGCAAGCTTGCCGTCTTGTCCGGGCCCTCGTCCTACTCCTTCGCACCTACCTACGCCTTTTCGGAATCAGGCATCGTGGTTTCTCGCAATCGTTCGACGAAGCTCCGCAACTGCACCGAGTCTTCGGCATCCCGGCGCAACAGGTAGGTCGTCAACGGGGGGACTTCACCGGCCAACGGACGCGAGACGACATCCGGGTGCCGCCACAGGGACAGATGCGTGCGGGTGGTGATCCCGAGGCCGTAGCCCGCCGCCACCAGCGCCATCAGCAGGTCATGGGACGCCACCCTTTCGGCAATCCTGACCTCGCATTCCGCGGCACGCAACAGCCTGTCGAGTTGCCGGCTGCATCCTGCGCACGCGTTCGGGTCACACAGCACCAGTGGATGGGAAAGCAGCTCCATCAGGGAAAGCTCGGGATGGATCAAGGCGGGATGCCGCGCCGGCACCGCGACGACCAGAGGCTCGCTCCACGCCGGCGTGGCCTGCAATCCTTCCCCCGGATGCTCCGCCTTCGCGAACCCCGCGTCGTAGTCGCCCTCTCTCAGGCCTTTCAACTGCTGTGCGAGTGTCACTTCGAAGAGGCTAATCTCGACCTCGGGCGACTCTTCGCGGCAGCGAGCCAGCAGGTTGCTCAAGTGCGATGGCGAGATGCCGTCGGACAGCGCGATTCTCAGGAGCCCGCGGTATCCGGTCGCGGCGGCCCTTGCGCCGGCACGGGCCTGCTCGACCGCTGCCAGCACGCGCCGTGCCTCCTCAAGGAAGACTTGTCCAGCCCAGGTGAGCCGGGTGCCATGGCTGTTACGCTCGAAGAGCCGGACGCCAAGATCATCCTCCAATTGGCGGATGGATCGCGACAGAGGCGACTGTTCGATGTGAAGTCGCTCCGCAGCACGGGTAAAGCTGAGTTCCTCCGCCACGGCGATGAAATACCGGATATGGCGCATCAGCATCGTTACGCTCCGGAAACTCGCCCCGCGTCCTGCTGGCCCATGCCGGCAGACAGGTTCGCCACGTCCGGGGACATGAAGGACTCTCCGCTATCGTGCTAGACCGGCTTCACAAATGCCAACACAGCTATGGTTAGCATCGCAATCACGATGCCTAGATCAGCACCGGGAATTCTTCTTATAGCTGCTCCAGTTCGAATGCAATGACGTATTCGCCCGGAACGGAATCCATGCAAGGCGGAGAGCGCGACGACGAAAGCCAGCTTGACCAGCAACCATCGTGATGACAGCCATCCTGCGCTGAGCGCCAGTGATAACCCGAAGATCCAGGTCAACAACAATGCAGGTGTCGTGACAAGGAGATCAAAGCGCTGCAATGCAGCGAGCATCCCTGCTTGTTCTTCCGGTGGGGACTGCGAAATGGCATTTACTATCCTTTCTTGCGCAAGCAAGCCGCCTACCAGAAACACCACCGCTGTCACGTGCGTCGCCACCAAATAGGGATAGAGCGCCGCAATCATCATCAGGCCTGTCCGATCTCGTTGAATATTCTCGCCCGTTCACGTAGCCACCGGATATTGAGATAGCCGCCGAATGGCAGGAACGCAACTGCGAACAATCGAAGCATTTCACGTTTATGCCAGCCGCCGCCGGCTACAGTTTGCAAGGCAGTCCATAGGTACGCCAAGAATGCGATCCCATGTATTGGCCCAAGTAGCTTCGAGCCATACGGCCAATCCCCGAAATGCCTGAGAGGTGCCGCAACGAACACTAGCAGGATCAGAGTTGTCGCCTCGACGATCGACGCCTTCTCCAGGCGCCTCAGTTGTTTGGATTCAATACTTCTGATTTGATCGAGTGAGTTCTTTTCTGCCTGTGCGCTTGTGGTCATGACTCATCCGCTGGGCGGCTCAATATGTCAGAACAATCCAGGCGCCTGATTGATGCAGGCATGCCTCGACCTTGTTCAATGGTTATGTTTTCAGCGACTTTCCTCTCGCCGGAAGCGCAAGTATGTCGACATGTCGGAAGTTCGCCAATTGGCTAGAATGCCTTCTATCGAAGGATTCTCGCCAATCAAGGGAGCGAGTTCTGTGAAGCAAAGTGCAGTACACAGGGTAGCCATCCTGGCGTTTGATGGCGTTGTGCCGTTTGACCTGACGATGGCCTGCGAGATGTTCGGGCGCGCGCCCCTCCCGCCGGGGAAGATCCCATACGAGGTTCTCGTATGCGCCCAGTCGAATCGTATTCGAACAAAGTTGTTCGACATGCGTATCCGCTGGGGCTTGAGCCATGCCGTGAATGCCCAGACTGTCATCATTCCGGGGCTCGACGATGCCCTTTCCCCTATCCCCAACACCCTGCTGGAAGCCATCCGAGCAGCGGAAAAGAATGGTGCGAGGATCGCATCGTTGTGCAGTGGCGCCTTCATCCTGGCACGCACGGGGCTGCTAGATGGCTTGCGTGCCACCACCCACTGGCGTGGTGTACAACTTCTGGCAGATCTCTTCCCACAGGTCACAGTCGACCCCAATGTTCTTTTCGTGGACAACGGTCGGATACTCACCTCGGCAGGCGCGTGCGCCGGAATGGATCTGTGCCTACACATGATTCGACAAGACTGCGGCAATGCCGTTGCAGCGGACACAGCGCGATGTGCCGTCATGCCTCTTGCGCGAGAAGGCGGGCAGGCGCAGTTCATCGCCTACGATCCCCCTGGCGCACCTTCCAATCTCAGCCCATTGCTGCAATGGATCGAAGAACGGCTAGATCAGGAACTAACCCTGAAAGACATGGCTGGGCAGGCTGCGATGAGCAGCCGCACCTTGAGTCGACGGTTTCAGGAACAACTGAACACTAGCCCTCTCAAGTGGCTTCTAAGAGCGCGTGTCAGGCGTGCGCAGACTTTGCTAGAAACGACAAACCTACCCATTGAGCACATCGCTAGTGCAGTGGGCTTTGGAAGCCCCACCTCCCTGCGGGAACATTTCGGCCGGATCGTGGGAGTCAGCCCAACGGCCTATCGAAGATCCTTTAATCCTGTGCGCTGAACTGCCTGGACGATTTCTCGCTTGAACTCCGCACTGACGCACTGAACTTCCTTCGCTTCGACATGAACACTCCTCAGGGCCTTCATCGGCCTTCTTGTAAGTGTCCGTGATATCGGGGGTGAACCCGACCAGACGCGTCTTCGGACACGTCGAGCAGTTGGCCGATTACTCGGAAAGCGGCAGCCAACCGCAGGAACTTTGGCGGTCGCGCTATCGCCAGCTCATCAAGCCGCCTTGCTGTGTCCCCTATCGCTTCGATGGGTACGCAGTCCGGTGAAAATGGTCAGCGCGGCCACCAGCAGTACCATCGCCGCGGCTAGAAACACGCCACGCGCCCCGCTCGCGTCGAACACTGCGCCGCCCGCTGCCGCACCCACCGCGATCGACAGCTGAATTGTCGCTACCAGCAGGCCGCCGCCGCTCTCGGCCTCGTCCGGCACGGTGAGTGTGATCCAGGTGGACCAGGCCACCGGCACCGCGCCGAAGGCCATGCCCCACAGCGCCACCAGCAGTCCGTCCGCCAGCGGCGCCCGGCCCAGGGCGACGAAGGCCAGCCCCATCAGCCCCATCGCCAGTGGCATCAGCAGCAGGGTCAACCGTAGGTTCCGCTGCAGCAGTGCGCCGGCCAGCGAGGTGCCCACAAAGTTGGCCACGCCGAAGCCGAGTAGGATGACCGACAGCCCGTTCACACCCACGCCGGCCACGTGCTCGAGGAACGGCCGCAGGTAGGTGAAGAAGGCGAAGTGGCCGACGAACACCAGCAGCACCGCCACCATGCCGCGCGCCATTTGCGGCCGCCGCATCACTTCCAGCAGCGTGCCTAGGCTGGCCGAGCCGCTGGGAGCCATCCTGGGCAGGGCGCGCCACTGCCAGGCCAGGGCCAGCACGCCGATCGCCGCGGTCATCAGGAACACGTTGCGCCATCCCACGGCGCCGCCCAGGTAGCTTCCCAGCGGCGCCGCCGCGATGGTGGCCACGGAGACGCCGCTGAAGACGATCGACAGCGCCCGCGGCACGTGCCGCTCCGGCACCAGGCGCATCGCCGTGGCCGCGGCCATGGTCCAGAAGCCGCACAGGGCGATGCCCAGCAGCCCCCGTCCCAGCAGGACGGCGCTGAGGCCGGGGGCGAAGGCGACCAGCAGGTTCGAGCCGATCAACATCACCGAGAAGACCAGCAGTACCCAGCGCCGGTCGATGCCGCGGGTCGCCGCCGCGATCACCAGGCTGGCGGCCAGGGCCAGCGCCGCGGTGGTGGTGACGGCCTGGCCGGCCATGCCCTCGGTCACGCCGAGACTGGCGGCCATCGGGGTCAGCAGGCTGGCCGGCAGGAACTCCGCCGTGACCAAGCCGAACACGCCCAGGGCCAGGGCGAACACGGCGCCCCAGGCCGCCTCCTGCGGGGACGCGGGCGTTGCGTGGCCTGGCTGCGCGGGATGGCTGGACTCGATCATGTCGTCGTTCTCTGCAATGGGAGGTCCGCGCCGCGGCGACGGAACGTTCCAGAATGAGGGGATGCTGCTTCGCAAAAAGTCTGGTCGGGCCGACGGGCCGCCACAGCCCCGGCGCAGGTGGCCGGACCGTGGAGCGACTCCCCTGGCTGCATGCCGATAGTCTCGACCCTCACACCAATGTGAGAGTCAAGCGGGTGAAACGACGTATCCATGCCCCATGAACCGAGCGAGCCCCACGCGCTCCTCTCCATCGGCGAACTGGCGTGCTGCGGCGACGCCAGCGTGCGCTTGATCCGCCACTACGACGAGCACAGCCTGTTGAGCTCCGCGCGTGCCGGCAACAGTTACCGCATGTTCCTCGGGGCCACGGTGTCGCAGGCGCGTGCGCCGGAATGGATCTGTGCCTACACATGATTCGGCAAGACTGCGATCAACGGCCTGTACAAGGCCGAGGTCATCCACCGGTGGTCCTGGCGGAACCTGCAGGACGTCGAGTTGGCCACCCTGGAGGGGTGGACTGGTTCAACCACAAGCGGTTGCTGGGGCGATCGGCGACATCCCACCGGCCGAGGGCCGAAGCGAACTACTATCAACAGACCCGTGAGCTCGCTATGGCGGCGTGACTTACACCAACGAGTCTCCGGGATTCCCGGGGCGGTTCACACTGATGTCGATCGACTATCGAGGATGGGGTGTACTTCAACAGCCTGTTAGGCCTCTTCTACCAGCATCTGGCGCAGCCGTGCGCGTCGCTGTTCAAGGTCCGCGATCTGCCGCTCTATTGAAGCGAGCCGTCGGCGTTGCACTTCACTCGTTTCAGGACACGCCGCAGCTCCTTCGATCATGCGCATGCAATCGGGAAATCCGCGGATTTCCGCCAAGCTGAAGCCTGTGGCGATCAACCTCTGGATCTGACGGACCTGAGTGACGGCGACTGGGAGAAACATCCGATAGCCGTTTTCCGCGCGTACGGAAGCTAGCAGTCCGTTGTCGTCGTAGTGCCGAATCGAGCGCCGGCTTGCCCCTGTCTTGTGGGCGAGCTCGCCAATGGTCATGGGGCTTTGAGGCTTGGACATGGACCCACTATACCATTTCCCCGCTTGACACTCACATCAATGTGAGGCTTGAGACTAGGTGTGTTCTAGGAACCTAGGAGTACGTGTCTATGTCTTTGTCGAAACTTCGTGGTGCATTCGGCGCACTGATAGCAACATTCGCGCTACTGGCCGCCGCGCCGGCTACGTTCGCCGCAACCCGGAATTACACCGTCACTGCCCCCGATGGAGTGGTGCTGGCCGTCCAGGAAGCTGGTGACCCCGAGGGTTCTCCCATCATTTTCATCCATGGCCTGCTGGGCAGCCGGCTGAACTGGAGTAAGCAATTACAGGACCCTCGACTCCAGCATTATCGATTGATCACTTACGACCTGCGCGGGCACGGCCTGTCGGGCAAGCCGGCCGAGGCCAGCTCCTACACCGACGGACGCCGCTGGGCCGATGACCTGGCCGCGATCATCGAATCGACACACGCGCGCAAGCCGGTGCTCGTGGGATGGTCGCTGGGCGGTGCCGTGATATCGAACTACCTGGCGGCCTATGGCGACAAAGGTATCGCCGGCGCCGTCTATGTCGACGGAGTGATCGAACTGAAGCCCGACCAGATCGTGGCGCACCCAGAAGTCTATCGCGACATGATCGCTTCGGACTTGCACACCCACTTGGACGGCGAGCGCGCTTTCCTGAGGCTGTGCTTCCACCGCCAGCCCGACGCGACCACGTTCTCCTTGCTGCTGGCCAACGCCGCGCTGGCATCGTGGGACATGCAACGTGCCGTGCAGTCGATGACGGTCGAGGCAGCCAAAGGATTGAGCAAGGCCGAGGTTCCGCTCCTGCTGCTCTACGGCGCCCAGGACGCGCTCGTGAAGGCCAAGCCCAGTATCGCCAGGGCCAAGAGCCTCAACCCACGAATCCGCAGCGAGCTGTATGCCGATTCGGGACACGCGCCATTCCTCGAAGAACCGGAGCGCTTCAACCGGGACCTGTCGGATTTCGTTCGCATGGCTCTTTCACGCTAGCGATCCATACCGTACGGAGTTGATGATGTCGGGTATCGACGGCATTGCATCGTGGAACTCATTTGCTGGATTCTCAGAGTTGCACATCGAGGCGGGCGGCGTGGCGTTCCGCGGCGTCACTGGCGGCTCCGGAGGACCGCCCGTGCTGCTGCTACACGGCTACCCACAAACCCATCTTGCATGGCGTCATGTCGCGCCACGGCTGGCACAGTCGTTTACGGTCGTGGCGCCGGACCTGCCCGGCTACGGTAGCAGTCGGGCTGACTCGGATCGGCCGCGCTGGACCAAGCGCCGCGTGGCCAACGCCTTGATTGCCTTGATGGCCAAACTTGGACACCGCCGGTTTGCCGTTGTGGGACACGACCGGGGGGCACGCGCCGGATACCGCCTTGCGCTCGATTACCCGGGGCATGTGACGCACTTCGCCTCGCTGGCCGTGATTCCGACCCTGGATGCATGGGATCTGGTGGACGAACGATTTGGACGCACCAATTTCCATTGGTTCTTCCTGGCCCAGCCATTCGGGCTCCCGGAAAAGCTGCTGTCCGCCGACCCGCAGGCATTCATCGATGCTGCGCTGGCCCGTATGGCGGGCGGGCTGGGCAATGTCGAGCCGTTCGCTCTCGAGGCCTATCGGCGTGCGTTCCAAGATCCCGATGTTCGGCACGCCATCTGCGAGGACTATCGGGCAGCAGCGCAGGAGGACCGCGCCTGCGATGCGGCCGACCGTGCCGTAGGCAGGAAGCTGTCCTGCCCCGTGCTTGTGCTTTGGCCACAAGGGTGGGAAGGCCCGTCCCCCATCGACATCTGGTGCCGATGGGCCAACAACGTCCAAGGCGTACCCATCCGGGGCGGCCACCTTCAACCGGAGGAGTCGCCAGAAGATGTATTGGCAGCGCTGCTTCCGTTTCTTATGGGCACAGGGGCTTGCGGCATACCGATCGCAGACTCGTCAGCCTAAAAGGCCGTTGAAAAAGTCCTGAGTGATGAACCCTTGCCAAAACTCGGCCTCTCAGAATGGCCTACAAGCGATTTTTCTTGAGTGGGCAAGGGGTAAGGCACCCTCAAGATTACCATTTCTTGACCCTGTCTCGACTTAGAGCGGCTAACAAAACCCGGGAAGATGGCGAAGACAGATGACCGAGCAGGCGAGAGACAGCAGGGCCAGATGGATATCGATCCGGCGTTCGAAACGGATGCGCAGCTTGCCCATGCCCGCG
>BNBA01000006.1 GCA_014654535.1 Xanthomonas boreopolis
TCAACCCGGTGGCGATGGACGAGGGCCTGCGCTTCGCGATCCGCGAAGGCGGCCGTACCGTCGGCGCCGGCGTGGTCTCGAAGATCACCAAGTGATGTAAGGCGCGTCCCGGCCTCGGCCTGGACGCGTTCCGGCAACCCGCCTCCGGGCGGGACCAGCGAAACCCGCCCGCGTGGCGGGTTTCGTGCGTCCGGGGAGGGCGAAACCCCCGGCGCCGATCCTGAACGGTTCGCGCCCGGGTTCCTGGAAATGCAGGAGGGGCTTGGCAGCGTCGATTTCGTCCTTGTACAATGCGCGGCTCGGCATTCCTGGGTAGGGTGTCGCGCGTAAAACTGCGAAAAGAGGGCAGGATGCCTCTCGTGTTCGCCAGACCGGGAAGGTCGCGTTGCATGGAGCAATCAACGGCGTAGAGCTGTTGACGTTGCTCTGGGTGCGCATTATACTTTTCCGTCTGGGCAGGCCGGGTGACTGGTCTGCCTCAGTTTTTGGGCGGAGGAAGTGCCCATCGCGCGCAGGAAGCGGTGCGATCCACGTGTTCAGGAAATTTCGGGGCAGGCATCCCAGAGGCCTTGCCCGTCGCTCTTTTAACGAAGGAACCCCGTCATGGCGGACCAAAAGATCCGGATTCGGCTGAAGGCGTTCGATCATCGCTTGATCGACCGTTCGGCCAGCGAGATCGTCGAGACGGCCAAGCGGACTGGCGCGCAGGTGCGCGGCCCGATCCCGCTGCCGACCAAGATCGAACGTTACACCGTGCTCGTCTCCCCGCACGCCGACAAGGACGCGCGCGACCAGTACGAAACCCGCACGCACAAGCGTGTACTCGACATCGTCGACCCCAACGACAAGACCGTGGACGCGCTGATGAAGCTCGAACTGGCTGCCGGCGTCGACGTGCAGATCAAGTTGACCTGAGGACTACGACCATGACGAAGAAGTATTCGTTGGGCTTCGTGGGCCGCAAGGCCGGCATGAGCCGCGTTTTCACCGAGGATGGCCGCTCCATCCCGGTTACCCTGATCGAAGCTACCCCGAACCGCATCGCGCAGATCAAGACCGTCGAGGTCGATGGCTACAGCGCCGTGCAGGTGACCGTCGGTGCGCGCCGCGCCGCCCTGGTGAACAAGCCGGAAGCCGGCCACTTCGCCAAGGCCAAGGTCGAGGCCGGCCGTGGCCTGTGGGAGTTCCGCGTCGAGGACGACAAGCTGGGTGATTTCGCCGTCGGCGGCGAGATCAAGGCCGACATCTTCGAGGTCGGTCAGAAGGTCGACGTCCAGGGCGTCACCAAGGGTAAGGGCTTCCAGGGCACCATCAAGCGGCACAACTTCCGCATGGGTGACGCCACCCACGGTAACTCGTTGTCGCATCGTGCTCCGGGTTCGATCGGCCAGCGCCAGACGCCGGGCCGCGTGTTCCCGGGCAAGAAGATGGCCGGTCACATGGGTGCCGTGCAGCAGAGCACGCAGAACCTGGAAGTGGTCAAGGTCGACGTCGAGCGCGGTCTGATCGCCGTCCGCGGCGCCGTCCCGGGCGCTGCCGGTGGCGACGTGATCGTCCGTCCGGCGAGCAAGGCATAAGGAGAGATGACGATGGAACTCGTTATCACCGGTAGCAACAACAAGGTCTCGGTCTCCGACGCCGTGTTCGGTCGCGATTTCAGCGAGGATCTGGTCCACCAGGTCGTCGTCGCCTATCGCAACGCCGGCCGCGCCGGCACCAAGGCCCAGAAGACCCGTTCGGAAGTCTCGGGCACGACCAAGAAGTCGAAGAAGCAGAAGGGCGGCGGTGCGCGTCACGGCGCGCTGACGGCTCCGATCTTCGTCGGCGGCGGCGTGACCTTCGCGGCCAAGCCGCGCAGCTTCGCGCAGAAGGTCAACCGCAAGCAGTATCGCGCCGCGATCGCCGCGATCTTCTCCGAGCTGGTGCGCCAGGACCGCCTGAAGGTCGTCGAGGCGTTCGACGTGAGCGAGACCAAGACCAAGGGCCTGGTCGAGAAGCTGAAGGGTCTGGACGTGGGCGCCCGCCCGCTGATCGTGACCGAAGAGGCTTCCGAGCACCTGTACCTGTCGGCCCGCAACCTGCCGTACGTCGAAGTGCGCGACGTGCAGGGGCTGGATCCGGTCGCGCTGGTCGGTGCCGATACGGTCGTGATCACCGCCGATGCGGTCAAGAAGGTCGAGGAGTGGCTGGCATGAGCAGCAACGAAAAAATCTTCAGCGTGCTGCGCGCTCCGCGAGTCTCCGAGAAGACCGCGCGCCTGCAGGAACTGTCCAACCAGTACGTCTTCGAAGTCTCGAACGACGCCACCAAGGCCGATGTGAAGGCCGCGGTCGAGCAGCTGTTCGACGTCAAGGTCGAGGCCGTCAACGTGGTGAACGTGAAGGGCAAGAACAAGTCCTTCCGCAACCGCGCTGGCCGTCGCGGCGACTGGCGCAAGGCGTATGTCCGCCTGGTCGATGGCCAGTCCATCGACGTCACGGCCAAGGCCTGAGGTAAGAACCCATGCCATTGATGAAATTCAAGCCCACCTCCGCAGGCCGCCGTTCGGCCGTGCGCGTGGTCACGCCCGATCTGCACAAGGGTGCCCCGTACGCGGGCCTGGTCGAGCCGCAGAGCAAGACCGGCGGCCGCAACCACCACGGCCGCATCACCACCCGCCACGTCGGCGGCGGTCACAAGCAGCACTACCGCATCATCGACTTCAAGCGCAACAAGGAAGGCATCCCGGCGCGCGTGGAGCGGATCGAATACGATCCGAACCGCACCGCCCACATCGCCCTGCTGTGCTACGTCGACGGCGAGCGCCGCTACATCATCGCCCCGAAGGGACTGAAGGCCGGTGACCAGGTCATCGCCGGCGCCAACGCGCCGATCAAGACCGGTAACACCCTGCCGCTGCGCAACATCCCGGTCGGTACCACCGTCCACGGCGTCGAGCTGAAGCCGGGCAAGGGCGCCCAGATCGCCCGCGCCGCCGGCGCGGCCGTCCAGCTGGTCGCCCGCGAAGGCGTCTACGCCACGCTGCGCCTGCGTTCGGGCGAGATGCGCAAGGTGCCGGCCGAGTGCCGCGCCACCATCGGCGAAGTCGGCAACGACGAGCACAACCTGGAGAAGCTGGGCAAGGCCGGCGCCAAGCGCTGGCGCGGCGTCCGCCCGACCGTTCGTGGTGCCGCCATGAACCCGGTCGACCACCCGCACGGTGGTGGCGAGGCGAAGGCCGGCCAGGGCAACCCGCATCCGGTCACCCCGTGGGGTGTGCCGACCAAGGGTTACAAGACGCGCAAGAACAAGCGCACCCAGCAGTTCATCGTCCGCGAT
Organism: Xanthomonas boreopolis; assembly: GCA_014654535.1. Taxonomy (GTDB): domain Bacteria; phylum Pseudomonadota; class Gammaproteobacteria; order Xanthomonadales; family Xanthomonadaceae; genus Pseudomonas_S; species Pseudomonas_S boreopolis. The sequence continues at coordinate 3,319 of BNBA01000006.1, forward strand.
CGTAGGGGCTAATCGACCATGGCACGTTCACTCAAGAAAGGCCCGTTCGTCGATCACCACCTCGTCAAGAAGGTGGAGGCCGCTGCGGGTAGCAAGAAGCCGATCAAGACCTGGTCGCGCCGTTCCATGATCCTGCCGGAAATGGTGGGATTCACCATCGCCGTGCATAACGGCAAGAACCACGTTCCGGTGCTGGTCAACGAGAACATGGTGGGCCACAAGCTCGGCGAATTCGCCGTCACCCGTACCTTCAAGGGTCACGGTGGCGACAAGAAGTCGGGCAAGTAAGGAGAGATGACCATGGAAGCGAAAGCAATCCTGCGCACCGCGCGCATCTCCCCCCAGAAGGCCCGCCTGGTCGCCGACCAGGTGCGTGGGCTGTCGGCCGAGCGCGCCGTCAACCTGCTGAAGTTCTCGGACAAGAAGGCTGCCCACCTGATCAAGAAGGTGGTGGAGTCGGCGATCGCCAATGCCGAGAACAACCAGGGCGCCGACATCGACGAGCTGAAGGTCAAGACCATCATGGTTGATGAGGGTCCGACCCTGAAGCGTTTCATGGCGCGGGCCAAGGGCCGCGGTACCCGCATCCTCAAGCGCACCAGCCACATCACCGTGGTCGTGGGCGCCGGCAAGTAAGCGGAAAGGAAAAGACGATGGGTCATAAAGTTCATCCGATTGGAATCCGCTTGGGCATTGCCAAGGACTGGAACTCCAAGTGGTACGCCAACAAGGCCGAGTTCGCCAGCTACCTGGCGGCCGACCTGAAGGTCCGCGAGATGCTTCGCAAGAAGCTGGCTCAGGCGGGCATCAGCAAGATCCTGATCGAGCGTCCGGCCAAGACCGCGCGCGTGACGATCCACACCGCCCGCCCGGGCGTGGTGATCGGCAAGCGCGGCGAGGACATCGAGAAGCTGCGCAAGGAAGTCAGCGACCTGATGGGCGTCCCGGCGCACATCAACGTCAGCGAAGTGCGCAAGCCCGAGCTGGACGCGCAGCTGGTCGCCGAGTCGATCGCGCAGCAGCTGGAGCGTCGCATCATGTTCCGCCGCGCGATGAAGCGCTCGGTCGGCAACGCGATGCGCCTGGGTGCCCTGGGCATCAAGGTCAACGTCGCCGGCCGCCTCAACGGCGCGGAAATCGCCCGTTCGGAGTGGTACCGCGAGGGCCGCGTGCCGCTGCACACCCTGCGCGCGGACATCGACTACGGCTTTGCCGAGGCGCATACCACCTACGGTGTCATCGGCATCAAGGTCTGGATCTACAAGGGCGAGATCTTCGATTTCACCCAGGTTGGCCAGGAGAAGCAGGACGAGTCCCCGCGTGGCGATCGTGGCGATCGCAGCGATCGTCCGTCGCGCCCGGCTCGTGAAGCGAGGTAACGGCAATGTTGCAACCCAAGCGAACCAAATACCGCAAGGTACACAAGGGCCGTAACGAAGGCCTGAGCTGGAGCGGCAACGCCGTCAGCTTCGGCGAGTACGGCCTGAAGGCGACGGCGCACGGTCAGCTGACCGCGCGCCAGATCGAGGCGGCGCGCCGCTCGATCAGCCGCTACGTCAAGCGCGGCGGCAAGATGTGGATCCGCGTGTTCCCGGACAAGCCGATCACCAAGAAGCCGATCGAAGTCCGAATGGGCTCCGGTAAGGGTAACGTGGAGTACTGGGTGGCCCAGATCCAGCCCGGCCGCATGATCTATGAAATCGAGGGTGTTTCCGAGGAAGTGGCGCGCGAGGCGTTCCGCCTGGCCGCCGCCAAGCTCTCGGTCACCACCACTTTCGTGACCCGGACGGTGCGCTGATGGACATCAAACAACTCCGCGAGAAGTCGGCTGACGAACTGAAGGCCCACCTGACCGACCTGCGCAAGGAGCAGTTCTCGCTCCGCATGCAGCAAGTCACCGGCCAGCTGCCGAAGACTCATGAAACCCGCCGGGTGCGCCGCGAGATCGCTCGCGTCAAGACCCTGCTCGGCAGCACCAAGTAAGGACCGCCGCGATGAGCGAGAACACTGAAAACAAGACGCTGCGCACGGTCGAAGGCCGTGTCGTCAGCAACAAGATGGACAAGACGGTCACCGTGCTGGTGGAGCGCCAGGTCAAGCACGCCCTGTACGGCAAGTACATCAAGCGCTCGACCAAGCTCCATGCCCACGACGCCGACAATGCCTGCAACGAGGGCGACGTCGTGCGCGTGACCGAGATTGCGCCGATGTCCAAGACCAAGAACTGGCGGGTGGTGGAAATCGTCACCCGCGCGGCCGAATAAGGGAGATCTGAATCATGATCCAGATGCAGAGCTACCTCGACGTCGCCGACAACTCCGGTGCCAAGGAAGTGATGTGCATCAAGGTGCTGGGCGGCTCGAAGCGCCGCTACGCCGGCATCGGCGACATCATCAAGGTGACCGTGAAGGATGCGATCCCGCGCGGCAAGGTGAAGAAGGGCGAAGTCTACGACGCGGTCGTGGTGCGTACCCGCAAGGGCGTCCGTCGCCCGGACGGTTCGCTGATCCGCTTCGACGGCAATGCCGCCGTCCTGCTGAACAACAAGCAGGAGCCGATCGGCACCCGCATCTTCGGGCCGGTTACCCGTGAACTTCGCTCGGAGAAGTTCATGAAGATCGTTTCGCTCGCTCCCGAAGTGCTGTGAGCGAAGGAGATAACAATGGCTAACCGTATCAAGAAGGGCGACCAGGTCGTCGTCAACACCGGCAAGGACAAGGGCAAGCAGGGCGAGGTCATCCGCGTGGATGGCGACCGCGTGGTCGTCTCCAACGTGAACGTCGTCAAGCGCCACACCAAGCCGAACCCGCAGGCGGGCATCGCCGGCGGCGTGGTCGAGCGCGAAGCTTCGATCCATATCTCCAACGTGAACGTCGTCAACCCGGCCACGGGCAAGGGCGAGCGCGTTGGCTTCAAGGTGCTGGAGGATGGACGCAAACTGCGTGTGTTCCGCTCCAGCGGTGAGGCGCTCGACGCCTGAGGAATGAGGTCATGACTTCCCGTCTCGAAAAAATCTACAAGGAAGAAGTGGTGCCGGCCCTGATGAAGGAGTTCGGCTACACCAATCCGATGGAAGTGCCGAAGCTGGTCAAGATCACGCTGAACATGGGCGTGGGCGAGGCCGCCACCAACAAGAAGATCCTGGAGAACGCCGTGGCCGACATGGCCAAGATCGCCGGCCAGAAGCCGGTGGTCACCAAGTCGCGCATCTCGGTGGCTTCGTTCAAGATCCGCGATGGCTGGCCGATCGGCTGCAAGACCACGCTGCGTCGCGCCAAGATGTACGAGTTCCTGGACCGCCTGATCAACATCTCGCTGCCGCGCGTGCGTGACTTCCGCGGCATCTCGGGTCGTTCGTTCGACGGTCGCGGCAACTTCAACATGGGTGTGAAGGAGCAGATCATCTTCCCGGAAATCGACTTCGACGCCGTCGACGCGATCCGTGGCATGGATATCGCCATCACCACCACCGCCAAGACGGATGCGGAAGCGAAGGCGCTGCTCGCGGCGTTCAAGTTCCCGTTCCGTAACTGATTCGTCGAGGAAACCGACATGGCAAAGACCTCCATGGTCAACCGCGACGCCAAGCGGGAAAAGCTGGCCAAGAAGTACGCCGACAAGCGTGCCGCGCTGAAGAAGATCATCTCCAGCCAGGATGCCTCCTACGAGGAGAAGATCCAGGCCGCCGAGAAGCTGCAGAAGCTGCCGCGCGACTCTTCGCCGAGCCGCCAGCGCAACCGCTGCGAGATCTCGGGCCGTCCGCGCGGCGTGTACCGCAAGTTCGGCCTGGGCCGCAACAAGCTGCGCGAAGCCACCATGCGTGGCGACGTCCCGGGCCTGCGCAAGGCCAGCTGGTAACGGGGCGGTACGGGGCAGGCAGGCGCCCGCGCGCCGGCCTGCGTTCCCGGGCAGCCTGCCTGTTCAGCAAGAGAGTCCGGCACCTGCCGGACTCTTTCCTGTAGGTCCCCGCAGGAGCGGCGCACATCCCTGTGCGTGGGCTCTTTTTGTCGTATACTCCCGCTTCTCTCTGGCCGCCCCGGTGGCCGGGGCGCGTCAAGGGGCCTGGCCCTTCACCAGGAAACACGAGATTTTCGCGAAAGCGGATATCGGTGCACTCAAAGGTAATCACATGAGCATGACTGATCCCATCGCCGACATGCTGGTCCGCATCAAGAATGCGGCGGCTGTCGGCAAGCCGACGGTGAAGCTGCCGTCCTCCAAGATCAAGGTCGCGATCGCCCAGGTCCTGAAGGACGAGGGCTACATCGCCGACCTGCGCGTGACCCCGGCCGAGAACAACAAGTCCGAGCTGGAGATCGTGCTGAAGTACTTCGAAGGCCGTCCGGTCATCGAGACCCTGAAGCGTGTCTCGCGCTCGGGCCTCCGCCAGTACCGCGGCAAGGACGAGCTGCCCAAGGTCCTCGGTGGCCTGGGCGTTGCCATCATCTCCACGTCGAAGGGCATCCTGACCGATGCGCAGGCCCGTGCGGCCGGCGTCGGCGGCGAAGTCCTGTGCTTCGTGGCCTAAGGGAAGGAGCCGAACATGTCCCGAGTTGCCAAGAAGCCGATTTCCCTGCCGAAGGGCGTCGAACTCAACATCCAGCCGGAGCTGGTGAGCGTCAAGGGCCCGAAGGGCACGCTGTCGCTGCCGAAGCCGGTGGGCGTGCAGATCTCCGTTGACGGTGGCGTCGCCACGCTGTCCCCGGCCGATCCGTCGCAGATCGCCATCACCGGCACCGTGCGCGCGATCCTCGCCAACCTGGTGAAGGGCGTGTCCGAAGGGTTCGAGCGCAAGCTCGAGCTGGTCGGCGTCGGTTACCGCGCCGCGATGCAGGGCAAGGACCTCAACCTGTCGCTGGGCTTCTCGCACCCGCTGGTGTTCGTGGCGCCGGAAGGCATCACGCTGTCGACCCCGTCGCAGACCGAGATCGTGGTCACCGGCGCCGACAAGCAGCGCGTCGGCGAAGTCGCCGCCAAGATCCGCGGCTTCCGTCCGCCGGAGCCCTACAAGGGCAAGGGTGTGAAGTACGCCGGTGAAGTCATCATTCGCAAGGAAGCCAAGAAGGCCTAATTAGGCGCGGGTCCATCCGCGGGAGCCCGGCCACCCCTGGCCGGACTTCTCAATGCAAAGCCCGCTTCGCTTCAGCTTCCTATAGGAATCCAACCATGAGCATCAACAAGAACATCGCCCGCCTGCGTCGCGCCAAGTCGACCCGCGCGCACATCCGCGAGCTCGGCGTGGCCCGCCTGTCGGTGCTGCGCACCGGCCAGCACCTGTACGCCCAGGTCTTCACCGCCGACGGCTCGAAGGTGCTGGCTGCCGCCAACACCACCCAGGCCGACGTCAAGGAAGGCCTGAAGAGCGGAAAGAACGCCGAGGCCGCCGCCAAGGTCGGCAAGCTGATCGCCGAGCGCGCCAAGGCCGCGGGCATCGAGAAGGTCGCCTTCGACCGCTCGGGCTACCGCTACCACGGCCGCATCAAGGCGCTGGCCGACGCGGCCCGCGAGGCCGGCCTGCAGTTCTAAGCGTTTGCGGACGCAACCCGCGGGTTGCGTCCCTCCGCCGGCAGGGGAGATGCCGGACCGCCCCGTTCTTCTGCAGCGGTCGCGGGAACACCGTTCCAGTCCACAACCATAAGCGGCGTCCGAGCCGTACATATCCCTCAGACAAGGAATCACCAACATGGCAGAAGAACGTGCTCCGCGGGGCCGCGATCGTGATCGCAACCGCGAAGAGAAGATCGACGACGGCATGATCGAGAAGCTGGTCGCGGTCAACCGCGTCAGCAAGACCGTCAAGGGCGGCCGCCAGTTCACCTTCACCGCGCTGACCGTCGTCGGCGACGGCGAGGGCAAGGTCGGCTTCGGTTACGGCAAGGCCCGCGAAGTACCGGTCGCGATCCAGAAGTCGATGGAATACGCCCGCAAGAACATGGCGAACGTCGACCTGAACAACGGCACCCTGTGGCACCCGGTCAAGGCCGGCCACGGCGCGGCCCGCGTGTTCATGCAGCCGGCGTCGGAAGGTACCGGCGTGATCGCCGGCGGCGCGATGCGCGCCGTGCTGGAAGCGGTGGGCGTGAAGAACGTGCTGGCCAAGGCCGTCGGCTCGCGCAACCCGATCAACCTGGTGCGCGCCACGCTGAAGGGCCTGGAAGCGATGCAGTCGCCGACCCGCATCGCGGCCAAGCGCGGCAAGAAGGTGGAGGAACTCCTCAATGGCTAACGAGTCCAACAAGACCGTGAAGGTGCGCCTGGTGCGCGGCCTGCGTGGCACCCAGTCCCGTCACCGCCTGTCGGTGCGTGCGCTGGGCCTGAACAAGCTCAACGATGTGCGTGAACTGAAGGACAGCCCGCAGGTCCGCGGCCTGATCAACAAGGTTCAGTACCTCGTCCAGGTTGAGGAGTGATCGACCATGACTCTGCGTCTCAATGAACTGAGCCCGGCACCGGGCGCCCGCACCGAGCGCACCCGCGTCGGCCGCGGCATCGGCTCCGGCCTGGGCAAGACCGCCGGCCGCGGCCACAAGGGTTCGTTCGCCCGCAAGGGCGGCGGCAAGATCAAGGCCGGCTTCGAAGGCGGCCAGACCCCGATGCAGCGCCGCCTGCCGAAGATCGGCTTCCGCTCGCCGATCGCCAAGGACACCGCCGAAGTGCTGTCCTACCAGCTGGACAAGCTGCCGGCCGGCGAGGTCGACTTCGCCGCGCTGCGTGCGGCCAAGCTGGTCCCGACCAGCGCCAAGAAGGCCAAGATCGTCAAGAAGGGCGAGCTGACCAAGGCGTTCGTGCTGAAGGGCGTGGCGGTCACGGCGGGCGCCAAGGCTGCCATCGAAGCTGCCGGCGGCAGCGTCCAGGAGTAATCGCAACATGGCGCAAGCGGGCATCGGAAACCTCGGCGGCGGGCTGGGCAAGTTCACGGAACTTCGCCAGCGCTTGCTGTTCGTCCTCGGGGCGTTGATCGTCTATCGCATCGGCTGTTTCGTGCCGGTGCCGGGCGTCAATCCCGATGCCATGCTGGCGCTGATGCAGGCGCAGGGCGGCGGTATCGTGGACATGTTCAACATGTTCTCGGGCGGCGCCCTGCACCGCTTCAGCATCTTCGCGCTGAACGTGATGCCGTACATCTCGGCATCGATCGTGATCCAGCTGGCCACGCACATCTTCCCGACGCTGAAGGCGATGCAGAAGGAAGGCGAGTCGGGCCGGCGCAAGATCACCCAGTATTCGCGCATCGGCGCGGTGCTGCTGGCGGTCGTGCAGGGCGGCAGCATCGCCCTGGCGCTGCAGAACCAGACCGCTCCGGGCGGCGCGCCGGTGGTGTACGCGCCGGGCATGGGCTTCGTGCTGACCGCGGTGGTCGCGCTGACCGCCGGCACCATCTTCCTGATGTGGGTAGGCGAGCAGGTGACCGAGCGCGGCATCGGCAACGGCGTCTCGCTGATCATCTTCGCGGGCATCGTGGCCGGCCTGCCGGCCGCCGCGATCCAGACCGTCGAGGCCTACCGCGACGGCAACATGAGCTTCATCTCGCTGCTGCTGATCGTGTTGGTGATCCTGGCGTTCACCTACTTCGTGGTGTTCGTCGAGCGCGGGCAGCGCCGGATCACGGTCAACTACGCGCGCCGCCAGGGCGGCCGCAACGCGTACATGAACCAGACCTCGTTCCTGCCGCTGAAGCTCAACATGGCCGGCGTGATCCCGCCGATCTTCGCTTCGAGCATCCTGGCGTTCCCGGCCACGCTGTCGATGTGGTCCGGGCAGGCGACCTCGGCCACCTGGCTGCAGAAGATCGCCAACGCGCTGGGTCCGGGCGAGCCGGTGCACATGCTGGTGTTCGCCGCGCTGATCATCGGCTTCGCGTTCTTCTACACGGCGCTGGTGTTCAACTCGCAGGAAACCGCCGACAACCTGAAGAAGTCGGGCGCGCTGATCCCGGGCATCCGTCCGGGCAAGTCGACCGCCGACTACATCGACGGCGTGCTGACCCGCCTGACCGCGGCCGGCTCGCTGTACCTGGTGATCGTCTGCCTCCTGCCGGAGGTGATGCGGGCCCAGCTCGGCACCTCGTTCCACTTCGGCGGCACCTCGCTGCTGATCGCGGTGGTGGTGGTGATGGACTTCATCGCGCAGATCCAGGCGCACCTGATGTCCCACCAGTACGAGAGCCTGTTGAAGAAGGCCAACCTGAAGGGCGGTTCGCGCGGCGGTTTCGCCCGCGGCTAACCGACTGATATACTTGTTCTTCCTTGCGTGAAGGCGGCCCGGCTCCCGGGCGACAGGCCTTCCGACCAGAAGGGCGGCCCGCGCGGCGTCTCGCGCGCGGGTGTGGCGGCATGGTCCCGGGCGGGAGTAGTCCGGGCGGCAGCGGAAGCGGTAGGTCCGATGCCAATGCCGTCCGGCGCCGGAGCATGGGCACACTCCCCATGCCGGGCCCGTGGAACGCTGCATGGTTCCATGAGCTTCAAAGTAACCCGAGACTTTGCTACAATCTTCCGTTCACTTTTGATCCATCATGCCGGATGGCGCGCAGGCGCGCTGTCGGGCCATCACTCAGTTGGAGAACCGCGTCATGGCGCGTATTGCAGGCGTCAACCTGCCAGCCCAGAAGCACGTCTGGGTCGGGTTGCAAAGCATCTACGGCATCGGCCGTACCCGTTCGAAGAAGGTCTGCGAAGCCGCAGGCGTGGCTTCGACCACCAAGATCCGCGATCTGTCGGAGCCGGAGATCGAGCGCCTGCGCGCCGAGGTCGGCAAGTACATCGTCGAGGGCGATCTGCGCCGTGAAGTCGGCATCGCCATCAAGCGCCTGATGGACCTGGGCTGCTACCGCGGCCTGCGTCACCGTCGCGGCCTGCCGCTGCGTGGCCAGCGCACCCGTACCAACGCCCGCACCCGCAAGGGACCGCGCAAGGCGATCAAGAAGTAAGGGATAGAGAACAATGGCCAAGCCAGCTGCTGCCAAGACCAAGAAGAAGATCAAGCGCGTCGTCACCGACGGCGTCGCCCACGTCCACGCTTCGTTCAACAACACCATCGTCACGATCACCGACCGCCAGGGCAACGCGCTGTCGTGGGCGACTTCGGGCGGCGCGGGTTTCCGCGGTTCGCGCAAGTCGACCCCGTTCGCCGCCCAGGTCGCCGCCGAGAAGGCCGGCCGCGCCGCGCTCGACTACGGCGTGAAGTCGCTGGAAGTGCGCATCAAGGGTCCGGGTCCGGGCCGCGAGTCCGCCGTGCGTTCGTTGAACAACGTCGGCTACAAGATCACCAACATCATCGACGTGACGCCGATCCCGCACAACGGGTGCCGTCCGCCGAAGAAGCGTCGCGTCTAAAGGAGCGATAAGAAATGGCTCGTTATATCGGTCCTACCTGTAAGCTCGCGCGCCGCGAAGGCGCCGACCTGTCCCTCAAGAGCCCGGCGCGCGCGCTGGACTCCAAGTGCAAGCTGGAGCAGAAGCCCGGCCAGCACGGTGCCGCCCGCAAGGGCAAGCTGTCCGACTACGCCACCCAGCTGCGCGAGAAGCAGAAGGTCAAGCGCATCTACGGCCTGCTGGAGCGCCAGTTCCGCAACTACTACAAGAAGGCCTCGACCAAGAAGGGCAACACCGGCGAGAACCTGCTGCAGTTGCTGGAAACCCGCCTGGACAACGTCGTCTACCGCATGGGCTTCGCCGTGACCCGTCCGGCCGCCCGCCAGCTGGTCTCGCACCGCGGCGTGCTGGTGAACGGCAAGTCGGTGAACCTGGCCTCGTACCAGGTCAAGGCCGGCGACGCGATCAGCCTGTCCGAGAAGGCCCAGAAGCAGCTGCGCGTCCAGGAAGCCCTGACCGTGGCCGAGCAGCACGACCTGAGCCCCTCGTGGGTCGAAGTCGATTCGAAGAAGTTCAGCGGCGTGTTCAAGGCCGTGCCGGATCGCGCCGACCTGCCTTCGGACATCAACGAAGCGCTGATCGTCGAGTTGTATTCGAAGTAATTCACATTGGAGAACCTCCGGCGGCCGCCGGAGGTTCGCAGGAGACCCCGCAACATGACGGTTACCGCCAACCAGGTTCTGCGTCCCCGTGGACCGCAGATCGAACGCCTTACCGAAAACCGCGCCAAGGTCGTGATCGAGCCGTTGGAGCGCGGTTACGGCCATACGCTGGGCAATGCCCTGCGTCGCGTGCTGCTGTCGTCGATCCCGGGTTTCGCCATCACCGAAGTCGAGATCGATGGCGTACTGCACGAGTACACCACGGTCGAGGGCCTGCAGGAGGACGTGCTGGAAGTCCTGCTGAACCTCAAGGACGTCGCCATCCGCCTGCACAGCGGTGACAGCGCCACGCTGTCGCTGTCCAAGCAGGGCCCGGGCGTCGTCACCGCCTCCGACATCAAGACCGACCACAACGTCGAGATCATCAACGGCGACCACGTCATCGCGCACCTGACCAAGGACACCGCGCTGAACATCCGCCTGAAGATCGAGCGTGGCTTCGGCTACCAGCCGGCCGCCGCCCGTCGTCGTCCGGACGAAGAGACCCGTACCATCGGCCGCCTCGTGCTGGATGCGTCGTTCTCGCCGGTGCGCCGCGTGGCCTACTCGGTCGAGGCGGCCCGCGTCGAGCAGCGCACCGACCTGGACAAGCTGGTCATCGACATCGAGACCAACGGCACCATCGACGCCGAGGAAGCCGTCCGCACCGCGGCCGACATCCTCAGCGACCAGCTGTCGGTGTTCGGCGACTTCACGCACCGCGACCGCGGCGCGCCGAAGCCGCAGGCCGGCGGCGTGGATCCGGTGCTGCTGCGCCCGATCGACGACCTGGAGCTGACCGTGCGTTCGGCCAACTGCCTGAAGGCCGAGAGCATCTACTACATCGGCGACCTGATCCAGAAGACCGAGGTGGAGCTGCTCAAGACCCCGAACCTGGGCAAGAAGTCGCTCACCGAGATCAAGGAAGTGCTGGCCCAGCGCGGCCTGTCCCTCGGCATGAAGCTGGAGAACTGGCCGCCGGCCGGCATCGCCCAGCACGGCATGCTCGGCTAAGAGCGCCGCGAGGTCCCCGCGCGCGAGCGCGGGGATCGCGCATGCAGTACCCGCAGACGGGCCTCCAGGTCCGCGCGACATCCGGCCAGGGAGTGCCGGTTTGGGCCATCCGCAGTCCATGTTCCAGCGCCAGGACGGCGACAGCGAAGTACAGCAGATCCAACATTCAACCCTCTAGGAAACCACGACCATGCGTCACCAGAAATCCGGCCGCAAGTTCAGCCGCACCAGCGCCCACCGCGAGGCGATGTTCAAGAACATGGCGGCTTCGCTGATCAAGCACGAGCTGATCAAGACCACCCTGCCGAAGGCCAAGGAACTGCGTCGCGTCGCCGAGCCGCTGATCACGCTGGCCAAGGTCGACAGCGTCGCCAACCGCCGCCTGGCCTTCGCGCGCCTGCGCGACAAGGAAGCGGTGGGCACCCTGTTCACCACGCTCGGCCCGCGCTACCAGAGCCGCCCGGGTGGCTACCTGCGCATCCTGAAGTGCGGTTTCCGCGCCGGCGACAACGCGCCGATGGCCTATGTCGAGCTGGTCGACCGCCCGGCCGCCGTGGCCGAGGAAGTCGCCGAGTAAGGCGCTTTCCAGGATCCCGAAGAACCCGGCCTCGTGCCGGGTTTTTTCGTTTCATGCGCCGGGATCGGCCGGGCCGAGGTTGTGCTTGGCGAGCATGCCGTCGAGCCGCTTGGCGACCAGCGCGGCCTGTTCGGCCGATCCCTGGGCGCGGTTGGCGATCTCGCGAGCCCGTGCGTGATAGACGTCCCAGAAGTCGTCCGGATGACGCGCCCTCAATCCGGGGATGTCCTGTTCGAGCTGGTCGAGTGCCTGAGCGATCTCGGCGGGAATGCCCTTCATCGTGTCCGTCCTGCGGTGGAGTGGTCGGCGAGGCGAGGGGGGAGCGGGCCGCTGCGGTGGCCGCGGTACCGTCGCTACGGCTGCCGTGCATGCCGATGGCGGTCGCCACGCGCCCGCGATGCAGCCTAGGCGCCGGGTGGGTGCAGGAGGGGTGAAGCGGAGGGCGGGGCATGGGCCGGGGCTGCCGCGCCCGTGACGCAATGTCCCGGAATCGCATAGCCTGGGTCTCGCGAATAGCTGATAATCCGGCGTCCTCCAACGTTCACGCCGCCTCGATGAATCCGTTCCGCTGGAGTTTCCGCGCGCAGTTCGCGCTCGGTTTCCTGATCTGCGCTGGCCTGCTCGGGTTTGCGATCTTCATGCAGTTGCAGGAAGGGTTGGAGCCCTGCCCGTTGTGCATCTTCCAGCGGATCGCGTTCGCGGCGCTGGGCGTGCTGTTCCTGCTCGGCGCGCTGCACGGGCCGCGCGGGAGCGGCGGGCGCAAGGTCCATGGCGTGCTGGCGTTCCTGGCCGCGGCGGTCGGCGCCGGCATCGCCGGGCGGCATGTCTGGGTGCAGGTGATGCCGCGCGACGAGATGTCCTCCTGCGGGCCGCCGTTGTCCTTCCTGAGCGAGCAGATGGGGCCGTTCGAGGTGTTCCGGACGGTGCTGACCGGCACCGGCGACTGCGGCAACATCGATTGGCGCTTCCTCGGGTTGTCGATGCCGATGTGGAGCCTGGTCTGGTTCGTGCTGCTGGCGCTGTGGGCACTTTACGCGGGGTTCCGCGCGCGCCGGCGGCATCCGCTGTTCTGAGCGGTCGCGCAGGCGATGCAAGAAGGCCAGGCAATGCCTGGCCTTTTGCGTTCGCGGGCCGGTTTCGATGGAGAAGGCAGGTGCCCGCCCTATCGCTTCTGTGGTTCGCCATAAGGGCGCGTGGCGACGCGTTTCTCATCTCTGTTACGTCTGGATTCGCTTGGCGCGGCTCAGAAGTCCTGCTGCAGGGTCAGGTAGGCGCCACGGCGCGGTCCCCACTGCGGAGCGAACACGCCGATGCCGCCGCCGTCGCGCAGCTGGTAGCTGCGGTCCAGCGCGTTGACCACGGCCAGCTGCGCATGCAGCGGATGGCCGCCGAGGTCGAAGTCGTGCGAGGCGCTCAGGTTGAGCTGGAAGTAGGAGGGGAGCGAGGCGCCGTTGGGCACCGTGTCGGTATCGGTGCGCAGGCCGCTGCCGTACAGGTAGTTCGCCCCGACGCGGTTGTTGCCGGCGAAGCTGTAGCTGATGCCGCCGGAAGACGTCAGCTTCTGGTCGTGGTCGAGGTGGATCCAGTGGTCGGCGACGTAGGCCAGGGCGTCGGGATCGAAGTTGTAGTCGCCGGTCATGACCTGCTTGCCCATCGCCTTGCTGTAGGCGGCGTTGAAGTAGGCGCTGAACGGGCCGTCGTCGTAGTCGGCGGAGAACTCCAGGCCGCGGACGTGGCCGTGGCGGTAGTTGAAGGTGGAGTAGATGTAGGCGGCGCCGAACTGGCCCTCGTCCTGCAGCCGGTCGGCGCGGCGGTCGTAGGCATCCAGGCCCAGGGTCAGGTGGTCGCCGACGTTCTGCGAGATGCCCAGGTCGTAGTAGTCGCTGCGCTCGCTCAGCGGCGTGGTGGCGCCGGCGGAAACCTGCTGGTTGGTGGTGCCGTCGTAGAGCGCGATGTCGGTGGTGGAGATCAGCTCGGTGGCGGGCGGGGTGAAGTAGCGGGCGTAGCCGGCGTGCAGCGTGGTGCCGTCGGTGGCGTGCCAGACCGCGCCGACGCGCGGGCTGAGCTGGCCCTCGCTGCGGCCGAAGGCCTTGTAGCGGTCGCCGCGCACGCCGTAGTTGACGATCCAGTCGTCGCCGATCTTCCATTCGTCCTGCAGGTAGAGCGCGGTGGTGCTGGTGTGGAAGCGGCTGGCGTCGGGGATCAGCTCCGGCACGTTGCTGCTCTGGCCGCCGTCCGCATCGGCCGGGAAGACCCAGGCGTCGTTGCGGGCGCTGGCGCGCTCGAAGCTGCCGTACAGGCCGTAGCGCAGGGTGTGCGAATCGCCGAGCGGCGTGGAGAAGTCGGCCTGCACGGTGTCGGCGCGGTTGGCGCGGTCCACCTTCGAGGCGACGCCGTTGAAGATCAGGTCGCCGGCGATGTCCGGGTCGAACGCGACGCTGCTGTAGCGCTGCCCGGCGGAGACCTGGTACGAGGTGTCGCCGAGCAGGCCCTGCAGCACCAGGCTGGCGAAGCGGGTGTTCTCGCGCTGGTTCTCGTCGAGCCTGGAGGAGTCGTAGTCGGTGGTGCCCAGGTAGTCGAAGGCCGGGGCCTGGTCCGGATTGTTCGGGATCTGGAAGCGGTTGTTGGCGTAGCCCGCCATCAGGCTGAGGCGGGTGTCGTCGTCGACCAGGTAGGTGAGATCGGCAAAAGCCTTGCCTTGGTGGGTCTTGTCGTGTTCCGGGGTGCGGCTGTCGGTGGGATTCTCCAGGCCGACCTTGTCCTGGTCGTAGTTGCCGGTGACGAACCAGCTCCAGCGTCCGGAGCTGCCCCACCACGAGGCGAACGGATTGACCTTGCCGAACGAGCCGGTGGTGATGCCGACGCTGCCGCCGTTGCCGAGTTCGGCGCCGTTCTTGGTGGTGACGTCGACCACCGCCGCGGTGCGGTCGCCGAACTGGGCCGGCAGCGCGCCGTCGAGCAGGCGGATGTTCTTGATCGTGCGCGGGTCGAGCGTCTGGCCGAAGCCGGAGATCGACTCGGGCAGGATCACGCCGTTGATGCGGTACTGCAGGTTGGCGTGGTCGCCGCGGACGTGGATGCCGCCGTAGGAGTCCTGCACCACGCCTGGTGCCTGCAGCAGGACCTGGTTGAGCGGGGTGGAGGCGCCCAGCGGCAGCCTGTCGATGTCCTCGGCGGAGATCGTGAACTGGCTGCTGCCGATGTCGGGCGACAGCGCGTTGCGGGCCGCTTCCAGCTTGGCGGTGACCTGCACCGCATCGAGGTCGGTGACGGCGCCGGGCGTGGCTTCGTCGGCCAGGGCAAGCGCGGGGAGGGAGGCGAGGACCATCGAGATGGCGGAGGCGAGCAGGCGGGTATTCATCGGAAGCGCCGGGTGGGGAGGGGTGTTATTCAGTAACAATCCTCCCAGGGCGGTGCCGCCGCCTAGCCCGAAAGTCATGCCTGCCGCACCGGCTTTGCCTGGGGTTTAGAGACCTCGGAAAAATGTCGGAGAGCGGTGCCGCTTTGCCGCCGCACCCGCCTTTGCGATGATGGGCGACTCCCAAGGAGTCGCCCATGTCCCCCTCGTCCCCCGCCCGCCTGGTCGAAGTGCCCGCCTCGGAATGGAACCCCGACAGCTGGCGGTCGCGCCCGGGGCTGCAGATGCCGACCTATCCCGACGCGGCCGAGCTGGAAACGGCGCTCGCCGAGCTGCGCCAGCTGCCGCCGCTGGTGACCTCGTGGGAGATCTTCGCGCTCAAGCGCCAGATCGCCGAGGCCCAGGAGGGCAGGCGCTTCCTGCTGCAGGGCGGGGATTGCGCGGAGAACTTCGCCGACTGCGAATCGAACATGATCTCCAACCGGCTCAAGGTGCTGCTGCAGATGAGCCTGGTGCTGGTGCACGGCCTGCGCGTGCCGGTGGTGCGGGTGGGGCGCTTCGCCGGGCAGTACGCCAAGCCGCGTTCGGCCGATACCGAGATCCGCGACGGCGTGACCTTGCCGAGCTACCGCGGCGACGTGATCAACGCCCCCGACTTCACCGCGGAAGCGCGCGCCCCCGACCCGCGCCGGATGATCACGGCGCATTCGCGCTCGGCGATGACGATGAATTTCGTGCGCGCGCTGATCGACGGCGGTTTCGCCGACCTGCACCATCCCGAGTACTGGAACCTGAGCTGGGTCGGCTACTCGCCGCTGGCCGAGGACTACCAGAAGATGGTCGCCTCGATCGGCGATGCCGTGCGGTTCATGGAGACGCTGTCCGGCTCGGAGGTGCACAACCTCAACCGGATCGACTTCTACACCTCGCACGAGGCGCTGCTGCTGCCGTACGAAGCGGCCCTGACCCGGCAGGTGCCGCGCCAGTGGGGCTGGTTCAACCTGTCCACGCACTACCCGTGGATCGGCATGCGCACCGCGGCGCTGGACGGCGCGCACGTGGAATACTTCCGCGGCATCCGCAATCCGATCGCGATCAAGGTCGGCCCGTCGGTGCAGCCGGACCAGTTGCTGCGGCTGGTCGACGTGCTCAACCCCGACGACGAGCCGGGCCGGCTCACTTTCATCCACCGCATGGGCGCGGCGCAGATCGCCGATAAGCTGCCGCCGCTGCTCGACGCGGTCAAGCGCGACGGCCGCCGCGTGCTGTGGGTGTGCGACGCGATGCACGGCAATACCGAGAGCACCGGCAACGGCTTCAAGACGCGCCGCTTCGACAACATCCTGCGCGAGGTCGAGTGGTCGTTCGACCTGCATGCGGCGGCCGGCACGCGGCTGGGCGGCGTGCACCTGGAACTGACCGGCGAGGACGTGACCGAATGCACCGGCGGCGCGCGCGAACTGACCGAGCGCGACCTCGAGCGCTGCTACCGCTCCACCGTCGATCCGCGCCTGAACTACGAGCAGTCGCTGGAAATCGCGATGGCCATCGTGCGCAAGCAGCAACAGGCCCCGTCGCCGATCGGCGCCAAGGAGGCGTAACCCGCCCGTTATCGACGGCGCGTCCGCGGTGCCGGCGCGCGCCGCATGACGCGATGCTCATGCCTGCGGGTGCATGCTGGCCTGCCTGATCCTTCATCCCCGGGAGGAAAGGCCGATGATCGACTGGAACGAGGCCAGGCCCTACCTGCTGCCGCTGGGCACCGCGGCGGTGGCGGGTTTCCTGGCCTGGTCGCTGCTGTTGTGGCTGTTCAAGCGCATGCAGGGCCGCGACTACCGGCGCGCGCGCATCGTGCGCGTGCTGAGCCTGCCGATGGCGTTCGCGATCCCGCTGCTGTTCCTCAACATGGCGCTGGCCGCCACGCCGTTGCGCGGCGATGCCTACGACACCGTGCGCCATCTGCTGTCCATCGGCGTGATCGGCTGCCTGACCTGGTTGCTGGTGCGCGCCGTCGCCGCCGGCGAACAGGCGATCCTGCGCAGCCATCCGATGGAGGTGGCCGACAACCTCCAGGCGCGCCGGATCCAGACCCAGACCCGGGTGATCGCGCGGGTCCTGATGGGGGCGATCATCCTGCTGGGCCTGTCGGCGGTGCTGCTGAGTTTCGATCCGGTGAAGCAGATCGGCCGCACCTTGCTGGCGTCGGCGGGCATCGTCGGCCTGGTCGCCGGCATCGCCGCCAAGCCGGTGTTCGGCAACCTCATCGCCGGCCTGCAGATCGCGCTGACCCAACCGATCCGGCTGGACGACGTGGTGATCGTCGAGGGCGAGTGGGGGCGCATCGAGGAGATCGGCAGCGCCTACGTGGTGGTGCGGATCTGGGACGAGCGGCGCATGGTGGTGCCGTTGTCCTGGTTCATCGAGAACCCGTTCCAGAACTGGACCCGGCGCAGCGCCGACCTGCTCGGTACCGCGTTCCTGTGGCTGGACTACCGCACGCCGGTCGCGGCGGTGCGCAGCGAGCTGGAACGCATCTGCCGGAACGAACCGCTGTGGGACGGGCGGGTCTGCGTCACCCAGGTGACCGAGACCAGCGAACGGACGATCCAGGTGCGCCTGCTGGTGAGCGCGCGCAATTCCGGCGATGCGTTCGACCTGCGCTGCATCGTGCGCGAGAGGATGATCGACTTCCTGATGCGCGAGCATCCGTATGCGCTGCCGCGCCTGCGCGCGGAAATCTCGCGGGAGGCGGAACCGCCGCGGCCGGCCCTGCGATCGACCGCGGGCAGCGTGCGTTCGCCGGGCGCGGAGGACGGCGAGCCGGCGATCGCGTCCGGCTGATGCCGGTCAGCGCAAAGCCGGCGGCGGGCGCGTGGGCAGGAAGCGCGGCGGGGTGCGTGCGCGGGTGAGCTGTTCGTAGGCGTATGCCAGCTCGATCAGGCGCGGTTCGCTCCAGGCGGTGCCGACGAACAGCAGGCCGAGCGGAAGGCCGTTGCTGCTGCCCATCGGCACGCTGAGGCTGGGATAGCCGGCCACCGCGGCCGCGCCGTAGCCGGCGCCCGGGAAGTCGTCGCCCCGCACGGGGTCGATCGGCCAGGCCGGGCCGGTGGTCGGCACGACCAGCGCATCCAGCCGGTCGGCCTCGAGCGCCGCGTCGATGCCTTCCGGCCCGGCCAGCCGGCGGGCGAGGGTGCGGGCGGCGATGTAGGCGCTGTCGCCGGGGCCGGCCGTCGCCTGCGCCTGCTCGAACAGTTCCTGGCCGAAATGCGGCATTTCCTGCCCGGCATGGCGGCGATTGAACGCGATCAGTTCGGCCAGCGTCCGGACCGGTGCCTGGTGCGTGGCGAGATAGCGCTCCAGGCCGGCCTTGAACTCGGTCAGCAGCACTTGCATCTCGGCCTCTTCCCACTGGCCCTCGGTGGGCAGGCGCGTCTGGACGACGGTGGCGCCCGCCTCGCGCAGCACCTGCACGGCGTCGCGCATCGCCGCGGCGACGTCGGGACGCTCGTCCAAGGCATTGTGCAGCACGCCGATCCGCGCGCCCCGCAGGCCCTGCGGGTTCAGGCGCGAGGCGTAGTCGTAGACCGCCTGCCCCGGGCGCGCCGCGGTGGCGGGATCGTCCGGGTCGCGGCCGGCCATGGCCGACAGCAGCACCGCGGCATCGGCGACGCTGCGCGTCATCGGGCCGGCGGTGTCCTGGCTGAAGGAGATCGGGATGATGCCGCTGCGGCTGACCAGACCGACGGTCGGCTTGAGCCCGACCAGGCCGTTCACCGCGGCCGGGCAGACGATGCTGCCGTCGGTCTCGGTGCCGATGCCGGCCACGGCGAGGTTCGCCGATACCGCCGCGCCGGTGCCGGAGCTGGAGCCGCACGGGGTGTGGTCGAGCGCGTAGGGATTGCGGGTCTGCCCGCCACGGGCGCTCCAGCCGGAACTGGACCGGGTGGAGCGGAAGTTCGCCCATTCGCTGAGGTTGGTCTTGCCCAGGATCACCGCGCCGGCCTGGCGCAGGCGCTGGACCAGGAAGGCGTCCTGGCGCGGATGGAAGCCGGCCAGCGCGAGCGAGCCGGCGCTGTTGGCCATCGGCGTGGCGTCGATGTTGTCCTTGAGCAGCAGCGGGATGCCGTGCAGCGGGCCGCGGATCGTGCCGGCGCGGCGCTCGGCGTCCAGGCGCGCGGCCTCGTCGGCGGCCCGGGGATTCAGTTCGACGACCGCGTTGAGCCTGGGCCCGGCCCGGTCGATACGGGCGATGCGGTCCAGGTAGGCGCGGACCAGCGTGGCGCTGTCGAGCTCGCCGCGGGCCATGCGCGCCTGCAGGTCGGCGATGTCGGCCTCGGCGTAGAGGAAGGCGTCCGCGTTCGCGGCGTGCGGCGTCATCGCGTTCGTCTCGGTGCTGGGCGGGTTGGCGTCCCGGCAACCGGCAAGCAGCAGGGCAGCCGCGAATGCGGGCATCGCAAGCAGGCGCATGGGCGGGATTCCCGGTGTGACCTCGGAAGGCTAACGGCGGTCCGCGCCGGTTGGCAACGCGGTCCGGGCGGCGACGATGCGCGCGGCCGGGGATGGCCGGTGTCGGTCGCCGTCAGCGCGCGCCGCCGCGGGAGCGCCGCCGCACCAGGTCGCGTGCGAGGACGGCGACCACCAGCAGGTTCACCGCGAGCACGCCCCACGAGGCCCATCCGGGATGGCGCACGATCGCGTAGATGTCGAAGGGCAGGTAGATCGCCGCCGAGGCGCAGCCCAGCAGCGAAGCCCAGGCCTTGGCGCGCCACAGTCCCCAGGCTTCGACCAGGTGCAGCACGCCGTAGGCCAGCATGCCCGCCGCGGCCAGGTGCACCGCGTCGGGGCTGATCATCCGCAGCAGCGACGGCAGCGCGCCATGCTCGGGGTCGAGGTTGAAGCGCCGGATCAGCTCGCTCACGCCGTGCTGCAGCGGCAACGGGCCCAGGATTTCCAGGCCGGTCGCGCCGAGCACGGCCAACAGCCCCTTGGCCGCCTCCAGCAGGGCGATCAGGTGAAGTCCCGGATGCGCGTGCGGATCCGGGTCGTAGGGCTTGTCGGCGGGGTCCACGAGCCGATGATGCCTCAGCCGGCGCGGCTGGCGCGCTTGCGCTCGTTCTCGGTCAGGAACTTCTTGCGCAGGCGGATCTCCTTCGGGGTGACCTCGACCAGCTCGTCGTCCTCGATGAAGTCCAGCGCCTGCTCCAGCGAGAACTTGATCGCCGGGGTCAGCTTGATCGCATCGTCCTTGCCGGCGGCGCGCATGTTGGTCAGCGGCTTGGTCTTGATCGCGTTGACGGTGAGGTCGTTGTCCTTGGAGTGGATGCCGACCAGCTGGCCCTCGTACACGTTGTCGCCCTCGGCCGCGAACAGGCGGCCGCGCTCCTCCAGCGGCCCCAGCGCGTAGGCGGGGGTGACGCCCGGCGCGTTGGCGATCATCACGCCGTTCGGGCGCTTGGCGATCGCGCCCTGTTCCTTCGGCCCGTAGTGGTCGAACACGTGGAACAGCAGGCCCGAGCCCTGGGTCAGGGTCTTGAACTCGTTCTGGAAGCCGATCAGGCCGCGCGCCGGGATCAGGTATTCCAGGCGCACGCGACCCTTGCCGTCCGGCTCCATGTTCTTGAGCTGGCCCTTGCGGATGCCGAGCTTCTCCATCACGCCGCCCTGGTGGATCTCCTCCACGTCGACGACGAGCTGCTCGATCGGCTCCATCGGCTGGCCGTCGATCTCCTTGATGATCACTTCCGGGCGCGACACGGCCAGCTCGTAGCCCTCGCGGCGCATGTTCTCGATCAGCACCGACAGGTGCAGCTCGCCGCGGCCGGACACCAGGAACTTGTCGGCGTCCTCCAGCTGCTCCACGCGCAGGGCGACGTTGTGCACGGTCTCGCGCTCCAGGCGGTCCTTGAGCTGGCGGCTGGTCAGGAACTTGCCGCCGGACAGGTCCTTGTTGCCGGCGAACGGCGAGTTGTTGACCTGGAAGGTCATCGAGATGGTCGGCTCGTCCACGGTCAGCGGCGGCAGCGCCTCGGGGAAGTCGAGCGCGCAGACGGTGTCGGAGATGGTCAGCTCCGGGATGCCGGAGATGGCGACGATGTCGCCGGCCTCGGCGCTGTCCTGCTCGATGCGCTCGAGGCCCAGGAAGCCCAGCACCTGCAGCACCTTGCCCTGGCGCTTCTTGCCCTCGCGGTCGATCACCACCACCGGCATGTTCTTCTTCAGCGTGCCGCGCTGGATGCGGCCGATGCCGATCACGCCGACGAAGCTGTTGTAGTCGAGCTGGCTGATGCGCATCTGGAACGGGCCTTCCGGATCGACGTCCGGCTTCGGCGCGTGCTGCATGATCGCCTCGTACAGCGGGGTCATGTCGCCGTCGCGGGCGTTCTCGTCCAGCGAGGCGTAGCCGTTCAGCGCCGAGGCGTAGACGATCGGGAAGTCCATCTGCTCCGGCGTGGCGCCGAGGCGGTCGAACAGGTCCCACACCTGCTCCACGACCCACTCGGGGCGCGCGCCGGGGCGGTCGATCTTGTTGATGACCACGATCGGCTTGAAGCCCATCGCGAACGCCTTCTGGGTCACGAAGCGGGTCTGCGGCATCGGGCCGTCCATCGCGTCGACCAGGATCAGCACGGTGTCCACCATCGACAGCACGCGCTCGACCTCGCCGCCGAAGTCGGCGTGCCCGGGGGTGTCGACGATGTTGATGCGGTTGCCCCGCCAGGTGATGGCGGTGTTCTTGGCCAGGATGGTGATGCCGCGTTCCTTTTCCTGGTCGTTGCTGTCCATCACGCGCTCGGCCAGCACGGTGCGCTCGGAGAGGGTGCCGGACTGCTTCAGCAGCTGGTCGACGAGGGTGGTCTTGCCGTGGTCGACGTGGGCGACGATGGCGATGTTGCGAAGGTTTTCGATGGACATGCGAAAGGGGGCTCGGTCGACGCCAAGGCAGGATGGGGAAAAGGTAAGCCGACAATTATAACCGTTTGGCGATATCCCCATGGCGGACCGGGGAACCCGGGCGGCCGGGCCCGTTCAGGCGGGCCGCCCCGGGGCGGCCGGCCGGGCGGCAGGTGTATCCTATCGGGCTGACGCATTCGTCCCGACCCCCGAGGATTCCATGTCCCTGATCGCCAACTTCGACACCTCCCGCGGCCCGATCAAGATCGAGCTGTTCGCCGACAAGGCGCCGCTGACGGTGGCCAACTTCGTGAACCTGGCCAAGCGCGGCTTCTACGACGGCCTGAACTTCCACCGCGTGATCGCCGACTTCATGATCCAGGGCGGCTGCCCGGAGGGGTCCGGCCGCGGCGGCCCGGGCTACCGTTTCGAGGACGAGACCAACAACGGCGTGCGCCACGAGCGCGGCGTGCTGTCGATGGCCAACGCCGGCCCGAACACCAACGGCAGCCAGTTCTTCATCACCCACATCAAGACCGACTGGCTGGACGGCAAGCACACCGTGTTCGGCAAGGTGCTCGAGGGCATGGAGACCGTCGACAGCGTGGTCCAGGGCGACACCATCAACAAGGTGACGATCGAGGGCGACGCCGATGCCGTGCTGGCCGCCAAGGCCGACCGCGTCGCCGAGTGGAACAAGATCCTCGCCGCCTGATTCCCATCCCGACGGTCGCCGCAGCGCGGCCGTCGCCGTTTCCGGGCGCCCGCCGATTCCGCCGCGCCCTCCCCACCGACGCTTCTTAGAAGAGGAAAGTCCAGATGAAAGCACCCGTTCGTGTCGCCGTGACCGGCGCTGCCGGCCAGATCGGCTACGCCCTGCTGTTCCGCATCGC
This sequence comes from Xanthomonas boreopolis, assembly GCA_014654535.1. Taxonomy (GTDB): domain Bacteria; phylum Pseudomonadota; class Gammaproteobacteria; order Xanthomonadales; family Xanthomonadaceae; genus Pseudomonas_S; species Pseudomonas_S boreopolis. The sequence goes on from BNBA01000006.1 coordinate 26,064, forward strand.
CTCCGGCGAAATGCTGGGCAAGGACCAGCCGGTCGTCCTGCAGCTGCTGGAGCTGCCGAACGAGAAGGCCCAGGCCGCGCTGAAGGGCGTGATGATGGAGCTGGAGGACTGCGCGTTCCCGCTGCTGGCCGGCATGATCGGCACCGACGACGCCGAGGTCGCGTTCAAGGACGTCGACATCGCCCTGCTGGTCGGCGCGCGTCCGCGCGGCCCGGGCATGGAGCGCAAGGACCTGCTGCTGGAGAACGCCAAGATCTTCACCGCCCAGGGCGCGGCGCTGAACAAGGTCGCCAAGCGCGACGTGAAGGTGCTGGTGGTCGGCAACCCGGCCAACACCAACGCCTACATCGCGATGAAGTCCGCGCCGGACCTGAAGCCGGAGAACTTCACCGCCATGCTGCGCCTTGACCACAACCGCGCGCTGAGCCAGCTGTCGGCCAAGCTCGGCAAGCCGGTCGGCGGCATCGAGAAGCTGGTGGTGTGGGGCAACCACAGCCCGACCATGTACCCGGACTATCGCTTCGCCACCGCCGACGGCGCTTCCATCGCCGAGGCGATCAACGACCAGGCGTGGAACGCCAACACCTTCATCCCGACCGTGGGCAAGCGCGGCGCCGCCATCATCGAGGCGCGCGGCCTGTCCTCGGCCGCCTCGGCCGCCAACGCCGCCATCGACCACGTGCGCGATTGGGTGCTGGGCAGCAACGGCAAGTGGGTGACGATGGGCGTGCCGTCCGACGGCTCCTACGGCATCCCGGAAGGCGTGATCTTCGGCTTCCCGGTGACCACCGAGAACGGCAAGTACACCATCATCAAGGACCTGCCGATCGACGACTTCAGCCAGAAGTACATCGACAAGACCCTGGCCGAGCTGGAAGAAGAGCGCGGCGGCGTCGCCCACCTGCTGGGCTGATCCACTGCCCACCGCATGATCCAGGACGCCGGCCTCGTGCCGGCGTCCTGCTTTTCGGATCTGGCCTTCTCCCCTCGGGGTGAAGGCATGTTGCTTGCGAACCACGGGTTCGCACATGCCTGAACGCCTGGCGCGCTGCGCCAGGCCGGGGCGCGAAGCGAGGTGCCCCATGATGGCGGATGAGGGTGCGGGCGAAACTCTGCGCTGTTGGGCTGCATGAGGCTTTCCGTACCCTCACCCCAACCCCTCTGCCAATGGGAGAGGGGCTTGTTGGCCGAGCCTTGAGGCCAGTCGGGCGCCGGAGATGCGTCTTGATCCGGATTGAAGGTCGGGGCCGCTAGGCTGCCACGCACCCGGGGTGGCCGGGAATCGGGAGCAGGGTCATGAAGACGTCGGTCGTGGTGTTGTCGCTGGGCATGCTGTGCGCGAGCGCGTCGGTGGGCGCGGTCGACCTGAAGGGACTGAAGGACAAGCTGGGCGGCGGCCAGCAGGCCGGCGCGCCGGAAAGCACGGCCGGGCAGGGCGGGCTGGCCGGCATGCTCGGCGGCGCGGCGTTGCCGGGCATGGATTCGAGCGTGGGCGGCAACGCCGCCGGTGCGTTGCAGTACTGCATCAAGAACAACTACCTGAGCGCGAACGCGGCGTCCGGGATCAAGGACAAGCTGCTGAGCAAGGTGTCGGGCCAGCAGGGACAGGACGAGGGCTACCAGCGGGGCGAGCAAGGCCTGCTGTCCGGGAGCGACGGCAAATCGCTGGACCTGAAGTCGGTGTCCGACAAGGTCAAGCGCAAGGCCTGCGACTATGTGCTCGACAACGCCAAGTCGATGATCTGAGGCCCGCGCCGGCGGCCGGCCCGGGGCCGGTCCGCCGTTCGACCAAGGTCGCAGGGATCGCGCGTGGGCGCCGGCCTATGCTGGAGGCAGCCCCAAGGTTCTGGGAGGGACCGGATGAGCTACGAAGAGGCCTATCGCCGTTCGATCGAGCGGCCGGAGGAGTTCTGGGCGGAGGCGGCGCAGGCCATCCACTGGCAGGTGCGGCCACGGCAGATCCTCGACTATTCCAACCCGCCGTTCCGCAAGTGGTTCGTCGGTGGGCAGACCAATCTCTGCTACAACGCGGTGGACCGCCACCTCGACGAGCGCGGCGACCAGCTCGCGCTGGTGGTGGTCTCCACCGAGACCGGCACGACCCGCGAGTTCAGCTACCGCGACCTGCACCGCGAGGTGAACGCCTTCGCCGCTGTGCTGAAGAAGCTGGAGGTCGGCCGCGGCGACCGGGTCGTGATCTACATGCCGAACATGGCCGAGGCGGTGTTCGCGATGCTGGCCTGCGCGAGGATCGGCGCGATCCATTCGGTGGTGTTCGGCGGCTTCGCCGCGCACAACCTGGCGCTGCGCATCGACGACGCCAGGCCCAAGTTGCTGATCGCCGCCGACGCCGGCAGCCGCGGCGGCAAGGTGATCCCGTACAAGCCGCTGGTGGATGCGGCCTGCGCGGAGGCGGCCCATCCGCCGCCGAAGGTGCTGGTCGTCTCGCGCGGGCTGGATGCCGCCGAACCCAGGGTGGCCGGCCGCGACGTCGACTACGCCGCGCTGCGCGCCGAGGCCGGCGATGCGCAGGTGCCGGTGGAATGGCTGGAATCCAACGAGCCGAGCTACCTGCTCTATACCTCGGGCACCACCGGCAAGCCCAAGGGCGTGCAGCGCGACGTCGGCGGCTACGCGGTGGCGATGGCGCTGTCGATGCGCACGGTGTTCGATTGCGCGCCGGGCCAGGCGATGTTCTCCACCTCGGATGTCGGCTGGGCGGTCGGCCATTCCTACAACGTCTACGGTCCGCTGATCGGCGGTTGCACCTCGCTGCTGTACGAAGGCTTGCCGACCCAGCCCGACCCCGGCATCTGGTGGGCGCTGTGCGAGCGCTACGGCGTGCGCACGATGTTCTCCTCGCCGACCGCGATCCGCGTGCTGAAGAAGTCCGACGTGGATTTCATCCGACGCCACGACCTGTCGCGGCTGAAGTACCTGTTCCTGGCGGGGGAGCCGCTGGACGAGCCCACCGCCACCTGGATCAATGCCGCGCTCGGCAAGCCGGTGATCGACAACTACTGGCAGACCGAGACCGGCTGGCCGGCGCTGACCCTGTTGCCCGGCGTGGAGATGAAGCCGGTGAAGTTCGGTTCGCCCGGATTCCCGAATCTCGGCTATCGCATGAAGGTGATCGACGAGCAGACCGGCGCGGAGGTCGCGCCGGGCCAGAAGGGCGTGCTGGTCGTGGTGCCGCCGCTGCCGCCGGGATGCCTGAGCACGGTATGGAACGACGACCGGCGCTTCCTCGACAGCTACTTCGGCCACTTCAAGGAACTGCTGTACAGCTCGCTGGACTGGGCGATCCGCGACGAAGAGGGCTACACCTTCATCCTGGGACGCACCGACGACGTGATCAATGTCGCCGGCCACCGCCTGGGCACGCGCGAGATCGAGGAGGCGATCTCCGGGCATCCCGGCGTCGCCGAGGCGGCGGTGATCGGCGTGAAGGACGAACTGAAGGGGCAGGTGCCGGTGGTGTTCGCCACGATGAAGCAGGCGCCGCAGGACCCGGCCGGCACCGCCGCGGAGCTGCAGCAGTGCGTGGTACGCCAGCTGGGCGCGGTGGCGCGGCCGGCGCATGTCTATATCGTCAACGCATTGCCGAAGACCCGCTCGGGCAAGCTGCTGCGGCGTTCGTTGCAGGCCCTGGCTGAGGATCGCGATCCCGGCGACCTGTCCACGCTGGACGATCCCGGCGCCTTGGAGGAAGTGCGCCGCGCGCTGGCGCAGAGGGCGACGTAACGGGGTGTCTTGCCGGCGGCTTCGGCGGGAGCGGGGCATGGCTCCGCCACCGTTCCGCAATCCCTCCACCGTCGTGCCGCGAAGGCGGGGACCCGGCGCCTTGCCCCGGCATTCCCGCGCAAGCGGGAATCCGTGGACTTGCCTATCCCATGAGGGCGCACGTCCTTGGATTCCCGCTTGCGCGGGAATGACGAGCAGAAAGCCCGGTTTCGCCGGAAGGCTTCAGGGCGCTGGGTCGCCAGGGCGCTGGGTCCCCGCGTTCGCGGGGACTACGGTTGCGGCGGGGGACGGGCTGTTTGGCGCCTGGCCGTTGGCCCTCGCCCCCACGCGGGATCAGTCCAGTCCTTCCGCGGCCAGCGCCGCCTGCACGCCCGGGTCGGCTTCCATGCGCCGCTTGAACGCGGCGAGGTTGTCCAGGCCGGAGAGGTCCAGCTTCAGGCCGGCGGCCCAGCGCAGCGTCATATAGAAGTAGGGATCGGCGAAACTGCGGAACCCCGCCAGCCACTCGCGGCCGGCCAGCTGCGCGTCGGCGCGCTCGAACAGCCCGCGCAGGCGCCGGTGCGCCGTGATCTTCAGCGCCTCGTACTGCGCCGGGTCGTCGATGAACTTGGCCGGGGCGAACAGCGGCAGGAAGGCCGGATGCAGGTCGGAATTGACGAAGGAGAGCCAGCGGGCCGCCTCGGCGCGCTGGCGCGCGCTGCCGTCGCCGGCCAGGCCGGCCTGGGGATGGCGGTCGGCGATGTAGCCCATGATCGCCGCGTTCTGGGTCAGCACGAAGTCGCCGTCGACCAGCGCGGGTACCGCCCCGGCCGGATTGATCGCCAGGAAGGCGGGGCTCTTGAGGGATTCCTTGGTGAGCAGTTCGACGTCGAACGGCTGGCCGGTCCACTGCAGGGCGATGTGGTCGGCGGTGGAGCAGGCCCCGGGCTTGCTGTACAGCTTCATGGAAACTCCGTCGGATCGGGATGAGGCAAACGCCCACTATCCCAGAGCGGCCTGCCGTGGCTCAACGGCACGGCCGCGACGGATCGTCACGATGCGCGGGGCTTGAGTTTCTGCACGCGATAGAACGTGTGGTCGCCGATCGTGGCCACCTGGTAGGCATTGCGCCAACTCGGGCTGGCGATCGCGCTGGCGGCGAAGTGGCTGGCGCCCGGTACGATCTCCTTGCGCTGCCCGGCCGGCAACGCCCAGTTGCGCTCGGCGGCGAAGGCGACGTTGACCGCGGTGGTCCACGCTTCCTTGTTCTTCAGCTGGGTACCCGGGGGTACCAGGGTGGGAGCGAATTGCTTGCGCGCGGTGACGACCTGGCACATCGAGTTGCCCCACAGGCCGCTGTCCAGGCGGCGCAGGGCGACCTCGGCAACGGCTTGCTGGCCGCGCAGGGTCTGGTCGCGCGCCTCCAGGTAGACGGTGGTGCTCAGGCACAGCGAATCGGCGGCCGGCTGCGGCAACAACTGCGACAGCCAAAGAATCCAGGCCAGTTTCATGGAACTCCTTGCTCCGTATGGGCCGAGGCTTGCTGTCCTCCCCGGCGGAGCGGGGCGGTGGCTTGCGACACGGCTTGGCGTTATGGGGAGGCGGCCAGCGGGCCGCCCGCGTATCCGGCCAAGTGGAAGCGGGGCCGGATGGGCCTGCCGAACTGGGTGGCGGGCCGGAAAGTGGGCGCAAGGTAGACACGGGTCTCGAAACCCCGCCTGAATGCGTCCGCTTGACATTCAGCTTGGCCGGAGGGCCGGATCGGGACCTCCGGCAGGCGCGCGACGGCTTCCGGCAGGCCGGTCGGCCGGCCTGATCAGCGGTACGCGGCGTCGTGCCGGGCGCTACAGCGCGGCGGCGAGCCGGCTGCCCTGGTCGATGGCGCGCTTGGCGTCCAGCTCGGCGGCCACGTCGGCACCGCCGATCAGGTGCGCGGTCCTGCCGAGCGCCAGCAGCGCCGCGTGCAGGTCCCGGCGCGGCTCCTGGCCGGCGCAGATCACCACGGTGCCCACGTCCAGCGTCTGCTCGCTGCCGTCGACGCGGATGTGCAGGCCCTCGTCGTCGACGCCGAGGTATTCCACGCCACCGAGCATCTTCACGCCCTTGGCCTTGAGCGTGGCGCGATGGATCCAGCCGGTGGTCTTGCCCAGCCGCGCGCCGGGGCGGCCGGGGCTGCGTTGCAGCAGCCAGACCTGGCGCGCGGGCGGTTCCGGCCGCGGGCGGGCGAGGGCGCCGCGCGCCTCGAAGGCCGGGTCCACGCCCCATTCGGCCTGCCAGCGGGCGACGTCGAGCGAGGGCGAGGCGCCTTCGTGGACGAGGAACTCGCCGACATCGAAGCCGATGCCGCCGGCGCCGATGATCGCGACCTTGTCGGCGGCGCGGACCCGGCCGAGCAGGACGTCGAGGTAGGTCGCCACCTTGGGATGGTCGGCGCCGGGGAAATCGACCTGGCGCGGGCTGATGCCGGTGGCGACGACCACCTCGTCGAAGCCGGCGAGGTCGGCGGCGGCCGCCTGCTTGCCCAGGCGCACGTCCACGCCGGTCTCCTCCAGGCGATGGCGGAAATAGCGCAGCGTCTCGTGGAACTCCTCCTTGCCGGGGATGCGCTTGGCGACGTTGAACTGGCCGCCGATCTCGTCGGCGGCCTCGAACAGCGTCACCCGGTGCCCGCGTTCGGCCGCGACCGTCGCGCAGGCCAGCCCGGCCGGCCCCGCGCCGACGACGGCGATCGACTTGGGGGCGGCGACGGGCGCGTAGACCAGTTCGGTCTCGTGCGCCGCGCGCGGGTTGACCAGGCAGCTGGCCAGCTTGTTCTCGAACACGTGGTCCAGGCAGGCCTGGTTGCAGGCGATGCAGGTGTTGATCGCGTGCGACCGGCCGGCGCGGGCCTTGTTCGCCCACTGCGGGTCGGCGAGCAAGGGCCGCGCCAGCGAGACCATGTCGGCGTCGCCACCAGCGAGGATGCGCTCGGCCACCTCGGGCATGTTGATGCGGTTGGTCGCCACCACCGGCAGCTTCACGTGCGGCTTGAGCTTGGCGGTCACGCCGGCGAAGGCCGCGCGCGGCACCGAGGTGGCGATGGTAGGAATGCGCGCCTCGTGCCAGCCGATGCCGGAGTTGATGATCGTCGCGCCGGCGGCCTCGATCGCCTGCGCCTGCAGGACGATCTCCTCCCAGTTGCTGCCGTCCTCGACCAGGTCGACCAGCGACAGCCGGTAGACGATGATGAAGTCCGGCCCGCAGGCCTCGCGGATGCGGCGCACGATCTCCACCGCGAAGCGCATGCGCTTCTCCGGCGTGCCGCCCCAGGCGTCGTTGCGCCGGTTGGTGCGCGGGGCGATGAACTCGTTGATCAGGTAGCCTTCCGAACCCATCACCTCCACGCCGTCGTAGCCGGCCTCGCGGGCGTAGCGGGCGGCGCGCGCATAGGCATCGATCTGGCGCTCCACGCCGCCGGCCGACAGCGCGCGCGGCGTGAAGGGATTGATCGGCGCCTTCAGCTTCGACGGCGCGACCTGCAGCGGGTGGTAGCCGTAGCGGCCCGAATGCAGCAGCTGCAGGCAGATCTTGGCGTCGTGCGCATGCGCCGCGCCGGTCAGTTGCCGGTGCGGCCGGGCTTCCCACGGCCAGGACAGCTTGCCGCCGAAAGGCTTGAGCCAGCCGGCCAGGTTCGGCGCGAAGCCGCCGGTGACGATCAGGCCGACGCCGCCCGCCGCGCGTTCGGCGAAGTAGGCCGCCAGGCGCGGGAAGTCCTTCGCGCGATCCTCCAGGCCGGTATGCATCGAGCCCATCAGCACGCGGTTGCGCAGCGTGGTGAACCCCAGGTCCAGGGGCGAGAACAGGTGCGGATACGCGGTGTCGGCGGAGGGTGGCGGGGAGGCGGGCGACATGGTGGATACGCTGGCGTACGGAGTGCCGCATTGTCGCCGATTCCGCCGCGGCGGCAACCCCGCGGCCTCCATGGCGCGGCATGGCGCCGGGCCGGCGAATATGTCGCTCTTGTTACAATCGCCGCCCTCGCCGGACGGGTTCGGCGGCGCGCCGGCTCCGTATCCGTTCCGGCAATGGAAGGCCTCGATGGGTTCGCAGGTTGTTCGTCACGTGCAGGCGTCGCGCCTGTTTCCGCTGTTGTGGGCGTTCGTCGCATGCATGGTCTGCGTGGGTGGCCTAGCGCGCCTCGGCCTGTGGGAGGCCTATGCCGGCGCGGGTCGCCACGTCTCGCAACTGTGGCCCGCCCTCTGGCAGGGGATGCGCTACGACCTGGTGGTCGGCGCGATGTCGGCCTGGCTGATCGCGCTGCTGGTGGCGCCGCTATGGCTCGGCAAGCACCGGGCGCGGTCGGTCCGCGTCGCGCGCCGGCTGGCGATCGCGCTGCTGGCCGCGTTCGTGCTGGCCGCGGTCTGCGAGCACTTCTATTTCGCGTTCTACAAGACCAGGTTCGACCCGATCGTGTTCGGCCTGTTCGAGGACGACACCGGTGCGGTGCTGGAGACGGTGTGGCAGGACTGCCCGGTGGTGCGCGCCGCGCTCGTCGTCGCGGCGGTGGCCGCGGCGGCGGCCTGGGCATTGCCGCGCTTGGCGGGCCGGCTGGAGCGCGTCTGGCCGTCGCTGGGCTGGCGCTGGGGGCAGCGTGCGCTGATCGTGCTGCAATGCGTGGCGCTGCTGGCCGCCGCGCGCGGCAGCGTCGGCACGTTTCCGCTGGTGCGGCGCGACGTCACCGTGTCCTCGGACCCGTTCGTCAACAGCCTCGTGCTCAACGCGCCGCTGACGCTGTATCGCGCGCTGCGCGTGCGCGCCAAGGAGGTGGAGATCGGCAAGGACCCGCTGCAGGGCGTGCATGCGCTGGGATTCGCCAGCCTCGACGAGGCGGCCCGCGCCGCCGGCCTGCCGGATGGCCGGCCCGAGACGATCGAGGCCGCGTTGTTCCCGGTCGCGGCCGGCCAGCCCAGGGCGCCGGCCTCCTCGCCGCACGTCGTGCTGGCGTTGCTGGAGTCGTTCGGCGCCGACCTGCTGAAGACCGACCGCCCCGGCAACGACATGCTCGGGCGGCTGCGCGGCGAGCTGCCGCACGGCTACCTGCTGCGGAACTTCATCGCCGGGCAGAACGGCACCCATCCGGAACTGGAGAACCTGCTGCTCGGCTCGCCGATCACCCCGCTGACGCGCGGGCGCAACGCCACGATCGGCTTCGACACCTCGGCCGCGCTGCCGTTCAAGCGCGCGGGCTACCGCACCGTGCTGCTCTATGGCGGCGGCGCGGACTGGCGCGACATCGGCAAGGCGTTCTCGCACCAGGGCTTCGACCAGGTCTACGACGCGAGCGACATCCGCCAGCGCTTCCCGCAGGCCGGGGCCACCGAGTGGGGCGTCTACGACGCCTATCTGTTCGACTACGCCACCGACCTGCTCGAGCAGGCCGACCGGCGCGGCGAACGATTGTTCCTGTTCCTGCTCACCACCACCAACCACCCGCCCTACCGCCTCGACACGCCGCACGCCGGGCTGCCTTTGGACCCGTCAGCGCTCGGCCCGCGCCGCACGGATGATGCCGGCGAACTGCGCAGGACGCTGGCGACCTACCAGTACCAGGCCGACCAGTTCGGCGCCTTCCTGCAGCACCTGCGCGGCTCGCCCCTGGCCGAGCGCACCGTGGTCGCCGCGGCCGGCGACCACAACCTGCGCACGCACTATCGCTACGCCCTGCCGATGCAGCAGCCGGACGTCGACCGGGTGTTCGCCTACCTGCGGGTCCCGCCCGCGTTCGCCGCGGGGAGGGCGCCGGACCCGACGGCCTACTGCGGCCACGCCGACCTGGTGCCGACGCTGGCGACGCTGGCGGTGCCGGGGCAGCGTTACTTCGCGACCGGCCGCGACCTGCTCGCGCCGGCGCCGGACGGCGGCCAGGCCCTGGCCCAGTTCGACCGGCTGTACACCCGGCAGGCCGTGATGTTCCCGTTGGCCGCGCCGCTGGCCTATCCCTGGCGGGACGGGGGAGAACTGGCCAGGGCCGGGCGGCCGCCCGGGGCGGAGGAGCGCGACAGGGCACGCCGTGCCGCGGCCTGGACCGCGCTCCGCGACTGGCACCTGCGCCGTGCCGTCCTGGCTGCCCGCAACGGTCGAATGCGCGTATCCTGAGCCCGCTTCCAACATCCGTTTATCCCGGATTTGGCTATTTGAGGAACCGGTCTAGGCTATCCTTGATGAAGCTGTATACGTTGTACTTCCGAGGCCCAGACGCCTTGGGAGCGTCTTCACATGTTATGTGACCGTTAACGCAGTCTTCACTAAAGCGAGCTTAATCTGCGCCGCGATGGCGAGCGGAACGGCCGTCTGGATGTGACGAGACATCTGAACTGAACCCTGCCTCTATCGGTTTTATTACCCGAAACAAGGAGCTGTATTCATGAACAAGAAAATCCTCACTGCCGCGTTGCTGGGTGGTCTGGCCGTAGCCCAGGCAGCCTCCGCGCAGGAGTTCGATGATCGCTGGTACCTGACCGGTTCGGCCGGCTTCAACTTCCAGGACAGCGACCGTCTCACCAACGATGCCCCGTTCGTCACCCTGGGCCTGGGCAAGTTCGTCAGCCCGAACTGGTCGCTCGATGGTGAGCTGAACTACCAGAACCCGAACTTCGACAAGAACCAGGACCAGAACTGGAGCCAGTACGGCATCTCGTTCGACCTGCGTCGCCACTTCATCCAGGAAGGCCGTGGCTGGAACCCGTACCTGCTGTTCGGTCTGGGCTACCAGAAGACCGAGGAAGAGTACCTGAGCGGCGCCGCGCTGAAGGACCGCAAGGACGGCGAGTTCGCCGCTAAGGTCGGCGTCGGCCTGCAGACCACCTTCGACAAGCGCGTCGCCGTGCGTGCCGAAGTGGCCTACCGCGCCGATTTCGACGACCAGAGCATCCGCACCGTCAACGGCGTCCGCCCGGGCAATGACCAGGATTGGTTCGGCGACGTGCTGGCCTCGGTCGGCGTCGTGATCCCGCTGGGCCCGGCCCCGGTCGCCCCGGCTCCGGCTCCGGCTCCGGTCGCTCCGAGCTGCGCGGACCTGGACGACGACGGCGACGGCGTCAACAACTGCGACGACAAGTGCCCGAACTCGCAGCCGGGCCAGACGATCGGTCCGGACGGCTGCCCGGTGCCGGTGTCGATCGACCTGAAGGGCGTGAACTTCGACTTCGACAAGTCGACCCTGCGTCCGGACGCCGTGGCGATCCTGAGCGAGGCCACCGAGATCCTGAAGCGTTACCCGGATCTGCGCGTCGAAGTCGCCGGTCACACCGACTCGAAGGGTACCGACGCGTACAACCAGAAGCTGTCGGAGCGTCGCGCCAAGGCCGTGTACGACTACCTGACCCAGAACGGCGTGGACGCCTCGCGTCTGGTCGGCCCGATCGGCTACGGCGAGAGCCGCCCGATCGCTCCGAACACCAACCCGGATGGTTCGGACAATCCGGAAGGCCGTGCGAAGAACCGTCGTACCGAGCTGAACGTCCAGAACTGATCGGACCTTCGGTGATCCAAGCAAAGCCCGGCCTCGTGCCGGGCTTTGTTTTTGCGCGTCCCCGGCGGCGTCGTGCATGTCGGCCGCCGTGGATGGGGCATGCCGCGCGATGCCTCCGCTTTCCGTGCGCACGTAAAGCGCGATGCCGATGGCGATCCGCGAGTGCCGTGGCGGGATGGCGAGCAGGCAGGCGAGCGAGGCAAATCCCCATTCATCGCAATGCGTTGGAGACGGGAGTGCAAGTCGTGGTTGAAAGGCGCATGGGGCCTGCCTACACTCGTCGCGTCGACCACCCAACGGATGTTTCCCGATGCTGCGTCTCGCAACGGCCGGATTGCTCGGTCTCGCTCTCGTTCCCGCCGCCCACGCCGCCACGGACTGCGCGAGCGGCGCCGTCGCTCCGCCGCTGCCGCTGCCCGCGACCGTGATCGCGCCGGCCGCCGCCGAGTTCTACACCCGCAGCGTGCAGCTCGGTGGCCCGAGCGGGGTGCTTGCCCAGCCGTTCGACAACGACCAGTCGGTCGAGCGCGTGCTGCTGCGCCTGCGCGTGGAAGGGTGCCAGGACGTGGCCAAGGCGATGCCGGCCACCGGTCCGGCCAACCCGAACGACCCGGCGGCGTACAAGCCGCAGACGGCGTTCGACAACACGCCGTGGCGTTTCGACATGAGCCAGAACGGCAAGCGCATGACCGCCGAGGAGTTCGATGCGTGGATGAAGGCGCGCGGCGTGCGCGTGGTCAAGGCGCGCCCCGCGGCGCCGGCGGCGGAACCGGCGGCGAACGCCGCGCCGGTCGAGAACAAGTAACTCCCGGCCCGGGCATGCACCGGCGGACGTCGCCGGCACCCGCCCGGCCAGGACGGAACAAGAAGGGGGCGGCCGGTGCCGCATCCCCGCGCCATGGCCTGGCGCGGGTGCTTTCGAAGTTGGGGATATGCTCGCGCAGCGAGGCGGCGCGCTGGATCGGCGACGGCCGCGTGGCGGTCGCCGGCCAGGTGGTCCGCGATCCCGAGTTCCCGATCCCGCAAGGCGCTCCGCCGCGCATCGAGGTGGACGGGCAGCCGGTCGGCGAAGCCGCGCGCCGCTACGTCATGCTCAACAAGCCGCGTGGCTTGGTGACCAGCGTGCGCGACGAGCGGAGCCGGGACACCGTCTACCGTTGCTTCGACGGTGCCGGCCTGCCGTGGCTGGCGCCGGTCGGGCGCCTGGACAAGGCCAGCGAGGGATTGCTGCTGTTCTGCAACGATCCGGAGTGGGCGGCGTCGATCACCGATCCCGAACGCGGCCCCGACAAGACCTACCACGTGCAGGTGGATTGCATCCCGGACGCGCAACAGTTGCGGCGCATGCACGAGGGCATCGAGGTCGGGGCGGGCGAGCGCCTGCGCGCCCGCCGGGTCGCGGTGCTGCGCGAGGGGACGCGCAATGCGTGGCTGGAAATCACGCTGGAGGAGGGGCGCAATCGCCAGATCCGGCGCCTGATGGAAGCGCAGGGCATCGCGGTGCTGCGGCTGGTGCGGGTGGCGATCGGCGGACTGCGGCTGGGTACGCTCGCGAAGGGCGCGTGGCGGCCGCTGGAGCGTTGGGAAGTCGAGGCGCTCGCACCGGCGCGCGACTGAGCCGCGCCGGGCGCGCGCTCGTGCGGCCGGGACGCGGTGCTTCCCGCCCGGCGAAAGGCATGCGGCGCGGAAATCTCCTAGACTCCGGCGGTCGCTTGGGAGGCCTGACATGCAGCGAATCGGTGGCGCGCTTTGCGTGGCGATGGCGGTGGCATCGCTGGTGGCGGTGACGGGGTGTGCGCCGACGCGGACGGCGGCAACGGCGCGGCCCGAGGTGGTGGTGGTCAAGCCGTTGGCGGTGCGCGATGCGCGCGGCGCCTATCGCTTCGACATGAGCCAGGGCGGGCGGCAGATGACGGCCGACGAGTTCGATGCCTGGATGAAGGCCAATGGCATCCGCATTGCGAAGGGGGCTCCGGATACGACGGGCCGGGCGGGCGGCAAGTAGCGTGCCGTGCTTGTGGGAGGGACTTCGGTCCCGGCGGCAGCGCCTGCACAGTGCTCCCTGCTGCCGCATCCCATGTGTAGGGATTCAGGGGAAAGCCCCGCCGGGACCGAAGTCCCGCCAACAGGGATTCCTTGCGGGGATGGAGGCATCGGGAAGGCGTCTTCGCGGCTGATGGCCCTAGGCCACCCAGAGCCGCTCCCACGGGGAGCAAAAGCAAACGCCGCCACGGCAACAGCTTGGCCTTGCGATGGGACGGGACGCCCAGCGGCGATTCCCGTCCCCTTCGGACGACGTCAACCGGCGATCACGCCCAGTTCGCGGCCGATCCGGGTGAAGGCGTCGATCGCGCGGTCCAGGTGTTCGCGCGTGTGGGCGGCGCTGATCTGGGTGCGGATGCGGGCCTGGCCCTTGGGCACGACCGGGAAGAAGAAGCCGATCGCGTAGATGCCTTCTTCCAGCAGGCGCTCGGCGAAGCGTTGCGCGAGCGGCGCGTCGTACAGCATCACCGGGCTGATCGGGTGCACGCCGGGCTTCACGTCGAAGCCGGCCGCGGTCATGCGTTCGCGGAAGTAGGTGGTGTTCCGCACCAGCTTCTCGCGCAGTTCGCCGGCCGCCGACAGCATCTCGAAGGCCTTGATGCCCGCGGCGACCACGTGCGGCGGCAGCGAGTTGGAGAACAGGTACGGGCGCGAGCGCTGGCGCAGCAGTTCGATCACTTCCTTCTTCGCGGTGGTGAAGCCGCCGAGTGCGCCGCCCATCGCCTTGCCGAGCGTGCCGGTGAAGATGTCGATCCTGTCCAGCACGCCCTTGACCTCGGCCGAGCCGCGGCCGGTGGCGCCGAGGAAGCCGGTGGCGTGGCATTCGTCGATGTGCACCAGCGCGCCGTACTTCTTCGCCAGCGCGGTGATCTCGTCGAGCGGCGCGATGAAGCCGTCCATCGAGAACACGCCGTCGGTGGTGATCAGCTTGGTCTTGCAGCCGGCCGCGTCGGCCGCCTGCAACTGCGCCTCCAGGTCGGCCATGTCGCAGTTGGCGTAGCGGAAGCGCTTGGCCTTGCACAGGCGCACGCCGTCGATGATCGAGGCGTGGTTGAGCGCGTCGGAGATGATCGCGTCGTCCTCGCCCAGCAGCGGCTCGAACAGGCCGCCGTTGGCGTCGAAGCAGGCGGCGTAGAGGATGGTGTCCTCGGTGCCGAAGAAGTCGGCGATGGTCTTCTCCAGCTGCTTGTGCAGGTCCTGGGTGCCGCAGATGAAGCGCACCGAGGCCATGCCGAAGCCGTGGGTATCGAGCGCGTCCTTGGCGGCCCGGATGATGTCCGGGTGGTCGGCCAGGCCGAGGTAGTTGTTGGCGCAGAAGTTCAGCACGGTGCGGCCGTCGGCCAGCGTGATCTCGGCCGACTGGGGGCTGGTGATGATGCGCTCGGACTTGAACAACCCCTGCTCGCGGAGGGCGTCGAGTTCCTCGGCGTAGCGGCGGGTCGGGGAGGCGTCGGTCATGGCGGTGTCGTTCGGGGAAATGCCGGATTTTACCCGCCGCCCGGCGCGGCGGCCGGGGCGTCATGCGCAATGGCTATAAGCGACTGCGGATTGGTCATTTCCGGGCGCGGATGTGCACCTGCAGCATCGGCGTCCCGGACGAAGGGGGTTTCGTCCGACCACCGGAGACGACGCATGCAACCGCCAAGGGGAGAAGACCGCCACGCCGGCAGGCCGGCCCGCACGCTGCTCGCGCTGGCCTGCGCGCTGGCCGCGCTCCCGGCCTGGGCGCAACAGGCCCGGCAGCCCAGCGTGGAGGAACTCCAGCGCCGCCTGGAGGCGCTGGAACGGCGCCTCGGGACCGCGCCCGCCGCCGCGCCTGGCACGGCCGCGGACGGCCTGGCCGACCTGGACCAGCGGCTGCGCGTGATCGAGCGCCGGCTGGAACTGCAGGAAGAGGAGCGCGCCGCGGCGGCCAAGTCCGCGCCGGTGGTGACGGTCAACGACAAGGGCGCCTCGTTCAGGTCCGCCGACGGCGCCTACGAGATCCGGCTGCGCGGCCTGTTGCAGGGCGATGGCCGCTTCTACATCGACGACGACCGGCAGCCGCAGGCCGATACGTTCCTGATCCGCACCGCACGGCCGATCATCGAGGGCTCGCTCGGCAAGCTGGTGGCCTTCCGCCTCACGCCGGAGTTCGCCGGCGACAGCGCCAGCATCGTCGACGCCTACGTCGACCTGCGCTTCGACAAGGCCTATACCCTGCGGGCCGGCAAGTTCACCTCGCCGGTCGGGCTGGAGCGGCTGCAGTCGTCCTCGGCCCTGGCCGACGTCGAGCGCGCGCTGCCGAGCGAGCTGGCGCCCAACCGCGACATCGGCGTGCAGTTGCAGGGCGAGGTCGGCGCGGTCAGTTATGCGCTCGGCGTGTTCAACGGCACCGTGGACGGCCGCGATGCGGTCACCAGCAATCCCGACGACGATTTCGAGTACGCCGGCCGGATCTTCTTCGAACCGTTCAGGGACAGCGCCAGCGCGTGGTCGGGGCTGGGCTTCGGGATCGGCGCAAGCACCGGCCAGACGCACGGCAGCGGCAACAACTTCCTGCCGCGCTACCGCACGCCCGGGCAGGCCACGTTCTTCAGCTACCGCAGCACGGTGCTGGCCGATGGCGACCGCACGCGCTGGTCGCCGCAGGGCTACTACTACCGCAATGGCTTCGGGCTGCAGGCCGAGTACATCGTCTCGCGCCAGGAGGTGGCAACCCCAGGCGCGCGCGCGACCCTGGAAAACAAGGCCTGGCAGGCCACCGCCAGCTACGTGCTGACCGGCGAGGACGCGGGCTATCGCGGCGTGGTCAGGCCCTCGCGGCCGTTCGCCGCGGGCGGCGAGGGGTGGGGTGCATGGGAGCTGGTAGGACGGTATGGTGTACTGGAGGTGGACGATGCGGCTTTCCCGCTGTTCGCCGATGCCAATTCGGCCGCGCGCCGGGCCGAGGCATGGACGCTGGGCGTCAATTGGTATCTCACCAGTAATCTCAAGCTGGTAGTCAATTACTCGCAGACCCGCTTCGACGGCGGCGCTGCGGCAGGCGCAGACCGGGAGGACGAGAAGGCCCTGTTCTCCCGGTTGCAGGTTTCCTTCTGAGGCGGAGAAAGCAATGAAGAACTGGCTCGCATCCCCGCGCGTTGCAGGCATCTGGCTTGGCACGCTGCTGTTGACGGCATTCGCCGGAGGCGCGCTCGCGCGCGACGTGCAGCTGCTCAACGTGTCCTACGATCCCACGCGCGAGCTGTATCGCGACTACAACGCCGCCTTCGCCAGGCACTGGCAGGAAAAGACCGGCGGCAAGGTGACCGTGGAGACCTCGCACGGCGGCTCGGGCAAGCAGGCGCGCTCGGTGATCGACGGCGTCGAGGCGGACGTGGTCACGCTGGCGCTGGCCTACGACGTGGACGCGATCGCCGAGAAGGCCAAGCTGATCCAGCCGGGCTGGGAGAAGCGCCTGCCCGACAACAGCGCGCCGTACACCTCGACGATCGTGTTCCTGGTGCGCAAGGGCAACCCGAAGGGCATCAAGGACTGGCCGGACCTGCTGCGCGCGGGCGTGTCGGTGGTGACGCCGAACCCGAAGACCTCCGGCGGCGCGCGCTGGAACTACCTGGCGGCGTGGGCTTACTTCGACAGGATCTTCAAGGGCGACCAGGACAAGATCCGGCGCAGCATGGTCGCGCTGTTCCGCAACGTGCCGGTGCTGGACACCGGCGCGCGCGGCGCCACCACGACCTTCGTGCAGCGCGGCATCGGCGACGTGCTGCTGGCCTGGGAGAACGAGGCGTTCCTGGCGCTGGAGGAACTGGGACCGGACAAGTTCGAGATCGTGGTGCCGAAGCTGTCGATCCTGGCCGAACCGTCGGTCGCGCTGGTCGACAAGAACGTCGACAAGCACGGCACGCGCGCGGTCGCCGAGGAATACCTGAAGTACCTGTACTCGCCGGAGGGCCAGAAGATCGCGGCCAAGCACTACTACCGCCCGCGCCATCCCGAGTTCGCCGACAAGGACGACGTCGCGCGCTTCCCGAAGGTGGAACTGGCGACCATCCAGCAGGCGTTCGGGTCGTGGCAGAAGGCCCAGGCCGAGCACTTCGCCGACGGCGGCATCTTCGACCAGATCCAGGCGAGCAAGTAAATGTCGGCAAGTGCGGTACCCGAGGCGCGCAAGCCGTCGCGCCGCCGCGTGATCCCCGGGCTCGGACTGAGCCTGGGGATCACGTTCGTCTGGCTGGGCCTGATCGTGCTGATCCCGCTGCTGGGGGTGTTCATCAAGACCAGCGGTCTGGGCTGGAGCGGGGTCTGGCAGGTGTGGAGCGAGCCGCGCGTGCTCGCCGCGCTGAAGCTGAGCTTCGTCACCGCGCTGGCGGCGGCCGCGTTCAACGCGGTGATGGGCACGTGGGTGGCGTGGGTGTTCGTGCGCTACTCGTTCCCGGGCAAGCGCCTGTTCGACGCGATGATCGACCTGCCGTTCGCGCTGCCGACGGCAGTGGCGGGCATCGCGCTGACCGCGCTGTACGGCGGCAACGGCTGGATCGGGCGCTGGTTGGAGCCGCTCGGCCTGAAGGTCGCCTACACGCAGCTCGGCATTGTGGTCGCGCTGGTGTTCGTGGGGCTGCCGTTCGTGGTGCGGGTGGTGCAGCCGGTGCTGGCCGAGAACGAGCGCGAGCTGGAGGAGGCGTCCGCCACGCTCGGCGCGGGGCGCTGGCAGACGGTATTCCGGGTGGTGCTGCCGAGCCTGTGGCCGGCGCTGCTGACCGGTTTCGCGCTGGCCTTCGCGCGCGGCGTGGGCGAGTACGGCTCGGTGATCTTCATCGCCGGCAACATGCCGAACGTGACCGAGATCGCGCCGCTGCTGATCACCATCCGCCTGGAAGAGTTCGATTACGCCGGCGCCACGGCGATCGCGGCGGCGATGCTGCTGCTGTCGTTCGCGGTGCTGCTGCTGGTGAACGGGCTGCAAGGGCGCCTGCAACGCCGTGGCACGCCGTAGAGACGCGCTTTAGATGAACCAGATCGTATCCTCCCTGCCGACGCCCCTCCAGGAACAGGCCATGCCGGCCCGTCGGTCACGCGACATCGTTGCCGCCGCCACCACCGAGCCGCGCTGGGCGCGCTGGCTGCTGACCGCCGGCGCCCTGGCGTTCCTGCTGTTCTTCCTGCTGCTGCCGCTGGTGCTGGTGTTCGCCGAGGCGCTGCGCGGCGGGCTGCAAGTGTTCTGGAAGGCCATCACCGACCCGGACGCGCTGGCGGCGATCCGCCTGACCCTGCTGGTCACCGCGGTCGTGATCCCGATGAACCTGGTGTTCGGCGTGGCCGCGGCCTGGGCGGTGAGCAAGCACCGCTTCCCGGGCCGGCGCCTGCTGGTGAGCCTGATCGACCTGCCGTTCTCGGTCTCGCCGGTGGTGGCCGGCCTGATCTTCATGTTGATCTTCGGGCGCCAGGGCTGGGCCTGGCCGTTGATCGACGAGGGCTGGCACGTGCACCTGCCGGTCCTGGGCGAGACGCTGATCCAACTGCCCAGAATCGTGTTCGCGCTGCCGGGCATCGTGCTGGCGACCACGTTCGTCACCTTCCCGTTCATCGCGCGCGAGCTGATGCCGCTGATGGAGCAGCAGGGCAGCGACGAGGAACTGGCGGCGCTGAGCCTCGGCGCCGGCGGCTGGCAGACGTTCTGGCGGGTGACGCTGCCGAACATCCGCTGGGGATTGCTCTATGGCGTGCTGCTGTGCGCGGCGCGCGCGATGGGCGAGTTCGGCGCCGTGTCGGTGGTGTCCGGCCACATCCGCGGCCGCACCAACACGCTGCCGCTGCACGTGGAGATCCTCTACAACGAATACGCCTACAGCGCGGCGTTCGCCTGCGCCTCGCTGCTGGCCTTGAGCGCCCTGCTGACGCTCGCCCTGAAGACCTACCTGGAATGGCGGCACGGCGAGTCGCTGGCCGCCAACCACCGCCATTGAGAGCCCCCGCATGAGCATCGGCATCCGCATCCAGAACCTGCGCAAGCAGTTCGACGACTTCACCGCGCTGGACGCGATCAACCTCGACATCCATCCGGGCGAGCTGCTGGCGCTGCTCGGTCCCTCCGGTTCGGGCAAGACCACCCTGCTGCGGATCATCGCCGGCCTGGAGTACGCCGATGGCGGCCAGGTGCTGTTCGGCAACGAGGACGCGACCAGCATGAGCGTGCAGTCGCGGCGGGTCGGCTTCGTGTTCCAGCACTACGCGCTGTTCAAGCACATGACGGTGTACGAGAACATCGCCTTCGGCCTGCGCGTGCGCCGCGGCGAGGCGCGCTGGGCGGAGTCGCGCATCCGCGAGCGCGTGCAGGAGCTGCTCGCGCTGGTGCAGTTGCAGGGGCTCGAGAAGCGCTATCCGACCCAGCTCTCCGGCGGCCAGCGCCAGCGCGTGGCGCTGGCGCGCGCGCTGGCGATCGAGCCGCGCGTGCTGCTGCTCGACGAGCCGTTCGGCGCGCTCGATGCGCAGGTGCGGCGCGACCTGCGGCGCTGGCTGCGCGAGCTGCACGAACGGACCGGCCTGACCACGGTGTTCGTCACGCACGACCAGGAAGAGGCGCTGGAACTGGCCGATCGCGTGGCGATCCTCAACGGCGGCCGGATCGAGCAGCTGGCCAGCCCGGCGGCGGTCTACGACGAGCCGGCATCGCCGTTCGTCTATTCGTTCGTCGGCGCGGTCAACCGCATCGCCGGCACGGTCCAGCGCGGGCACCTAGACGTGGCCGGATTGTCGCTGCCGCTGGAGGCGGACGTCGCGCCGGGCCAGGTGGAACTGTACGTGCGCCCGGAAGACCTGGTGCCGGCCTCCGAAGGCTGGCGCGCGACCGTGCTGTCCACGCAGCGCAGCGGCGCGCGCCTGCGCGTGCGTGCGCGGCTGGAACGGGCCGGCGAGGTGGAACTGGAACTGCCGGCGGCGGTCGGCCATTACGCGGCCGGCCAATCGGTGACGCTCGCCGCGCGCCGGTACGGCATCTTTCCCGCCACCGAGGCGGGCTGAACGGACGCGGGGCGGACAACCCCGCGTCCGCCTTCGAGCAGGGCAGGACAAGGCTTGTCGGTAACGGATGCAACGGATGTTGCACTGCAGCGGCGGCTCGGTTAAGAATCCGTAAAGCAGCGATCCTCGCGCTGTTTCCCGACGTGCAGTTTCCTCGCCCACCGCCCCCAGGAGATCGGCCCCATGAAGTCGTCCACGCTCGCTTGTGCCCTGCTGCTCGCTTTGTCCTCTGTCTCCACCGCCGCTTTTGCCCAGGAAGAAGGCGCCGACGAATACAAGCCCTTCAGCGCCACGCTCGCGGTGACCACCGACTACGTATGGCGCGGCATCTCGCAGACCAACGAGGACCCGGCGTTCCAGGCCGGCGCCACCTATACCTCCAAGTTCGGCCTCTACGCGGGCGCGTGGACGTCCAATGTGGACTTCGGCGAGGGCGATCCGGACTGGGAGCGCGACTACTACATCGGCTACAACACCGACTTCGGCGACAAGGTCAACTTCGACGTGATGGTCAACCGCTACACCTATAGCGGCGCCAGCGATCTGAACTGGAACGAGCTGGTCACCAAGACCACCTTCCTCGAGACCTACAGCCTGACGCTGGCCTACTCGAACGATTCGTGGGCGACCAGCGAGGACGGCTACTACGCCGCGCTGGCGGGCAACTGGTCGCTGCCGCACGACTTCACCATCGGCGCCAGCTACGGCCGCAGCATGTTCAGCAACAAGGCCGGGATCGAGGACTACTCGGACTACTCGGTGAGCGTGGGCAAGAGCTTCGGGCCGCTGGCGCTGTCGGTGGCCTACATCGATACCGACAAGGCCGGCGAGCGCGTCGGCGGCAGCAACGGCGGCGACCGCGTGGTCGTCACCGCGACCATCGGCCTGTAAGCCGAACCGCTCGTATGAACGAAGAAGGGCGCCGCAGGGCGCCCTTCTTCGTCGCGCCGCACGCCGGCGGCGCTCAGTTCCAGCTCAGCACGACCTTGCCGGCCTTGCCTTGTTCCATCAGGTCGAAGCCCTTCTGGAACTCGTCCACCGGCAGCTGGTGGGTGAGCACCTTGTGCAGCGGGAAACCGGACAGCACCAGCTGGGTCATCTTGTACCAGGTCTCGTACATCTTGCGGCCATAGATGCCCTGCACGGTGAGGCCCTTGAAGATGATCTTGTCCCAGTCCGCGCCGGCGCCCTTGGGCATGATGCCGAGCATGGCGATCTTGCCGCCGTGGTACATGCAATCGAGCATGTCGTTGAACGCGCGCGGGTTGCCGCTCATTTCCAGGCCGACGTCGAAGCCCTCCATGTGCAGGTCCTTCATCACGTCCTTCAGCGAGGTGTTGGCGACGTTGACCACGCGGGTGGCGCCCATGTCGGCGGCGAGCTTGAGGCGGAAGTCGTTGACGTCGGTAACCACCACGTTGCGCGCGCCGATGTGCTTGCAGATGCCGGCGGCGATGATGCCGATCGGGCCGGCGCCGGTGATCAACACGTCCTCGCCGATCACGTCGAACTCCAGTGCGCAGTGGGCGGCGTTGCCGTAGGGGTCGAAGAAGGCGGCCAGCTCGGACGGGATCTGGTCGGGGATCGGCCACAGGTTGGAGGCCGGCATCACCATGTATTCGGCGAAGGCGCCGTTGACGTTGACGCCGATGCCGACGGTGTTCGGGCACAGGTGCGGGCGGCCGCCGCGGCAGTTGCGGCAGTGGCCGCAGACGATATGGCCTTCGGCTGAGACGCGCTGGCCGATCTGGTAGCCGGTCACCGCCGAACCGAGCGCGGCGATGCGGCCGACGAATTCGTGGCCGATGGTCAGGCCGGGCCTGATGGTGCGCTGGCTCCACTCGTCCCACAGGTAGATGTGCAGGTCGGTACCGCAGATGGCGGTCTTTTCCAGCTTGATCAGGACTTCGTTGGGGCCGGGCACCGGGACGGGCACCTGCTCCATCCAGATGCCTTTGGTGGCTTCGCGCTTGACCAGCGCTTTCATCATTTCTGCCATGGGTCGCCTGCCGGCGGAAGGGAAACGGGGCGCTGATTATAGTTGCTGGCGTAACTGGGGGTGTGGGTGGTGGGATGGGCAGGGTTATTGGGGGTTGGGGCGGGCTATCTATCGTCATTCCCGCGAAGGCGGGAGGCGCTTTTCAGCAGCCGAACGGCTGATCATCCGGGAACTTTCCCGGCGTCCGTCCGATTTACGCCATCTCTCTATGGTCATTCCCGCGAAGGCGGGAAGCGCTGTTCAGCAGCCGAACGGCTGATCATCCAGGGACTTTTGGCTTTGGGCAATAAAAGCCAGAGCTTTCGCCTTTGGCGAGTCACTTTTCTTTGCTTGTGCACGCGCGCCGCAGGAGCGGCGCCGCACGGCGAAGCCGGCCCGAAGGGCGCGGCACAAGGATGTGCCGCGTAAAGAAAAGTAACCAAAAGAAGCGCTTCACAGNCCCCCGCCTTCGCGCCCGCAGCTGCGCTGCGGGTTCGCGGAGCCGGCGGGATTTTTCGACGCGACATCCTGTCGCGGCGAAAAACGACGTGCTCGTCCGCTACGCGGCCGAGTCCGGGGCATTCGCCGCGCGGCGAATGCCCGCCCGCCGGGGCGAAGCCGTGCTTCGCCTTTTCCGGCGAGCCCATGCACGTCGCCCTTCGGGTTTTTCCCGCCGGCTCCGCCGCTTCGGAGGGGCCCCGGTAAGTCAAAGTCAAAGGCGAGAGGCCGAAGCAAAATCACGAGCAACGGCAACGGCAACGGCAACGGCAACGGCAACGGCCGCAATTGCAGCCGTCGCCGCTGTCGTAATCATCAGGTTCGAGCCGATCGCTCTACCGTCGCCCCCGCGTAGGTCGGAATCCAGCTCCGCATCCAGCCGACACAAGAACAACGAGCGCAGCCAGCGAAGCCCATCATCCCCGCTTGCGTGGGGATGATGGTTCTAGTTCATGTTCGCCGCCTGCCTCAGAGCCGCACGTCCAGGCTGAGGAAGTACTGGCGCGGCGCGCCGGCCATCAGGGTCTGGTTGTAGCCGTTCGGGTCGGAGGCGACGTAGCCGTTGGTGCCGGTGCTGGCGAAGTAGCGCTTGTCGGTGAGGTTGGTGATGTTCAGCGACAGGGCCACGTCGCTCAGTGCGCCGAGGCGGCCGAAGTCGTAGCGCGCGCCGGCGTTGAACAGCCAGTACGACGGCACCTGCGAGTCGTTGAGGTAGGTGATGTAGCGCTTGCCCAGGTACTTGCCGTCCAGGTCCAGGCGCAGGTTGCCGAGCTGCCAGCTGGCGCTGGAGGAGAACATCCACGACGGGATGCCGACCACGTACTTGCCGGAGGTCTCCACCACGCCGTTGTTGAGGTAGTCGTCCTGGTACTTGGAGCGGTTCCACGACAGCGAGTTGAGCCAGTTGAAGCCTTCCGCCGGCTTCCACATCAGCGCCAGGTCCGCGCCGGTGCTGTGCACCGCGCCGACGTTGTTGAGGATCGAGGCGCAGGTCTGGATCGCGCTGCACGGGGAGGTGGTCAGCAGGCGGTTGGAGAACTTGGTGAAGTACACGTCCGCCGAGGCCTGCAACTGCGCGTCCTGGACGCGGTAGCCGGCCTGGAAGGTCTGCGACTCCTCGGGCTCGAGCGTGGACTTGCTGCCGTCGAACGCGGCCTGCGAGGTCGCGAACGGGGTGAAGCCGTAGGCGGCGATGTTCTTGCTGTAGGAGGCGTAGACGTCCTGGCGCTCGTCCAGCTTGTAGTTGACGCCCACCTGCGGCAGGAAGCCCTCGTCGGCCTTGATCTTGCCTTGCGCGAACGAGCCGGTCGCCACCAGCGACTGCGCGCGGGTCTGGGTCGAGACCGCCTTGGCGCCGTAGTTCAGCGTCAGGCGCTCGTCGAGCAGGCGCACGCTGTCCTGCAGGTAGAACATGCGGCTCTGCGTGGTGTAGCGCTGCAGGAAGCCGCGCGCGAACGGCGTCTGGTTCTCGTAGAAGTTGTACAGCGAGGTATAGCCGTCGGCGCCGAGCGCGAAATAGTTGCGCTCCTGGGTGGTGCGCGCGTTCTCGGCCCAGAAGCCGGCCTGGATGTCGTGGTTGCCCAGCGCCCACTTCAGCGCGCCGGTCGCGCCGTAGCGGTCCAGTCCGTAGTCGGTGGTGCGCATCGCCAGCGGCGCCTCGGCCGAGGTCGCCAGGTACGGCGTGGCCCATTGGCCTTCGCCGCGCGCGCCGTGGTAGTAGCCGGTGGCATCGAGGGAGAGGTCGTCGGCCAGCGCGAAGCTGCCGCTCAGGCCGGCCAGGTTGTCGCGGCGGATACCGCCGCCGGCGTAGTAGGTGGCGTCGAGCCAGTCGTAGTCGTCCGGCAGCGCGGCCAGCGAGGCGGGATAGCCGTTGGCGGTGCCGCCGTACTGGCCGGTGCTCTGGTAGGCGCGGGCCATCTGCACGGCGGTGGCCCAGTCCGGCTGCAGGTAGTCCCAGTTCCAGCCCAGCGCCTTCTGGCTGGTCAGCGACAGGTCCATGTAGTCGTATTCCTTGCGCCGCGAGGTGTCCAGGAACAGGCTCACGCGGTTGCCTTCGCCCCACTGGTAGAGCGCCTTCAGGTTGGCCTGCTCGGATTTCTGGTCGCCGTAGCCCTTCCACTTGTCGGTACTGGCGTTGGCGTAGGACAGGTAGGCCGACACGCCGTCGTGGTCGCCGATGTCGCCGCGCACGAAGGTGCGGCGGGTGGCGTCGCTGCCGACCGTCTGCGACAGGCGCACGCCGGGTTCGCTGTCCGGGTCGGCCGAGTAGAACTGGATGGTGCCGCCGAGATTGGTGTTGGAGGCGGTGCCGAGCGCGCCGGCGCCCTGCGCCAGTTCCACCGAGCCGATGTTCTCGGAGGTGATCGCGCGGGTGACCTGCAGGCCGTTGGTGACGCCGTAGCTCATGTTGCCCAGCGGGATGCCGTCGAGCGTGTAGCCCAGGCGGCTCTGGTCGAAGCCGTGCAGGGTGATCTGCGTGGACCACTCGTAGGCGCCCCACGGGTCGGCCGCCTGGAACTGCACGCCCGGCAGCTTGTCGATCGCCTTCAGCGCGCTGCTGCCCGGGGAGAGCCGTTCGATGTCCTGCCTGGTGACCCGCTGCACCTGGCGCGTGCTGCCCTGGGCGACCACCGAGATCGCATCGAGCTGGGTGGCATCGGCGGGGGCGGGAGCCGCGGCGGCAGCGGGCGCCGCCTCTTCGGCCGGTGCGGCGCTGGCGAAGGCGGGCAGGGCGCAGGACAGGGCGAAGGCGAGCAGGGTCGGACGAGGGGCGAGCCTGGCGGAAAGCGGCATGGGGGTTCCTGTGGTCGTGATGCGGCGGGGGAACGGCGGCCCTGCTGGCAAGGCCACAAGCCGCGCAGCGTGTCGCCGCCACATGAAAGATTGATGACGCGGCTTGGCCAGGCCGGCTGTCGCGGAACTGTCGCCATCGCGGCTTATACCGGGCGGTCCGCCCGCGTTCGGCGGAACCGTTTCGTTGCCGCCACAGGACCGTACTTCCATGAATGACCTGTCCCGCCGGGACTTCCTCAAGCGACTGGCGGCGCTGACCGCCGCCGGCGCGATCCCGCCTTCGATCGGCCGCGCGCTCGCGCTGCCGGCCGTACCGCGCACCGGCACCCTGGCCGACCTCGAGCACGTGGTGATCTTCATGCAGGAGAACCGCTCGTTCGACCATTACTTCGGCACGCTGCGCGGCGTGCGCGGCTTCGGCGACACGCGCGCGATGAAGCTGCGCGACGGCACGCCGGTGTGGCGCCAGGCCGATGCGCGCGGGCGCCGGATCGCGCCGTTCCGGTTCCGCCCGGATACGCGCGCGCCGTTGATCAAGAGCCTGGACCATTCGTGGAAGGGCGCGCCGGGCCAGGACCCGCGGCGCTGGCAGGAGTACGACTGCTGGGTGCCCTACAAGGGCGAACTGGCGATGGGCTACTTCCAGCGCAGCGACATCCCGTACTACCACGCGCTGGCCGATGCCTTCACGATCTGCGACGGCTACTTCTGCTCGATCCACGGGCCGACCAACCCGAACCGCATGTTCCTGTTCACCGGCACCAGCGGGTTGAGCGTCGGCGACGATCGCCTGCAGGCGGTGGAGAACGCCGACGACGGCAACTGGACCGCCGACATGGCGCGCGACAAGCCCGGCTACGCGGCGATGCGCTGGACCACCTACGCGCAGCGCCTGAGCGAGGCCGGCATCGATTGGCGCGTGTACCAGGAGTACGACAACTTCGGCGACAACTCGCTGGCGTACTTCGAGCATTTCCGCGGATTGGATACTTCCGACGAGCGCTACCGCCGCGCGCGCGCCTGGGTGCCCGGCTCGACCGCGGACAACGCCGCGCAGACCAGCGCCGACCACCTCGTCGCCGCCTTCGCCGCCGACGTGCAGGCCGGCCGCCTGCCGCAGGTGTCGTGGATCATCGCGCCGACCGCCTACAGCGAACATCCGGAAGCGCCGCCGGCATACGGCGAATCGTTGACCGCGCGCCTGATCGACGCGCTCACCGCCAACCCGCAGGTGTGGGCGAAGACCGCGCTGATCATCAACTACGACGAGAACGACGGCTTCTTCGACCACGTGCCGTCGCCCCTGCCGGCGCTGGACGCGCGGATGGGACGCAGCGCGGTGGACACGCGCGGCGAGGCCTACCACGGCGTGCCGGTCGGGCTGGGGATCCGCGTGCCGTTGCTGGTGGTGTCGCCGTGGACACGCGGCGGCTGGGTCGACTCGCAGGTGTTCGACCACACCTCGGTGCTGCGCCTGCTGGAGACGCGCTTCGGCGTCGCCGAGCCCAACATCAGCCCGTGGCGGCGCGCGGTGACCGGCGATCTCGCCAGCGTGTTCGACTTCCGCGATCCGGACGGTTCTGCGTTGTTCGCCTTGCCCGACGTGTCCGACTACAGGCAGCGCACCGCCGCGATCGCCAAGCTGCCGGAGCCGGAGCCGCCGCAACGCGAGGACATGCCGCGCCAGGAGCCCGGCCAGCGCCCCGCGCGCGCGCTGCCGTACGACCTGCAGGTGCATGGCGAGGCGACGCGCGAGCATGGCGCGCTGCGGCTGCGCTTCGTGAATGCCGGTTCGGCCGCGGCGGTGTTCAACGTCTACGCGCCGGGCAGCCAGGCGGGGCCGTGGTACTACACGGTGCTGCCGGGCAGCGAATTGGAGGACGTGCCGCACGGGTTGCCCGAGCGCGGCGCCTACGCGCTGGCGGTGCATGGGCCCAACGGGTTCCTGCGCGAGCTGGCCGGCGATCGCGACCTGGAATCGCGGAACGGCGTCGCGCCCTGGCTGGAAGCGCGCAACGAACAGGGCACGCTGGTGTTGCGGCTGGGCAATCGCGGCAAGACGGCCTGCACGTTGCGCGTGCGCGCGCTCGACTACGGCGATCCCGCGCCGCGCGAACTGAGCCTCGCCGCCGGCGCACAGGACGAACTCCGCTACGACCTGTCTGCCAGCGACCATTGGTACGACCTGCTGGTGGAACTGGGCGACGGGGCGTTCCGCCGCAGGCTGGCCGGGCACCTCGAGACCGGAAGGCCCAGCCGCAGCGATCCCGCATTGGGGCGCGGAGCGGCGATCTAGGCGAGTACCGGCTCCCTCCGCAAGCCGGCGGCGGAGGGAGCCGCGTTCCCGTCGAACGCCTTCCACCAGGAACGATCGGCCCCGGCGACCGTGCCATAGGTCATGGCCCGGTACTGGGATGGCATCGCTAGAATCGTTACTTCCTTACACATGGAACCGTTTCGATGCGCATGAAGCTGCTCGCTTTTTCCGTCGCCGCCGCCATCGGCACGGCCGGTGCCGCACACGCCGGGGAGGGCATGTGGGTCCCGCAGCAACTGCCGGAGATCGCCGGCCCGCTGCAGAAGGCCGGCCTGGAACTCTCGCCCCAGCAGCTTTCAGACCTGACCGGCGACCCGATGGGCGCGGTGGTCGCGCTCGGCGGCTGCACCGCCAGCTTCGTCTCGCCGCAGGGCCTGGTCGTGACCAACCACCATTGCGCCTACGGCGCGATCCAGCTCAATTCCACGCCGGAAAAGAACCTGATCAAGGACGGGTTCAACGCACCGGCCACCGCCGACGAACTGAGTGCCGGCCCGAACGCGCGCATCTACGTGCTCGACGCCATCACCGACGTCACCGCCCAGGCCAAGGCCGCGATCGCCGCCGCCGGCGACGATCCGCTCAAGCGCACCCAGGCGCTGGAAGCGTTCAACAAGACCCAGATCGCCCAGTGCGAGGCCGAGCCCGGCTATCGCTGCCAGCTCTTCAGCTTCTCCGGCGGCAATGCCTACCGGCTGTTCAAGAACCTGGAGATCAAGGACGTGCGCCTGGTCTATGCGCCGCCCGGCAGCGTGGGCAAGTTCGGCGGCGACATCGACAACTGGATGTGGCCGCGCCATACCGGCGATTTCTCGTTCTATCGCGCTTATGTCGGCAAGGACGGCAAGCCCGCGCCGTTCTCCAAGGACAACGTGCCCTACCGGCCCAAGCACTGGCTGAAGTTCGCCGACCAGCCGCTGGGGGCGGGCGATTTCGTGATGGTGGCCGGCTACCCGGGCCGCACCAACCGCTACGCGCTGGTCGCCGAGTTCGAGAACACCGCGAACTGGACCTATCCGACCGTGGCGCGCCACTACAAGAACCTGATCGCGATGGTCGAGGCCGCCGGCAAGCAGAACCCGGACATCCAGGTGAAGTACGCCAGCACCATGGCCGGCTGGAACAACACCAGCAAGAACTACGAAGGCCAGCTGGAAGGCTTCAAGCGCATCGACGCCGAAGGCCAGAAGAAAGCCGAGGAAGCGGCCGTGCTGGCGTGGCTCAGGCAGCAGGGCAACGCCGGCAAGCCGGCCCTGGACGCGTACGCGACGCTGGTCAGGCAGGCCGAGGCGGGCAAGGCCACCCAGCAGCGCGACCTGGTGCTTGGCCAGTTCCACCGTACCGGCGCCGTCGGTGCCGCGGTGATGCTGTACCGGCTTTCGATCGAGCGCGCCAAGCCGGACGCCGAGCGCGAGTCCGGCTACCAGGACCGCGACCTGCCGGCGATCGAGGGCGCGATGAAGCAGATGGAGCGCCGCTACGTCCCCGCGATGGACCGCCAGCTGCAGCAGTACTGGCTGGGCGAGTACGCCAGGCTGCCGGCCGGCCAGCGCGTCGCCGCGGTCGACAAGTGGCTGGGCGGCAGCGATGCGGCCGCGATCGAGGCGGCGCTGAAGAAGCTCGACGGCACCCGCCTCGGCAGCACCGACGAGCGCCTGAAGTGGTTCAAGGCCGACCGCGCCGCGTTCGAGAGCAGCACCGATCCGGCGATCCAGTACGCGGTGGCGGTGATGCCGGCGCTGCTGGAGTTCGAGAAGCGCGGCAAGATCGAAGCCGGCGAGCAGCTCAAGGCGCGTCCGGTCTACCTGCAGGCGCTGGCCGACTACAAGAAGAGCCAGGGCGAGTTCGTCTATCCGGACGCCAACCTGTCGTTGCGCATCACCTTCGGCAACGTCAAGGGCTATGCGCCGAAGGATGGCGTGGCCTACACCCCGTTCACCACGCTCGAGGGCGTGGCGGCCAAGGAGACCGGCGAGGATCCGTTCGATTCGCCGAAGGCGCTGCTCGACGCGGTCAAGGCCAAGCGCTACGCCGGGCTGGAGGACAAGCGCCTGGGCTCGGTGCCGGTGAACTTCCTGTCCGACCTGGACATCACCGGCGGCAACTCCGGCTCGCCGGTGATGGACGCGCGCGGCAAGCTGGTCGGCCTGGCCTTCGACGGCAACTGGGAGTCGGTCAGCAGCAACTGGGTGTTCGACCCGGCGATGACCCGCATGATCGCGGTCGATTCGCGCTACCTGCAGTGGGTCATGACCGAGGTCGCGCCGGCGCCGCAGCTGTTGAAGGAACTGAACCTGGCGCATTGAGCCGGAGCTGCCGACCGTCGTGCCACGAAGCCGCCCGCGGGCGGCTTCGTGCTGTCCGGGCATAACGCCGGACAGCAGCGCTGCACTGTGGGAGCGGCTTCAGCCGCGACAAGGCTTTCATGCAGATCCCTCTGCAACAGCCTGCACATCCCTGTGCAGGGGTTCAAATGGGAAAGCCTTGTCGCGGCTGAAGCCGCTCCCACAACAGCGCACGCCGCCCCGAGGTTTCGGCTGCAACCGGAACGAGCGGGTATGATGCCGCTCCCGTCGCCGCTGGCGACCGGTTCCCCCACGTCTACGAGGATTTCCCGAGCATGCGCATCTTGCTTGCCCGTCACGGCGAGACGCCGTGGAACGCCGAGGGCCGCTACCAGGGCCAGATCGACATTCCGCTTTCGCCGGTGGGCGAAGGGCAGGCCCGCGCGCTCGGCGAGCGCCTGAAGGGCCTGCCGATCGCGCGCGCGGTGGCCTCGCCGCTGAGCCGCGCGCAGACCACGGCGCGCCTGGCGCTCGGGCCCGGGCGCGAAGCGATGCTGCAGCTCGATGCCGACCTGCAGGAGATCGCGCACGGCGAATGGGAAGGCCTGCTGGCCAGCGAGATCCACGAGAAGGATCCGGCGCGCCTGCGCGCCTGGCGCGAGGAGCCGGACACGGTGCTGATGCCGGGCGGCGAATCGCTGCGGCAGGTGCTGGAGCGAAGCTGGCGCGGACTGGCGCGCGCGGCCGAGGGGCTCGGCGCCGAGGACACGCTGCTGGTCGTCGCCCACGATGCGGTCAACCGCGTGATCCTGTGCAAGGTGCTCGGCATTCCGCTGTCGCGCCTGTGGACCTTCCGCCAGGCGCCGACCACGCTCAACCTGCTCGAAGGCGAGGATGTGGAGCGCCTGGAAGTGGTGCGCCTGAACGACTGCGCGCACCACACCCCGTTCTTCGGCGAAGCCAAGCACCGCGCGCTCTGAGGCGCTCCCCGGCGGTTCCCGCCGGGGCGTTTCGCCGCGGATTCCCCGCATCCGGCGGGAACGAGGGCGCCTGCTCGCGCCCTGGACGCGGCCCGGTCACGCGGCCCGCGGCCGGGCCGGGTTCGTGTCCCGGAGATCGCCCGGCGCGACGCACCGGTATGCCGGGCATGGGTCGAACACGTCCACTTGCCAGCATGACGCCGGTCGCGGAACCGAACCGCCAGGGTCTCCATCCTGGGCCACCACGGTCTCTCGACGCCGGCGCGTGCGTAATATGGCGCACGGCGCCCCGTCGCCGCACTCCGACCCAGGCGCGGCATGAGCACACCGCTACCCATGTCTTCCGAAGGCTGTCCCACGGCTTCCGAACGCTGCCAGGACGGCACGGCCGCCCTGGTTGCAGGTACCGACGACGCACGCAGGCGCGCGCTCGCGTTCGTCAAGCGCGTCTATCCGATGCGCAACCTGGGCCTGCTGCTGCTTGCCCTGCCGTACGTGTCGGTACTGCACGAACACCACGCCGGCTGGCACTACTGGGTGCTGGCCGGCTTGAACGTGCTGGTGTGGCCGCACGTGGCGTTCCTGCGGGCGTACTCCTCGCGCGACCCGAAGGCGGCGGAATTCCGCAACCTGGTGCTGGATGCCGTGTTCGGCGGATTCTGGATCGCCGCCTCCAAGGTGAGCCTGGTGCCGGCCGCGGCGATGATCAGCATCCTGATGGCCGATCGCCTCTCCGCCGGCAGCTGGCCGCTGCTCGGCCGGGCGGCGCTGGCGGGCCTGGCCAGCTTCCTGCTCAGCGCATGGATGCTCGACTGGCCGTTCCAGCCGGAGGCCTCCAAGCGCACCATGCTGCTCTCGCTGCCGCCGGTGCTGGTGTACATGCTGGCGTTGAGCCACGTGAGCTACCAGCTGGCGCGGCGGATCTCGCGGCAGAACCGCGAACTGGAGCGGCTGATCCTGACCGACACCGGCGTGGACCTGCCCAACCGGCGCCACTTCAACGCCAAGGCCGGCGAACTGATCGCCGCCGCGCGCGCCGGGGCCGGCGACACGGTGCTGCTGCTGATCGACGTGGACCGCTTCAAGTCGATCAACGACCGGCATGGCCACGGCATGGGCGACGAGGTGCTGCGCGAGATCGCCCGGCTGCTGCGCGAACAGGCCGGCAGCGACGGGTTCCCGGCGCGGATCGGCGGCGACGAGTTCGCGTTGCTGCTGCCGGTGGGGTTGCCGGACGGCGAGCGGGCGGCGTCGCGGTTGCGGCGCGCGGCGTCGGAGCTGGCCCTGCCGCACTGGTCCGGGCTGCAGGTCGGGGTCAGCATCGGCGTGGCCGCGCTGGCGTCGCATCACCGTGGCCTCGACGACTGGATGAGCGCGGCGGACCGGGCGATGTACGTGGCCAAGGCCGCGGGGCGCTTCCGGCCCTGAGCCGCCGCCGGGTGCGTGGCCCGGGGCGAAAACCGCGATAATGGCGCGTTTTCCGCCCCTCCTTCGCCGTGAACGCAACGCATTCCCTTCCCGAGTGGCTGGCCTACATCGAGCGCCAGCATCCGCAGTCGATCGCGATGGGGCTCGAGCGCGTGAGAGAAGTCGCCGGCCGGCTGGGCCTGGGCGCCCCGGCCGAGGGCAGGCCCGCCGGCAAGGCCGCGCGCCGCGGGGGCATCGCAGGAAAGACGATCGTCGTGGCCGGCACCAACGGCAAGGGTTCGACGGTCGCCTTCATCGAGGCGATCGCCCGCGCCGCCGGCTGGAAGGTGGGCGCCTACACCTCGCCGCACCTGTTGCGCTACAACGAACGCGTGCGCATCGACGGCCGGGAAGCGGAGGACGCCGTGCTGGTGGAGGCCTTCGCCGCCGTCGAGGCCGCGCGCGGCGACACGCCGCTGACCTATTTCGAGTTCGGCACGCTGGCGGCGCTGTGGGTGTTCGCGCGTTCCGGCCTGGACCTGGCGGTGCTGGAGGTCGGCCTGGGCGGGAGGCTCGATGCGGTGAACATCGTCGACGCCGACGTCGCGGTGATCACCACCGTCGACATCGACCATACCGACTGGCTCGGCGGCGACCGCGAGACCATCGGCGGGGAGAAGGCCGGCATCATCCGCGGCTGGAAGCCGGTGATCCTGGGCGAGATCGACCCGCCTTCGAGCGTGCTGCGCCGCGCCTACCTGCTCGGCGCCAACGCGATCCGCTTCGGCAGCGATTTCTTCGCCGAGCCGATCGACGCGCAGCGCTGGCGCTGGCGCGACGTCTCCCGGCGGATGGAACTGCCGATGCCGGCCCTGCAGGCGCCGGTGCAACTGGCCAACGCCGCCACGGCGATCGCCGCGCTGCGCGCGCTGGGCAGGCCGCTGCCGCGCGCCGCCTGGGCCGAAGGCGTCGCGCAGGCCGGCATCGCCGGCCGGCTGCAGGCGTTCGACCGGGACGGGGTGGAGGTGCTGGTCGACGTGGGCCACAACCCGCAGGCGGCGCGCGCGCTGGCGGCCGCGTTGAAGGCGCGCGCGGTGCCGGGCCGGACCCATGCGGTCTATGCGGCCTTGTCCGACAAGGACGTGGCCGGCGTGGCCGAGGCACTGGCAGCGGCGGCCGACACCTGGCGCATCGCCGGCCTCGCCGGCGCGCGCGGGCAGAGCGCGGAGGCGCTGGCCGAGCGCCTGCGCGGTACGCCGGCGGAGAGCGCGGCGCGTTTCGCGAGCGTCGCCGAGGCACTGGACGACGCCATCGGCAAGGCCGCGGAAGGCGACCGCGTGCTGGTGTTCGGCTCGTTCCACACCGCCGCCGAGGCACTGTCGCGATTGCGTCCCGAACCCTGAGCAAACTGGGCAGCTTCCTGTGGGAGCGACTTCAGTCGCGACAAGGGCTGTCATGCAGTCCGCACAGCCATGTGCTGGGATTCAACGGGAATGCCCCATCGCGACTGAAGTCGCTCCCGCAACATCCTCGCTGTGCCATTCCGTTCAGGCTTTGCAACGGAGAGTCCGTCGCCATCGCGGCCTGCCGTGGCCACTTGCGGCCAAGCCGTATAATCCGGGCACATTCCGTCGCATTGCCATTCCCACGTGGATACGACCCTGAAACAGCGCCTGATCGGCGCCGCCGTGCTGGTGGCGCTTGCCGTGATCTTCCTGCCGATGCTGGTGAAGGGCCCGGCGCCCGACAGCGGCGTGTCCGACGTGCCGATCACCGCGCCGGCCGCACCGGCCGACGGGCAGTACGAAACCCGCGAGCTGCCGTTGGTGACGCCGCCCGGCGCCGCGCCGGCCGGCGGGGCGGTCGGCATGGCCGGCAACGCCGCTTCGGCGCCGGCACCGGCACCGGCACCGGTGCAGGACAACCCGGACGCGGCCGACCTGGCGCCGCAGGGCGAGGCCCTGCCGCCGAGCGTCGCCGCGGGCAACTACGCGGTGAATTTCGGCGCCTATGCCAGCCAGGAGGATGCCGACAAGGTGATCGCGCGGCTCAAGCAATCGCAGCTGCCGGGGTTCAGCGAGCCGACCCAGATCGGCGGCAGGCCGGCCTGGCGCGTGCGGATCGGCCCGTATGCCAGCCAGGCCCAGGCCGAAGCGGTGCGCCTGCAGGCGGTCAAGGTGCGCAGCGACGTCAACGCCCAGGTGGTGACGCTGGACGCCAAGCCGGCGGCTTCCACGCCGGCCCCGGCACCCGCGCAGGCTCCGGCCCGGAGCGAGCCGCTGCCGCCGGAACCGGCCAAGCCGGTGGCCGCGGCCAGCAAGCCCGCGCCGGCGCCGGCCAAGCCCGAACCCGCCAAGCCGCAGCCGGCCAAGCCGGCGCCGCCGGCCGCGCCTTCGGTGCCGGCCGCCAGCAACGTCGGCTTCGCCGTGCAGTTGGGCGCGTTCGGCCGGGCCGAGGACGCCAATGCGCTGCGCGACAAGGTGCGCGCGGCCGGCTTCAGCGCGTTCGTCGAGCAGGTGAGGACCGACAAGGGCACCCTGAGCCGGGTGCGGGTGGGGCCGGTGGCCAATCGTGCCGATGCCGAACAGCTCAGGGCCCAGGTGGCCGCGCGGGTCGGCATCAGCGGCATGGTCCGCCCGCATCCTTGAAAGGGCGCGCTGCAGCGCCCATGACGGGGCCGGGCGCATGGGCATGACGGCCGGGCGAGGCTTCGGCGCGGAGGAGCGTGCGTGATCGATCTGCTGCTGCTCGCGCTGATCGGGCTGTCGGCGCTGCTCGGGCTGTTCCGCGGTTTCGTCGGCATCGTGGTCGGCACCGCCTCGTGGCTGTTGGCGGGCTGGGCGACCTTCCAGTTCGGCGCGGCTGCCGGGCGCTGGCTGGCCGGCGGCGCCCATCCCTCGGCCACCGAGTCGCTGGGCGGTTACGCGCTGGTGTTCGTGGGCGTGCTGGTGGCCGTGGCGCTGGTCGGCATGGCCATCCGCGCCGGCGTGGACGCGGTGCGGCTGAACGGCACCGACCGGATGCTCGGCTTCCTCCTCGGGCTGGTGCGCGGGGCGTTCTTCGCGTGCGTGCTGGTGCTGCTGCTGGGTTTCACGCCGCTGGCGCACGAGCCGGCCTGGCGCGAGTCGCGGGTGTTGCCGCTGCTGCTGCCGGGGGCGAAGTGGATGCGCGCGCAGCTGCCGGACTGGTCCGTTCAGGACGTGGATTTGGGCAAGCTGCCGGTCGCAGGCGATAATGGCGTCCTCGACAAGGCGCTGTCCGTCTCCTCCATGCAGGAGACGGTGGTGCGCGCGCTGGGCCGGACGCCGGACGCGGACGGCGCCCACGAGGGCGATCCGGCGCAGGCACTGCCCAGCAACATCGACCCGGCGCAGGACCGCGCCGGAGAAAACGGCTCCCCGCGGGCCGAATCCCACGGCCAGGCACGGCCACCTTCACAGCAATAGGCGCAAGCCAAGCGGAGACGCGCAACATGTGTGGCATCGTCGGTATCGTCGGCAACCAGAACGTCGCCGGGCAGCTCTATGACGGCCTGACCGTCCTGCAGCATCGCGGCCAGGACGCGGCGGGCATCGCCACCGCCGACGGCACGCGGCTGCGCGTGCAGAAGGCCAACGGCCTGGTGCGCGACGTGTTCGACGAGAAGCGCATGGCGGTGCTGGAGGGTCGCGTCGGCATCGCCCACTGCCGCTACCCGACCGCCGGTTCGGAAGGCATGGACGAGGCGCAGCCGTTCTACGTCAACTCGCCGTACGGCATCGCGCTGGCGCACAACGGCAACCTGATCAATACCGAAGCGCTGCGCCAGCAGGTCTTCGAGGCCGACCGCCGCAACATCAACACCGACTCGGACAGCGAAGTGCTGCTGAACGTGTTCGCCTACGAGCTGGACGCGCAGCGCATGCTGACCCCGGAAGCGGCGATCCGCGCCGTGGCCGGCGTGCACCGCCGCTGCAAGGGCGGCTACGCGGTGGTCAGCGTGGTGCTGGGCCTGGGCCTGGTGGCGTTCCGCGACCCGCACGGCATCCGCCCGCTGGTGCTGGGCAAGCGCGACGGCGCCGAAGGCCCCGAGTACGTGGTCGCCTCCGAGTCGGCGGTGCTGGACATCCTCGGCTTCCAGCGCGTGCGCGACGTGCGCCCGGGCGAGGCGGTGGTGATCACCGCGCGCGGCGAGCTGTTCTCCGAGGTCTGCGCGACCCAGACCGACCACACCCCGTGCATCTTCGAGTACGTGTACTTCGCGCGCCCGGATTCGATGATCGACAACGTGTCGGTGCACAAGGCGCGCATGCGCATGGGCCAGAAGCTCGGCGAGAAGATCCTGCGCCTGCGTCCCGACCACGACATCGACACCATCATCCCGATCCCCGACACCTCGCGCGACGCCGCGCTGGAGATGTCCAACGTGCTCGGGGTGAAGTACCGCGAGGGCTTCGTCAAGAACCGCTACGTCGGCCGCACCTTCATCATGCCGGGGCAGGGCGAGCGGGTGAAATCGGTGCGCCGCAAGCTCAATCCGATCC
The DNA here is from genome assembly GCA_014654535.1 of Xanthomonas boreopolis. Taxonomy (GTDB): domain Bacteria; phylum Pseudomonadota; class Gammaproteobacteria; order Xanthomonadales; family Xanthomonadaceae; genus Pseudomonas_S; species Pseudomonas_S boreopolis. Next base: position 63,123 of record BNBA01000006.1, read on the forward strand.
ACCTGGAGTTCCGCAACCGCGTGGTGCTGCTGGTCGACGACTCGATCGTGCGCGGCACCACCAGCCGGCAGATCGTGCAGATGGCGCGCGAGGCCGGCGCGCGCAAGGTCTACCTCGCCAGCGCCGCGCCGCCGGTGCGCTACCCGAACATCTACGGCATCGACATGCCCGCCGCCGAGGAATTGATCGCGCACGGCCGCAGCGAGCAGGAGATCCAGGAGTTCCTCGGCTGCGACTGGCTGATCTACCAGGACCTGGAAGACCTGGAAGCGGCGGTGCGCGAGGGCAATCCGGAGCTGAAGCAGTTCGACTCCTCCTGCTTCAACGGCGAATACACCACCGGCATCGAGCCGGGCTATTTCGAGCGCATCCGCCAGCTGCGCTCGGACGACGCCAAGCGCAAGCGGCGCGCTTGAGGACATCCGCGTCGTTCCCGCTTCCGCGGGGATGACGCAGGAGAGCACCCGAAGTCCGCCAGCCGCTCCGTTCCTTCGCCTTTCCCATGCCCTCGATCTTCGACGCCGCCCGTGCCTGCCTCGACGCCGTCGATCCGGCCGAGAAGGTCGCGCTCACCCAGCGCCATGCGGCCGCGTTCCGCGCCGGCGGGCTGGCGCTGCCGGACCCGGCGCCGCCGCCCGAGCCGATCCGCATGCCGGGCCGCCCCGCGCGTCCGCGCCTGGTGCATCCGCGCGACCTGCCGCGGCGCGGCCTGGGCACGCCGGAAGGACGCTCGGCGTTCCTGCACGCGATCGCGCACATCGAATTGAACGCGATCGACCTGGCCTGGGACGCGGTCTACCGCTTCCGCGGATTGCCGCAAGGCTTCTATGCGGACTGGGTCGCGGTCGCCGACGACGAGTCGCGCCACTTCATGCTGCTGCGCGCGCGCCTGCGCGACTACGGCTGCGACTACGGCGACTTCGACGCGCACAACGGCCTGTGGGAGATGTGCGAGAAGACCGCGCACGACGGCCTGGCGCGGATGGCGCTGGTGCCGCGCGTGCTGGAAGCGCGCGGGCTCGACGTCACGCCGGGCATGATCGTCAAGCTGCGCTCGCTGGGCGACGACGCCACCGCCGGGGTGCTGGAAACGATCCTGCGCGAAGAGGTGGCGCACGTGGCGGCCGGCTCGCGCTGGTACCGCTGGTATTGCGAGCGCGCCGGGGTCGAACCGCGCGCGCGCTTCAAGGAACTGCTGCGCGAATACGCCGGCGGCTACCTGCATGGCCCCTTCAACATGGAAGCGCGGCTGCTGGCCGGCTTCGACGAGGACGAACTGGCCAGCCTGGTCGAACAGGCCGGCTGATCCCGGCCGGCCCTCACCGGCTGCATCGCATTGCGCACGCGTTCGCCGTCGCATGGCGTTGCCTGTCACAGTTCCCGGCGCTTCCTGCCGGTCGCCTTGATTTCACATCGCCTGCTGGCGTCTTAATGGAGGCCCGCCGAAGGCGGGTGTTCCACATCCACTACTTCCATCAAGGAGAGGCGACATGATGTCGAGGTCGATGTGCAATGCCGTGGGTCTGATCGCGATGTGCCTGGCCGGACCGGCCGCGGCGGCAGGCAAGCCGCTGTTCCAACCGTCCACCTACGTCACCCGGGCGGGCGCCGCGGCGCTTGCCGAGCCTGCGCTCGAACGCCTGGTCGCCGCACCGTCCACCGCGGCCGTGCAGCTGGTGCAGGTCGATGCCGGCGCGGTCTCGCAGGACGATGCGCAGTTGCAGTTCGAACTGCAGGGCAGGACCGTCACCGCCACGCGCACCAAGATGGAGACGCTGGAAGGCGGCAACAGCGTCTGGTACGGCAATCTCGACACCGGCCCCCGCACGCGCACGCTGTCGGGCGTTGACCCGCTCAATTCGGTGATCCTGGTGCGCGCGGGCGACACCGTGACCGGCACCATCCGCGCCGGCAGCAAGCTCTACCGCCTGCGTCCGCTCGACAAGGGCCGCCATGCGCTGGTGGAAGTGGACGAGAGCCGCATGCCCGCCGACCACCCGGCCGACTACAACGTGCTGCCGACCATCGCCATGCCGGCCAACGACCGCATCGGCATCGCCGCGGCATCCTCGGGTTCGCCGGCCACGATCCGCGTGCTGGTGGTGGCCACCAACCAGGCCGTGAACGCCTATGGCGGCAACATGCAGGCGCTGGTGCAACTGGCCGTGGCCGAGTCCAACCAGGGCTACACCAACAGCAACGTCGGCATCACCTTGCAACTGGCCGGCTACGAGACCACCAGCTACACCGAATCGGGCGACTTCAGCACCGACCTGGCGCGCTTCCGCGGCACCAGCGACGGCTACATGGACGGCATCCACGCCACGCGCAACAGCACCGCCGCGGACGTGGCGGTGATCCTGTTGGACAACAGCAGCTATTGCGGCCTGGCGTCGGGCATCGGCTCCACCGCGAGCACCGCGTTCGCCTCGGTGTACTGGGACTGCGCCACCGGCTACTACAGCTTCGCGCACGAGATCGGCCACCTGCAGAGCGCGCGCCACGACACCGCCAACGATCCGAGCACCACGCCGTACGCCTATGGCCACGGTTACCGCTACGGCAACAACTGGCGCACGATCATGGCCTACAACTGCAACGTCAGCTGCCCGCGCCTGAACTACTGGTCCAACCCCAACATCTCCTATGGCGGGGTGCCGATGGGCAATGCCAGCACGGCCGACAACCAGCGCGTGCTGGTCAACACCAAGGCCACGATCGCCGGGTTCCGCTGAGCGGACCGGCGTCTGCCAGCCCCTCTCTGCCGGGGCTCCAAGGCACGGCTTGCGCGCCATTGAGACGCGTGCCCTGGAGCCCCCCGCCGCTGGCGGGGGGCGCGGAGCGGGGCTTGGGTGAGGGTACGGGCGAAGCCCTGCGATATCGGGTTGCACCAGGCTTCGCCCGCACCCTCATCCGTCCCTTCGGGACACCTTCTTCCTCGGGGGAGAAGAGGGCACTTCGACTCGGGAGCGATCAATTTTCCGCGGCAAGCGCTTCCAGCCGATAGCCATCGGCATCCACCCGCAGCACCGAACCCTGCTCGTACCAGTCGCCGAGCACGATGCGCGCGCGCGGCAGCTCGCCGACCACCAGCGAATGGATCGCCGGGCGATGCGTATGGCCATGGATCATCCGCTGCACGCCGTAGCGCGCGAACCAGGCTTCGACCTCGGCCGGCGCCACGTCGGTGATCGTCTCGAACTGCGCATTGCTCTCCTGCTTCAGCTCGGACTGGCGCGCCTGGCTGGCGGCGCGCGCCTGCTGCGCGAAGGCGACGCGCGCGGCCAGCGGCTGCGCCAGGAACTGGGCGATGAAGGCCGGGTCGCGGGTCTGCGCGCGGAACGCCTGGTAGGCCGTGTCGTCGGTGCAGAGCAGGTCGCCGTGCAGCAACAGCACCGGCTCGCCGTACAGGTCGATCACGGTCGGGTCGGGCAGGATGCGGAAGCCGGCCCGGCGCGCGTAATCCTCGCCGACCAGGAAGTCGCGGTTGCCCGGCATGAAGTAGACCGGCACGCCGGCATCGGCGACCTCGCGCAGCGCCACGGCCACCGCATCGGCGGCGGGCGAGGGCGTGTCGTCGCCGATCCAGGCTTCGAACAGGTCGCCGAGGATGTACAGCGCGTCGGCCTCGCGCGCTTCCCCGCGCAGGAACGCCAGGCACAGTTCGGTGATGGCCGGGCGCGCCGGGTCCAGGTGCAGGTCGGAAATGAACAGGGTGGTCATGCCGGTATTGTAGTGGAGCCGGGACTCGCACCCGGGACCCGGCAGAGCGACAAGCCTGCTTCGGATCGCGTGTTGTCGTGGGAGGGACTTCAGTCCCGACGGGCTTTATCGGAAAAGCCGGAACTTGGGTTTGGGGACTGGGACTCGGCAGAGCGACAAGCCTGCTTCGGACCGGGTGCTGTTGTAGGAGATGCTTCAGCCTCGACGGGCTCTATCGGCCCTCTGTCGGGACTGAAGTCCCTCCCACAGAAAAGCACCCTGCAGAAAGCAGAAAATTGCAAAAAAGCAGCAGATCGCTTGACAGCCAAAGTCAGGCAAAGATGCTTTTTCCCGAATCCCGAATCCCGAATCCCGAATCCCGAATCCCGAATCCCGAATCCCGAATCCCGAATCCCGAATCCCGAATCCCGAATCCCGAATCCCGAATCCCGGCCAAAGATCAGTACAGCGACTGCATCCCCCACAGCGACAACCCCGCCAGCAGCGCGCCGATCGCGGTGGCGGCCAGCACGTCGCTCGGGTAGTGCAAGCCCAGCACCACGCGCGAGAGCGCCACGCAGGCGGTGAACGGCACCAGCAAGGGGGCCAGCCAGGGATAGTAGGCCAGGGCGACGATGCTGAAGGACACCGCGTGCAGCGTGTGCCCAGAGGGGAAGCTGAACTCGTCCAGCGGCGCCACCCAGGCGCGGATGCGCGGGTGCGCGGCGTACGGGCGCGGGCGCCGCGTCCAGCGCTTGAGCGACTTGTACAGGGTCAGCGCGACCACGCCGGTGGCGGCCATGTGCGCGGAGGCGCGGATGCCGTCGAGGCCGTCGGCCAGCACCAGCAGGCCCATCAGCGAGTACCAGAACACCCCGTCGCCGAGCCGGCTGATCGCCGCGAAGAAGCGGCGTATCCGTTGCCGGCGGCACCAGAGGTTGGCGACCCGGCACCAGCGGGCCTCGCGCCCGCGCAGCGATTCAAGCGGCGTCGACAGCATGGTGCCTCCTGGGGGCGCGCAATCCTTGCAGCATGGCGTCGAAATCGGCCACGACGCGGTCGGGATGCAGTTTCTTCATCGCGATGCTGGCGGCCGTCGCCATCGTGCGGCGGAGTTCGTCCTGCTCGGCCAGCCGCACCGCGGCCTCGATGAATTCCTCGTCGGTGTTCACCGCCGCGCCGGTCATGCCGTTGCGCAGGTACTCGCGCGCGGCGCCGTAGTCGAAGGCGATCGTCGCCACGCCGCTGGCCATCGCCTCCAGCGTGACGTTGCCGAAGGTCTCGCTGCGGCTGGGGAACAGGAACATGTCGCCGCTGGCGAAGTGGCGGGCGAGCGCGTCGCCGCGCTGGATGCCGCAGAAGATGAAATCCGGGTTCTCGTGCGCCAGCTTCTCGCGCAGCGGACCGTCGCCGACCCAGACGAAGCGCGCCTTCGGCCGCACCTGCTGGATCTGTCGGAACGCGCGCACCGCCAGCGGCAGGTTCTTCTCGCCGGCGATGCGGCCGACGTAGATCGCCGCGAAGCCTTCGCCCTCGATGCCCCATTCGGCGCGCAGCGCCGGGTCGCGCCGCGACGGGTCGAACTGCAGGCTGTCGACCGCGCGGGCCAGCAGCTGCACGCGCTCGAAGCCGGCCTCGGTGAGGAACTGCTTCAGCTCGCGGGTCGGTACCAGCGTCGCCTCGGCCTGGTTGTGGAAGCGCCGCATCCAGCGCAGCGCCGCGCCCTGCAGCCAGGCGGCGCCGTACTCGGGCAGGTATTCGTCGAAGCGGGTATGGAAGCCGGTGGCGACCGGGATGCCGAGCCGGCGCGCGGCGCGCACCGCCGACCAGCCCAGGGGGCCTTCCGTGGCCACGTAGATCGCGTCCGGCGTCGTGTTCTGCCAATGGCGGGTCAACCGCTGCGTGGCCGGCAGGCCGAAACGCAGGCCGGGGTAGCGCGGCAGCGCCGCGCCGCGCACCAGCAAGGTGTCCTTGGGATCCTGGTCGGCCGCCTGGCGCGGGCGCACCACCTCCACCTGGTGGCCACGCGCGCGCAGGCCGGTTTCCAGTCCGTGCACGGTCAGGGCGACGCCGTTGACCTCGGGCGGATAGGTTTCCGTGACGATGGCGTAACGCATGGCCGTTCTCCCGTTTGCGCAAGCTTGGCGGGAGGCGGTGGCAGCGGGATGGCATTTTTGCGTCAGTGGGATGACGCGAGGGCCGGGGACCCGGGGCTCGGGAAAAGCCGGTACGTCGTGCCCGGAGGATCCCCGGGCGCGGCAGCCTTTGCCAGGCCCCGGTCCCGGCTTCAGGCCACCAGCGGCTTGAAGGTGATTCCCAGGCCGGCCATGCCCTCGACTTCGCCGAGCAGGTCGGCGCGCAGCAGGGGGCGCGAGCCGACCCAACTGCGCGAGAGGACCAGCGACAGCTGGTCGCCCTGCGCCTGCAGTTCCAGCTGCGGGATCGGGTCCGGCTCGTGGGCGCGGTGCAGCAGCACCGCCAGGCGCAGCAGCGCGGCCTTGCGCTTGGCCGATTGCAGCAGGCGGTCGGGCAGTGCGTCGAAGGCGTTCTTCGGCACGTTGCGGCGATGCGTGCGCACCAACGCCGCCAGCACCTGCTGCTCCTGGCGGGAGAAGCCGGCGATATCGGAATTTTCCAGCACGTAGCTGCCGTGCACGTGGTACTGGCTGTGCGCGATCATCAGGCCCAGCTCGTGCAGGCGCGCGGCCCAGTCGAGCATCCGCGCGTCGTCGGCATCCAGCGCCCAGGCCTCGGCGACCTGTTCGAACAGGCGCCGCGCGGTGGCGGCGACCCGTTCGGCCTGGTTCTCGTCGATGCCGTAGCGCTGCACGAGCGCGGCGACCGAGCCGTCGCGCGAGTCGTCGGCGCTGCCGCGGCCGAGCATGTCGTAGAGGATGCCCTCGCGCATGGCGGCCTTGCTGACCATCAGCCGTTCCAGCCCCAGCGCCTGGAAGGCCGCCTCCAGGACGAGGATGCCGCCGGCGATGATCGGCCGGCGCTCGGACGACAGCCCGGGCAGCTGGATGTCCTCGATGCGCTTGGCCTTGAGCAGCTCGTCGCGCACCACCGGCAGGGCCGCCGCGGTGATCGCGCCCTTGGTCAGCTTCATCGCGGCGCAGATCTCGCCGATCGCCTTGTGGGTGCCGGACGAACCCACCGCCTCGTGCCACCCGATCGTGCGGTACAGGCTGGCGAACTGCTGGAACTCGGCGCCGATCTCGGTCAGCGCGTCCTTCCACTTCTTGCGCGAGAGCTTGCCGCCGGGAAAGAAGCGCCGCGTGCTGGCGATGCAGCCGGCCTGCAGGCTCTCGCGTTCCAGGGTCTGGAAGCCGCGGCCGATGATGAACTCGGTGGAACCGCCGCCGATGTCGATCACCAGCCTGCGCTGGTCCGGCTTGGGCGGCTGCGCGTGCGCCACGCCGAGATAGATCAGGCGCGCCTCCTCGCGGCCGCTGACCACCTCGATGGCATGCCCCAGCGCGGTCTCGGCCGGCATCAGGAAGGTCTGCGGCGAGCGCAGCTGGCGCACGGTGTTGGTGGCGAGCGCGCGCACGTGGGTCGGCGGCACGCCGCGCAGGCGCTGGCCGAACCGCGCCAGGCACTCGAGCGCGCGCTGGCGCGCCTCGTTGGACAACCCGCCCTTGCCGTCCAGGCCCTCGGCGAGCCGCACCGTCTCGCGCAACCGGTCCACCACCCGCAACTGCCCGAGCAGGTAGCGCGCGATCACCATGTGGAAACTGTTGGAACCCAGGTCGATCGCCGCCAGCAGATCGCCATCCTGCAACGGCGGGGAAGTAGGGGAGGTGTTCGGCATGGCGGGAATGGTAGCCGAAGGGTCGCGCTGGTCGTTAGAGCGTGTCATCCGGGGCCGAAGGGTCGATCGTCCGGGCACCGAGGGCCCGCCGGGCCCTCGGTGCCGCCTCACAGCCGCGCGAGCAACGCCAGCTGGGCCGAATGCGGCTGCTCGCCCGGGGCCGGCATGCGCTTGTGGTAGACGCCGCTGGTGTCCAGCTCCCAGGCATTGAGGTTGTCGTCCAGGTAGTTCTGCAGCGCTTCGCGGTAGACCCGCTTGGCCAGGTCCGGGTCGAGGATCGGGAAGCAGGTCTCCACGCGCCGCAGCAGGTTGCGCTCCAGCCAGTCGGCGCTGGCGCAGAACAGCTCCGGGTCGCCATCGTTGCCGAACCAGTACACCCGGCTGTGCTCGAGGAAGCGGCCGACGATCGAGCGCACCCGGATGTTCTCGGACACGCCGGGCACGCCCGGGCGCAGCGTGCAGGCGCCGCGCACGATCAGGTCGATCTGCACGCCGGCCTGCGAGGCCTCGTAGAGCGCGCGCACCACCTGCGGCTCGTTGAGGGCGTTCATCTTGGCGATGATGCGGCCGGGCCGGCCCGCGCGCGCCAGCCTCGTCTCGCGCTCGATCCGCTGCAGCACGCCCGGATGCAGGGTGAACGGCGATTGCAGCAGGCGCTTGAGCCGGATCCGCGGCGCCAGCCCGGACAATTGCTGGAACAGCAGGTGCACGTCGTTGCCGATGTCGGCGTCGGCGGTGATCAGGCTCAGGTCGGTGTAGGCGCGCGCGGTGCCGCTGTGGTAGTTGCCGGTGCCCAGGTGCACGTAGCGGCGCAGCTTGCGGCCCTCGCGGCGCACGATCAGCAGCATCTTGGCGTGGGTCTTGTAGCCGACCACGCCGTAGACCACCTGCACGCCGGCCTCCTGCAGCTTGTCGGCCAGGCCCAGGTTGGCCTCCTCGTCGAAGCGCGCGCGCAGTTCCACCACCACGGTGACGTCCTTGCCGTTGCGCGCGGCCAGCACCAGCGCGTCGACGATCGCCGAATCCTTGCCGGTGCGGTACAGGGTCTGCTTGATCGCCAGCACGTTCGGGTCGACCGCGGCCTGTCGGATCAGGTCGGTCACCGCGGTGAACGCATCGTAGGGATGGTGCAGCAGCACGTCGGACTTGGCGACGATCTCGAAGATGCCCTCGCTGTCGCGCAGCGTGCGCGGGTTGAACGGCGGGTACTTCAGTTCCGGGCGCTGGACCAGGTCGTAGACCTGGTTGACCCGGCTCAGGTTGACCGGACCGCCGATCCGGTAGACGGCATTGTCCGGCAGCCCGAAGTTCTGCAGCAGCGTGCGCACGATCGGCTTGGGGCAGTCGTCGGCGATCTCCAGCCGCACCGCCGGCCGGTAGCCGCGGTCGACCAGTTCGTCGCGCAGCGCCAGCGCCAGGTTCTCCACTTCCTCCTCGTCCACCACCAGCTCGGAGTTGCGGGTGACGCGGAACTGGTAGGAGCCCTTCACGTCCATGCCCGGGAACAGCTCCTCGACGAACGCCGACAGCACCGAGGACAGGAACACGAAGTTCTGCTCGCCGTCGCCGGCCAGCGCCGCAGGCAGCTGGATGATGCGCGGCAGCGAGCGCGGCGCGCGCACGATCGCCAGGTGCCCGGCGCGGCCGAACGCGTCGATGCCTTCCAGCACCACCACGATGTTGAGGGTCTTGTTGAGGATCTTCGGGAACGGGTGCGCCGGATCCAGCCCGAGCGGCGACAGCACCGGCATGATCTCGTTGCGGAAGTACGCGCGCAGCCAGCGCTTCTGCCGCGCGTTCCACGAGTTGCGCCCGAGCACGCCGATGCCGGCCTCGGCCAGCGCCGGGCGCAGCACCTGGTTCCAGCAGTGGTATTGCCGCTCGACCAGCTCGGCGGCGCGGTCGTGCACCGCCGCCAGGATCGCGGCCGGGCTCAGCCCGTCCGGCGCCGGGGGCAGGCCGAATTCCTGCGCGTGGCGCACGGTGGCGGCGCGGATCTCGAAGAACTCGTCCAGGTTGGTGCAGGAGATGCACAGGAACCGCAGCCGCTCCAGCAGCGGCACCTCCGGGTCCATCGCCTGCGCCAGCACGCGGAAGTTGAAGTCGAGCTGCGACAGCTCGCGGTTGAGGTACAGCGCCGGATCGCGCAGCGGATCGACGGCGATGTCGGTGGAGGGCGCGGTCTTCGTGGACTTCTTGGCGCTGGCCATCGTGCGGTTTCGGATTGGTGGAAGGGCGGCGAGACGATCCCGCCATGCTTGCGGCTACATATCACGCCATGCGTGACAACGGCGCGCTCGGATCGCGCGGAACCACGCGCGCCGCGCCGAAGTGGCAGGAGAACGTGCTGCCGCGCCCGACCTCGCTCTCGATGTCCAGGCGCGCCTGGTGCAGGCCGAGGATGTGCTTGACGATCGACAGCCCCAGGCCGGTGCCGCCGCTCTCGCGCGAGCGGCTGCTGGAGACGCGGTAGAAGCGCTCGGTCAGGCGCGGGATGTGGTGCGCGGGGATGCCGTAGCCGGTGTCGCGCACCGCCAGCACCACGCCGTCGCCCTCGCGCGCGAAGCGCACCGCCACCCGGCCGCCGGCCGGCGTGTAGCGGATCGCGTTGGTGACCAGGTTGGAGAACGCGCTGTGCAACTCCTTGTTGGAGCCGAGCAGGTCGCATTGCGCCTCGTCGACGACCTCGATGGCGTGCTTGCCCTGGCTGTGCGCCTCGGCCTCGCGCTTGAGCGTGGCCAGCATCGGCGCCATCGCCACGTGCTCCTCGCCGAGTTCCTCCTGCGATTCCAGCCGCGACAGCGTGAGCAGGTCCTCCACCAACTGCGCCATGCGCTGGCTCTGCTTGCGCATCTCCGCCAGCATCGGGCCCGAATCCGGGAAATCGTCCGGGTCGAGCATGTCCAGGTAGCCGTGCACCACGGTCAGCGGCGTGCGCAGCTCGTGCGAGACGTTGGCGACGAAATCGCGGCGCACCTGCTCCAGGCGCAGCAGCTTGCTGACGTCGCGCGCGATCAGCAGCCAGTAGTCGTCCGAATAGGGGATCAGGCGCAGGCTCAGGCGCAGGTTGGGATCGATCGGCGAGGGCGCGTCGAGCATCGGCTCGGCGTTGCGCCCGGCCGCCAGCCAGTGCGCGAGCGGCAGCGGCTGCAGGCGCTGCACCACCGGCACGCCGAGGTCGCCCGGATGGCGCAGGCCGAGCAGGCCGCGGGCGGCCTCGTTGAACCATTGCACGCGCTGGCTGTTGCGGTCCACCACCACCACCGCGTCCGGCAGGGCCGCGGCCGCGGCGCGGTAGGTGCGCAGCATCTCGACCAACCGGCGCTTGCGCGCGCGCATCTCGGCCTGGCTGCGGTACAGCAGCCGGTCCAGTTCGTTCCAGGCGCCCGTGGCGTGCGGCGGTTCCCAGCGCTGGCGCGCGGTCAGGCGCCGCAGCACCCGTCGCAGTCGCCAGTAGTGCCACACCAGCGCCGCCAGCGCGGCCAGGGCCAGCGCCATCCACACGTGATCGATCGCCCAGCCCACCAGCAGGGCGGACAGGAGCAGCAAGGCCAGGGTGCCGAGGGTCTTGAACCAGGCGGAGCGGATGTGTTCGGGCATCTAGAACGGGTTACGTACTTTGAGATGAGGTGCGTTGGCTGTCAGCGGTGCGGAGCCGGTCAAAGTACATAACACGCTCTACAACGGCGCAGGGCGGACGGAAGGGCGGTGCGTCGCCGCCCCGCGGGCATCAGGTGGCCGCGGAGAAGCGGTAGCCGGAGCCGCGCACGGTCTGCACCATGTTGTCGAGCCCGAACGGCTCCAGCGTCTTGCGCAGGCGCCGGATGTGCACGTCGATCGTGCGTTCCTCGACGTACACGCTGCCGCCCCACACGTGGTCCAGCAACTGGGTGCGCGTGTAGACGCGCTCGGGGTGGGTCATGAAGAAGTGCAGCAGGCGGTATTCGGTCGGGCCGATCGGCACCGGCGTGTCGCCGGCGAACACCCGGTGCGCGGCACCGTCGATGCGCAACTGGCCGACGGTCACGCTGCCGTCCTCGTCGTCCTCGCGGGTGCGGCGCATGACGGCGCGGATGCGCGCCAGCAGCTCGCGCGCCGAGAACGGCTTGACCACGTAGTCGTCGACGCCGGCTTCCAGCCCGCCGACGCGGTCGTTCTCCTCGCCGCGCGCGGTCAGCATGATGATCGGCACCTCGCGGGTCAGCTGTTCCTTGCGCCAGCGCCGGGCCAGCTCCAGGCCGCTGGTGCCGGGCAGCATCCAGTCCAGCAGGATCAGGTCCGGCACCCGGTCGGCGATCGCCGTCTGCGCTTCGCGTGCGTCGCCGGCATGCACCGGCTCGAACTCGCCCTTGCGCAGAGCGAAGGCCACCATGTCGCGGATCGAGGGTTCGTCATCGACGATCAGGATGCGTTTCTGCACGCAGGACACCGTCAGTCTTTCGGATGCGTGTCAGTAGACTACGGTTTTATGACGGAAACGTGACACTCCGGGGCGGTGGCGGGACGGCCCGTCAGCGTTGGGACAGGTCCGGGTCGCGGATGCCCTGGCGGCGCATTTCCAGCACGGTCGGGGTGATCGCCGCGATCCGGGCATCCACCCGGGAGCGGGTCACGTAGTCCAGGTCGTCGCGCTTCTTCAGTGCCTGCAACTGCAACAGGGCCTGTTCGGGGCGCCCGTTCAGGAACGCCGCCTCGGCGTAGGCCTCGCTGGCCCGGGCGGTGTCGCCGGCCAGCTCGCAGGCGCGGGCGTAGGCCTGCTGGAAGGTCGGGTCCTCGCCGGACTGCCGCAACAGCGGCTCCAGGACCTGCCGGGCCCGCTGGCCGGATTCGCGGGTGGCCTGCTCGTTGAGCATGCCGGCGTAGGTCAGGGCCACGGCGCGGTTGTTCGGCAGGCGCTTGAGCAACTCGTCGAAGCGGGCATTGGCCTGCTCGTGCTGGCCGGCCCGCGACTGCGCCTCGGACAGGCCCAGTGCCAGCCACAGGTTGTCGGGGTGGGCCTCCAGCAGCGCCCCGAAGTCGTGCACCGCCTCGGCCGGCCTGCCGCCGTTGCGCAGCCGCGCCAGCGCCAGACCGTAGCGCTGCGCATCGGTCAGCCCCCGGCTCGCGCTGCGGCGGATGTCCTCGTACTCGCGGATCGCCGCCGAGGGAGTGTTGGCGCTGAGCACGCGCAGGCGCTCCTTGGCCCAGTCGAACTGGCCGCTGGCGCCGCGGTCCTGGAGGTCGAGCGGCACCCGGAACGTGGAGGGCAGCAGCGGGTTGCCCACCGCCCCGAGCGGCTCGGCCAGCGACGGGTCGGCCGGGTCGACGCGCTCCTGGCGCGTGCCGCCCGGCGTGGCGGTGGTCAGCAGCACCGTGTTCTTCTTCATCTGCTCGGCGCGGGCCTTGGCCTCGCCGATGCGGGTGAGGGTGACCGGGTGGGTCTGCAGGTAGTCGGGCGCGCTGTAGCCGCCCTGGTTGCCGCGCATCGCCAGCGACATCCGTTCGAAGAACCCGGCCATGGCATCCACGTCGTAGCCGCTGCGGGCCAGCGTGCGAATGCCGAGGCGGTCGGCCTCGGCCTCGTTGGAGCGGGTGTAGTTGATCTGGCGCTGCGCCATCAGCCCCATCGCGCTGCTGATGCTGGCCATCGTCGCATCGCCGCTGGAGCTGCCCCCGGCCTGCTGCGCGGCGATCACCGCCGCCAGCATGCCGAGCAGGATCGGGATCTGGTCGCGCTGGGCGCGCTCCACCCCGCGCAGCACGTGCTGCTGGGTGACGTGGGCGATCTCGTGCGACAGCACCGCGGCGACCTCGTCCTCGCGCTCGGCGGTGAGCACCAGCCCGGCATTGACCGCGATGTAGCCGCCCAGCGTGGCGAAGGCGTTGATCTGGCGCTCGCGCAGCATGAAGAAGGTGAACTTCTGCTGCGGTTGGTCGCTGTTGGCGCCCAGCCGGGTCCCCATCGACTGCAGCCAGTCGCCGATCAGCGGATCGTCCAGCACGTAACCGTAGTTGCGCAGCTCGGCCAGCATCATCTTGCCGTACTCGGCCTGCCGCGCCGGCGTGAGCAGCTCGCCGGCCGACGAGCCGATGTCGGGCAGCCGGTTGTCCTGCGCGGGCGCAACGCCGGCCGCGATGGCCAGGGTGACGGCGGCGGCGATCGGCAGAAGACGCACACGAAGCTCCGGTCTTGGGCGGCGGGAAGGGCGCGGGACGGGCCCGGATGAACCCGGGCCGATCCACAGTGTTGCGGCGGCGGCCTCGAAATTCCAGCCGGGGACTACCATATGGACCACCAAATCCACACGGAGTTTCCCGTGAGCCAAGAGACCGCCGCGGGCGCCGGCCCGCAGATCACCCTCTATTCCACCGCCGTCTGCCCCTATTGCGTGGCGGCCAAGAACTTCCTCAAGAGCAAGGGCCAGAGCTGGACCGAGGTCCGCATCGACCTGGACCCGGCCGAGCGCGAGAAGATGATCGCGCGCGCCCGGCGCACCAGCGTGCCGCAGATCTTCGTCGGCGACGTCCACGTCGGCGGCTACGACGACATGATGGCGCTGCACCGCGCCGGCAAGCTCGAACCGCTGCTGGCCGGCCAGGCCCCGGAGGCCGGCGCATGAGCGCGGACGGCAAGGAGCAGGACCGCGTCCGCGAGTTCACCGAGTTCCGCCAGCGCATGAACCAGCGCATCCTGGCCGAGCCGAACCAGGTGGTGCGTCGCTTCTTCGCGCTCGACACCCAGACCTACCAGGCCGGCGCGCTCGACGTGAAGACCAAGGAACTGCTCGGCCTGGTCGCCTCGATGGTGCTGCGCTGCGACGACTGCATCAGCTACCACGTCGCCCAGTGCAAGGAGGCCGGGGTCACGCGCGAGGAATTCTTCGAGACCTTCTCGGTCGGCCTGGTGGTCGGCGGTTCCATCGTGATCCCGCACCTGCGCCGCGCGGTGGATTTCCTCGACCAGCTCGAAAGCGGCCAGGCGGCCGCGCCGGCCGGACACGACCACGGCTGAGGCCTTCGCGCGGACCCGGCCCGGAGAAATCGACGCGCCGTCTCCGCCGCGCGGGGACGGCGCCGATGGCTTGGCCGCGTTCTTCCCGGGTCCATCAGACCAAGGTCGGTTTGGGGCGCCGGAGCCGCTTCGGGCATAATTACCCGTGAAACCTCCTTGCGTCGGCGATCCGTGGTACCGGCCGGCGCGACCCCCTCTGATCGGAATCCAACACCTATGACGCAGACAATCACGGTCATCCGCGGCGATGGCATCGGCCCGGAGATCATGGATGCCACCCTGTTCGTGCTCGACGCGCTGAAGGCAGGGCTGGAGTACGAATTCGCCGATGCCGGCCTGGTCGCGCTGGAGAAGCACGGCGACCTGCTGCCGGAGGCCACCCTGGCCTCGATCGCCAAGAACAAGGTCGCGCTGAAGAGCCCGCTGACCACCCCGGTGGGCGAGGGCTTCAGCTCGATCAACGTCGCGCTGCGCCGCAAGTTCGACCTGTACGCCAACGTGCGTCCGGCCAAGTCGTTCCCGAACACCAAGTCGCGCTTCGCCGACGGCGTGGACCTGATCACCGTGCGCGAGAACACCGAAGGCGCCTACCTGAGCGAAGGCCAGACCGTGTCCGAGGACGGCGAGACCGCGTTCTCCGGTACCCGCATCACCCGCAAGGGTTCCGAGCGCATCGTGCGCTACGCCTTCGAACTGGCCAAGAACACCGGCCGCAAGAAGGTCACCGCGGTGCACAAGGCCAACATCATCAAGTCGACCTCGGGCCTGTTCCTGAAGGTCGCGCGCGAAGTCGCCGCGCAGTACCCGGACATCGAGTTCCAGGAAATGATCGTCGACAACGCCTGCATGCAGCTGGTGATGCGCCCCGAACAGTTCGACATCATCGTCACCACCAACCTGTTCGGCGACATCATCTCCGACCTGTGCGCCGGCCTGGTGGGCGGCCTGGGCCTGGCGCCGGGTGCGAACATCGGCACCGACGCGGCGATCTTCGAGGCGGTGCACGGCTCGGCCCCGGACATCGCCGGCCAGGGCAAGGCCAATCCGTGCGCGCTGCTGCTGGGCGCCGCCCAGATGCTCGACCACCTCGGCCAGCCGCAGAACGCCGAGCGCCTGCGCAACGCCATCGTCGCCACGCTGGAGGCCAAGGACTCGCTGACCCCGGACCTGGGCGGCACCGGCAACACCATGGGCTTCGCCAAGGCGATCGCCAGCCGCCTGTAAGCGCACGCGGCAGTACCCGCCGTACCGGACGGGGCGCCCCAGGGCGCCCCGTTTGCGTATGGCCGGCGGCGCCGGATCCGTGCGATTCCCGCACAGGCCCTGTGCCGGCCGGCGGCTGGTTCGCGCGTTCCGCGCTCCGCATCCTGTGCGCCTTCTTCCATCGCACAGGAGCTTGCCCATGAACGTCGCCGCACTCGGCCTGGCCAGCCTGATCGGCATGGCCGCCGTCGCCTCCGCCGAACCGTCCCATCCCACCATCCGCCACATGGCCGGCGCGCCGGCGGTCGCCTCGCTCGACCCCGCGAAGACCGCCCTGCTGGTGATCGACTTCCAGAACGAGTATTTCGACGCCGGCGCCGCGCCCGGCTTCGCCGGCGGCCGCATGGTCGTCCCCGACGGCCCCGCCGCGCTGCACCAGGCCCGCCGCCTGCTCGATTTCGCCGACGCCAACGGCATCCGCGTGATCCATGTGCAGCACGTGCTGCCGGCCGGCGCGCCGCTGTTCGCGCAGGGCAGCGCCAGCGCCGCCTTCCATCGCGACATGCAGCCGCGTGCCGGCGAGACCGTGGTGCGCAAGGGCGATGTCAGCGTGTTCGCCGGCGCATCGGCCGCCGCGCTGGACAAGGCGCTCGAGGACGCCGGCATCGACACCCTCCTTTTCGCCGGCCTGCAGACGCACGCCTGCGTGGTGGGCGCGGCGCGCGATGCCGCGGCCGCGCCGCGCGGCTACCGGGTGATCGTGTCGTCCGACGCCACCGCCAGCCGGGACCTCGAACTGGCCGGCGGCCGGCGCATCGGCCATCGCGCGTTGCACGAGGCGTCGCTGGCGCAGATCGAGGACGCGTTCGGCGACGTGATGACGACCGATGCCATCCTCGCCCTGCCGGTGCGCAAGGCCGGCGACGGCGCTTGATAAGCTCGCCGCGCCCGCGCCTGGCGGGCGCCATCGGGGATCGCCGGCCAATGGACCACTTCGCCGCATTGCGCGCATTGCGCAGCATCGTCGAGACGGGCAGCTTCACCGCCGCCGCCGAGCGCCTGGGCACCACCCATTCGGCGATGTCCCGGCAGCTGAGGCAACTGGAGGAGCACCTGCAGGTGCGGCTGCTGGACCGCAACAGCCGCCGGCTGTCCCCGACCGAGGCCGGCCGCGCCTACTACCGCGAGAGCGTGGAACTGCTGGACCGGCTGGAGGCGGCCGACAACCGGGCCCGGGCAGGCCAGGCCGAACCCGGCGGCCGGCTGCGCATCAGCGTGCCGCAGGTGGTCGCCAGCCAGGAGCTGCCGCAGTGGCTGCCGGGTTTCCTGGCCCGCTACCCGCGGGTGGCGCTGGACCTGTCCGCCGACGACCAGCTGGTCGACGTGGTCGGGGGCGGTTTCGACATGGCCCTGCGCATCGCGCCGGCGCTGCCGGACAGCCAGTTGGTCGCGCGCGAACTGGCCTGTTGCGAACGGATCCTGGTGGCGGCCCCGGCGTACCTGGCCCGCCATGGCTTGCCGCGGCAGGTGGCCGAACTGTCGCGGCACGTCCTGCTGGAGTTCAGCCCGACCGCGGCACGCGCGCCCTGGCGCCTGCAGGGCCCCCGCGCGGCCGAGGCGGTGGTCGAGACCGGCCAGCGGCTGCGGGTGGACGCGACCCCGGCCCTGCATGCGGCCGTCCTCGCCGGCATCGGCATCTCCCTGTTCACCGCGCTGACCGTGCAGGAGGACCTGCGCGCCGGGCGCCTGGTCCGGGTACTGCCGGCGTGGCACGCCGGCCATCGCCGCTATTTCGCGCTGTATCCCCATGCCCGCGCGCTGGCGCCCAAGGTGCGCGCGCTGGTCGAGTACCTGGGGACGCACTATGCCGCCCAGCAGGCCGGCCTGGCCGGGGCGCGGGCATGAAAAAGGGGCGCCCCGCGGGGCGCCCCTTCGTCGGCTTCCGCCTGGCCCGGATCAGCGCTGCTGGATCTTGGACAGCAGGCGCAGGAACTCGATGTACAGCCACACCAGCGTCACCATCAGGCCGAACGCGCCGTACCACTCCATGTGCTTCGGCGCGCCCTGCGCGACGCCGCTCTCGATGAAGTCGAAGTCCAGCACCAGGTTCAGCGCGGCGATCACCACCACGAACAGGCTGAAGCCGATGCCGATCCAGCCGGACTCGTGGATGTAGGGGATGCCGACGTTGAAGAAGCCCAGCACGATCGTCGCCAGGTAGACCAGCGCGATGCCGCCGGTGGCGGCGACCACGCCCAGCTTGAAGTTCTCGGTCGCCTTGACCAGGCCGCTGCGGTAGGCCATCAGCAGCGCGAACAGCGTGCCGAAGGTGAGCAGCACCGCCTGGAACACGATGCCGTTGAAGCGGGCCTCGTACACCGCCGAGATCGAGCCGAGGAAGAAGCCTTCCAGCAGCGCGTACAGCGGCGCGGTCACCGGCGCCCATTCCTTCTTGAAGATGGTGACCAGCGCGAACACGAGCCCGCCGATCGCGCCGCCCAGCATGTACAGCCGCGCCGAGGGCAGGGGCATGCCGTCCGGCCCGACGGTCTGGTACCAGGCGAAGGCGGCGGTCAGCAGCGCGAGGAAGAGCAGGGCGGCGGTCTTGTTGACGGTGCCGCCCAGGGTCATCGCCGCGCCGTCGCGGGTGACGACCGCGCCGCTGCCGATGTCGAGGAAGGTCGATTCCTGGAGTGCGGGATTGCCGCTGCGCATCATGTCTGTTCTCCCTGTTAGGTGCTGGCCGGCGGAGTGCCGATTCCTGCCCCGAAGCATAGCCGAAGCGACCGAATCGCGATCCGCGATTGACACGGGTCGGCGCGATTCATCAAAATAGCCGACCTTTCGAGCCTTCGGGCAAGAGAGGGTCCGTTCCGCCGGGGTATAGCGCAGTCTGGTAGCGCGCCTGCTTTGGGAGCAGGATGTCGGGGGTTCGAATCCCTCTACCCCGACCATTCCGGTTCCAGGTTGCGGAATGCGAGTCCGGTCCGGGCGCCCGTAGCTCAACTGGATAGAGCACCGGCCTTCTAAGCCGGCGGTTACAGGTTCGATTCCTGTCGGGCGCGCCATCGGCGGTCGGGCAGGGCAGGTTTTCAGTGGTGGCTGTAGCTCAGTTGGTTAGAGTACTGGATTGTGATTCCAGTTGTCGGGGGTTCGAGTCCCCTCAGCCACCCCACTGAATGCTTCCTCGATGTTTCGCCGAAGGTGTTGCAATCGAGGGAAAGCGTCCTATAATGGGCGACTCAGTTTCAGGGCCGTTAGCTCAGTTGGTAGAGCAGTTGACTCTTAATCAATAGGTCCAAGGTTCGAATCCTTGACGGCCCACCAATCCCGAGACCGGCATCGTCCGGTACAGTGCAGAAAACCCCGGAAATTCTGGGGTTTTTTGTTGTCTGGCGTCCGCCGCAGTCCGAGGCGGTCCTTGACAAGCCGGCGGTAGCTGGCGGTAGGTTTTGCGGTAACAGGCGTACCCAGTGACCCAGTTACCGCCTATCCCTTTACCGCCATGAGCAAGCTGACCGAGACCGCAATCCGCAAGACCAAGCCGACCGACAAGCCCTTCAAGCTGAACGACGGGAAGGGCCTCTACCTGCTGGTGAGACCCGATGGCGCCAAGTGGTGGCGCTACGACTATCGCCGCCCCGTGACCAGCAAGCGCAATACCCTGTCTTTTGGCACCTACCCGGAAGTTTCCCTGGCTGACGCCCGCCAGCGCCAGGCAGAAGCCCGCAAGCTGCTGGCCGCAGGCATCGACCCCGGCGAACAGCGCAAGGCAGTCAAGGCCGCCGGGGCTGAGCGTGCCGCCAGTACCTTCGCCGCCCTGGCGGCCGAGTACCTGGCGACCAAGGAAGCCAATCTCTCAGCAGGCACCCTCGCCCGCGAGCGCCGCCTGGCCGAGCAAGACTTGGCTCCCATCGCGGTCCTGCCCGTCGCCGAAATCAGCACCCCCGCGCTCCTGGGTGCCCTGCGCAAGATCGAGGCACGCGGGGTGGTTGAGACCGCACACCGCGCGCGGGCACTGGCCGACCGCGTGTTCCGCTACGCCATCATCACCGGCAAGGCCGAGCGCAACCCGGCGACCGACCTGAAGGGCGCCCTGCAATCGCCGAAGACCCAACACTTCGCCAGCATCACCGAGCCGGCCAAAGTCGCGGGGCTGCTACGGTCCATTTGGGGCTACGACGGCTCCCCGGTCACGCTGGCGGCACTGAAACTGGCCCCGATGCTGTTCGTGCGCCCTGGCGAACTGCGGGGCGCGCGCTGGGCCGACATCGACCTGGACGCGGCGGAGTGGCGCTACACCGCCAGCAAGACCGAGCAGCCCCACTTGGTACCGCTGGCGGTGCAGGCGGTGGACATCCTGCGCGAACTGAAGCCCCTGACCGGCCGCCGCGAGTACGTCTTCCCCGGCGTGAAGGGGCGCGACCGGCCGATGAGCGAGAACACCCTAAACGCCGCGCTGCGCCGCCTGGGCTACGACAAGGACACCATGACCGCTCACGGTTTCCGCGCGATGGCACGCACCATCCTGGACGAAGTGCTGGGATTCCGCCCTGACTTCATCGAGCACCAGTTGGCCCACGCGGTACGCGACCCGAACGGCCGTGCCTACAACCGTACCGCCCATCTGGCCGAGCGTCGCAAGATGATGCAGGCGTGGGCCGACTACCTGGACGGCCTGCGAACTGGTAGCAACATCGTGCCGTTCAAGCAGCGCGTCGCGTAGGCGCGCCAGGATATTCCAGGTACACCGAAGGCCGCCTTGTGCGGCCTTCTTCGCATCCCGAAGCGCTGCCGTGCGGGCAGCGCGCGGGCCAGGCATCGACCGCAGCGCCGCGTGGTGCGTCCCCACTGTCAGGCTGCACGGTCGGTGCCGATTTTTCTTCGCCATTGTCTACCCTGATCTGTCTTTTTTCATGGCGCTTGGCGGCTAGAATGGTAAATCGACGTGCCGCACTTGGGGAATCTCGCGCGGCCTTCATACGGCCTTCGATGGCCGCCCGCAGTACCACAGGAGCCGATGTGTCCCGACTGACCGACTTGATCGCCCAGGCGAAGAAGAAAGACCCCCAGTTGGGGGCTGACCTGGACAGGGAATTCAAGGTGCTGTCGTCGCGCTTGCCCTTCGGACTGAACTTCGAGCGGCACAGCCCGGAGGCGGTGGAACTGCCGATGCGGCCGATCCGCAAGGGCGACAAGGTGCGGGTGTTACCGCCGCGCGGCGAGACCAAGAAGGGCGACCAGCGACTCTGGCAGGTAAAGGCCATCCATAAGGCGACGAAGACCGCCGACCTGGAATTGCTAGGTGTGGAGGAGCCGCAATCACAGTCGGCCTCGCTGGATGACCTGGTGGTAGTCGCCGAGTTCCGCGACTTGATCCATCCGGGCCTGGTGAGCACTGGCAAGGTGACGCGCGGCGGCGACAAGCCGTTCCATACGGTCATCAATGGCGAGAATTACCACGTGCTGAAGGCGCTGACCTACACGCACCGGGGCAAGGTGGATGCCATCTACATCGACCCGCCGTACAACACGGGGGCGAAGGATTGGAAATACAACAACGATTACGTCGAAGGCGACGATCTGTATCGGCACAGCAAATGGCTGGCGATGATGGAGCGCCGTCTTCTCGTCGCCCGCGAACTTCTTAATCCTGATGACTCGGTGCTTATTGTCTCCATTGACGAAAAGGAATACCTGCGTCTTGGCTTGCTATTGGAGCAAGTGTTCCCCGAGGGGGATGTCTCTATGGTCACCAGTGTCATTAGCGCAAAAGGTGCGGTTCGACCGGGGCGCTTCTCGCGCGTTGAAGAGCACATTTACTTTGTTTTCTTCGGTGCAGCTACTGTCAAGTGGTGGAGTAGCAACATGCTCCCAAGTGGTGGCGATGACGATACGCGGGAGGCGACAAAGGAGTTCGCTCCTATTGAGTGGTTATTGTTACGACGACGCGAACCTACCAGCGTTCGTGCAGCACGGCCTAACCAGTTCTATCCGATATTCGTGAATGTTGCCGATGGACATATCCATTCCATTGGTAATGCAATCACCCCCGATGTTGACCGCAATTCCGTGCAGGCTCCCGATGGCACAGTCGCGCTGTGGCCGCTGAAGCCAGATGGAACTGAGATGCTATGGGGGTTGACGCCAGATGTCTTGAGAAGGAACTGGGAGGCTGGTTACGTTCGAGTGAATAACTGGAAGCCAGCAAAGAGAACCGGCTCTGTCCAGTACTTACAAACGGGTGTGATCTCCAAGATCAAGTCTGGAGATATAACTGTTACTGGTAGGGCGAACGACGGTTCAGTAATTGGGCATGTTTCGGCTGGCGCAAATGCAGGGACATCGCCCAAGCGAGTTTGGAACATGAAGTCTCACAATGCTGAAACTGGCGGAACGAACATGATTTCAGCACTAATCCCTGGACGTCGGTTTCCGTTCCCGAAATCATTGTATGCAGTCGAAGATGCTTTGCGGTTCGTCGTTGCGCACAAGCCAGAAGCCGTTGTGTTGGATTTTTTCAGTGGCTCAGGAACGACAGCGCATGCAGTGATGCGGCTCAATAGGCAGGATGGCGGCCGCCGCCAGTGCATCTCTGTCACCAATAACGAAGTCGCGGCCAACGAGCAGAAGGCTCTGCGCGAGCAAGGCCTGCGGCCGGGTGATCCCGATTGGGAGAAGTGGGGAATCTGCGATTATATCACCAAGCCGCGCGTGCAGGCCGCCATCACCGGCAAGACCCCGGACGGCGAACCGATCAAGGGCGACTACAAGTTCACCGATGAATTCCCGATGACCGATGGCTTCGAGGAAAACGCCGAGTTCTTCACCCTGACTTACGAAGTCGAGAAGTCGGTCGGCCACAACCTGGCCTACGCACGCATCGCCCCGCTGCTGTGGCTGCGAGCAGGCGCGCGCGGCAAGCGCATCGACAAGCTGCCCGTCGAAGGCTGGGCCGTGGCCGATGCTTATGGTCTGCTGGCCGAAGTGGACAAGGCTACCCCCTTCATCAAGGCCTTGGCCAAGGCCCATGACGCGCGCTTGGCCTTCATCGTCACCGACGACGACCGCCGCTTCCAATCCGTCGCCAAGCGCCTGCCCAAAGGCGTCGAGCCGGTACGCCTGTACGAGTCATACCTGACCAATTTCAGCTTTACCAACGGGGAATGATGGTATGAAGTTCACCCTCAAGGACTACCAGCGCGACGCCGTGCGCGATGCCCTGGCCAATCTCAGGAAGGCCCGTCGCTACTGGCACAACGAGGGCGACAAGAGCGCCTTTTCCCTGACCGCCGTGACCGGCGCAGGCAAGACCGTCATGGCCGCTGCCGCGTTTGAGGCGCTATTCCACGGCGACGACGAATTCGACTTCGACGCCGACCCCGGCGCGGTGGTGATCTGGTTCAGCGATGATCCCTCCTTGAACGAGCAGACGCGCTTCCGCCTTCTGGAAGCCAGCGACCGCATCAACCACAGCGACATGGTGGTGGTCGAGCACCCCTTCAGTCGGCCCAAGTTCGAGGCCGGGAAAATTTACTTCCTCAACACGCAGAAGTTCAGCAAGAGCAGCCTGTTGGTGCGCGGCTTCGACGACAAAGGCGGCCTGTTCGAGCAGCGGCCGGATGCGCAGGCCTACACCTTGTGGGACACGATCCAGAACACCATCGAAGACCCCGACCTGACCCTGTACTTGGTGCTGGACGAAGCGCATCGCGGTATGGGCGCGCCGAGCGCCGCCAGCGAAACGGCCAGGAGCACCATCGTGCAGCGGATCATCAACGGCGCGTCCGGGGTAAAAGGTATCCCGGTGGTGTGGGGCATCTCGGCCACGGTGGAACGCTTCGACAAGGCGATTGCGAGCGCGGGCCAGCATGTCAAGCTACAGAATGTGGTGGTTGATCCGGTCAAAGTGCAGGAATCCGGCCTCATCAAGGACGACATCATTCTTGATGTTCCCGATGAAACCGGCGACTTCGATACCGTGCTGGTGCGCCGCGCCGCCGACAAGCTGAAGGAAGCGACCGATGTCTGGGCCGAGTACGCGCGGCAGCAGGAAGAATCGCGCGAAGTGGTGCCGCTGATGGTGTTCCAGGTGCCCAACACCCCCGACCCGAACGAAGTCGGGCGCTGGCTGGATACGCTGTTCGCGCGCTACCCGGAATTGCCGCGCGATAGCGTGGCGCATGTGTTCGGCGAGCACACAACGCAGAGATTTGGTGGCCACCAAGTGCCCTACATCGAGCCGCAGCGGGTGCAGGAATCGACCTGGGTGCGCGTGCTGATCGCCAAGGACGCCATCAGTACCGGCTGGGACTGCCCGCGCGCCGAAGTGATGGTTTCCTTCCGCGCCGCCAGCGACAAGACCCATATCACGCAATTGCTCGGCCGCATGGTGCGCACCCCGCTGGCGCGGCGGATTCCCGGCAACGACCGCCTGAATTCGGTCGAGTGCCTGCTGCCGAAGTTCAACCGCAAGACCGTGGATGATGTGGTCAAGGCCTTGCTCCGTGGCGACGACACCACCCCGCCGACCGGGCGCATCCTGGTCAACCCGGTGGAGATGAAGCCCAACCCGGCCGCTTCGGCGGTTGTGTGGAAGGCCTTCGAGGCGCTGCCGTCGCAGACCCGGCCGCAAAAGAGCGCCAAACCGGCCAAGCGCCTGACCGCGTTGGCGCAGGAACTGGCCGATGACGGCATCCTCGAAGGTGCCGGCAGGAAAGCCCATGCGGCCCTGCACGCGGCTCTGGACAAGTTCCAGGAAGACAACGCCGAGAAGATCGAGACCAAGCGCGATTCAGTGCTGGTGGTGGACGGCAAAACCGTGGTCGCCAGCCTGAAGAACAAGGCGATGACCTTCAACGAGTTCTGGGAGGAAGCCGACATCGCGGTGATCGATGACGCCTACCGGCGCGCGGCGCGCATCTTCAGTCCGGACATTTCGCGCACCTACGTCGAGTACCTGGCCGACAAGGTGGCGGATCGGGAGGAAGACCCCGAGGAATACCTGGAAGCCATCATGGAGGCGCGCGTGACCGTCGCCGGCCTGGGCCTGGTGACGGAAGTGCAGGCCTACTTCGACGCCGAGGCCGGCAAGCTGGCGAAGGCTTGGCTGGCCGAATACGCGCCGCGGATCAAGGCGCTGAAGCACGACCGCCAAGAAGCCTACCGGCAGATCATCGAGATGAGCACCGAGCCGCAGGACGTGGGCCTGGTCAAGCCGGAAAGCAAGTTTGAGATGACCAAGGTGCGCGAGGGCGATAAGGAAACCGACTTGCCGACCTGGAAGCACCACTTGCTGTGCGATGAAGGCGGGAACTATCCGACGCAGTTGAACGATTGGGAGACCACGGTCTTCGAGACCGAAACCAAGCGCGAGGGCTTCGCTTTCTGGTATCGCAACCCGCAGCATCCAGGGCAGTCGTCGCTGGGCATCGCTTACGTCGAGGCTGACCAATACAAGATCGTCCGCCCGGACTTCCTGTTCTTCGCCGAGCAGAACGGCAAGGTGGTGGTCGACCTGGTAGACCCGCACGGCCTGCACCTGGCCGATGCGCTGCCCAAGCTGCAAGGACTGGCGCAGTACGCCGAGACCCATGCCGGGAACTACCGGCGCATAGAGTCGGTCGCAGCGGCCAACGGCAAGCTGCGCGCGCTGGACCTGACCCGCCCGGAAGTGCGCAAGGCCATTGCCGAGGCCAAGGACGCGGCCGGCCTGTTCGCTGGAGCGCTGGCAGACGACTACGAGTGAGCCGGGGTTTTAGTAGTTGTAGTAGGGATAGAGAAGCCCGCAGCCCAGTCGACTTTGTTCTACTTAGAATTTGCACGTTAGCTGCACGATCGCCGACGTTAGATATAGTAGTCACGTACGGGGGAACAAACGAATTTTCGGCGAAGTTTGCTTGGCTGTTACCCCGCAATAGGCACCTATGCCTGCCCTGCCTGCCCCTCGCTTGGTCGAGAGGGCACCAGCCGTCTGCCCGCCCTACCGCTTCCGCCTGAAGGGGAGGGGGACTATAGGGGGAGGGGAAGACCTAGGTTATTCCTAAGAGCCACTACGGATCACCGAGGTGGGACTGTTCAGTGCCATGGAGGTCCATAGACCACCTGGCGGTTAAGACCAGGGATTCACCACCACGAGTTATCCATCGTTCCACCGAGGTGATCCTAGGTGCTCCTCTGTCCGCCTTGATTGTCGTTGGGTTCGACTTCGGCGGTCTTGCTCCCTGATCTCCTCTCCTGCTGTGTGGTCTCCGCCATCAAGGCTAGGAGGCCGCCGCTAAGCCGGCACCATTTACAGCCAAGGCCCGTCTGAGGGCCGCCCCGCAACCATCGCACCGCCCCGGTGCTGCAAGGCCCGTTTTCGCAAAACGGTGCCAACGCCTTTCCCCCAGCGCATTGCCCCTTGTCGCCGCACGCGGCAGGGGTGGCCGTGCGCGCCTGTCTGTCACCACCACGAGGACGCCCACGATGAGCAACGCCAACCTGAAACTTTCCGGCAACCGCTGCCAGTGCCCGACCTGCGGCCAGTTCTTCAATTCCGTTTCGGTCTTCGACCGCCACCGCGTCGGCAGTTTCGACGATCCGGCCAACCCCCGCCGCTGCCTCACGATCCGTCAAATGCTCGCCAAAGGGTTCGCCCAGAACGGCAAGGGCTACTGGGTCAGACATCGCCGCAAGGCTGGCACCATTCGGCGCCAACGCGCGACCGAGGGCCACCCCGGTACGACTGTAGTGCCCCTGGCCGCCTAAGCAGCGCTTTCGTTAAGCGGTGCCAAGCGGGGCTGAAATGGTTCACCGCAAAATTCCGCGAGGGCATTTGACCCGTCGCGCATTCGCGGATCACCCCCGTACCCCCTTAGGCCCCTGCGGCGCACCGCCGCGATCCTTTCACCCCAATCCATCCAACTCATCGAGGCTCTCAGCGACCGGACCGCTGGCTGGCCTTTCTGTTTTGAGGACGCAACCCCATGAACGATCTTCAGCAAGCCCCGGTTCCCTTCCACTTCCTGCGCCTGCCCGAAGTGCTCGCCACAGTTGGAGTGAGCAAATCCACCCTGTACGCCTGGATCAAGGAGGGGAAGTTCCCTAGGCCGGTACACCTGTCGGCGACGGCAGCGGTCTGGGTATCGATCGAGGTCGCCGAGTGGATGCAGGCGCGTGTGGCCGAACGTGATGCTAAGATCGCGGCAGCCTGACACCGCTGACGGTAACT
Source organism: Xanthomonas boreopolis (assembly GCA_014654535.1). Lineage (GTDB taxonomy): Bacteria > Pseudomonadota > Gammaproteobacteria > Xanthomonadales > Xanthomonadaceae > Pseudomonas_S > Pseudomonas_S boreopolis. The sequence continues at coordinate 90,045 of BNBA01000006.1, forward strand.
TTGGCGGTAGCTGCGAAACTTGAATTCTGGAAACCCTAATAAGTTCGCAGGGTTAGCTGCACGGTTGGGAGCCTTGACGGCCACCAAATCGAAAAAGGCATCCGCGCGCGGGTGCCTTTTTCTTTGCGGGTGTCCCTGCAACAATGGGCGCCGCCGCGGCCGTGCGGCCCAGCGAAAGTGGCGGAATTGGTAGACGCCCTGGATTTAGGTTCCAGTGCCGCAAGGCGTGGGGGTTCGAGTCCCCCCTTTCGCACCATCCCGACGGGGCATCGGGCCTGGTCCGCCGCTGGCAGCGGCCGCCATAATCGGCGAAACTACAAGGCTCGGCGGACTTCCGTCCGCGTTCGTCAACCCGTTTTCTTCACTACGTGCCGACCCCCGGGGGCGTCGGTGGCAGGAGTCAACATGCAAGCTTCGATCGAATCGACCGGCAATCTGGAACGCCGACTGACCTTCACCCTGCCGGAAGATCGTCTGCAGTCCCACGTCGGTGGACGCCTCGGCGAAATCGCGCGCACCGCGCGGATCAAGGGCTTCCGCCCGGGCAAGGTGCCGGCCAAGGTGATCGAGCAGCGCTTCGGCCAGCAGGTGCGCGCCGAGGCGCTGGACGGCCTGCTGCGCGAGACCTTCGACTCGGTGGTGCGCGAGCACGACCTGCGCATCGCCGGCGCGCCGCGCATCGATCGCGCCGGCGAGGGCGAGCTGGACTTCGTGGCCACGGTCGAGCTGGTGCCCGACTTCGGCGACATCGACGTCGCCAAGCTGAACGTGATCCGCCACACGGCCGAGGTCACCGAGGCCGACATCGACCAGATGATCGACAACCTGCGCCTGCAGCGCCGTACCTGGCAGCCGGTCGAGCGCGGCGCGCAGGCGGGCGACCTGGTCGCGCTGGAGACCTGGTCGCAGGCCGGCGACGAGCGCCTGCCGGCCGAGGGCGTCGAGAAGGGCAGCAGCATCCTCGGCTCGGGCGTGATGTTCGACCAGATCGAGAAGGGCCTGGAAGGCCTGGCCAAGGGCGAGGAAAAGACCCTGTCGGTCGACTTCCCGGCCGATTGGCGCGTGCCGCAGCTGGCCGGCAAGACCGTCCAGGTGCACGTCAAGGCGGTCGAGGTCTCCGAGCCGGTGCTGCCGGAGGTGGACAAGGCCTTCATCAAGAGCTTCGGCGTCAAGAGCGGCGAGCTGGAACAGTTCCGCGCCGACATTCGCTCCAACCTGGAACGCGAGTTGAGGGGCGCGCTGATGAACCGCCTGCGCCGCGAGGTCGGCGAGCAGCTGATCGCCGCGTTCGCGCACGTCGAACTGCCGCCGCGCCTGGTCGAGGGCGAGGCCCGCTCGATGCTGGCCCAGCAGGTGGAGCAGATCCGCCGCAGCGGCCGCGACCCGGGCCCGGTGCCGGCCGACGCCCACCAGGGCTTCATGGACGCCGCCCGCAAGCGCGTGCTGGTCGGCCTGCTGGTCGGCGAGGTCGCCCGCCGCAACGAGCTGCGCCTGGACCCCAAGCGCGTGAGCGAGACCCTGCGCCTGATCGCCTCGACCTACGAAGAGCCGGAGCAGGTCATTGAGATGTACCGCAACGATCCCCAATTGATGGGGGGACTGCAGAGCCGCGTGATGGAAGAGCAGGTGATCGACTGGATCGCCGAGCGCGCCCAGCACACCGAGCAGGCGCTGTCGTTCCAGGAAGCCATCCGGGCCTGAGGCACGGCTGGCTTCCGCACTGGCCCGCGTCCCCGCGCGGGCTTCCCAGAAGCGGGCGCCGGCTCAGGTCGGGGCCAGAACAGGAAGACCCATGAGCATTGAGACCAAAGCCCTGAACCTGGTGCCGATGGTGGTCGAGCAGACCAGCCGCGGCGAGCGCGCGTACGACATCTATTCGCGCCTGCTGAAGGAGCGCCTGATCTTCCTGGTCGGCCCGATCGACGACCACATGGCCAACCTGGTGGTGGCGCAGCTGCTGTTCCTCGAGGCGGAGAACCCCGAGAAGGACATCAGCATCTACATCAACTCGCCGGGCGGCGTGGTCACCGCGGGCATGGCGATCTACGACACCATGCAGTACATCAAGCCCGACGTGAGCACGATCTGCGTCGGCCAGGCCGCCTCCATGGGCGCGCTGCTGCTGGCGGCGGGTGCGGCCGGCAAGCGCTACGCGCTGCCGAACTCGCGGGTGATGATCCACCAGCCGTTGGGCGGTTTCCAGGGCCAGGCGACCGACATCGACATCCACGCGCGCGAGATCCTGACCCTGCGCGCGCGCCTGAACGAGGTGCTGGCCAAGCACACCGGGCAGTCGCTGGAGACGATCGCGCGCGATACCGAGCGCGACAACTTCAAGAGCGCCGTCGACGCGCAGGCCTACGGCCTGGTCGACCAGGTGCTGGAGCGCCGCCCGGAAGAGTCGATCCAGCCCACTTGATCGGCCAAGTTCTGGAAAACACAGGAAAATCCGGCAGGGTCGGGTATGGGCTGGTGTCCTCCCGACCCTGTGCTATTCTCGAAATCGAACCCCCGTTCATCGGGTGGGGTAACTGGGTAACAGAAGCATGAGCGAAGACCGCCAAGGTCGTTCCGGCGACAGCAACAAGATTCTCTACTGCTCGTTCTGCGGCAAGAGCCAGCACGAGGTCCGCAAGCTGATTGCAGGTCCAAGCGTGTTCATCTGCGACGAGTGCGTCGAGCTCTGCAACGACATCATCCGCGAGGAGCTCGAGGAGAAGGCGCAGTCGGCGCGTTCCAGCCTGCCCAAGCCGAAGGAAATCCTCGAGGTCCTCGACCAGTACGTGATCGGCCAGCAGCGCGCCAAGCGCACGCTCGCGGTGGCCGTGTACAACCACTACAAGCGGATCGAGAGCCGGCAGAAGAACGACGACGTCGAACTGGCCAAGTCCAACATCCTGCTGGTCGGCCCGACCGGCTCGGGCAAGACGCTGCTGGCCGAAACGCTGGCGCGCCTGCTCAACGTGCCGTTCACGATCGCCGACGCGACCACGCTGACCGAGGCCGGCTACGTCGGCGAGGACGTGGAGAACATCATCCAGAAGCTGCTGCAGAAGTGCGACTACGACGTCGAGAAGGCGCAGCAGGGCATCGTCTACATCGACGAGATCGACAAGATCTCGCGCAAGAGCGAGAACCCGTCGATCACCCGCGACGTGTCCGGCGAGGGCGTGCAGCAAGCGCTGCTGAAGCTGATCGAGGGCACGGTGGCCTCGGTGCCGCCGCAGGGCGGGCGCAAGCATCCGCAGCAGGAGTTCCTGCAGGTCGACACCAAGAACATCCTGTTCATCTGCGGCGGCGCGTTCGCCGGCCTGGACAAGGTGATCCAGCAGCGCTCGACCGAGGCCGGCGGCATCGGCTTCGGCGCCAAGGTGAAGAGCAGCGAGCGCAAGCAGGAAGTGGGCAAGGTGCTGGCCGAGGTCGAGCCGGAGGACCTGATCAAGTTCGGCCTGATCCCCGAGTTCGTCGGCCGCTTGCCGGTGGTCGCCACGCTCGAGGAGCTCGACGAGCCGGCGCTGATCAAGATCCTCACCGAGCCGAAGAACGCCATCACCAAGCAGTTCAAGAAGCTGTTCGAGATGGAGGGCGTGGAGCTGGAGTTCCGCCCCGACGCGCTGTCGGCCATCGCCAAGAAGGCGCTCAAGCGCAAGACCGGCGCGCGCGGCCTGCGCACCATCGTCGAGTCGGTGCTGCTGGACACGATGTACGAGCTGCCGTCGCAGGAGAACGTCGGCAAGGTCGTGGTCGACGAGTCGGTGATCGAGAACAAGTCCGAGCCCTACCTGATCTACCAGAACCCGCCGGTGCCGGCCAAGGCCGCTTCCGGCGACTGAAGCCCCTGTTAAGGATTGTCGCCGCCTCGTAACCCGTTGAGCGGAAAAGACATTTCAACGACTACTTGCAAGCCCTCGCCGATGGCCCCATAACGGGGCCATCGGCTTTTTTGTGAGTCCCTCGCAAGAGCCCGGCACGGCCCCGTGCCGGGTCTTTTCTGGGAGCCCCTTCACAAGGGCGGCGCGCATTCAGGTGCGCGGACCCCCTTAGTCGTTGCCCCGCATTCCCCCTCTTCCGGAGCCCCTCATGGCCCAGGCCCAAACCGAAGTACTCGACCTGCCGGTGCTGCCACTGCGCGACGTGGTGGTGTTCCCGCACATGGTCATCCCGTTGTTCGTCGGCCGAGACAAGTCGATGCGCGCGCTCGAGCAGGCGATGGAGGCGGACAAGCGCATCCTGCTGGTGGCGCAGAAGTCCGCCGAGACCGACGACCCCGTCGCCGGCGACCTGTACGAGGTCGGCACGCTCGCGCAGGTGCTGCAGCTGCTCAAGCTGCCGGACGGCACCATCAAGGTGCTGGTCGAGGGCCTGACCCGGGTGCGCGTGGACAAGGTGGTCGAGCGCGACGGCGCGCTGCAGGGCCGCGGCACCGAGATCGCCTCCGTCGACACGCGCGAGCCGCGCGAGGTCGAGGCGATCGCGCGCTCGCTGATGTCGCTGTTCGAGCAGTACGTCAAGACCAACCGCAAGCTGCCGCCGGAGCTGCTGCAGACCCTGGCCGGCATCGACGAACCGCGCCGGCTGGCCGACACCATCGCCGCGCACATCGGCGTGCGCCTGGCCGACAAGCAGCGCCTGCTGGAGACCACCGACGTCGGCGAGCGGCTCGAACTGCTGGTCGGCCTGGTCGACGGCGAGATCGACGTGCAGCAGCTGGAGAAGCGCATCCGCGGCCGGGTCAAGTCGCAGATGGAGAAGAGCCAGCGCGAGTACTACCTCAACGAGCAGATGAAGGCGATCCAGAAGGAACTGGGCGACCTCGACGACGCGCCTGGCGAACTGGAGGAGCTCGCCCGCAAGGTCGCCGAGGCCGGCATGCCCAAGGCGGTGGAGACCAAGGCCAAGAACGAGCTCAACAAGCTCAAGCAGATGTCGCCGATGTCGGCCGAGGCCGCCGTGGTGCGCAACTACCTCGACTGGCTGCTCGGCGTGCCGTGGAAGAAGCGCACCAAGGTGCGCAAGGACCTCAAGGTCGCCCAGGAGACGCTGGACGCCGACCACTACGGCCTGGAGAAGGTCAAGGAGCGCATCCTCGAATACCTCGCCGTGCAGTCGCGGGTGAAGAACATGAAGGGGCCGATCCTGTGCCTGGTGGGCCCGCCCGGCGTGGGCAAGACCTCGCTCGGCCAGTCGATCGCCAAGGCGACCAACCGCAAATTCGTGCGCATGTCGCTCGGCGGCGTGCGCGACGAGGCCGAGATCCGCGGCCATCGCCGCACCTACGTCGGCTCGATGCCGGGCCGCATCGTGCAGAACCTCAACAAGGTCGGCAGCAAGAATCCGCTGTTCGTGCTCGACGAGATCGACAAGATGTCGATGGACTTCCGCGGCGATCCGTCCTCGGCGCTGCTGGAGGTGCTCGACCCCGAGCAGAACAACGCCTTCAACGACCACTACCTGGAAGTCGACCTCGACCTGTCCGAAGTGATGTTCGTGGCGACCTCGAACTCGCTGAACATCCCCGGTCCGCTGCTGGACCGCATGGAGGTGATCCGCATCCCCGGCTACACCGAGGACGAGAAGCTCAACATCGCCGCGCGCTACCTGGTGCCCAAGCAACTGAAGGCCAACGGCCTGAAGCCCGAGGAACTGGCGATCGAGGAAGACGCGATCCGCGACATCGTGCGCTACTACACGCGCGAGTCGGGCGTGCGCAACCTGGAGCGCGAGGTCGCCAAGATCTGCCGCAAGGTGGTCAAGGAGATCGCCCTGGCCGGCCCGCAACCGGCCAGGAAGCCGGCCAGGAAGAGCGCGAAGAAGCAGGCGGCGCTGGTCGTCGTCGACGGGGCCAACCTCGACAAGTACCTGGGCGTGCGCCGCTTCGACTTCGGCCGCGCGGAAGAGCAGAACGAGATCGGCCTGGTCACGGGCCTGGCGTGGACGGAGGTCGGCGGCGACCTGCTGCAGATCGAGTCCACGCTGGTGCCGGGCAAGGGCCAGCTGATCCTGACCGGCCAGCTGGGCAACGTGATGAAGGAGTCCGCGTCGGCGGCGCTGTCGGTGGTGCGCTCGCGCGCCGAGCGGCTCGGCATCGACGTCGACTTCCTGCAGAAGCACGACGTGCACGTGCACGTGCCGGACGGCGCCACGCCGAAGGACGGCCCGAGCGCCGGCATCGCGATGGTGACGTCGCTGGTCTCGGTGCTGACCAAGGTGCCGGTGAAGGCCGACGTGGCGATGACCGGCGAGATCACCCTGCGCGGCCGGGTATCGGCGATCGGCGGGTTGAAGGAGAAGCTGCTGGCCGCGCTGCGCGGCGGCATCCATACCGTGCTGATCCCGGACGAGAACCGCAAGGACCTGGCCGACATCCCGGCGAACGTGACCCGCGACCTGCGGATCATCCCCGTGAAGTGGATCGACGAGGTGCTGGACCTGGCCCTGGAGACGCCGCTGAAGCCGAAGCGCATCAAGGAAAAGGCGCGCAAGGCCACCGGCGGCGTCGCGGTGAGGCGCAAGTCCAAGCCGTCGCAATCGACCCGCGTCAAGCACTGATCGCGCGCGCTGACAAGTCCCGAAAAGCAGCCAAAACCCGCGCCGTTATTGGGTTTTGGCTTGCTTGTGCCTGACCCCGCTGGTATAAAAGCACGACTCGCGAGGGCGGTATCTGCTGCGTTCGTCGATTAAGAATGTTGTCGGATTTCACTGTTCGTCGTGACAGGAAGGCCGATTCTCGATTCCGCGGTACTGACCGCAACAGGAGTTCAAAAGAATGAATAAAACCGAATTGATCGACGGCGTCGCCGCCGCTGCTGACCTGTCCAAGGCCGAAGCCGGTCGCGCCGTCGACGCGGTCGTGAGCGAAATCACCAAGGCGCTCAAGAAGGGCGACAGCGTGACGCTGGTGGGCTTCGGTACCTTCCAGGTCCGCGAGCGCGCTGAGCGCACGGGCCGCAACCCGAAGACGGGCGACTCCATCAAGATCGCCGCTTCGAAAAATCCTTCCTTCAAGGCTGGCAAAGCGCTGAAGGATGCCGTAAACTAGTCGACTCGCTAGGGTGCTTAGCTCAGCGGTAGAGCGTCTCCCTTACAAGGAGAGGGTCGGGGGTTCGAAACCCTCAGCACCCACCAAGGCACCAGCAGCAAGGTTTCAAGCGCGGAGCGGTAGTTCAGCTGGTTAGAATGCTGGCCTGTCACGCCGGAGGTCGCGGGTTCGAGTCCCGTCCGCTCCGCCAGTAGCATGAAGCCCCTGAGAGATCGGGGGCTTCGCTTTCTCCGAAGGCCACGGCCTTCGGCGGAGGCAACGGTTTTCGAAAAATGGAGCGGTAGTTCAGCTGGTTAGAATGCTGGCCTGTCACGCCGGAGGTCGCGGGTTCGAGTCCCGTCCGCTCCGCCATTCGAATCGTCAACCCCCGGCAGCGATGCCGGGGGTTTTTTGTTGGCGAAGACCCCGGCCCGCCCACCGGCGCCGCTGGGTGCGGCGCACGGAAGCGGGTTAAACTGCACGGCTCGCCATCAGGCTCGATACCCCATGCTGCAGAAACTCCGCGACAAGACCTCTGGCTGGATCGCCACGGCCATCCTGGGGCTGCTGATGATCCCGTTCCTGTTCGTCATCGACAACAGCTATCTCGGGGGCGTCGGCGCAGGCAACGTGGCCAAGGTGCAGGCGCCGCCGACCTGGTGGCACTCGGCGCCGTCGTGGTGGCCGGCCTCGATGCTCTGGCAACACCACGAGATCAGCACGCAGGACTTCCGCACGCGCTTCGAACAGGTGCGCATGCAGCAGCGGCAGCAGCTGGGCGACAACTTCGACCCGCGCGAGTTCGAGTCGCAGGAAAACAAGCTCAGGGTGCTCGACCAGATGATCGACGAGCAGGTGGTGCGCCTGGCCGCGGAGAACGCGGGCATCGTGGTCGGCAACGACGCGGTGCGCGACTACATCGCCAGCATCCCGGCGTTCCAGGTCGACGGCAAGTTCAATCCCGACCAGTACCGCATGGCGCTGGCGCAGGGGACGCCGCCGCGCACGCCGATGCAGTTCGACGCGCTGGTGCGCGACGGCCTGCAGCAATCGGTGATCCCGGACGCGATCATGGGATCGTCGTTCGTCACCAAGGCGGAGTCGGAGCGGATCCTCAAGCTGCTGGGCGAGACGCGCGACGTCGAGCTGGCGACGCTGCCGCCGCCGGCCGCGGACACCTCGCCGGTGAGCGATGCGCAGGCCAAGCAGTGGTACGAATCGCACGCCGCCGACTTCCGCCAGCCGGAGACGGTGACGATCGAGTACGTCGAACTCAATGCCGCCAACATGCCGCCGGTGCAGCCGGCCGACGAGGCGACGCTGCGCAAGCGCTACGAGGACGAGAAGGCGCGTTTCGTCGAGCCGGAACAGCGCCTGGCTTCGCACATCCTGATCAGCGCGGGCGGCGACGCGGCGGCGCAGAAGGCGGCCGAGGCCAAGGCCGCCAAGCTGGCGGAGGAGGCCAGGCAGCCGAATGCCGACTTCGCCGCGCTGGCCAAGGCCAATTCCGAAGACCCCGGTTCGAAGGACGCCGGCGGCGACCTCGGCTGGGTCGAGAAGGGCGTGATGGTCAAGCCGTTCGAGGATGCGTTGTTCGCGATGAAGCCGGGCGAGGTGGTCGGCCCGATCAAGAGCGAGTTCGGCTATCACGTGATCAAGCTGCGCGAGGTCAAGGGCGGCCAGGGCAAGTCGTTCGAGCAGGTTCGCGACCAGCTCGCGGCCGAGCAGCTCAAGAGCGACGCGGACAAGCAGTTCTCCGACCTCAGCGGCAAGCTGGTGGACCAGGTGTACAAGAACCCGACCGAGCTGGCTTCGGCCGCGAAGGAACTGGGGCTGTCGGTGCAGACGCTGGGACCGTTCTCGCGCAACGATGCCACCGGCATCGCGGCGAACCCGAACGTGCAGCGTGCGGCCTTCTCCGAGAGCCTGATCCAGGACGGCACGGTCAGCGACCCGATCGAGATCGGCCCGAGCCACAGCGTGATGCTGCGCGTATCGGCGCATACGCCGGAGCAGGCGCTGCCGCTGGACAAGGTCCGCGATCGCGTGATCGCCGCGGTGCGGGCCGACCGCACCGTGCAGGCCGCCGCGAAGGTCGCCGATGCGTTGCTGGCGCGCCTGCAGAAGGGCGAGACGCTGCAGGCGGTGGCCGCGGCCGAGAAGCTGCAGGTCAACCCGCTCCCGGGCCTGCCGCGGACCGCGCCGATCCCGACGCCGGCGGCGAACCGCGCGATCTTCAGCGCGCCGGTCCCGGCCGAGGGCAAGCCGTCGGTCGGCAAGCTGGATCTCGGCGATGGCCGTTTCGCGCTGTTCGCGGTCACCAAGGTGACGCCGGGCGACCTGGCGCAGATCCCGCCGGAACAGCAGGCGGCGTTGCGCGAGCAGCTCGGCCAGATCGAGGGCAATGCCGCCGCGCGTGCCTACGTGGAGGCGATGCGCAAGCACCTGAAGGTGCAGATCCAGGAGTCGCAGCTGTAGTCGCGGCCCTCCTCCGCGAGCGCAAGAAAGCCCGGCAATGCCGGGCTTTTTTGTCGGGGCGGAACGGTTGTGCCGGGCGCGCGGAGGGCAGGGCTTGCCGACGCGGGTGCGGCGGGGCCGCGGGCGCGTCAGCGGACGTCGTCGAACGCGAGCACCATGCCGGGCTTGAGCACGCTGTCCTGGCGCAGGCCGTTGCTGGACAGCAGGGCCTTGACGGTGATGCCGTAGCGCCGGGCGATGGTCCAGGCCGACTCGCCCGAACGGACGGTGTGGGTGCGGCGCGCGCTGCGGCGGGGCGCGGGGCCGCTGTCCGCGGCGGCGACAGTGCGGGCCTCGTCGGCGGCCGCCGGCTCCGGTGCCGGCCCGGCCACCGCCACGGTTGCGCTCGCCTCGGTACGCGGGGCCAATACGGAACGCGGGACATCGCTGCTGCGGGCCTGGCCCAGCGCCGGGTTGAGCCTGCCGACCATGTCGGTCTGCAGCGCGTTGCGATGCGCCCAGCCCTGCAGGCTGGTTCCGGCGGGCAGGGTGTGCTCGTCGAGGATCGGGACCTCGCGGTCGAGCCCGGCCATCAGGCTGCCGCGGGCCTGGGCGTGGTCGAGCACGCAGGCCAGGGCATGGACCTTCTCCACGTAGGCATAGCTGGTCGGGGACAGGCCCGGCAGCGCATCGGGCCGGGCGTTCTGGGCGTTCATGCCGGCCCGTCGCATCGCCTGGAGGATGCGGTACTCGCCGGCGTTGTAGGCCATCATCGTCAGCCGCCAGTCGCCGCCGAACATGCCGTAGAGCGTCTTGAGGTAGCGGACGGCCGCGGCGGTCGAATCCACGGCCGACAGCCTGCCGTCGTAGCGCTTGCCGACCGGCACCTTGTGGTTGCGCGCGGTGGCGCTGATGAACTGCCACAGGCCGGCCGGGCCGCTGCCGCTGCGCGCGCCCGGACGGTAGCCGCTCTCGATGAACGGGATCAGCGCGAACTCGGTCGGCAAGCCGGCGGTGCGCAGTTCGTCGACCACGTAGCCGAACAGCGGCAGTACGTCCTGGTCCTCGTCGGCCAGCTGCGCGGGAGCCTTGGCGAAATGCGCCTCCCAGCGCGGGCTGCTGGCCTCGGCGTCGCAGCCCGGATCGGCGCGACCGGCCAGGAAGGCGTCGAAGATCTGCCGTCCGTTGCGCGAGGTGGCCTCGGTCGCGGAGAGCAGGCTTCCGGCGGCGGCCGGCGCGGGCGATGCCGCTGCGGCGAGGCTGCCTGGCGGGGTCGCTTCCTGCGCGCGCGCGCCCTGGATGGACAGTGCGGCCGGGAGCCCGGCCAGCACCGCCAGCAGCAAGCGCTTCATGCGCGGAAGTCGTCTTTCCAGCGCCGCAATTCGGCGAACGCTTCCACCTCGTCGCGGGGCTCGCGGCCCAGGCGGCCGGCGACGGCATGGCGGATCTCCGCGGCCTGCGTGCGCAGGAACGGATTGGTGGCCAGTTCACTCTCGAGCGAAATCGGCAGGGTAGGACGGGCTGCGTGACGCATGGCCTGGGCTTCCTGTTGACGGCGCTGCAAGGCAGCGTTGGACGGATCCACCTGCAACGCGAATCGCGCGTTCGACAAGGTGTATTCATGGCCGCAGCAGACCTGGGTGGTGCCGGGCAGCGCGGCGAGGCGCTTGAGCGAGGCAAGCATCTGCGACGGCGTACCTTCGAACATCCGCCCACAGCCCAGGCTGAACAAGGTGTCGCCGCTGAACAGCACGCCCTCGCCGAAGTAGGCCACGTGGGTGCGGGTATGGCCCGGGACCTCGATCACCCTGAATGCGCGCCCGGCCACGTCCACGGCTTCTCCGTCGGCCACGGCCCGGTAGGGAAAGTCCAGGCGCTCGTCGCGAGGGGCGAACACCGGCAGGTGCGGCCAGCGGTCGAGCAGGTCGCGGACGCCGCCGACATGGTCGCCATGGTGGTGGGTGACCAGGATGGCGGCCGGTTCCAGGCCCCGGGCGGCGGCCTCCAGGACCGGGCCCGCCTGTCCCGGGTCGACCACCACGGCGGTTCCGTCGTCGGCGGCCAGCGCCCAGACGTAGTTGTCCTCGAATGCGGGCAGGGCGGTCAGTCGCATAGAATTGGGACCATGCCTGCCGCTCCGATCCTCCGTCAAGCCGGCGTCTCATCCTGGTTTGAAACGGGGGCGGGGCGCGCGTTGCTGCGCTTGGAGCAGCACTGGGTGCTGGAGGCTCTGCGGCACCGGCCTTCCCAGCCCTGGCTCTGGCTGTCGGCGATACCCGCCGGCCTGCCGGAAGGGAGCGCATTGCAGGGCCGGGGCCTGCGGCTGTTCCGGCACGGCGCCGGCTATGCGGGCGAGCTGCAGTGCGGGCTGCCGCTGCCGATCCCCTCGGAGAGCCTGCAGGCGATCGTCGTGCAGCACGCGGTGGCCGGGGACATCGACGCGTTCGTGGAGGAGTGCGCACGGGTGCTGGCGCCCGGTGGCCGGCTCTGGCTGTTCGCGCTCAACCCGCTCAGCCCGTACCGCTTGCGCTGGCGGCGGCACGTCCCCAGCCCGCCGCGCCCGGAATGGTGGCGGCGCTCGATCCAGCGCGCGCGCCTGCATTGCTCGATGACGCCCTGCTACCTCGGCCCGGCCTGGAACCCGGGCGACGGCGGCGAAGGGCACGCCGGACGCGGCCCCTGGCGCGCGGTCTGCGTGTTCGAGGCGGAGAAACGCGCGATCGCCCCGAATGGGCCGATCCCGGCCAAGGTGCGCTGGCAGCGCCCGGTGGCGACGATCTGAACATTCCTGGAGTCCGATGAAGTCGATAGAAATCCATACCGACGGTTCCTGCCTGGGCAATCCCGGGCCGGGTGGCTGGGCGGCGCTGCTGCGCTACAAGGGCCACGAAAAGGAACTGGTGGGCGGCGAGGCCAACACCACCAACAACCGCATGGAACTGATGGCGGCGATCATGGCGCTGGAGACGCTGAGCGAGCCCTGCCGGATCGTCCTGCACACCGATTCGCAGTACGTCAGGCAAGGCATCACCGAGTGGATGACGGGCTGGTTGCGGCGGCAGTGGAAGACCGCCGGCGGCGAGCCGGTCAAGAACCGCGAGCTGTGGGAGCGCCTGCATGCCGCGACCCAGCGCCACAGCATCGAATGGCGCTGGGTGAAGGGCCACAACGGCGATCCGGACAACGAGCGCGTGGACCTGCTGGCGCGCAACCAGGCCATCGCCATGCGCGGCGGCGTGGCCACCTATTGAGGAACACATGCGTCAGATCATTCTCGATACCGAAACCACCGGCCTGGAATGGCGCAAGGGCAACCGCATCGTCGAAATCGGCTGCGTGGAGTACCTGGAGCGCCGCCCGACCGGGCACAACTTCCACCGCTACATCCGTCCGGACCGCGAGTTCGAGGCCGGCGCGCAGGAAGTCACCGGCCTGACCCTGGACTTCCTCGCCGACAAGCCGCCGTTCGAGGAAATCGCGGAGGAATTCCTCGCCTACATCGACGGCGCCGAGCTGATCATCCACAACGCCGCGTTCGACCTGGGCTTCCTCGATTACGAGCTGTCCCTGCTCGGCGAGCACTACGGCAAGATCACCGACCGCTGCACGGTGGTGGACACGCTGCTGCTGGCGCGCGAGAAGTTCCCCGGCCAGCGCAACTCGCTGGACGCGCTGTGCAAGCGCCTGGGCGTGGACAACTCGCATCGCCAGCTGCACGGCGCCTTGCTGGACGCGCAGATCCTGGGCGATGTCTACATCGCGCTGACCTCGGGCCAGGAAGAGATCGGTTTCGGCCTGGCCGAGGAAGCGCAGGCGGGCATCGGGGCGGACCTGGCCGCATTCGATGCGGCCATGCTGCTGCCGCGCCCGCGGGTGGTCGCCACCGCGTCGGAGCTGGAGGCGCACGAAGCGCGGCTGGAGCGCCTGCGCAAGAAGGCGGGGCGCGCGCTGTGGGACGACCCGGTGCCGGCGGCGGAGGCCGCGGTCGAGGCCTGACCCCGGTCCCGCGGCGGCGGGCGCGTCAGTGGCAGCGCACCAGCACCGCGGTGACGTTGTCCGAACCGCCGCCATCCAGCGCCGCGGCGACCAGGGCATCCACGCATTCCTGCGCGCTGCAGTCGAGCGCGGCGAGGGTCCGGGCGATGCCGCCGTCGTCCACTTCCTCGGTGAGGCCGTCGCTGCACAACAGCAGCTGCATGCCCGGCTTCAGCTCGCCGGTCATGGTCGCCACGTTCAGGTGGGCGGGATCGGTCACGCCCAGCGCCTGCGTGACCACGCTGCGATGCGGGTGCGCGCGCGCCTGCTCGGTGGTCAAGGCGCCCTGGGCCACCAGTTCCTGCACGTAGCTGTGGTCCTGGCTGAGCTGGGCGAGGCGGCCGTCGCGCCACAGGTAGGCGCGGCTGTCGCCGACCCAGGCCACTTCGAAACGGTTGCCCAGCACGCGCGCGGCCACCACGGTGGTGCCCATCGGCAGGCTGTCGTTGCGCCGGCGCGAGGTGCGGATGATCTCCTCGTCGGCGATGCGGATGGCCTGCGCGAGCGGAGCGCCGCCGCGCACTTCGCGGACGATGGTCTCGCGCGCCAGCGCGCTGGCGACCTCGCCGCAGGCGTGGCCGCCCATGCCGTCGGCGACCAGCCACAATCCCAGTTCGATGTCGCCGTAGTACGTGTCCTCGTTGAGTTCGCGGCGCAGGCCGACGTGGCTGAGGTGTCCGAATTCGAGCATGGGATCCGTGGAGCGGGGCGCGCAGGCCGGGGGAGGGGGCATGATCGCGGCCGCCGGCGCATCCGGCAACCGCCGGGCCTGGCGGGCCGGTTCGCTGGCGCGTGCGCGTGGCGGCGCTTGTCGGGACCGTCGCGGCCCCGTATCATGCACGGCCCCGGTCCGCCGGGGTCCACCGGGAAGGTGGCAGAGTGGTTGAATGTACCTGACTCGAAATCAGGCAGGCGTTTATAGCGCCTCGGGGGTTCGAATCCCCCCCTTCCCGCCAGATCGAAGCGAAAGCCCGCGCATCGTCGCGGGCTTTTCGTTTTTGCGCTGGTGGAATTGTGGGAGGGACTCCAGTCCCGACAGGGCCTTCCCCGAAAAGCGTCGGGACCGAAGTCCGTCCCCGGACGCGCCAACCGCCGCAAAAGAGCCGTCCGCATTTGACAGGCGCATGCCCAGCTGCGAACGTGGCGGCCACGTCAGGGGAGTCCCGCCCAGGGGACTGAGAGGCTGACAGGGCGGGCCGATGGCCTTCCCGGCGACGCGACCCTTCGAACCTGACCCAGTTGATACTGGCGTAGGAAGACCGAAGTGCGCGCCGCCGGCCTAGCGACGGATGCCGCTCTTTCGGGCCGATCCGGCCCTCCCATGCGTTCGCGCGCGGTGGCCGTCGGCCGCCTTTCTGCTCAAGTGCTGCCTGGGTCTCGTCAGGTCAACTTGAGGAGACGCCATGAGCCAGAACGCTTCCGCCCCGCCGCGCATCACCACCGGCGGCTTGCCCGCCTCGCGCAAGATCCACCTGCCCGGGACGCGCCACGACATCCGCGTGCCGATGCGGCAGATCAGCCTCGACGGCGAGCCGCCGTTGAACGTCTATGACAGTTCCGGGCCGTACACCGACCAGGCGCTGACGGGGACGCTGGACATCGGGCGCGGCCTGCCCGAGGTGCGGGGCGCCTGGCAGCGCCTGCGCGGCGACGCGGAGCCCTACGCCGGCCGCGCGGTGATGCCGGTCGACAACGGCTTCGCCGAGGGCGTGCCGGCGTTCCCGCGGGCGCGCGCGCCGCTGCGCGCCAGCGGCGGACGCGCGATCACCCAGCTGGCCTACGCGCGCGCCGGCATCGTCACGCCGGAAATGGAATACGTGGCGATCCGCGAGAACCTCGGGCGCGCGGCGGCGCGCGGCACGCGCGATGGCGAGGACTTCGGCGCCTCGATCCCCGACGTGGTGACGCCGGAGTTCGTGCGCGACGAGATCGCCGCGGGCCGGGCGATCATCCCGGCCAACATCAACCACCCGGAACTGGAGCCGATGGTCATCGGCCGCAACTTCCTGGTGAAGATCAACGCCAACATCGGCAACTCCGCGGTCGCCTCCTCGATGGAGGAGGAAGTGGAGAAGATGGTCTGGGCGATCCGCTGGGGCGCGGACACGGTGATGGACCTGTCCACCGGCCGCAACATCCACAACATCCGCGAATGGATCCTGCGCAACGCGCCGGTGCCGATCGGCACGGTGCCGCTGTACCAGGCGCTGGAGAAGGTCGGCGGCGTCGCCGAGGACCTGAGCTGGGAACTGTTCCGCGACACGCTGGTCGAGCAGGCCGAGCAGGGCGTGGACTACTTCACGATCCATGCCGGGGTGCGCCTGGCCCACATCCCGCTGACCGCGAACCGGGTCACCGGCATCGTCAGCCGCGGCGGCTCGATCATGGCCAAGTGGTGCCTGCACCACCATCGCGAGAACTTCCTCTACGAACGCTTCGAGGACATCTGCGAGATCATGCGCGCCTACGACGTGTCGTTCTCGCTCGGCGACGGGCTGCGGCCCGGTTCGATCGCCGACGCCAACGACGCGGCGCAGTTCGCCGAGCTGCGCACGCTGGGCGAATTGACCAGGATCGCCTGGGCGAAGGACTGCCAGGTGATGGTGGAAGGCCCGGGCCACGTGCCGATGCACAAGATCAAGGCCAACATGGACGAGCAGCTGCGGCACTGCCACGAGGCGCCGTTCTACACGCTCGGGCCGCTGACCACCGACATCGCGCCGGGCTACGACCACATCACCAGCGCGATCGGCGCGGCGATGATCGGCTGGTTCGGCACGGCGATGCTGTGCTACGTCACGCCCAAGGAACACCTGGGCCTGCCGGACCGCGACGACGTCAAGACCGGCGTGATCGCCTACAAGCTGGCCGCGCACGCGGCGGACCTCGCCAAGGGGCATCCGGCCGCGCGCGCGCGCGACGATGCGCTGTCGCGCGCGCGCTTCGAGTTCCGCTGGGAGGACCAGTTCAACCTCTCGCTGGACCCGGATACCGCGCGCGCTTTCCACGACGAAACCTTGCCGAAGCAGGCGCACAAGCTGGCGCACTTCTGCTCGATGTGCGGGCCGAAGTTCTGTTCGATGCGGATCAGCCACGACATCCGCGCCGAGGCGCAGCGCCAGGACGGCATGGCGCGGATGGCCGAGAAGTTCCGCGCCGACGGCGAGCTGTACGTGCCGCTGGAGAAGGCGCGGTGAGCGTCTCCGTGCTGGGCGCCGGCGTGACCGGCCTGTGCGTGGCGACCGCGCTGGCCGAGGCCGGCTTCGCGGTCGAGGTGGTCGCGCCCGAACTCGGCGTGCCGGCGGCCTCGCATTGGGCCGGCGGGATGCTGGCGCCGTTCTGCGAGGGCGAATGCGCGCCGGCGCGGGTCGTGCGCGACGGACGGCGGGCCGCGGCATGGTGGGCCGCACGCGGCATCGAGGTGGTCCGGCGCGGCACGCTGGTGCTGGCGGCCCCGCGCGACGCCGGCGAGCTGGATCGGTTCGCGCGCGCCACCGAAGGCCATGCCTGGGTGGCGCCGGGCGAGCTGGAACCGGAACTGCGCGGGCGCTTCAGCCGCGCGCTGTTCTATGCCGAGGAGGCGCATCTCGATCCGCGCCGGGCGTTGGCGACGCTGGCGCAGGCGCTGCGCGCGCGCGGCGTGCGCTTCCGGGCGCGGGAGGCGTGCGGGCGGATCGTGGACTGCCGCGGCGCGTGGGCGCGCGCCGAACTGCCCGGCCTGCGCGCGGTGCGTGGCGAGATGCTGTACGTGCATGCGCCGGAAGTGTCGCTGAGCCGTCCGCTGCGGCTGCTGCACCCGCGCTTTCCCTGCTACATCGTGCCGCGCGGCGACGACCGCTACATGATCGGCGCGACGATGCTGGAGAGCGACGACGACGGCCCGATCACCGCGCGCGCGGCGATGGAGCTGCTGTCGGCGGCGTGGACGGTGCATCCCGGCTTCGCCGAGGCGCGCATCGTGGAGACCGGCGCCGGGCTGCGCCCGGCGTTCGCCGACAACCTGCCGGGCATCCGCCGCGACGGCGCGCGCCTGCACGTCAACGGCATGTATCGCCACGGCTTCCTGATGGCGCCGGCGCTGGCCGGCGAGGTGGTGGAACTTCTGCGAGAGGAGAGGGGATCGTGCTTGTCGAATTGAACGGCCGCCCGCTGCGCACCGATGCGGACACGCTGGCGGCGCTGCTGGCGGAACAGGGCGTGGCGGGCGACGTGGTGGCCACCGCGCTCGATGGCCGCTTCGTGCCGCGCTCGCAGCGCGAGGCGACGAGGCTGCGCGAGGGCGCCAGGATCGAAGTGCTCGCGCCGATGCAGGGGGGCTAGGCGATGTTCTACGAGGTGGAGCTGGCGTCCAGGCTGATGCTGGGTACCGCGCGTTATCCCTCGCCGGCGGTGCTGGCCGCGGCGGTCGAGGCCAGCGGCGCGCAGGTCGTCACCGTGTCGCTGCGGCGCGAAGGCCGCGGCGGCGAGGCGTTCCGCGCATGGCTGGCCGGGCTCGGGCGGCGCGTGCTGCCCAACACGGCCGGCTGCCACGGCGTGCGCGAGGCGGTGACGACCGCGCAGATGGCGCGCGAGGTGTTCGGCACGGACTGGATCAAGCTGGAGGTGATCGGCCATGCCGATACGCTGCAGCCCGACCCGTTCGCGCTGGTGGAGGCGGCGCGGATCCTGGCGGGCGAGGGATTCGAGGTGTTTCCCTACACCACCGAGGACCTGGTCGTGGCCGAGCGGTTGCTGGACGCGGGCTGTCGCGTGTTGATGCCATGGGGCGCGCCGATCGGGTCCGGGCAGGGGCTGCGCAATCCCGACGCGTTGCGCGCGCTGCGCGCGCAGTTCCCGGAGGTGCCGATGGTGATCGATGCCGGCATCGGCACGCCGTCGCAGGCGGCGCAGGCGATGGAGCTCGGGTTCGATGCGGTGCTGCTCAATACCGCGGTGGCCCAGGCGCGCGATCCGGTGGCGATGGCGCGCGCGTTCGCGCTGGCGGTGGAGGCCGGCCGCGCCGCGTACCTGGCCGGGCCGATGCCGCGCCGGGACATGGCGCAGGCGTCCACGCCGGTGTTCGGCATGGCGCGGTTGGGCGAGCCATGAAGACGGCGATGCCTTGCTTCTATCCCATCGTCGGCAGCGCCGCGCTGTTGGAGCGGCTGGTCCCGCTCGGGGTCCGGCTGGTGCAGTTGCGCGCCAAGGACCTGCCGCCGCGGGCATTGCGCGAGCAGGCGCTGCGGGCGCGGGATTGCTGCCGCCGGCACGGCGCGCGCCTGGTGCTCAACGACCATTGGCAACTGGCGCTCGAGCTCGGCATCGACTTCGTGCACCTGGGCCAGGAAGACCTCGACCAGGCCGACCTGCCGGCATTGCGGCGCGCCGGCGTTCGCTATGGCCTGTCCACGCACGACGAGGCCGAGCTGGAGCGCGTGCTGGCCTTGTCGCCGGCCTATGTCGCGCTCGGACCGGTCTGGCCGACCCTACTGAAGAAGATGCGCTGGGGACCGCAGGGACTGGCGCGGGTGCGCGCATGGAAGGACCGCGCCGGCGCCGTTCCGCTGGTGGCGATCGGCGGCATCACGCCGGAACGCATGCCGCAGGTGCTGGCGGCCGGCGCCGACAGCGCGGCGGTGGTGACCGACCTCCAGCAGGCGGCCGATCCGGAGGCGCGCGCCCGGCAATGGCTGGTCCTGGCCGCTCGCCTGGAAGGCGCGGGAAGGGCGGATGCCTGACCGCGTGCTCCGGGAGCGGCCCGCGGTGTTGCTGGTGGGCGGGCTGGACTCCAGCGGCGGGGCCGGCGTGTTGCGCGACGTACAGGCGGTGGCGCGGTTCGGAGGCGAGGCCCGGGTGGCGCTGACGGCGGTGACCGCCCAGACCGATCGCGCGGTGCTCGACGTGCACCCGGTGCCCTTGGCCACGGTGCGCGCCCAGGTCGATGCGGCCCTGCGGCAAGGGCCGGTGATGGCGGTGAAGATCGGCATGCTCGGCACCGCGGCGACGGTCCGCGCCGTGGCCGACGCATTGCCGCGCGATGTGCCTTGGGTGGTCGATCCGGTGCTGGCGTCCAGCTCGGGCGCGCCCTTGCTGGACGAGGACGGCGTGGCCGTGCTGCTCGACACGCTGCTGCCCCGGGCCCGGCTGGCCACGCCCAACCTGCCGGAACTGGCGGCGCTGGCCGCGCGCTGCGGCATCGGGGCGGCAGAGGCGCAAGCGCAGGCCGGGATCGAGGCCTTGCTGGCGCGCGTGCCGGCGGTGCTGGCCAAGGGCGGGCACGCGCACGGGGCGCTTGCCGTCGACCGGCTGCACCAGCGCGGCCTGCCCCCGCGCGAGTTCGCCGCGCCCCGGCATCCGTTCGCGCTGCGCGGTA
Source organism: Xanthomonas boreopolis (assembly GCA_014654535.1). Taxonomy (GTDB): domain Bacteria; phylum Pseudomonadota; class Gammaproteobacteria; order Xanthomonadales; family Xanthomonadaceae; genus Pseudomonas_S; species Pseudomonas_S boreopolis. The sequence continues at coordinate 109,907 of BNBA01000006.1, forward strand.
CCGGCTGCCTGCTGGCCAGCCTGGTCGCCACCGCGCTGGCCTGCGGCGACCCGCTGGAAACGGCCGCGGCGCGGGCGCGGGCGGCGCTGGCCGAGTGGTTCGCGGCGCATGCCCGCGAACGGCGGTGAAGCCGGCCTCGGCCGCAGTGCGGCTAAAATCGCGTTTTCATTCCGCAGGTGCATGCCATGTCCGAAATCCTGGTGCCGGTGTCCTTCGGCGAACTGCTCGACAAGATCTCGATCCTGCAGATCAAGTCGGAGCGGATGAGCGACGAGGCCAAGCTGGCCAACGTGCGCAACGAGCTGTCCGCGCTGGAGAAGACCTGGATGGCGCATCCGGCGGCGGTGCGCGACATCGCCAAGCTGCGCGCCGACCTGAAGGCCGTCAACGAGCGGCTGTGGGTGATCGAGGACGACATCCGCATCAAGGAGAAGGCGCAATCGTTCGACGAGGAGTTCATCCGGCTGGCGCGCAGCGTGTATTTCGAGAACGACGAGCGCGCGCGGATCAAGAAGGAGATCAACCTGGCGCTGGGTTCGGCCTACGTCGAGGAGAAGTCCTACGAGGACTACCGGGCGGAGTGATCCGCACCGGCGCCTGTGGGAGCGGCTTCCCTGTGGGAGCAATTGCCTTGTGGGAGCGGCTTCAGCCGCGACGGGGCTTTCCCATTCAAATCCCCGCGCAGGGATGTGCAGGCTCTGCAGAGGGACCTGCATGAAAGCCTCGTCGCGGCCGAAGCCGCTCCCACAGGGAAGCCGCTCTCACCGGTCGCGTAAAACGCCGGCGGCTCAACCGCACCGATCGGCCACGTAGCGCTCGAACGCGGCCACCGCGTCCTCGACGGTGACCAGCGCCATCACGTCGTCGAACTCGATCTTGGTGCCCCACTTCAACGCGCTGGCCGGCTTGCCGAGGTACTTGCGCGCGGCATCGTCGTAGCGGTCCACGCAATAGCGCACGTCCGAGTACGGGCCGCTGCGGTGCGGATTGCTGGCGGCATGCAGGCCGAGCACCTTGGTGCCCATCGCGTTGGCGATGTGCATCGGGCCGGAATCCGGGGTCGCCAGCAGGTCGGCGCGCTCGAGCAGGGCGGGCAGTTGCTTGAGCGTGTCCTTGCCGACCAGGTCCAGCGCTGGGACCTCGAGCCGGGCCTGGATCGCATCGGCGGTACTGCGCTCCAGTTCGCTGCGGCCGCCGCACAGGACCACCCGCCAGCCGCGCTGCTGGGCGTGCCGTGCCAGCGCGGCGTAGCGGTCCGGGTACCAGTTGCGGCGCACGTGGCTGGAGCAGGGCGAGATCATCAGGACCGGGCGGCCGTCGTCGTCCCATTGCGCCCGCGCCCAGGCCCGGGCCTCGTCGGGGACCGGCAGGTCCCACGTCACCTCGGCCTGCCGCAGGCCCAGCGGCTCGCAGAAGCTGCCGATCGCGTCCAGCACGTGGATGCCGGGGCGGTCGGCGATGCGCTCGTTGACGAACAGGCCGTGCAGGTCCTTGGAGCGGCTGCGGTCGTAGCCGATCCGGCGCCGGGCCGGGATGAAGGCGGACAGGACGTTGGCGCGCAGTGCCACCTGCATCTGCAGCAGCGCGTCGAAGCGCCCGGCCGGCGCCAGCTCGCGCCGCAACGCACGCATCCCGGCCACGCCGCTGCGCTTGTCGTAGACGTGGAAATCGACGCCCTCCAGCCCGTCGAGCAGCTTGTGGCCGGCCTTGTCGATCACCCAGTGCAGGCGCGCGCCGGGCAAGCCGCGTTGCAGCGTGCGCACCAGCGGGACCACGTGGGTGACGTCCCCCAGCGCGGACAGCCGCAGGAGGCACAGGGAAGGAGGCGCTGGGGCCGTGCTGTCGCTGGAGCGAGTCATGTAGTCCTCATGGATGCGTCGATCGGCCGCGGTGCGGTGCGTCGCGGTGCGGCCGGTCGCCCGTCCGGGTCCCGGATACGCCGCTTCGCGCGTTCTTCGTGGATGCTGGCCCGCGCGCCCTGCCGCGGCGTCCCCGGGGGCTCCGCGGGCATGAAAAAAAGCATGACACGCTCTAGACTCGACGGGATGGTTGCCTTCGACGCCACTGAAGCGCTGACGCCGTTCCGCGAAGGCCGCGGATACGGGGCCATTCTGTTCGACCGCGAACGCGTGCGGCAAGCCGATGCCGGGCTGTTCTCGCCGGCGCGCTGGGGCGAGAAGGCGCGCCCGGTCGACGAGGGCGGGCGCGGCGGCGCCTGGTTCGTCGATGCCCCGTTCGGGCACTGCGTGCTGCGCCTTTACCGGCGCGGCGGCATGGTCGCCAAGTTCAACCGCGAGCGCTACCTGTGGAAGGGCGCCAACCGCACCCGCAGCTTCGCCGAGTTCCGGCTGATGCGCGCCCTGGCCGCCCGCAAGCTGCCGGTGCCGCGCCCGATCGCCGCGTGCTATCTGCGCGAGGGGTTGCAGTATCGCGCCGCGATCCTGATGGAGCGCCTGGAAGGCGTGCGTTCGCTCGCCGACCGAGCCCTGGTGGCCGGGCGGGGGGCGCCGTGGGAAGAGACCGGGCGGCTGGTGGCCAGTTTCCACCGCGCCGGGCTGGACCATGCCGACCTCAACGCCCACAACATCCTGTTCGACGCCAACGGCCGGGGCTGGCTGATCGATTTCGACCGCGGCGTGCTGCGCATCCCGGCCACGCGCTGGCGCGAGCGCAACCTGGCCCGCTTGCACCGCTCGCTGTTGAAGCTGCGCGGCGAACGCAGCCGCGAGGAGGTCGACAAGGACTTCGCGCGGCTGCGGCGCGCCTACGACATGGCCTGGGAACGGGGCTATTGATGGACGGCTGGGCGCTGCGCTTCCATGGCGTGGGCAATGCCTCCGCGGTCGAACTCGGCTCGCCCATGGCCACGATCGAGCGCGATGGCCGGCCCTGGCTGACCATCGACTGCGGCAGCGAGGGGCTGACCCGCTACCGCGAGCACTACGGCGCGATGCCGCAGGCGCTGTTCGTCACCCACGTGCACCTGGACCATGTCGGCGGCTTCGAGCGGTTGTTCGTCGACAGCTATTTCTCCGCACGTCGCGGCCAGACCCTGCTGTACGTGCCGGCGCCGCTGGTGCCGTTGCTGCACCGGCGCGTGGGCGATTACCCGAACGTGCTGGCCGAGGGCGGGGCGAACTTCTGGGAGGCCTTCCGGCTGGTCCCGGTGGGCGATGCGTTCTGGCACGACGGCGTGCGCCTGGAGGTGTTCCCGGCCCGCCACCATTGGCCGGATACCGCGTTCGGCCTGCGCCTGAAGGGCGCCCTGGCCTGGACCGGGGATACCCGGCCGATCCCGGAGGTGCTGGCGCGGTTCGCCGGCGAGGACGAGCTGGTCGCCCACGACTGTGGCCTGCACGGCAATCCGTCGCATACTGGCGTGGACGACCTGGAACGGGAGTACCCGGAGGCTCTCGTGCGCCGGATGGTGCTCTACCACTATGCGAGCCTGCGCGACGCCGACGCGTTGCGCGCGCGCGGCCACCGCGTGGCGGCGCCGGGCGAGTGCCTGGCGCTGCGCGAGCCTTCCGCGGAGCGGGCGGGCGCCGCATGAGCGCGCTGCCGCAGCCGACGATGCCGCTCGGCGACCGGCTGGGGCGGCCGCTGCACGACCTGCGACTGTCGGTGATCGAGGCCTGCAATTTCCGCTGCGGCTACTGCATGCCGGCCGACAAGGTCCCGGCCGACTACGGCCTGGATGCGGCCGGGCGCCTGGACTTCGACCAGATCGAAACGCTCGTGCGCGGCTTCGTCCGGCTCGGCGTCAGCAAGCTGCGCCTGACCGGTGGCGAGCCGCTGCTGCGCAAGCGCTTGCCGGAGCTGGTGGAGCGCCTGGCCCGGATCGACGGCATCGAGGACCTGGCCCTGACCACCAACGGCAGCCTGCTCGCGGCCCAGGCCGCGGCGCTGCGCCAGGCCGGGCTGCGCCGCCTGACGGTCAGCCTGGACGCGCTCGATCCGCGGCGTTTCGCCGAGATGTCGGGCGGGCGCGGCGAGGTGGCGCGGGTGCTGGCGGGCATCGAAGCCGCCGAGCGCGCCGGGTTCGGCGCGTTGAAGATCAACTGCGTGGTGCAGCACGGCGTGAACGAGGACCAGGTGCTGCCGCTGGTCGAGCATTTCCGCGGCAGCGGACACGTGCTGCGCTTCATCGAGTACATGGACGTGGGCAACTGCAACGGCTGGCAGCGCGGGCAGGTGGTGGAGTCCGACGAACTGCGCCGGCGCATCGAGGCGCAGTGGCCGCTGCGGCCGCTGCCGCCGAACTACGGCGGCGAGGTCGCGACGCGCTACGCGTTCCTCGACGGCCAGGGCGAGATCGGCTTCGTCAGCGCGATCTCGCACGCGTTCTGCGGCGATTGCCATCGCGCGCGCGTATCGGCCGACGGCCACCTGTACACCTGCCTGTTCGCCAGCGCCGGCACCGACCTGCGGCCTTCCCTGGCGCAGGGCGAGGACGCCTTCGTCGAGCACCTGGCCGGGCTGTGGCGCGCGCGCGCCGACCGCTACAGCGAACTGCGCGCCGAACAGGGACGCCGCACCGGCAAGCCGGTGGAAATGTTCCTGATCGGGGGATGAGCCCTGCGCTCCCCCGGCTTTTCCGAACTGGATTCCCATCCCATGCCACAGCATTCGCAACTGACCCACCTCGACGAAGCCGGCCTGCCCGCGATGGTCGACGTATCCGGCAAGGCGGCCACCGCGCGGCAGGCGCTTGCCCGCGCCTGCGTGCGGTTTCCGGCCGAGGTCGCCCGGCAACTGCGCGACACCGCGATGCGCAGCGCCAAGGGCGGCATCGTCGAGACCGCGATCGTCGCCGGCACGCAGGCGGTCAAGCGCACGCACGAGCTGATCCCGTTCTGCCACCCGCTGCCGATCGACGGTTGCCGCTTCTCGGTGGAATGGCAGGACGACGCCACGCTGCGGATCACGTGCCAGGTGAAGACCGTCCATCGCACCGGCGTGGAGATGGAGGCGCTGACCGGCGCCAGCGTCGCCGCGCTGACGGTCTACGACATGTGCAAGGCGCTGAGCCACGACATCGTCATCGACGCGGTGCGCCTGTTGGGCAAGCAGGGCGGCAAGCGCGATTTCGCGCGGGCGGAGTAGGCCGGCTGCGCGGGCGGGACTTCCGTCCCGATGCCTTGCCGGGCAGGCGTGTCGAGGCCGAAGCTCCTTCGTCGGCATCCGGAAAAGGCGGCGGCCCTGCCGGCTGGCCTCGGCGCCCGCGTCGATCGATACCGTTGCTGCCGCGCCAAGTTGAACCCACCGTCGAGGGAAAGGTGAGCCCGTCGCCACGGGCCCATGCAATGACAGGCCGGCTGTTCGCGGGAAGACATGGAGTAGAAAAGGCGGCGGCCCTGCCGGCTGGCCTCGGCGCCCGCGTCGATCGATACCGTTGCTGCCTTCCGGCCCTGGCGGGGTTTTCGACCTAGCGTCGCGAGGGGCCGACAGAGCCACCATAGACACGAAATCGCGCCTGAGCGCGGCTTTCAAAGCTGAATCTGGCGGAGAGAGGGGGATTCACTCGGCATCTTTCGATGCCTCGCCCTGCGGGCGGCTTCGCCGTGCAGGTGGCTGCGCCACCTGTCGAACCCGGGGGTTCTCACCCCCTCCCAGGCGCCGGCGAAACTCACGCGACTGGGCCATCCCAACACTTTGAATCTGGCGGAGAGAGGGGGATTCGAACCCCCGAAGCGCGGTTTAGACGCTTACACACTTTCCAGGCGTGCTCCTTCAACCACTCGGACACCTCTCCGGGGCCCGCACCGGCCATGGCCTGCGCGGGGTCGTGAATTCTAGCGGCCGTGGCGTCCCACCACAAGATGAAGCGTCCCCGGGCGCGGCGGGTGAGGCGGGCCATGGCACAATGGCGGTTCAGATGAAGACGGTTGCCTGATGTCCTATCTCGTTCTCGCCCGCAAGTGGCGCCCGAAGCGTTTTGCCGAGCTGGTGGGCCAGGAGCACGTGGTCCGCGCGCTCAGCAACGCGCTGGACAGCGGCCGCGTTCATCATGCTTTCCTGTTCACCGGTACCCGCGGCGTGGGCAAGACCACCATCGCGCGCATCTTCGCCAAGTCGCTGAACTGCGAGCAGGGCACCAGCGCCGACCCGTGCGGCCAGTGCGCGGCCTGCCTGGACATCGACGCGGGCCGCTTCATCGACCTGCTGGAGATCGATGCCGCGTCCAACACCGGCGTGGACGACGTCCGCGAGGTGATCGAGAACGCCCAGTACATGCCCTCGCGCGGCAAGTACAAGGTCTACCTGATCGACGAGGTGCACATGCTGTCCAAGGCGGCGTTCAACGCGCTGCTGAAGACGCTGGAGGAGCCGCCGGAGCACGTGAAGTTCCTGCTGGCGACCACCGACCCGCAGAAGCTGCCGGTCACCGTGCTCAGCCGCTGCCTGCAGTTCAACCTCAAGCGGCTGGACGAGGGCCAGATCCAGGGCCAGATGACCCGGATCCTGGCGGCCGAGCAGATCGAGGCCGACCCGGCCGCGATCGTGCAGTTGGCCAAGGCCGCCGACGGTTCGCTGCGCGACGGCCTGTCGCTGCTCGACCAGGCGATCGCCTACGCGGGCGGCGCGCTGCGCGAGGACGTGGTGCGCACGATGCTGGGCACGGTCGACCGTACCCAGGTCGGCACGATGCTGGCCGCGCTCGCCGACGGCGACGGCGCGCGCCTGTTGCAGGTGGTCGCGGCGCTGGCGGAGTTCTCGCCGGACTGGAACGGGGTGCTCGAGGCCCTGGCCGAGGCGCTGCACCGCATTCAGGTGAGCCAGCTGGTGCCCGGCGCGACGTTGCCCGGCGACGGCCTCGACCCGGCGGCGTTCGCCGGCCGGTTGCGGCCGGAGGTGGTGCAGCTGTGGTACCAGATGGCGCTCAATGGCCGCCGCGACCTGCACCTGGCCCCCAGCCCGCGCGCGGGCTTCGAGATGGCGGTGCTGCGGATGCTGGCGTTCCGTCCCGTGGGGGCGGTGGCGCCGGGAGCCGGCGACGATGGCCGCGGCCAGCGGCCCGTGCCGGCCGCGACGGGGGAGGCGACCCAGGCGGCGCCTGCGGCCGCGGCGGCTGCAGCGTCCAAGCCGCAAGCGCCCGCCGTCGCACCGACGGAACCCAAGGCCGCCGTGCCGGTGGTGCCGGTGCCGGCGGCGGACGCTCCGCGCCCGGCCGAGCGCGCCACGGCCACCGACCTGCCGCCCTGGGCGACCGACGACCGTCCGGTCGCCGAACCGCCGTCGCCACGGCCGGCCATGCCGGAGATGGCAATGGCGCCGCCGCCTGCGCCGCGCCCGGAACCCGCTCCCGTACCGGCGCCAGAGCCGACACCCGAACCGGCACCGGCTCCCGCGCGGGCGGAAGCCATCGCCGATGCCGAGCACTGGCTGGAGCTGGTCGCGCGCAGCGGGCTGAGCGGGCCTTCGCGGCAGCTCGCCGCCAACGCGGCCTTCGTCAGCCACCAGGGCAACGTGCTGCGCCTGTCGTTGACGCCCGGTTTCGAGTACCTGCAGTCGGAGCGTTCGGTCGGCGATCTCGCCGACGCGCTGGCGGCCTCGCTCGGCCGCGCGCCGAAGATCATGATCGAGATCGGCGCCGCCCCCGTGGCCGCCGAGACGTTGCACGAGCGTACCCACCGGCAGCAGGGCGAGCGCCAGAGCGCGGCCGAAGAGGCTTTCATGGGCGACCCGAGCGTGCAGCAGCTGATCCAGCAGCACGGTGCGCGCGTGGTCCCCGATTCCATCCGACCTTTAGACGAGTGATACGACGATGCGAGGCAATATCGCCCAACTGATGCAGCAGGCGCAGAAGATGCAGGAGAACCTGCAGCGCGCCCAGGAAGAACTGGCCAAGATGGAAGTGACCGGCAGCGCCGGCGGCGGCATGGTCAACGTGACCCTGACCGGCGCCAAGGAATGCCGCAAGGTCCGTATCGATCCGTCCATCCTGTCCGACCAGGAGATGGTCGAGGACCTGATCGCGGCGGCGTTCAACGATGCTTCCAACAAGATCGACGCCGAGTCCAAGTCGCGGATGGGCGCGCTCACCGCCGGCATGCCGCTGCCGCCGGGGATGAAGCTGCCGTTCTGAGGAGCCGTGATTCGGGATTGGTGATTCGTGATTCGCAAGAAGCGGCTTTGCTCCTTGCCTTTGCGAATCACGAATCACGAATCACGAATCACATGCCGTCACTGCTCGAACAACTGATCGACGCCTTCCGCGTGCTGCCCGGCGTGGGCCGCAAGAGCGCCCAGCGCATGGCCTACCACGTGCTGGAACGCGAACGCGAAGGCGGCCAGCGCCTGGCCGAGACGCTGGCGCAGGCGGTGGAGCGCATCGGCCATTGCGTGCAGTGCCGCGACTTCAGCGAGACCGAGGTCTGCGCGATCTGCGCCAATGCCGGCCGCGAGCGCCAGCAGTTGTGCGTGGTCGAATCCCCGGCCGACCGGTTGGCGATCGAGCATGCCACCGGCTATCGCGGCCTGTACTTCATCCTGCAGGGGCGGTTGTCGCCGCTGGATGGCATCGGCCCCCGCGAGCTCGGCCTGGACCGGTTGGCCGAACGGCTCGCGCAGGGCGAGGTGCAGGAGTTGATCATCGCCACCAATGCCACGGTCGAGGGCGAGGCCACCGCGCACTACCTGGCGCAGCTGGCGCGCCAGCATCGCGTCCGCCCGAGCCGGCTCACCCAGGGCATGCCGCTGGGGGGCGAGCTGGAGTACGTCGATCGCGGCACGCTGTCGTATGCGTTCGGCAGCCGCACCGAGATGCCGTGAACGATGGGATGGGATTTGCAAAAGCGGGAAGCTCTCCCATAGCCTCTTCCGAATCCCGAATCCCGAATCCCGGCCTCCCCATGACCGACACGATCTTCGGCAAGATCATCCGCCGCGAAATCCCCGCCACCATCGTCTACGAGGACGAGGACGTGCTGGGCTTCAAGGACATCGCACCGCAGGCGCCGGTGCACGTGCTGTTCATTCCCAAGAACGAGGTCATCCCGACCCTGGACGATCTGCGTCCGGACCAGGCGCACCTGGTCGGCAAGCTGGCCCTGGCCGCGGCCGAGTACGCGCGCCGCGAGGGCTTCGCGCAGGACGGCTACCGAATCGTGATGAACTGCCGCGAGCATGCCGGGCAGACCGTGTTCCACATCCACCTGCACCTGCTGGCCGGTGCGCCGCTGGGGCGCTTCGGGACGGCGTAAGGGCTTCCCCATCCCTCTCCCGTTGGGTGATGAGGGCGCGTGGTTCGCGAGCCGACGGCTCGCAGGGATGGATGGGCGCGCGGGCAAGGCCGCGCCGCAAGACCGTCGATGGCCGTGCGGATCGGCGCGCCACCGCGCGCCCGGTCGGGAAACGATCCGGGCATTGCCTGGACCGATCGATGTCGCAGAGGGGGCCTCGCTCCGCCCCGCCGGCGTGCCGGCCGAGGAAGCCAAGGGCAGGCATTGTGCATCCCGCATGACGGACAACGCCGCCCGGAGGCGGCGTTGTCCGTCATGCGCAGGGCAGCGTGGCGATCACCACCAGCCCCAGCGGCCCCAGCGCGGGCCCCACGGGTCCCAGGGGCCCCAAGGACCCCACGGGCCGTACGGGTAGGCGGGCACGACCTCCACGTCGCGCACCACCGGCCACAGGTAAACCACGTCCGCGTCGATCTTGGGCAGGCGGTACTGGTACTCGCCGATCTTGGCGTTCTCGTAGCCGGCGATGTGGCCGATGAAGGTCACGTCGCGGCCGGGCTCGAACACCGCCGGGTCGTAGAAGCCGGCGCGGCAGGCGATGAAGCGCCCGTCGCTGGCGTCGGAGGAACTGGTCTGGGGACGCCCGCTGCCGTTGAGCGGGCGCGACAGCAACTGGAAGCAGGTCTGGCCCTGCCCGGGGTTGGTCTCGATGATCCGGCCGCCCCAGCGCACCTGCGTGCCGACGGCGGGCTGGCCGGCGACCGCATCGCGCGGAGTGACCGCGCTGAACTGTCCTTGCAGCGGCTTGGGTGCGGTGGCGCACGCCGCCAAGGTCAGCACGGCGGCAAGGGGAAGAAGAAAACGGGTCTTCATGGTGAGGCTCCGGTACTCGGGCGATGTCGGTGCAGGTCTTTGATCAGTCGTCTGACCAGGCGCGGGCGGTTGGCGTCAGCGGCAGCGTAGCGCGCCTCGACGAAACGTTGGCTGAGTGTAATCAGGGTCGGGTCCGGGCGCTGTGCGTGGACCCTCCGGGCCCATTGAAGCGCCGGTTCGTGTGCTTCGCGTGCCAGTCCATGTCGTGCATAGCCACGATCGAGCCGGTGCCAGGCGCGCAGCAGCGGGTCGCGCTCGCGTTCGCCGCGGGCCAGCAGCCAGGCCATCCAGCCCAGCGCGGCCACCGCGAACGCGGCGAACAGCCCGATCAGCTGGGCCGGCTCGAGCCGGTCGATCCCGAGCGGGCGCAGCAATCGTTGCTGGCGTCCCGCGTCGAAGGACAGCACCAGTTCGTTCCATTCCTGCCGCAGCCAGTCGCCGACGTCGCCGAGGCGCCATTCGATGGCCGCGCCGCCGGCCGCCTGGCCTTGGCCGAGCCGGTCCTCGAGCGTGTCGTAGATGCGTTCGGGCGCGACCGCGGCCGTCGGGTCGACCCGCACCCAGCCGCGGCCGGCCAGCCAGACCTCGGCCCAGGCATGGGCGTCCATGCGCCGCACGATCCAGTAGCCGCCCAGCGGGTTGCGGACGCCGCCGGCGTAGCCGGTCACCACGCGGGCCGGGATGCCGGCGGCGCGCATCGCCACCACGAAGGCCGAGCTGAAGTGCTCGCAGAACCCGGCCTTGTGCTGGAACAGGAACTCGTCGACGCCGTCGTGGCCGGGCAACGGCGTGTCCAGCGTGTAGGCGAACTCGCTGCGGATCCAGTGCAGCATGCGCCGCACCACCGCTTCGTCGTCGTCGCCCGCCTCCTGCCGCCACTGCCGGCCCAGCGCCAGCGTGCGCGGGTTGAAGCCGGGCGGCAGGCGCAGCGCTTCGCGCCGCAGCGGCTCGGGAAGCGTGGCCTGGTACTGGCGCGGCGGGGCCGATTGCAGGCGCCAGCGGGTGAGGCCGTTGAGCGGTCGTTCGCTGCGCAGGACATGGTCGGCGTCGAGCCGGGTGCCGGGCGGCGCCTGCAGCGGCAGGTCGAGCGCGACCAGCTGGCGCCGGTCGGTGGGCTCGTAGTCGATCTGGTAGTCCCAACGCGTGGCCGAGGGCTGCGTCGCCGGAGGCGGCCGCTCGGCCTGCCAGCGCGCGGTGGTCCAGCGGCGGCCATCGAAGTCCCACAGCACCGGGCCGCGCCAGTAGCGTTCCCCGGCGGGAGGAACCGGCCCGAAGAACTGCACGCGCAGCGCCGGCGTGTCGTCGGCCATCAGGTCGATCCATTCGCCCGGCGCCATTTGGTCGGACAGGCCCGGACGCGCCATCGCGCGCTCCGGAATGCCCCACAGCGGCGAGCCCAGCCGCGGGAACAGCCAGAACGCGGCCAGCGCCAGCGGCAGGCCGAGCAGCGCCAGCCGGGCGATGCCGCGCAGCTGCGCCCGCAGCGGTGCCCGGGCCATGGCTTCCTGGTCGGCGAGCTGCTGCATGCACAGCAGGGCCGACAGCACCGCGGCCAATGCCAGCAGCATCGCCAGCGGTCCCTGTTCGAGCAGGAACGCGGCGAAGGGCGCGAACAGCGCGAAGCCGAGCAGGCTGCGCGCGTCGCGGACGGTGCGCAGTTCCGACGCCTTGATCGCGAGCATCGCCGCCAGCAGCGCGCAGCCGGTGTCGCGGCCGAAGCGCAGGCCGGCCTGCCAGTACACCGCCGCCAGCATCGCCAGCACCAGCAACAGCTTGAGCGCGGTGGGCAGCGGGCGCCGCCACGAGGCCAGGCCGGTGAGCAGCGCGGTGCCGGCGAACACCCAGGCGAGCGGGCCCGGCAGTTGCAGCAGCAACGGCAACAGGCTCAGCCAGGCGGTGGCGAGCACCCAGGCGCGAGCGCTGTCCTGCAGGGGCGGCGAGCGGTCAGCCATGCGGCATCAGCGCCAGCGCGCGCAGGCACAGGTGGCGATGCTGGGCGCCCTGGCCCGGTCCGAGCATCGCCTGGTTGGGCAGGCGCAGCCGATAGCGCCGGCCTTGGCGCTCGGCCTCGTCGACCCAGCGTGCCAGCCGTGCGATCCGGCGTTCATGGGGAAGCGCGGCCAGCGCGCGCCAATCCAGCGTGACCTCCACGCCGGCCGGCGATTCGAATTCGCGCACCAGCAGCATGTCGCGGCGCGCCGAGTGCTTCCAGCTGATCGCGCGGACCGGGTCGCCGGCGCGATAGGGGCGCAACTGGTGCATCTCCTCGCCCTGGGCATCGGGCCGGGTCCGCAGGATGGCGCCTTCGCCGGCCGGCAGGGCGGGGGCGTCCTGCTCGGGCAACGGATAGACCAGCAACGGCGTCTCCGGCCATACCCACGACCAGGCGCGCACCAGGCCCATCGGTTGCGTGGTCGAGATGCGCAGCCGGCCGACCTCGCGCCAGCCGCGCACGGACGTGGCCAGCGCGAGTTCGGCCGTGGCGCTGCCGAGCGGCGGCAGCGTGCAGAACGCCTGCTGGCCTTCCAGCTCCAGGCGCAGGCCGCGCCGGGCGCGATGGTCGTGGCTGGACAAGGCCACGCGCAGGCGCAGCGCGGTGCCGGCGGCGACCGGCTCGGCGGCCAGGGCGTCGATGCGCAGGCCCGACAGCTGCAGGTGCGCCATGATCGCGCTGGCGATGCCGGCGGCGGCCAGCAGCAAGGCCAGCAGCAGCGCGGGGTTGTTGTTGTAGTTGAGCGCGCCGAGCAGCATCGCCGCGAGCAGCAGCGCCATGAAGCCGCCGAAGGGCGTCGGCAGCACGTAGATGCGATGGCGGTCGAGCGCTTGCGGCAGCGGTTCGGGCGCGCGCGGACGCGCCAGCAGAGCGGCCTTGCCGATCCAGTCGCGCCACGCGGGAGCCACTCAGGGCCTGTTGGCGCTATCGAGATAGGCCACGTTGCCGTGCCCGGCAACCCGAACGGCCACGCCTGGGCGCGTGCGATGCTGCGTCATCACTCGGTCTCTCATCGACATAAGCTCTCTCGTTCTTCCTTGCCTCACACGCGCCCAGGCATGGCGTGGCCCGTCTCAGTGGCCTGTCTCAATGGCGTTAACAGGCCTAGTCCACCGGCACGCTGTGCAGGATCTTCTTGGCCAGCGCCGCGCCGGAGGCGGTTTCGGCCTCGGCGACCAGGCGGTGCCCGGCCACGGCCTCGAACAACGCCTGGATGTCCTCCGGCAGGACATGCCCGCGGCCGAGCAGCAGCGCATAGGCCTTGGCCGCGCGCAGCAGCGCCAGGCCCGCGCGCGGCGACAGGCCGACGCGCACGCCGGCGTACTGGCGGCTGCGCGCGAGCAGCGCCTGCAGGTAGTGGATCAGCGGTTCGCTGGCATGCACCTGCTCGACCGCCGCGCGCAGCTGCAACACCGCCGCTTCGTCCAGGCACGGTTCGGCCTGGGCGATCAGGTGGCGGCGATCGGTGCCGCCGAGCAGGGCGCGCTCGGATTCGGGATTCGGATAGCCCAGCGACAGGCGCAGCAGGAACCGGTCCAGCTGCGAGTCCGGCAACGGGAACGTGCCGGACAGGTCCACCGGGTTCTGCGTGGCGATCACGAAGAACGGTTCCGGCAGCGCGTGGGTGGCGCCGTCGAGCGTGACCTGCTGTTCGGCCATCGCCTCGAGCAGTGCGCTCTGCGTGCGCGGCGGGGCGCGGTTGATCTCGTCGGCCAGCAGCACGTGGGTGAACACCGGGCCGGGATGGAACTGGAACTGCCGCGCCTGCGCGTCGTACACCGAAACGCCCAGCACGTCGGCCGGCAGCAGGTCGGAGGTGAACTGCACGCGCTGGAACCTCAGCCCCAGGCTCGAGGCCAGCGCATGCGCCAGGGTGGTCTTGCCCAGGCCGGGCAGGTCCTCGATCAGCAGGTGTCCACCGGACAACAGCGCGACAAAGGCCAGGCGCACCTCGTGCTGCTTGCCCAGCAGCAGCGAATTGACCTGGGCCTGCGCGCGCAGCAGCGCTTCGCGCAGCGCATCGGTTAGCATTCCTTGGCGGAGCGGTATCGACATCACATTTCCCACGGGATCGAGGACGGGTGCAGAGGCAATGCAGGGAGAACAGCGCGCGCATCGCACCTTCGTGATCCTGTGGACACTGGTGACGGCCGTCAAGCTGCTGATCGCGGCGCGCCTGCCGTTGTTCGTCGACGAGGCGTTCTATTGGCAGGAAGGCCAGCACCTGGCCGCGGCCTATTCCGACCTGCCGGGGATGACCGCCTGGCTGGCGCGGCTGGGCGTGGAGCTGGGCGGGCACCACCTGCTGGCGCTGCGTTTGCCGTTCCTGGCGATCGCGTCGCTGCTGCCGTGGCTGATCGCGCACATCTCGACGCGCTGGTTCGGCGCGCACGTCGGCTGGCAGGCGGGCTGCCTGACCCTGCTGATGCCGTTGTCGGCGACGCTCGGCATCCTCGCGGTGCCGGACGTGCCGATGGCGCTGGCCGCGGTGCTGTGCCTGGACGCCGGCGCGCGCCTGCTGCGCGAGATCGATGCGACCAGCGCCCTGGAGCTGGCCGCCGGCCTGGTGATCGGCGCATTGAGCCACTACCGCTTCGTCGGGGTGATCGGTGTGGGCTTCATCGCGATGGCGATGATTCCGCAAGGACGGGCGGTGCTGCGCGACCCGCGCGTGTGGATCGCCCTGATGACGGGCGTGCTGGCCTGGTTGCCGCTGTTGATCTGGAACTCCGACCACCAGGAGGCGGGCCTGCGCTTCCAGTTGCTGGACCGGCATCCGTGGAGCTTCCAGTCGGCCGGCGCGTGGTTCCTGCTGATCCAGGCCGTGCTGGTCACGCCCCTGCTGGCCGTGGCGATGGTGCGCGTGGTGATGATCGGCACGCGTGCAGGCGGCGGGAGTGCGCGCGCGCAATGGCGCTATTTCGGCCTGCTCGGCGGCATATCGACGCTGGCGATCTTCCTGTTCGGCTTCTTCAGCGATGCCGAGCGGATCAGCTTCCACTGGCCGCTGCCCGGCTACCTGGCGCTGTTGGTGGCCGCGCCGCTGGTGCTCGGGCGCTGGCGGCGGGCATGGCGGCGCGCGACCTGGCTGTTGCTGCTGCTGGGCATGTCCGGCGCCTATGGCTACTACCTGGCGGTGTCGTTCCCGCACGTGCGCGAGCGCGCGGCGGGCGAGAAGTACTACCCGCGCAACTTCGCCGGCTGGCAGCCGCTGGCCGCGGCGGTGAAAGAGGAGCTGGCCGCGATGCCGCCGGGCACGAAGGTGCTGGCGGACAACTTCAAGGTGGGCGCCGAGCTGGGCTTCGAGCTGGAGGACCCGGACATCCTGGTGCTGCAGGCGCCGCTCAACGACCGCCACGGGCGCACCGTGCAGCTGCAGCAATGGAACCTGCTCGATCGCGGCGAACGCGATGGCCCGCGCCTGCTGGTGCTGTCGCCCAGCGACCTGCGCTACCGCGATCTGCTGCGGCGCTACCACGACGTCTGCGCGATGGTGGGGCCGCTGCCGCCGCCGCGCGTGGTGTCCATCGACCATGGCTACCAGCGGTTCCTGCTGTTCCGGCTGCCGGCGCAGAAGGCCGCCGGCGGATGCGTGGCCCCGGCCATGGCCTGGGTGGACGCGCCGCTGCCGGGAGAGCGCCTGCAGGGACGCTTCTCCGTCGATGGCTGGGCGTTCAAGGACGGCACCGGGCTGGCGCGGGTCGAAGTGCTGGTCGACGGCAAGCCGGCCGCCGAGGCGACGTACGGCAGCGTGCTGGACGTACGGCCGTACTGGAAGATCTCCACCGATCCGCACCATCCCCGCGTCGGTTTCCAGGCCGCGCTCGATGCCGGCCCGCTCGAGCCGGGCACCCATTGGCTCGGCCTGCGCCTGCACGGCACCGACGGCAGTGTCGAGGACTGGTGGGAGCAGCCGTTCGAGGTCGAACGGCGCTGATGTCGTCCACTTTCCTTCCCGGTTCCCCCATGTCCGTCCCGTCCTCGCACGAAACCGCCCTTGCCGGGTTGCGCATCGCCGTGATCGTGCCGTGCCACAACGAGGCCGCCGCCGTCGCCAAGGTGGTGGGCGATTTCCGGGTCAGCCTGCCGCAAGCGAGCGTGCACGTGCTGGACAACAACTCCACCGATGGCACCGCCGAGCACGCCCGGGCCGCCGGCGCCTGCGTGCACCGGGTATCGCTGCAGGGCAAGGGCAACGTGATCCGGCGCGGCTTCGCCGACATCGAGGCCGACATCTACGTGCTGGTGGACGGCGACGACACCTACGACGCGGGTGCCGCGCCGCAGCTGGTGCGGCGATTGCTCGACGATCGGCTCGACATGGTGGTGGGCGCGCGCCGCGACCAGGCGCAGGCCGCGTACCGGCCGGGGCATCGCTTCGGCAACGTGCTGCTGACGCGCTGCGCCAGCCTGCTGTTCGGGCGCGCCTTCGACGACATGCTGTCCGGCTACCGCGTGTTCTCGCGCCGCTACGTCAAGTCGTTCCCGGCCCACGCCCAGGGCTTCGAGACCGAGACCGAGCTGGCGGTGCACGCGCTGCAGCTGCGGATGCCGGTGGCCGAGGTGGAAACGCGCTACGGCGTGCGCGCCGACGGCTCGCAGAGCAAGCTCAACACCTGGCGCGACGGGTGGCGCATCCTGAGCACGATCGCCAAGCTGTTCAAGGCCGAGCGGCCGCTGCTGTTCTTCTCGATCGGCTTCGTCCTGTGCTCGCTGCTGTCGGTGGGGCTGGCGATCCCGCTGTTCGAGACCTATGCGCAGACCGGCCTGGTGCCGCGGTTCCCGACCGCGATCCTGTGCGTGGCGTTGATGCTGGTGGGCTTCCTGCTGCTGGCCTGCGGCTTGATCCTGGATACGGTCACGCGCGGGCGGATCGAGGCCAAGCACTTGGCGTACCTGTCCGTTCCCGCGCTTCCTGCCGGCGCGGCGAGGACGCCGGAATGAGCGCGCCGGGCGCGCAGTCGACGTCGATCGAGGGCATGCGGAGCCGCGCGTGGATCGCGCGCCTGCTGCGCGCGCTGGACCGCCGGTTCGCCTTCCGTTCGCGCGCGAACATGGCCGCGGCCGTGGGCGCGGTGGCGCTCATCGGCGGCGTGGCGTCGCTGCTGCTGGGCCAGGACGCGAACTGGGACCTGCGCAACTACCACCGCTACAACGGTTACGCGTGGCTGCACGACCGGTTGGAGCAGGATCTCGCCCCGGCGCAGATGCAGACCTACTTCGGTCCGCTGCTGGACGCGCTGCATTACCTGCTGTCCTCGCTGTGCCCGGCGCCGCTGGCGGGATTCCTGGTCGGCGCGTTGCATGCGCTGGCGTTCGCGCCGCTGGCGGCGATCGCGTGGCAACTGCTGCGCCTGCACCCGCAGCGCGAACGGCTGGTGCCGCTGCTGGCCCTGGCCGGGCTTTGCACCGGGGCGTTCCTGTCCGAGCTCGGCGGCAGCATGGCCGACAACACCACGGCATTGCCCGTGCTGGCGGCGCTGGCGCTGGTGCTGCATGTGCAACAGCGACGGCCGGCCGCGGGTCCGGCCCGGGGAGCCTGGCTGCTGGCGGGCACGCTGTTGGGGGTAGCGGTTTCGCTGAAGCTGACCAATGCGATCTATGCGCTCGGCCTCGCGGCCGCCGGCCTGGTCGGCGGCGAAGGCTGGTCGCGCCGCTTCGGCGGCGTGGCGGCCATGGCGGCATCCGCGCTGCTGGTCTTCGCCGTGCTCGCTGGTCCCTGGTACTGGCGGCTCTGGGAAACCTTTGGCAATCCCTTGCTGCCGCAGTTCAACGGCATCTTCCTGGCGCCGATGGCCCAGCCCGTCATGGTGGCCGATACGTACTGGCTCCCGCGGGGATGGCTCGAACAACTGGCCTGGCCGCTGGTGTTCACCTTTGAGCCGCGGCGCGTCGGCCAAATCGCGTTGGTGCAGGCCGTATGGGCGGTGCTCTACGTGCTGGCGCTCGCAGCGCTGGCGCGCTGGGTGTCGCGGCGTCGCGTCGCGCCTTCCGTCCGTTTCGACGCGCTGCTTCCGCTGCTGGCGTTCTTCGGCGTGGCGTACCTGGCCTGGCAAGCGCTCTTCAGCATCCAGCGTTACCTGGTCGTGCTCGAACTGCTGGCGCCGTTGCTGATCTGGATCGGCTGCCAGTACGTCTTCCCGGCCCGCAGGGCGCGGCTCGTCGCGGCGTGCCTGGTCGGGGCCTGCGCGCTGGTCTCGCTGGGCGGATGGAACGACTGGGGGCACGAGCCCTGGTCGCGCGAGGGCTTCGCGGTGCAGGCGCCGGCGATGGCCGAACCGGGCCGCAGCGCGGTCCTGCTAGTGGGCGACGAGCCGCAATCCTGGCGGATTCCCTCGCTGCCGGCCGATGCGGCCTATCTTTCGGTGGCCTCCAACTTCCCCGAATCGGTCGCCTATGCCGAGCGGGTGGCGGCGCTGCTGGCCCGGCGCCCGCGGCATTACGCGATGCTGCGGGCCGAAGTGGACCGCAAGGCCCTGCGGGTCGAAAGGATGAACGCCTGGGCGGCGCGGCTCGGATTGGCCGACCAGGACGATTGCCGGGCGCTGCGCTGGCTGGTGGAACATGGCATGCGTGCGCGCCTTGACGATTCGCAGGCGGGTGCCTGCCGGCTGGTGCCGCGCCCCGGCACGACGCGCGATATCGCCGCCGAGGACAAGGCCATCCAGGCCGCGTCCGGGCAGAAGTTGGCGCGCTATGGCCTGGCGCTGGACGTGGCGTCCTGCCGGCGCATGTCCTCCTGGATCGGGCAGACCGAATATCCCTACCAGTGGTGCCGGGTGACGCCGGCCGCGCGCTGAGCCGGCATCAGGGCAGCCGGTAGCCGGCCTTGCGCAGCAGGCCGGCGAGGGCGATCAGCGGCAGCCCCACCAGCGCGGTGGGATCGTCCGAGCGGATCGCCTCGAACAAGCTGATGCCCAGGCCCTCGCACTTGAAGCTGCCGGCGCAGTCCAGCGGCGACTCGGCTTCCACGTAGCGGGCGATCTCGTCGGCCGCGAGCGGGCGGAAGCGGACCTCGGTCACGTCCAGCGCGCTTTCCTCCCATCCCGGGGCGACGACGTGGACCGCCGTGAAGAAGCGCACGCTGCGGCCGGACATCGCCGCCAACTGCGCGCGCGCATTCCCGGCGTCGCCAGGCTTGCCCAGCGGCAGGCCGTCCAGGCCGGCGACCTGGTCGGAGCCGATCACGCAGGCGCCTGCGTGGCGCCCGGCGACGGCGCGGACCTTGGCGGCGGCCAGGCGTAGCGCCAGGGCCTCGGGCGTTTCCCCCGGCCGAGGCGATTCGTCCACCTCGGGGCGGGCGGTCTCGAACGGCAGCCGCAGCCGCTCCAGCAGCTGCTTGCGATAGGACGAGGTGGAGGCCAGGACCAGGCGCATGGACATTCCTGAACGCGAAAGGGCGACCAGTCTCCCGGCATGCCGCGCCCGGGCACAACTGCCGGCCTGGCGAATTGACAGCGGGCGAGCGGGTCCTTAACATTCTGCGGCTTATGTCCGCAAACGTGCCCGAACTGGTGGATGCCTGGCGGATGGTCGCGGCGCGCAGGCGCTTCGACGGCCGTATCCCGCTGGCGCAGATGGAGCGGTTGCGTGGCAGCCTGGTCGATGCCGAAGGCGAGTGTGCCTACTCGCTGGAATTCGGCCGCGACGATGTGCTGGGCGTGGCCTATGCCGAACTGAGCGTCGATACCGAGCTGCCGCTGCAATGCCAGCGCAGCCTGCAGCGTTTCCTGCTGCCGGTGAAGACGACGCAGCGGCTGGGGCTGATCCGCGACGAGGCCGAGGAGGCCGCGTTGCCGCCGGATTACGAGCCGCTGCTGGTGCCGGACGACGGCATGCTGCGGCCGGCCGATCTGGTGGAGGACGAGCTGGTCCTGGCGATACCGGTGGTGCCGGTGGCGCCGGGCAGCGAGGCGATCGAGGCCGAATGGGCCCCGACCGAGCAGGAATTGGGCAAGGCCAGTCCGTTCGCGGCGCTGGCGGCGCTGAAGAAGAAGCAGTAACGCCGCGGCAGGCAGCGCGGAAGCGAAGACGCCCGGGCATCGCTGCGCGGCGTCCTCGCGAGGATGTGGAAGAAAATTTAAGTCCCCTCACATGGAATGTGCGGCGCTCTCGCGAGGGACTCGCACAAAAGTAATCGAACCGAGTTTGGAGCAATCCCATGGCTGTGCAGAAATCCCGAGTCACCCCGTCCCGCCGCGGCCAGCGCCGCTCGCATGACGCCCTGAGCGCCAAGCAGCTGTCGACCGACCCGACCACCGGCGAGATCCACCTGCGTCACCACATCACCGCCGACGGCTACTACCGCGGCAAGAAGGTCATCCAGACCAAGACCTCGGTCGTCGAAGAAGACTGAGCCGTGGCGCCTGCCGCCTCCGGTGCGGCGGCGGCGCTTGATTCTCCGGGGCCGCGCGGCATGCGGCCCCTGCAACAGGAAACGGTATGAGCAAGCGGGTCTATTCCAGGATCGCGGGCACGGGCAGCTATTTGCCCGAGAAGGTGTTGACGAACGACGACCTGGCCAAGATCGTCGACACCAGCGACGAGTGGATCCGCACCCGTACCGGCATCCGCGAGCGGCACATCGTCGCCGAGGACCAGACCACCGGCGATCTCGCCTACGAGGCCGCCGTGCGTGCGCTGGAAGCGGCCGGCGTGCAGGCGTCCGACCTCGACATGATCGTGGTCGGCACCACCACGCCCGACCTGATCTTCCCGTCCACGGCCTGCCTGCTGCAGGCGCGGCTGGGCGCGACCGGCTGCGGGGCGCTGGACGTCAACGCGGCCTGCTCCGGTTTCATCTACGCGCTGAGCGTGGCCGACAAGTTCGTCCGCTCCGGCGATTGCAAGACCGTCCTGGTGGTCGGTGCCGAGACCCTGACCCGCATCGTCGACTGGACCGATCGCACCACCTGCGTGCTGTTCGGCGACGGCGCCGGCGCCGTCGTGCTCAAGGCCGACGAGGAGACCGGCATCCTCAGCACCCACCTGCACGCCGACGGCAGCAAGAAGGAGCTGCTGTGGGACCCGGTGGGCGTGTCGGTCGGCTTCGAGGAAGGTGGCAAGATCCTCATGAAGGGGAACGACGTGTTCAAGTACGCCGTCAAGGCGCTGGACTCGGTCGTGGACGAGACCCTGGAAGCCAACGGGCTGGACAAGCACGACCTCGACTGGCTGATCCCGCATCAGGCCAACCTGCGCATCATCGAGGCCACCGCCAAGCGGCTGGACATGTCGATGGACCAGGTGGTCGTCACCGTCGACAAGCACGGCAACACCTCGGCGGCGTCGGTGCCGCTGGCGCTGGACACCGCGATCCGTTCCGGTCGCGTGCAGCGCGGGCAGCTGCTGCTGCTCGAAGCCTTCGGCGGCGGCTTCACCTGGGGTTCTGCGCTGCTGCGCTATTGATTTCCGGCGGGCGCGTGCGGCGCCCGCGGCCTCCACGCAAGGTGGAGGACCCCGCAGGAGTGGACCTTCATGGCAGAACCCATTGTCATCGACGGGCAGCGTGCCTGGTTGAAACAGTACGGCGAAGGCGGCCGTGCCCTCGCGTTGGGCGCATTGACCTTCGTTTCCCGCCGCCTGGGCCTGGATGCGCTGCGTCCGCCGCCGCACCGCGGCGGCGACGAGGCGCGCGCGATCGAGGCCCGCCGCCTGGCCGAGCTGCGCTCGCAGGACGTCAACGTACCCGAAGTGCTCGGCCATGGCCGCGCCGCGCTGGTGCTCAGCGACAACGGCCGCTCGCTGGCGAGCTGCCTGCGCGAGGCCGACGAGGCCGGGCGCGACGCGCTGGTCGCCAAGGCGCTGGCGGCCATTGCCGAGGCCCATCGCCACGGCGCCTACTTCGGCCAGCCTCTGCCGCGGAACATGACCTACGACGGCCAGGCGATCGGCTTCATCGACTTCGAGGAGGACCCGCTCGAGGTGATGGACCTGGAGCAGGCGCAGGCGCGCGACTGGCTGATGTTCGGCTACGGGGTGGCGAAGTACTACGACGACCGGCTCGGGGTGCTGCAGCGGATGCTGGTGGACGCCCTCGGCGAGGAGCGTGCGCCGGTGCTGGCGCACGCACGCGCCGTGACCGGGCGCCTGCAGCGGCTGGCCAGGCTGGCGCGCCGGCTGGGGCGCTCGGGACGCGCACTGGCCCATTCGATCCTGGTCATCCACGCGGCGACCTCGCTGGGCGTGCTGCTGGTCGCGGCGATCTGCCTGGACTGGTTCGCCGACGGCGAGCTGGACATCCTGAATCTGTTCGTCTGAGGCTGGAAGCCGGGATTCGGGATTCGGGATTCGGGATTCGGGATTCGGGATTCGGGAAAGCCTGCCTCGGATCGAGCGCCTGGGGCTTCAGCCCCCACGGGCTGCACCGGCCCTCTGCCGGGACTGAACGGCCTCACATGCCGAGGCCACTTCTGCAGAAAAACGAAACTGCAAAAGAAGCTCGGGTCGCTCGACCGCCTGGTCCGGCAAAGATGCTTTCCCGAGCCCCGGCCACCCGCATACGCGCCAGTACAGACGAACGGGCGCATTCGCCCGTATCATCCCCGCTCGTTTTTCGCAGGCTGATCTCGCGTGACCGATTCCACACTCGCTTTCGTGTTCCCCGGCCAGGGCTCGCAGTCCTTGGGCATGCTGGCCGAACTGGCCGAATTGCACCCGGGCGTGCGCGATACCTTCGACGAGGCTTCCGAGGGTGCCGGCACCGATCTGTGGGCGCTCTCGCAGGGCGGTCCCGAGGAAATGCTCAACCGTACCGAGTACACCCAGCCGGCGCTGCTGGCTGCGGGCGTGGCGGTGTGGCGGTTGTGGAAGGCCCAGGGCGGCGCGATGCCGGCGCGGCTGGCCGGGCACAGCCTGGGCGAATACACCGCGCTGGTCGCCGCCGGCGCGCTGTCGCTGCGCGAGGGCGCGCACTTGGTGCGCGTGCGCGGGCAGCTGATGCAGGACGCGGCGCCGGCCGGCGTCGGCGCGATGGCGGCGGTGCTGGGGGCCGAGGACGCGCTGGTGCGCGAGGTCTGCGAGCAGGCCGCCGGCAGCCAGGTGGTGGTCCCCGCCAACTTCAATTCCCCTGGCCAGATCGTGATCGGCGGCGATGCCGCGGCGGTCGACCGCGCGCTGGCGCTGCTGGCGGAGAAGGGCGTGCGCAAGGCAGTCAAGCTGGCGGTGAGCGTGCCTTCGCACACACCGCTGATGCGCGAGGCCGCCAACCGCCTGGCCGAGACGATGGCCGGGCTGGATTGGCGCGTCCCGCAGCTGCCGGTCGTGCAGAACGTCGATGCCAAGGTCCACGATGGCGTCGAGGCGATCCGCACGGCCCTGGTCGAGCAGCTGTACCTGCCGGTGCAGTGGACCGGGTGCGTGCAGGCGTTGGCCGCCCAGGGCGCCACCCGCATCGCCGAGTGCGGCCCGGGCAAGGTCCTGACCGGCCTGGTCAAGCGCATCGACAAGGCGCTCGACGCGCGCGCGCTGGGTACGCCCGCCGAATTCGATGCCGCTCGCGCCGAGTGGTCCAACTGAACACACGGAGCTGAGGCGGCTGCGCCGCATCGCCCGACGGCATCCGTACCGTCCCGACGTCCATCGAGGAACCCCCACATGAGCAAGCCCCTGCAGGGAGAGATCGCGCTGGTCACCGGCGCCAGCCGTGGCATCGGTGCCGCCATCGCCGACGAGCTGGCCGCCCAGGGCGCCGTCGTCGTCGGCACCGCCACGTCCGAGTCCGGCGCCAAGGCCATCGGCGAGCGCCTGGCGGCGCTGGGCGGCCACGGCCGCGAACTGAACGTGACCGACCCGGCGGCGATCGACGCGCTGGTCGAGGCGATCGGCAAGGAGTTCGGCCCGGTCTCGATCCTGGTCAACAACGCCGGCATCACCCGCGACAACCTGCTGATGCGGATGAAGGACGAGGACTGGCAGTCGATCCTCGACACCAACCTGACCAGCGTCTACCGCACCGCCAAGGCGGTGATGCGCGGCATGATGAAGGCGCGCAAGGGCCGCATCATCAACATCGCCTCGGTGGTCGGCGTGACCGGCAACCCGGGCCAGACCAACTACGCTGCGGCCAAGGCCGGCATCATCGCCTTCTCCAAGTCGCTGGCGAAGGAGATCGGCTCGCGCGGCGTCACCGTCAACGTCGTGGCGCCCGGCTTCATCGACACCGACATGACCAAGGCGCTGCCGGAGGAAACGCGCAAGGCGCTGCTCGAGCAGATCGCGCTGGGCCACCTCGGCGAGCCCGCCGACATCGCCGCCGCGGTGGCGTTCCTGGCCGGGCCCTCGGCCAAGTACATCACCGGCGAGACCTTGCACGTCAACGGCGGCATGTACATGCCCTGAGTGGCGCCGGCGCCGGGATCGCGCTGCAAGTCGTTGATCGGCCGGAAGTTTTCAGGCATTCATCGACCCGGCGCTTTCCACTACACTATCCAACGCGGCCATCGCAGCCCGATGGCGTTCCTGAACCACCACTACTCCATCTGGAGCGATAACCCAATGAGCACCATCGAAGAACGCGTCAAGAAAATCGTCGTCGAACAGCTTGGCGTCAAGGAAGAGGAAGTCACCAACAGCGCATCGTTCGTCGATGACCTCGGTGCGGACTCCCTGGACACCGTTGAGCTGGTGATGGCCCTGGAAGAAGAGTTCGAGTGCGAGATCCCGGACGAAGAGGCCGAGAAGATCACCTCGGTCCAGCAGGCCATCGACTACGTCAAGGCTCACGTCAAGAGCTGATGCGTCGTCACTTGCCGCAAGCGCGTGTGCAGCCGCCTGCGACAATCCCATGGGGCCGCTGATGCGGCCCTGTGTTTTTGAACCAACGCACGTTTGAACCCCGGTGCATGGATGCGCCGTGCTCCCGCGAAGGATTCGCGCTTCCGCATCGTGGTGAGGAGATCCGAATGAGTCGTCGCGTCGTCGTTACCGGCATGGGCATCGTGTCGCCGCTGGGCAATGACCTGGCCAGCAGCTGGCAGGGCATCATCGAGGGCCGCTCCGGTATCGCTCCGCTGGTGGACGTCGCCGACGCCTACCTGGAGCGCTTCACCACCAAGATCGCCGGGCAGGTCAAGGACTTCGACATCACCGCCGAGAACCCGCTGTTCGGCAAGTACCGGGTCAGCGGCAAGGACGCCAAGAAGATGGACTCGTTCATCCACTACGGCCTCGGCGCGGGTTTCATGGCGCTGCACGACGCCGGCCTGGAGATCGACGAGAGCAACGCCGAGCGGATCGGCGCGATCGTCGGCTCGGGCATCGGCGGCCTGCTCGGGATCGAGGAGCAGACCATCGATTTCCACGAGGGCAAGAAGATCTCGCCCTTCTACGTGCCCTCGACCATCATCAACATGCTGCCGGGCCAGCTGAGCATCATCGCCGGCCTGAAGGGGCCGTCGTTCTCGGCGGTCTCGGCCTGCGCCACCTCCAACCACTCGATCGGCACCGCGATGCGGATGATCCAGTACGGCGAGGCCGACGTGATGCTGGCCGGCGGCGCCGAGCGCGGCTCCTCGCCGACCGCGGTCGGCGGCTTCTGCGCGATGAAGGCAATGTCGACCCGCAACGACGAGCCGACCCGCGCCTCCCGCCCGTGGGACAAGGACCGCGACGGCTTCGTGCTCGGCGACGGCGCCGGCATCCTGGTGCTGGAGGAATACGAACACGCCAAGGCGCGCGGTGCGCGCATCTACTGCGAGCTGGCCGGCTACGGCGCCACCTCCGATGCGTACCACATGACCGCGCCGAGCGGCGAGGGCGCCAGCCGCTGCATGCGGATCGCGATGAAGGACGCCGGGATCAACCCCGAGCAGGTCGACTACATCAACGCGCACGGCACCTCGACCCCGATCGGCGACCTTGGCGAGAGCGACGCGATCAAGGTCGCGCTCGGCGACCACGCCTACAAGACCATGGTCAGCTCGACCAAGTCGATGACCGGCCACCTGCTCGGTGCCGCCGGCGGCGCCGAGGCGATCTTCTCGGTGCTGGCCCTGCGCGACGGCATCGTCCCGCCGACCATCAACCTGGACCAGCCCGGCGAAGGCTGCGACCTGGACTACGTGCCGAACGTGGCGCGCCAGGCCAAGCTGGACGTGGTGATGTCCAACGGCTTCGGCTTCGGCGGCACCAACGGCACGCTGGTATTCAAGCGTATCTGAGCCCCCTTTCCTCCGGGGCGAGGCACGCGCATCGCGCATGCGCGTGCCTTGGGCGTCCGCCGCCGGCGTGGGCGGGCAGGCATGGCTCCCTGCGATGCTCGACCGCGCGAGGCTTGGTCCGCAACCCCGTCCGGCGCCGCGCGCCGGCTTCTCTCGAAGGGGGAAGGAATGCCGTCGTATCTCCCGTCCTGAACCCTGACCGATGACGCTGATCAGACCCCTGCATGCGGACATCGATCTGCTGGCGCTGCACCGGCTCGCGCCGCAGCGCTATCCGGCCTTGTTCGAGTCCACCGCGTCCGGCACCGCGCACGGGCGCTGGGACCTGTTGCTGGTGGGCGACGGCACCGGCATGCGGCTGGACGGCGACGGCCGGGTGCGCGACCTGCAAGGCGGAGCGATCGCGGGCGATTTCCTGGAGGCGCTGGACGCCGCCTGGCGGGCCGAGCGCCTCGCCGCGCCGGCCATGCCCGGTGCGCCCCCGTTCCGCGGCGGCTGGGCGCTGCTGCTGGATTACGAACTGGCGGCGCAGGTGGAACCGGTGCTGGCGCTGCCGGCGCGCGCCGACGCAAGGCCCGCGGCGCTGGCGCTGCGCTGCCCGGCCGCGTTGTTGCGCGACCGGAACGACGGCACCTGTTTCGCGGTGGCCGAGGCGGGCCGCGCGGAGCTGATCGAGCGCATCGTCGCCGACCTCGAGCCGGCGAAGGCCTTGCCGGCGTTGCCGGACTGGACGCCGCCCGTGGCGGGCGAGGAAGACGCTCCCGGGCGCTTCACCGCCGGCGTCGAGCGGGTGCTCGACTACCTGCGCGCGGGCGACGTGTTCCAGGCCAACATCTCGCGCAAGTGGGAGGCGCGCTTCGAGCGGCCGCTCGAGCCGGCGGCGCTGCACGCGCGCCTGCGCGCAGCCAACCCCGCGCCGTTCGCCGGGCTGTTCGTCGCCCAGGAGCGCGCGGTGGTCAGTTCGTCGCCGGAGCGGCTGGTGTCGGTGCGCGGCGACGTGGTGGAGACCCGGCCGATCGCCGGCACCCGTCCGCGCTCTCCCGGCGACGACGAGGTCGCGCGCATCCGCGAGCTGGTCGGCCATCCCAAGGAGCGCGCCGAACACGTGATGCTGATCGACCTGGAGCGCAACGACCTGGGCCGGGTGTGCGCGCCGGGCACGGTCGAGGTCGACGAGCTGATGACGGTGGAGAGCTATGCGCACGTGCACCACATCGTCAGCAACGTGCGCGGCCGCCTGCGCGCCGGCACGACCCCGGGCGAGGTGATCCGCGCGGTGTTCCCGGGCGGGACCATCACCGGCTGCCCCAAGGTGCGCTGCATGCAGATCATCGCCGAGCTGGAGCAGGAGGCGCGCGGCGCCTACACCGGCGCGTTCGGCTGGCTGAACCGCGACGGCGACCTGGACCTGAACATCCTGATCCGTACCGCCGAGGTGGACGGAACGCGCGTGCGCTTCCGCACCGGCGCCGGGATCGTGGTCGACTCGGTCCCCGAGCGCGAGCTGGACGAGACCCGGGCCAAGGCGCGCGGGCTGCTGCGGGCCCTGGGGCGGGAATGAGCGGCGACACGGTATCCTGCGCGCCGCGGACGTGCTGACGAGGTGGCTGTGGCGGCAGGTGGCAAACGAGGATGTCTCGCCGTGGCGGCGGCGCTGCTGGCGCTGGCGCTGCTGGCGCTGGCGCTGCTGTGCGCCGGGGCGGCGGCATGGCTGTGGCAGCGCTACGAGGCTTTCGCGGCGTGGCCGGTGCAGGCGGCGCAGCCGAGCGTGGTGGTGGCCCCGGGCGATTCGCTGAAGAGCGTGTTGCGCAAGCTGCGCGAGGCCGGAGTGGAGGCAGGTTCCGACCTCGAATGGCAGCTGCTGGCCCGCCAGGTCGATGCCGCGGGCAAGCTGAAGGTCGGCGAGTACGCCTTGTCGCCGCCGCTGTCGCCGCGCGAGCTGCTGCTGCGGATGCGCCAGGGCAAGGTGATCCAGTACCGCATCACCCTGGTCGAGGGCTGGAACATCCGCCAGGTGCGCGCCGCGCTGAACGCCGCCGAGCCGCTGCGGCACGAAACCCGCGACCTGGACGATGCCGCGCTGATGGCCAGGCTCGGTTTCCCCGGCCAGCACCCGGAAGGACGCTTCCTGCCGGAGACCTACCTGTACCAGCGCGGCGATTCCGACCTGGACGTGTTGCGCCGCGCGCACGCGGCGATGCAGAAGGCGCTGGACGCGGCCTGGCGGCAACGCGCCCCCGACCTGCCGCTGCAGACGCCGGACCAGGCGCTGGTACTGGCCTCGATCGTCGAGAAGGAAACCGGCCTGGCCGCGGAACGGCCGCAGATCGCCGGCGTGTTCGCGCGCCGCCTCAAGCTGGGCATGAGGCTGCAGACCGATCCCAGCGTGATCTACGGGCTCGGCAGCGCCTACGACGGCAACATCCGCAAGCGCGACCTGGAAACCGATACGCCCTACAACACCTACACCCGCGCCGGCCTGCCGCCGACGCCGATCGCCATGCCCGGCCGCGACGCGCTGCTGGCCGCGGTCCGGCCGGCCGAAGGCGCGTCGCTGTACTTCGTCGCGGTGGGCGACGGCAGCGGCGCGCACGTGTTCTCCGAGACCTACGACCAACACACGGCCGCGGTCGCGCGCTACCTGCAGCGCCTGCGCCAGCCGCCGCCCGCCGAGGCGGCCAAGCCATGAGTCCCGCATTGCTCCGACATCCACGCTTCATCAGCCTCGAAGGCGGCGAGGGCGCCGGCAAGACCACCGCGATCAACGCGATCCGCGACTGGCTCGCCCGCCACGGTCACGAGGTCGTACTGACCCGCGAGCCCGGCGGCACGCCGCTGGCCGAGCGCATCCGCGGCCTGCTGCTCGACCGGCACGAGGGCGCCGAGCCGCTGTGGCCGGAGGCCGAACTGCTGCTGGTGTTCGCCGCGCGCGCCCAGCACGTGCGCGAGGTGATCCGGCCGGCGCTGCAGCGCGGCGCGTTCGTGGTCAGCGACCGCTTCACCGATTCCAGCTACGCCTACCAGGGCGAGGGCCGCGGCCTGGAGCGCGGCTGGATCGCCGAACTGGAGCGGCGCGCGGTCGGGATCGAGCCGGGCATGACCTTGCTGCTCGACCTGGACGTCAAGGTCGGCCGCGCCCGCACCACCGGCCGCGACCTGTGGCCGGACCGCATCGAGAGCGAGCACGACGACTTCTTCGAGCGCGTGCGCGCGGGATTCCGCCAGCGCGCGATGGAGCATCCGGATCGCTTCGCGGTGATCGATGCCGGGCAGTCGCCGCCGGAGGTGGCGCGCGACGTCGCCGAGGCGGTGTCGCGCTTCGTACAGGGCCAGGCCGGATGAGCGCCTTCTCGCCCTGGCAGCAGCGCGCCTTCGACCAGGCCGTGGCCGCGCTCGACGCCGGCCGCCTCGGGCACGGCATGCTGATCTGCGGTCCGGCCGGGCTGGGCAAGCGCGAGGTCGCGCTGAAACTGGCCGAGCACGTGCTCTCGCAGGGCGCGGATGCGGCGGCGAACCAGCGCGCCGCGCAGCTGATCGCCGCCGGTACCCATCCGGACCTGCAACTGGTGTCGTTCATCCCGAACCGCACCGGCGACAAGCTGCGCACCGAGATCGTCATCGAGCAGGTGCGCGAGGTCTCGCAGAAGCTCGCGCTGACGCCGCAGTACGGCATCGCGCAGGTGGTGGTCATCGATCCGGCCGACGCGATCAACCGCGCGGCCTGCAACGCGTTGCTGAAGACGCTGGAAGAACCGGCGCCCGGCCGCTACCTGTGGCTGGTCAGCGCGCATCCGGCGCGGTTGCCGGCGACGATCCGCAGCCGCTGCCAGCGCCTGGAGTTCAAGCTGCCGCCCGCGCACGAGGCGCTGGCCTGGCTGCTGGCGCAGGGATTCGCCGAGCCCGAGGCGCGCCAGGCGCTGGACGCCGCGCGCGGCCATCCGGGGCTGGCCGCCGAGTGGCTGCGCGGCAACGGGCTGGAATTGCGCCGGCAGGTAGCCGCGGACCTGGAGCAGCTCGGCGCGGGCCGCGCCGGCCCGGTGGAGGTCGCGCTGCGCTGGACCGGCGACGAGCAGGCCGAGCAGCGCCTCGCGCACGCCGCCGACCTCGTGCTGGCGCAAGCCTCTTCCGGCTTGACCGATCCGGCGCGTTTGCACAAGCTGGCCGTCTGGTTCGATGCCGCCAACAGGACGCGCGAACTGCTGCGCACCACCGTGCGCGCAGACCTCGCGGTGACCGAACTGCTGCTTGCCTGGCGCGATGGGGATCGCGCCGTCCGGAAAGAGGGGAGTGCATGAGTGCGACGAGCGGGCGCCAGGGGATCCTGTCGTTGGCGGTCAAGGACAAGATGGCGCTGTACGGCGCCTACATGCCGTTCGTGAAGAACGGCGGCATCTTCGTGCCGACGCCCAAGCGCTACTTCCTCGGCGACGAGGTGTTCCTGCTGCTGACGCTGCCTGAATCCAGCGAGCGCCTGCCGGTGGCCGGCAAGGTGGTGTGGACCACGCCCGTGGGGGCGCAGGGCAACCGCGCCGCCGGCATCGGCGTGCAATTGCCGGACGGGCAGGAAGGCGAAACGATCCGCAACCGGATCGAGACGCTGCTGGCCGGGTTGCTCAATTCCGAGAAACCGACCTACACCCTGTAGGACCGTTGACGCGCGCCGTGGCTCCTATATAATGCGCGGCTCGCGACACACCGGGCGGTTAGCTCAGCGGTAGAGCATTGCCTTCACACGGCAAGGGTCGCAGGTTCGATCCCTGCACCGCCCACCAATACGACACCTGGGTTCCAAGGTGGTTCGCAGCAAGGAAAGCCGGCTCCGCAGCCGGCTTTTTTGTGGGCCCCTCACAAGGGCAGCGCATCCATGTGCGCGGATCTTTTTTGTGCCGGCGGGGCGCCGCCGTATGCGCCGGCGCCCTCGTCGTTCGATCGACGCGTGGACCGCTTCAGCGCTCGAGCGCTTCGAGCGCGTCCGCGAATCTGCGCATCAGCCGGACCAGGTCGTCCAGGTCCTCCGGTTCCCAGGTCTTGAATATCTCGCGGCCCATCTGCTCGCGCGCCGCATCGATCTGGTCGGTCATCGCCTTGCCGGCGGGCGATACCACCGCCTCGCGCATGCGGCGGTCGCGCGCGTTCTCCGAGCGCAGCACCAGGCCCATGCCTTCCAGCTTGGTCACTTGCCGGCTGATCGTCGTGTAGTCGCGCCCGAGGCGGTCGGCCAGTTCGACCACGCCGATCGGCCCCAGCCGCTCGATGACTACCAGCAGCCGGAACAGCGCCTGGTCGAGCTTGATGCCGGCCTTCTCGATCAGCCGCTCGTCGTTGCGCGGCCGGTTCATCACGCTGACGATGCTGAGCATCGCGCCGTGCAGCTGCTTGAGGCGGACGGTCGAAATATGTGTATCTTGCACTTTCTTTGGGTGCGCCATAGCATGCTCCTTTTAATGTGCATATTACACATATTGGAGGATGTCGTGGAATCGAGCGTGGATGTTCTGGTCTGTGGTGCCGGCGCGGCCGGCCTGGCCCTCGCCATCGAACTGGCAAGGCGCGGCGTGTCGTTCCGGCTGATCGAGAAGAGGGAGGGCCCGTTCCCGGGGTCGCGGGGCAAGGGCATCCAGCCGAGGACGCAGGAGATCTTCGAGGACATGGGGATCATCGATCGCCTCGTCGCGGTCGGCGGCGCATACCCGCCGCACCGGACCTATCTGACGCAAGGCGGCCATGTCGATTCGGATGTCGCGGCCTGGGCGCCCGCGACGCCGGAAGAGCCGTACCAGATGCCGTTGATGGTGCCGCAGTTCCTCACCGAGACCGTGATGGCCGAACGGCTCGCCGAACTCGGCCATCGCCCGGGCTATGGCCTGGAACTGGTCGGCCTGCAGCAGGACGCAGGCGGAGTGACCGCAACGGTCGCGGGCGAGGGCAAGGAGCACCGCATCCGCGCCCGCTACCTCGTCGGCAGCGATGGCGGCCGCAGTTTCGTGCGGAATGCATTGGGGATCGCCTTTCCCGGCAAGACGCTCGGCGTTCGCGCGATCGTGGCGGACATGCACCTGGTCGGGCTCGACCGCGACGCGTGGCATCAGTTCGGCGCGGAGTCGATGGACAGGATGCTCTCGCTATGCCCGCTGGCGGGAACCGACATGTTCCAGTTGCAGGCGCCGATCCCGCCCGAAGGCGAGGCCGATCTTTCCGCGGCGGGCCTGAACGCGATGATCGCCGAGCGTACCGGCCGCGCCGATATCCGGATCGAATCGGTGTCCTGGGCGTCGGCCTATGCCATGAACGCGCGCCTGGCCGATCGCTATCGCCAGGGCCGGGTGTTCCTTGCCGGCGATGCCGCCCACACCCACCCGCCGACCGGCGGGCAGGGGCTCAACACCAGCATCCAGGACGCCTACAACCTGGGCTGGAAGCTCGCCGCCGTGCTGGGCGGCGCGCCTGACGGCCTGCTCGACAGCTACGAGGAAGAGCGCAGGCCGATCGCGAGCGACATGCTCGGCCTGTCCACCCGGTTGCTGGAAGACGCCAAGCGCGGCGGCCGCCAGCGCGGCCGGGAAGTGAAGCAGCTCGACATCGGCTACGCAGGGTCGTCGCTGGCGGTGGAAGCGCCCGCGCGCGGGCATGGATTGAAGGCGGGCGACCGTGCGCCCGATGCCCTGCTGCGCGGCGCGGCGGGGCAGCCGCGGCGCCTGTTCGACCTGTTCGCCGGCCCGCACTGGACGTTGCTGGGCCATCGCGCGGACCGCGCGGCCGTGCCGGCGCGCGCGGGCGTGCGGGTCCATGCGATCGGCCCGGACGGCGACCTCTTCGACGAGAGCGGCCGTTTCGCCGAGGCCTACGCGGTCGCGCCGGGCGACTGGGTGCTGGTGCGTCCCGACGGCTACGTGGGTGCGATCGTGGCATCCGATCGGATGGGGGCGCTGGAGGGTTTGTTCCGGCGCGTGGGGATCGCGGCGTGAGCGATGCAACGGACGCGAGAGGCCCGGATCGGCGGTTGCGATATCGCCTGCGCAAGGCATCCGGGCTGGACGCAAGCCGACGTTGTCTTCGAGGCTCAGTCCGCGGCGCGGAAAACGGCCGGGCCCGTGGCTATACGCCGCATAGGCCTTCAAGTGCCATCGACACCGCCCGGCGCCAGTCCGGTATAGCGCGCCCGCGGGCGGATCAGGGTGCCGAGCGCCTGTTGTTCGAGCGCGTGCGCGAGCCAGCCGGTGAGGCGGGCGGTGGCGAACATGACCAGCGCATGCGCGGTGGGCAGGTCGTGGACGAAGCAGATCGCCGCGAGCATGCAGTCGATGTTGGGGTGCTGGCCGCTGCTTTCCTTCGCCGCGGCGAGTACGGCTTCGACGTGCCGCATCGCCGGCGTGTCGCCGCGCAGTTCGCGCAGCAGCCGCAGCACTTCGGCGCCGCGCGGGTCGCCGTCGGGATAGAGCAGGTGGTTGAAGCCGGGCAGGTCGTCGCCGCGCTGCCAGCGTTCGGCGATGAAGGCGGCCGGCGAGTCGGCGTCCTGCGCGTCGCGCAACAAGGCGTAGGCGCGCGCAGTGGCGCCGCCGTGGCGCGGGCCCGACAGCGCGGCCAGGCCGGCGCTCACCGTGGCATGCAGGTGCGCGCCGGTGGAGGCGACCACGCGGGCGGCGAACGCCGACACGTTGAGTTCGTGGTCGGCGCACAGCACCAGCGCGGCGCGCACCAGTTCGGCGAAATCCCGGTCGCCGGGACGCCAGGTGTCGGCGAGCAGGCGGTGGACCGGGCGCGTGTCCGGCTCGACCCCGACCAGCAGGGCGGCGTTCTGCCGCAACAGCATCGCGGCGATCTCGCGCCTGACCGGGGCGGCGGCGTTGAGCGACTGGCGCAGTTCCAGCGCCAGCAGCGGGATGCAGGCCATCGTGCGCTCCAGCGGCGGCAGCGCGGAGTCCAGCGCCAGCGCGGCGACCCGCGCCGGCCAGGGGGCCGGCGCCTGCAGGGCGAACGGGTCCTGCTCCTCGCACTCCCAGAGCAGGCGGGCGATGTCCTCCAGCGTGGCGCCCTCGCGCACCGCGGCCACCGCCGGGCGGCCGCGGTAATAGGGCGAGTCCGGGCGGATCAGCGAGATGCGGGTTTCCAGCACCGGCAGGCCGCGATCCAGGCTCTGGGCCGCCCCGCGCGCGGCGCCGCGTCCGATCCGCTTGCGCTGGGCCAGCCGGTCCACCTCCGCGCGCAGGTAGACCCGGCTGCGGTGGTCCGGGCCGGGCCGCGAGGTCAGCAGGCCGCGGCTGACGTAGGCGTACAGCGTGGCGGTGCTGATGCCCAGCAGGTCGCAGGCTTCGGCGGCGGAGATCAGTTCGCGCTCGGACGGGGCAGGCATGGGCAGTTGATAGGTTGATTGATTGAATCAAGATTGATCAACGGATCCGATGGTGCCACATTGGCTCCCATCGCGGAACGGCCCGTGGGGGCCTGCCCGCCCAGCCAGGAGCCTTCCATGACCCCGTCGTCCGCCGGCGCCCGCTTCCGCGCCGCCCTCGCCGCCGAATCGCCGCTGCAGGTGATCGGCGCGATCAACGCCAACCATGCCCTGCTGGCGCAGCGCGCCGGCTACAGGGCGATCTACCTGTCCGGCGGCGGCGTCGCGGCCGGTTCGCTCGGCCTGCCCGACCTGGGCATCAATACGCTGGAAGACGTGCTGATCGACGTGCGCCGCATCACCGACGTGTGCGATTTGCCGCTGCTGGTGGACATCGACACCGGCTTCGGCCCGAGCGCGTTCAACATCGAGCGCACCATCAAGAGCCTGATCAAGGCCGGCGCCGCCGCCTGCCATATCGAGGACCAGGTCGGCGCCAAGCGCTGCGGCCACCGGCCGGGCAAGGAGATCGTGTCCAAGGGCGAGATGGTCGACCGGGTCAAGGCCGCGGCCGACGCCAAGACCGATCCGGACTTCTTCCTGATCGCGCGCACCGATGCGATCCAGATGGAAGGCGTGGACGCGGCGATCGAGCGCGCCATCGCCTGCGTCGAGGCCGGTGCCGACGGCATCTTCGCCGAGGCCGCCTACGACCTGGACACCTACCGCCGCTTCGTCGATGCGGTGAAGGTGCCGGTGCTGGCCAACATCACCGAATTCGGCAAGACCCCGCTGTTCGGCCGCGACGAACTGGCCTCGGCCGGGGTGGCGATCCAGCTGTTCCCGCTGTCGGCGTTCCGCGCCGCCAACAAGGCCGCCGAGAACGTCTACGCCGCGATCCGGCGCGACGGCCACCAGAAGAACGTGGTGGATGCGATGCAGACCCGCGAGGAGCTGTACGAGCGCATCGGCTATCACGCGTTCGAACAACGGCTGGATGCATTGTTCGCGGGCAAGTGAGTTCTTCCTTCTCCACCGGGAGAAGGTGGCGCGAAGCGCCGCGCCGCAGGGAACCCCCAGCCATCGCATTGGAGAACGCGTCGCCACGCGCCAGCCCAGATGAACCATCGTAGAGCACATGTTCGGATCGTTCGCCATCCGGGCGCGTGGCGACGCGTTCAGCCACGTCGTTGCCGATGGATCCGGAGCCGCGACTCGGCCCCGCCGTACCCTCACCCCAACCCCTTTCCCGACCGGAGAGGGGCCCAAAGCACAACGGGAGGACACCAGAAATGAGCGAGACCACCACCACCGCTTTCAAGCCGAAGAAATCCGTCGCCCTGTCGGGCACCGCCGCCGGCAACACCGCGCTGTGCACGGTCGGCCGCAGCGGCAACGACCTGCACTACCGCGGCTACGACATCCTCGATCTGGCCACCACCAGCGAGTTCGAGGAGATCGCCTACCTGCTGGTGCACGGCAAGCTGCCCAACACCGCCGAGCTGCGCGGCTACAAGGCCAAGCTGAAGTCGCTGCGCGGCATCCCCGCGGCGGTCAAGGCCGCGCTGGAGGAGCTGCCGCCGTCGGCGCACCCGATGGACGTGATGCGCACCGGCGTGTCCGTGCTCGGCTGCGTGTCGCCGGAGAAGGACGACCACAACCACCCGGGCGCGCGCGACATCGCCGACAAGCTGATGG
Organism: Xanthomonas boreopolis; assembly: GCA_014654535.1. GTDB lineage: Bacteria > Pseudomonadota > Gammaproteobacteria > Xanthomonadales > Xanthomonadaceae > Pseudomonas_S > Pseudomonas_S boreopolis. Next base: position 146,144 of record BNBA01000006.1, read on the forward strand.
CCTGCCTCGGCTCGATGCTGCTGTACTGGTACCACTGGAGCCACAACGGCCGCGCCATCGACGTGGAGACCGACGACGACTCGATCGGCGGGCACTTCCTGCACCTGCTGCACGGCGAGCCGCCGCGCCAGTCGTGGGTGCGCGCGATGCACACCTCGCTGATCCTGTACGCCGAGCACGAGTTCAACGCCTCCACCTTCGCCTGCCGCGTGATCGCCGGCACCGGCAGCGACATGTACAGCTGCATCGCCGGCGGCATCGGCGCGCTGCGCGGGCCCAAGCACGGCGGCGCCAACGAGGTCGCGTTCGAGGTGCAGAAGCGCTACGACACGCCGGACGAGGCCGAGGCCGACATCAAGGCGCGGGTGGAGCGCAAGGAAGTCATCATCGGCTTCGGCCATCCGGTCTACACGGTGTCCGACCCGCGCAACAAGGTGATCAAGGAAGTCGCGCGCCAGCTCTCGGCCGAAGAGAAGAACATGCGGATGTACGACATCGCCGAGCGCCTGGAGACGGTGATGTGGGACATCAAGAAGATGTTCCCGAACCTGGACTGGTTCAGCGCGGTCAGCTACCACATGATGGGCGTGCCGACCGCGATGTTCACGCCGCTGTTCGTGATCGCGCGCACCGCCGGCTGGAGCGCGCACGTCATCGAACAGCGCATCGACGGCAAGATCATCCGCCCGAGCGCGAACTACACCGGTCCGGAGGATCGCGAGTTCGTGCCGATCGACAAGCGGGCCTGAAGCCCGCAGCCAGTCTCCCGTCCGCGGAAGACAAAGCCCCTCTCCCGCCTGCCGGAGAGGGGTTGGGGTGAGGGAAAGCTCCCCCATCCGCCCTTCGGGCACCTTCCCCCGCAGGCGGGGGAAGGGAGTCGCCAGATTTCATGCAGTGCTGCGAGCCGGTTGCATGCTTCAGCGCCGCACAGCCGGCTTTCAGGAGCGAAAGCCCGCCCAGCAAGCCCAGACTCTCACAGGCCAGCCATGAACACCGATTACCGCAAACCTCTCCCCGGCACCTCGCTCGACTACTTCGACGCCCGCGCCGCCGTCGATGCGCTCCGGCCCGGCGCCTGGGACGGCCTGCCCTATACCTCGCGCGTGCTCGCCGAGAACCTGGTGCGCCGCTGCGACCCGGCGACGCTGGACGACGCGCTCGGGCAACTGGTCGAGCGCCGCCGCGACCTGGATTTCCCGTGGTTCCCGGCGCGCGTGGTCTGCCACGACATCCTCGGCCAGACCGCGCTGGTCGACCTGGCCGGCCTGCGCGACGCGATCGCCGACAAGGGCGGCGATCCCGCCCAGGTGAATCCGGTGGTGCCGGTGCAACTGATCGTCGACCACTCGCTGGCGGTGGAGTGCGGCGGCTACGACCCGGACGCGTTCGCCAAGAACCGCGCGATCGAGGACCGCCGCAACGAGGACCGGTTCCATTTCATCGAGTGGACGCGCCACGCGTTCCGCAACGTGGACGTGATCCCGCCCGGCAACGGGATCATGCACCAGATCAACCTGGAGAAGATGTCCCCGGTGGTCTACGTGCAGGACGGGGTGGCGTTCCCGGACACCTGCGTCGGCACCGACAGCCATACCCCGCACGTCGATGCGCTCGGCGTGATCGCCATCGGCGTCGGCGGGCTGGAGGCGGAGAACGTGATGCTCGGGCGCGCCTCGTGGATGCGCCTGCCCGACATCGTCGGCGTCGAGCTGGCCGGCAGGCCCGGCCCGGGCATCACCTGCACCGACATCGTGCTGGCGCTGACCGAGTTCCTGCGCAAGCAGAAGGTGGTCGGGGCGTACCTGGAATTCTTCGGCGAAGGCGCGGCGGCGCTGACCATCGGCGACCGCGCGACGATCTCCAACATGTGCCCGGAGTACGGCGCGACCGCGGCGATGTTCTACATCGACGAACAGACGCTGGACTACCTGCGCCTGACCGGGCGCGAGGAAAGGCAGGTCGCGCTGGTGGAGACCTACGCGAAGACCGCCGGGCTGTGGGCCGATGCGCTGCGGACCGCGCAGTACGAGCGCGTGCTGCGCTTCGACCTGTCCGACGTCACCCGCAACATGGCCGGCCCGTCCAACCCGCATGCGCGCGTGTCCACGCGCGATCTCGCCGAGCGCGGCATCGCCAGCGCGAGCGGGCTGGAGCAGGCGCACGCGCAGGAGGCGCAGGGCCTGATGCCGGACGGCGCGGTGATCATCGCCGCGATCACCAGCTGCACCAACACCTCCAATCCGCGCAACGTGATCGCCGCGGGCCTGCTGGCGCGCAACGCCAACCGGCTCGGCCTGGCGCGCAAGCCCTGGGTGAAGACCTCGCTGGCGCCGGGTTCGCGCGCGGTGCAGCTGTACCTGCAGGAGGCCGGCCTGGAGAAGGAACTGGAGAAGCTCGGCTTCGGCGTGGTCGCCTTCGCCTGCACGACCTGCAACGGCATGAGCGGCGCGCTCGACCCGGCGATCCAGCAGGAGATCGTCGAGCGCGACCTGTACGCGGTGGCGGTGCTGTCGGGCAACCGCAACTTCGACGGCCGCATCCATCCCTATGCCAAGCAGGCGTTCCTGGCCTCGCCGCCGCTGGTGGTGGCCTACGCGATCGCCGGCACGATCCGCTTCGACATCGAGAAGGACGTGCTCGCGGTCGTGGACGGCAATGAAGTCCGGCTCAAGGACCTGTGGCCGAGCGACGAGGAGATCGAGGCGGTGGTGAAGGCCTCGGTCAAGCCGGAGCAGTTCCGCCGCGTCTACGGGCCGATGTTCGACGTGCGCGTCGAGCATGGCGGCAAGGTCGACCCGCTGTACGCCTGGCGGCCGCAAAGCACCTACATCCGCCGCCCGCCGTACTGGGAAGGCGCGCTGGCCGGCGAGCGCACGCTGCGCGGCATGCGGCCGCTGGCGCTGCTCGGCGACAACATCACCACCGACCACCTCTCGCCGTCCAACGCGATCCTGCCCGACAGCGCCGCCGGCGAATACCTGGCGAAGATGGGCCTGCCGGAGGAAGACTTCAATTCCTACGCCACCCACCGCGGCGACCACCTCACCGCGCAGCGCGCCACCTTCGCCAACCCCAAGCTGTTCAACGAGATGGTGCGCAACCCGGACGGCAGCGTGAGGCAGGGCTCGCTGGCGCGCGTGGAGCCGGACGGCAAGGTGATGCGCATGTGGGAGGCGATCGAGACCTACATGCAGCGCAAGCAGCCGCTGATCATCGTCGCCGGCGCCGACTACGGCCAGGGCAGCTCGCGCGACTGGGCGGCCAAGGGCGTGCGCCTGGCCGGCGTGGAGGCGATCGTGGCCGAGGGCTTCGAGCGCATCCACCGCACCAACCTGATCGGCATGGGCGTGCTGCCGCTGGAGTTCAAGCCGGGCACGGACCGCAAGACCCTGGCGCTGGACGGCACCGAGACCTTCGACGTGGTCGGCGAGCGCAGGCCGCGCGCCGACCTGACGCTGGTGGTGCACCGCGCCGACGGCGGCACCGTGCAGGTGCCGGTGACCTGCCGGCTGGATTCGGACGAAGAGGTCTCGATCTACGAGGCGGGCGGCGTGTTGCAGCGGTTCGCCCAGGATTTCCTGGAGTCCGCACAGGCGGCTTGAATCCCTCGCTCGTCATTCCCGCGAAGGCGGGAATCCAGCGACTTTTTGCTTCCGGGCCTTTGCACGAAATTTAAGAACGACGTCACTGGATTCCCGCTTTCGCGGGAATGACGAGTAGATAGGCCTTATCGGAGAATCCCATGTCCCACCTCCCGCAACTCCGCATCCCCGCCACCTACATGCGCGGCGGCACCTCCAAGGGCGTGTTCTTCCGCCTGCAGGACCTGCCCGAGGCCGCGCGCGTGCCGGGCGCCGCGCGCGACGCGCTGCTGCTGCGGGTGATCGGCAGCCCCGATCCCTACGGCAAGCAGATCGACGGCATGGGCGGGGCCACGTCCAGCACCAGCAAGACCGTGATCGTGTCGAGGAGCGAGCGGCCCGGGCACGACGTGGACTACCTGTTCGGGCAGGTGTCGATCGACAGCGCCTTCGTCGACTGGTCCGGCAACTGCGGCAACCTGTCGGCGGCGGTGGGGCCGTTCGCGATCGCCAACGGCCTGCTCGACCCGGCGCGGGTGCCGCGCGAGGGGACCTGCACCGTGCGCATCTGGCAGGCCAACATCGGCAAGACCATCGTCGCGCACGTGCCGGTCAGGGACGGGCAGGTGCAGGAGACCGGCGACTTCGAGCTGGACGGGGTGACCTTCCCGGCGGCGGAAGTCCCGCTGGAATTCCTCGACCCGGCCGACGAAGGCGAGGAGGGCGGGGCGATGTTCCCGACCGGCAACGTGGTGGACGAGCTCGACGTGCCGGGCGTGGGCAGGCTGCGCGCGACCCTGATCAACGCAGGCATCCCGACCATCTTCGTCGACGCGGCCGACCTCGGCTACGGCGGCAGCGAGCTGCAGGAAGCGATCAACACGGACGCGCGCGCGCTGGCGATGTTCGAGACGATCCGCGCCCACGGCGCGGTGCGGATGGGGCTGATCCGCGACGTCGCCGAGGCCGCCACCCGCCAGCACACGCCGAAGGTGGCCTTCGTGGCGCCGCCGGAGGGCTACGTGGCTTCCAGCGGCAAGAAGGTGGAAGCCGGCGACATCGACCTGCGGGTGCGGGCGATGTCGATGGGCAAGCTGCACCACGCGATGATGGGCACCGCGGCGGTGGCGATCGGCACCGCCGCGGCGATCCCGGGCACCCTGGTCAACCTGGCCGCCGGCGGCGGCGAGCGCGGCGCGGTGCGTTTCGGCCACCCCTCCGGCACCTTGCGGGTCGGGGCCGAGGCCTGCCAGGTGGACGGGCAGTGGAGGGTGACCAAGGCGATCATGAGCCGCAGCGCGCGGGTGCTGATGGAGGGTTGGGTGCGGGTCCCGGGCGAGGTCCTGCAAGGGGGCTGACCGGTCCCGGGGCGGGCCGGGCGACGGCGACGAAGATGACTGGGCGGTGTCGCCCATGTGTAATTTGTGTTAATTGTGTTGCGGTGCGGCACGTGCCGCCATCTCTTCCACCGCCGTCGCCCTCTCCAGCCCCGGAGCACCCATGTCCGCCAACCGCTCGCTGCGCATCAGCGCACTTGCCCTAGCCGTCCTTTCCACCGCCCCGTTCGCCGCCTCGGCCCAGCAGGCCTCGGGAACCGGCGTCGCCCAGCTCGATTCGATCCAGGTGACCGCGGAGCGGCGCGCGGAGGATTCCAAGGACGTGCCGGTCTCGGCCACGGTGCTGCGGCCGGAATACCTGGACGCGATCTCCACCAGTGCCTCGGACGTGCGCGTGCTGGCCGGCAAGGTGCCCAGCCTCAACGTGGAATCCTCCAACGGCCGCGTGTTCCCGCGCTTCTACATCCGCGGCTACGGCAACACCGACTTCACCACCTACGCCTCGCAGCCGGTCTCGCTGGTCTACGACGACGTGGTGCTCGAGAACGCGTTCCTGAAGGGCTTCCCGATGTTCGACCTGGCCGGCGTGGAAGTGCTGCGCGGCCCGCAGGGCACGCAGTTCGGCCGCAACACGCCGGCCGGCGTGGTCAAGTTCAACTCGGTCAAGCCGGCGATCGGCAGCAGCGACGGCTACGTCAACGCCTCCTACGGCACCCACGCCACGACCTCGCTGGAAGGCGCGGTGAACATCCCGATCAACGACGCCTGGGCCGCGCGCGTGTCGGTGCTGCAGCAGCATCGCAACGACTGGATCACCAGCCAGGTCAGCGGGCAGAAGCTGGAAGGCTACGACGACACCGCCGCGCGCGTGCAGGTGCTGTTCAAGCCGAGCGAGGACTTCGAGGCGCTGTTCAACGCCCACGTGCGCAAGCTCAACGGCACCGCGCGCCTGTTCCGCGCCAACGTCTTCCGGACGGGCACCAACCAGCTGGTCGACGGCTTCGACCCGGACAAGGTCTACATCGACGGATTCAACACCCAGCAGCTGACCACCTATGGCGGCAACCTCAACCTGACCTGGGACCTGGGCGACATCGCGCTGCACGCGATCACCGGCTACGAGGCGATCCCGAAGTACTACAGCCGCGGCGACGTGGACGGCGGCAACACCACGGTGCCGCCCTACGGGCCGGGCACCATCCCCTTCGCCTCCGAGACCGCCAGCGGGCTCAAGGACCTGAGCCAGTGGACCCAGGAGCTGCGCGTGGAATCGCAGTACGACGGCCCGCTCAACTGGCAGGCCGGCGTCTTCTACTTCAACGACAAGGTCGAGGGCGAGGAATTCGCCTACACCACGCCGGCCGGCCGCAGCGACGACAGTTGGGACGGCTACAACCTGACCCGCCAGAAGAACACCTCCTGGGCGGGCTTCGGCTCGATCAACTGGCAGGCCTCCGAGCGGCTCAACGTGCGCGCCGGCCTGCGCTACACCTACGACAAGAAGACCTTCGACGTGCTCGCCTGGGACTATCCGTTCTCGGTCCCGACCGCGTACCCGACGTTCCCGGACGGGCGCAAGATCAGCGATTCCAACGTCAGCGGCGACCTGAGCGCGACCTATGCGCTGAACGACGAGGTGAACCTGTACGCGCGCTACGCGCGCGGCTTCCGCGCCGGCAGCTTCTCCGCGCCGGGCCAGTTCTCGGCCACGCTGACCGCGGTGGATCCTGAGAAGGTGGATTCCTACGAGGTGGGCGTCAAGGCCGACCTGTGGGACCGCCGCGCCCGCGTGGATTTCGACGTGTACTGGATGAGCATCAAGGACCAGCAGCTGACCGCGGTCGGCGGTTCCACCAACAGCATCCAGCTGATCAACGCCGACAAGACCGAGGCCTACGGCGCCGAGTTCAACTTCGAGGCGCTGCTGACCGAGAACCTGCGCGTCACCCTGGGCGGCAGCTACAACCACACCGAGATCAAGGACAGGGACCTGGCCACGGCGAGCTGCGGCTCGGGCATGTGCACGCCGACCGACCCGGTCAACGCCGACGGCTATGCCCTGCTGTACGGCAACCCGCTGCCGCAGGCGGCCAAGTGGATCGGCAACGCCACGCTGCGCTACGGCATCCCGGTGGGCGACGACGGCGAGGTGTTCTTCTACACCGACTGGTCCTACCGCAGCGAGGTCAACTTCTTCCTGTACGAGTCGCGCGAGTTCGTCGGCCAGCCGCTGCTCGAGGGCGGCGCCAAGATCGGCTACACCTGGGCCAACGGCGCCTACGAGGCCTCGGTGTTCTGCCGCAACTGCACCGACCAGATCCGCGCGACCGGCGCGATCGACTTCAACAACCTGACCGGTTTCATCAACGACCCGCGCATCGTCGGCGTGCAGTTCCGCGCCGCGTTCTGACCGGCCGCCCGTCCGCCCATGCCCCGACCGCCGGCCCTGCGCCGGCGGTCCTTTTTTGGGGCCAGGCCGTGGCCGAGGACGCCAGGGGCCGGCGCTATACTCGCCGCTGGATTCGAAGGAGCGATGCATGAACCGGCATGAGGCGGGCAGGGGATCGGGAACGCGCGTCCGTGGCGTCCTGGGGATCGCCGCATTGGTGCTGCTGGCCACGCTGGCGGCCGGCTGCAAGCGCAACGAGAGCGGGCAGCTGCCGCAGCCCAGCGGCGAGGCCGTCCAGGCCCAAAAGGAGGCGATCAAGGGCTTCGCCCTGGTCCGCGCCTACCCCGACCAGAAGAGCGACGGGCTGTCGCTGGCGCTGGAGTTCTCGCGCCCCCTGGTCGGCACCCAGGACTTCGACAAGCTGGTGCGCTTCGAGGAGAAGGTCGGCGACGGCGACAGCAGCTGGACGCTGTCCGACGACGGCAAGACCCTGCGCTATCCGTTCGTCGAGGCCGCCAAGGACTACACCCTGATCCTCTCCGCCGACCTGCTGGCCGCCGACGGCAGCCGGCTCGGCAAGGAAGTGCGCGAGAAGGTCTACACCGGCGAGCTGGAACCGGCCGCCGGCTTCGCCTCGCAGGGCAGCGTGCTGCCGGCGCGCGAGAGCCGCGGCCTGCCGGTGGTGTCGGTCAACGTGCCGGAAGTGGACGTGGAGTTCCTGCGCGTGCGCGAGAACGCGCTGCCGGCGTTCTTCAGCCAGTACCAGCGCGGCGGCCGCCGCAGCAGCTGGGAGCTGGACAGCGACTACGACGAGAAGTCGCCGATCTCGCAACTGGCCGAGCCGGTCTACGTCAATCGCTTCGTGCTCGGCGGCAAGCAGAACGAGCGCGCGCTGACCTACCTGCCGATCCAGGACATCAAGGAGCTGCAGCAGCCCGGGCTGTACTTCGCGGTGATGAAGCGCACCGGGCGCTTCGACAACGAGTACGACACCGCGTTCTTCACCGTCAGCGACATCGGCCTGCACGCGCGCGCCTACAAGGACCAGCTGTTCGTCCACACCGCCTCGCTCAAGGCGGGGCTGCCGCTGAAGAACGTCGAGCTGCGCGTCCTCGACGCCAAGGGCGAACTGTTCCTGAAGGGCGCCACCGACGGCAACGGCAACGCGCTGCTGAACTACAAGCTCGACGCCGGCCAGGTGCTGGTGGCGCGCAGCGGCAGCGACGTGACCCTGCTGCCGTTCAACCAGCCGGCGCTGGACCTGAGCGAGTTCGCGGTGGCCGGGCGCGAGAACGCCTGGTTCGACGTGTTCGCCTGGTCCGGCCGCGACCTGTACCGGCCGGGCGAGACGCTGCGCGTGTCGGCGATCCTGCGCGACAACGACGGCAAGCCGGTCAAGGCCCAGCCGGTGTTCCTGCGCCTGAAGCAGCCCGACGGCAAGACCTTCCGCGAGACCCGCCTGCAGCCGGGCGAGCAGGGCTATTTCGAGTTCTCCCAGACGATCCCCGCCGATGCGCCGACCGGGCGCTGGCAGGTGGAGTTCCGCACCGACCCGGCCAGCAAGGAGGCGGTGCAGGGCATGGCCGTGCGGGTGGAGGAGTTCCTGCCCGAGCGCATGAAGCTCGACCTGGGCAGCCCGCAGAAGACGATCGGGCCCGGCGAGCCGTTCAAGCTCACCGCCGACGCCGCCTACCTGTACGGCGCACCGGCGGACGGCAACCGCTTCACCGCCAAGCTCGCGGTGGCGGTGGAGCAGCACCCGCTGGAGAACATGCCCGGGTGGTTCTTCGGCGATCCCACCCAGGAGCTGCCGCGCGAAGCCAAGGACGTGATCGACACCGAATTCGGCAAGGACGGCAAGCTGGCCGAGGACATCGAACTGCCGGTGCCGGCCAGGCCGGCCACGCCGGTCGGCGCGATCGTGTCCGGCAGCGTCTACGAGACCGGCGGCCGCACCGTCAGCCGCACGCTCAAGCGCGTGCTATGGCCCGCGCCGGCGCTGGTCGCGGTGCGCCCGCTGTTCGACGATGCCGACGGCGCCGACGCCAACGGCAACGCCCGCTTCGAACTGACCCGCGTCGATGCCGATGGCAAGCCGCAGCCGGCCAAGGGCCTGAAGGTCACCCTGGTGCGCGAACTGCGCGACTACCACTGGACCTACGCCGACGACCGCTGGGACTACGATTTCACCCGCCGCTTCGAGAACAAGCAGACCCGCACCCTCGACGTCGGCACCGAGACCGCCAAGTTCGACTTCCCGGTGGAGTGGGGCGAGTACCGCGTCGACGTGTTCGACCCGGCCACCGGGCTGACCATGCGCTACCCGTTCCATGCCGGCTGGAGCTGGAACGACGAGAACCGCGGCCTCGACGCGCGTCCCGACAAGGTCAAGCTGGCGCTGGACAAGACCGCCTACCGCGCCGGCGACACCCTCAAGGTCACCCTGACCCCGCCGCACGCCGGCAGGGGCATCCTGCTGGTGGAGAGCGACAAGCCGCTGTACGTGCAGGACATCGACGCCAAGGCCGGCAGCACCTTCGAGATCCCGGTGACCAAGGACTGGGAGCGCCACGACGTCTACGTCACCGCGCTGGTGTTCCGCGGCGGCAGCGCGCCGAGCAAGATCACCCCCGCGCGCGCGGTCGGCGTGGCGCACGTGCCGATGGACCGCAAGGCGCGCCGCGTCGCGGTCGGCCTGGTCGCGCCCAAACAGATGCGGCCCGAACAGCCGCTGCCGGTCACCGTGAGCGTGCCCGAGCTGGCCGGCCGGACCGCGCACGTGACGGTCTCGGCGGTCGACGTGGGCATCCTCAACATCACCCGCTTCCCGGTGCCGGACGCGCCGGCGCACTTCTTCGCCCAGCGCCGCCTGGGCGTGGACGCCTACGACATCTACGGGCGCGTGATCGAGAGCTTCGAGGGCGGCACCGGCAAGCTGAAGTTCGGCGGCGACATGGCGCTGGAGGCGCTGCCGCAGGCCAAGCGCCCGACCGCGCGGGTGCAGACCGTCGACCTGTTCTCCGGCTCGGTCAAGCTCGACGACAAGGGCAACGCGCGCGTGCAGCTGCCGGTGCCGGACTTCAACGGCACGCTGCGCGTGTCGGCGCTGGTCTACGCCGACGAGCGCTACGGCAACCGCGACGCGGAAACCGTGGTGCGTGCGCCGATCCTGGCCGAAGCGAGCATGCCGCGGGTGATGGCGCCGGGCGACCGCAGCACGGTCACGCTCGACGTGCAGAACTTCACCGGCAAGCCCGGCGAGTTCGCGGTGCGCGTGGAAGGCGTCGGCCCGCTCGCGATCGGCGAGGGCAGCCGCAGCGTCAAGCTCGGCGTGGACGGCAAGACCACGCTGAACTTCCCGCTCGCCGCGCAGGAGGGCTATACCGTCGCCAAGGTGCGCGTGCGCGTGGAAGGCAACGGCTTCAAGGCAGACCGCAGCTACGACCTGCCGGTGCGCGCGGCCTGGCCGTCGGTGCTGCGCGCGCAGACGCGGGTGGTCGATCCGATCGCGCCGGTGGCCTTCGATGCCGGGCTGGCCGACGGCCTGATGTCCGGTTCGGTCAACGCGCGCATGGTGGTCAGCGCGCTGCCGCCGATCCCGTTCGCCAGTGCGCTGAAGGGCGCGTTGGACTACCCGTACGGCTGCGCCGAGCAGACCACCAGCAAGGGCTACGCCGCGCTGCTGCTCGACGACGCCACCGCCCGCCTGCTCGGCAGCAAGGGGCTGGAGACCGACAAGCGCCGCGAGCGCATGGAAGGCGCGTTCGGCCGGCTGGCCTCGATGCAGGTTTCCAGCGGCCACTTCTCGATGTGGGGCGACGACGGCTACGTCAATCCGGCGCTGACCCCGTACATCGCCGAGTTCCTGCTCGATGCCAAGGAGGCCGGTTTCGCGGTGCCGGAGAACGTGCTGCAGAAGGCGCTCAACCGTCTCAGCGAGGACCTGCTCGCCGGCGGCCTGCCGTTCTACGGCCAGGAGCGCCGCGACGAGCTGAAGTTCGCCAACCAGGCCTGGTCCGGCTACGTGCTGGCGCGGGTCAACCGCGCGCCGCTGGGCACGCTGCGCGCGCTGTACGACAACGAGCGCGGCAAGGCGGTCGGCGGGCTGTCGCTGGTGCAGCTTGGCATCGCGCTGGCACTGCAGGGCGACGCCAAGCGCGGCCAGGCCGCGATCAAGGCCGGCTTCGACAAGGACAGCGCCGAGCGCCCGTACTACTTCGGCGACTACGGCAGCCCCGTGCGCGACGATGCGCTGATGATCGCGCTGCTGCACGAGCGCGGCCTGTCCAAGCCCGAGTACGACGCCCGCGCGGTCGACCTCGGCCGCGCCCTGGATGCGCGCCGCAACAGCGGCTGGCTGTGGCTGAGCACGCAGGAGCAGGTGGCGCTGGCGCGGCTGGGCAAGGCGCTGCTGGTGGACCAGAAGAAGCTGGTGGGCGGGGAGCTGCAGGTCGGCGACCAGTCCGAGCGGATCGAGCCGGCCAAGCTGTTCGGCCGCGCCTTCGACAGCGCCCAGCTCGCGCGCGGCGTACGCTTCGTGCCCGAAGGCGAGGCGCCGCTGTTCGCCAGCCTGGAAGTGGCTGGCATCCCGCGCAACCCGCCCGAGCCGGACGCGCGCGAGATCGGCGTGGAGCGCAGCTGGTACACCACCGACGGCAAGCCGTGGACGCCGCGCCCGCTCAAGGAAGGCGAGGCGCTGATCGTGCGCGTTTCGATCACCGCCAACACCTCGATGCCCGACGCGTTGCTCACCGACTTGCTGCCGGCGGGGCTGGAGATCGAGAACTTCAACCTCGGCGACGCCAAGCAATGGGCCGACGTGGCGGTGGACGGGATCGAGATCAGCGACCGCGCCAACGCCGCCGACGTCAAGCACGAGGAGTTCCGCGACGACCGCTACGTCGCCGCGCTGAGCCTCGGCTCCGGCAGCAAGGCGCAGGTGTTCTACCTGGTGCGCGCGGTGACGCCGGGTACCTACACCGTGCCGCCGTCGCTGGTGGAGGACATGTACCGGCCGGAACTGCGCGGCGTCGGCCGCAGCAACCCGACCACGATCACGGTGGTGCAGCCGTAGCGCCATGGCGCACGGCGTCCGGGGGGCGTACGCGCCCCCTCCATGGCGCATCAATGCCGGGAAGATTCCGTTGGTCCGTCATAAAGTGCCTGAGCCGCGAATTCGCGAACGTGCATTGAATGTGCCCTCATCCGCCCTACGGGCACCTTCTCCCGTGAACGGGAGAAGGGACGAGCAAGAGCGCCTGCTTTCAGTGCGCGAACGCAGGCATCCACGCACGCCGGCTTTGCCTTCCCTTCTCCCGCTTGCGGGAGAAGGTGCCCGAAGGGCGGATGAGGGCGCTCCGGCTTCTCGTGCTTGCGAAAGCAACAAACCATGGCACCGTGTCCTCGCTCACGCGGCCCGGGTCGCTTCGAGCCGGCAACCGACGCTTGGCATCGCACCCATTGAGTACGCAGATGGATGAAGGACGACACGCGGAGGCAACGCGTGCGCGAAGGCGGGCCCATCGCCGCCGCGCCTGGAAGGTGTTGCGCCTGGGTGCAGCGCTGCTGCTGGCGACGCTGCTGCTGCTCGATGTCGCCTTCCCCCCGCCGCTGCCGAAATCGCGCGACACCTCCACGCTGGTTGTCGCGCGCGACGGCACGCCGCTGCGCGCGTTCGCCGATGCCGAGGGCGTCTGGCGCTATCCCGCCACGCCCGAAAGCGTCTCGCCGCTGTACCTGCAGGCGCTGCTGAACTACGAGGACCGCGCGTTCTGGCACCACCCCGGCATCAATCCCTGGGCGCTGCTGCGCGCCGGCGCGCAATGGCTGGGCAACGGCCGCATCGTCTCGGGCGGCTCGACCCTGACCATGCAGGTGGCGCGCATCCTCGATCCGCACACGCGCACGCCCTGGGGCAAGCTCAAGCAACTGTTGCGCGCGCTGCAGCTGGAAGCGCACCTGGACAAGCGCCGGATCCTGCAGCTCTACCTCGAACGCGCGCCCTACGGCGGCACCATCGAGGGCGTGGAGGCCGCCAGCTGGGCCTATCTCGGCAAGCCGGCCGCGCGCCTGTCGCATGCCGAGGCGGCGCTGCTGGCGGTGCTGCCGCAATCGCCGAGCCGGCTGCGCCCGGACCGCCATCCGGAGGCCGCGCGCGCGGCGCGCGACAAGGTGCTCGACCGCATGGCCGCGCTCGGCACGTGGACGCGGGCCGACGTGGACGATGCCCGCATCGAGCCGGTGGTGGCGCGCTCGCTGCAGCCGCCGTTGCACGCGGCGCTGCTGGCCCAGCACCTGCGCGGCCGGCAGCCGAAGGCCGCGCGCATCGCCACCACCATCGACATCGAGCTGCAGCGCACCCTGGAAGAACGCGTGGCCGCGTACTTCTCGCAGTTGCCCGAGCGCACCTCGGCGGCGCTGCTGGTGGTGGACAACGCCTCGCTGGAAGCGCGCGCCTACGTCGGCTCGGTCGCCTTCGGCGATGCCAGGCGGCTCGGCCACGTCGACATGGTGCAGGCCTGGCGCTCGCCCGGTTCCACGCTCAAGCCGTTCCTGTACGGCATGGCGCTGGACGACGGGCTGATCCACTCCGAGAGCCTGCTGGTGGACGCGCCGCAGAGCTTCGGCGACTACCGCCCGGGCAACTTCGACGCCGCGTTCAACGGCCCCGTCGGCGCCGCCGAGGCGCTGCGGCTCTCGCTGAACGTGCCGGCGGTGGACCTGCTCGACCGGGTCGGCCCGGCGCGCTTCGCCGCGCGCCTGGACAACGCCGGCATCAAGCTGCGCTTCCCGCGCGGCAGCACGCCGAACCTGGCGCTGATCCTGGGCGGCACCGGCGCGCAGCTGCAGGAACTGGTCGGCGCCTACGCCGCGTTCAATCGCGGCGGCATCGCCGGGCGCGTGCGCTACACGCCGGACGCCCCGCGCATCGAGCGGCGGGTGATGTCGCCCGGCGCGGCCTGGATCGTGCGCGAGATCCTCGAGGCCAACCCGCGCCCGGGCTACGGCCTGGGCACGTTCGATACCGCCACGCGGCCGCGCGTGGCCTGGAAGACCGGCACCAGCTACGGCTTCCGCGACGCCTGGGCGATCGGCTCCACGCGCCGCTACACGGTCGGCGTGTGGGTCGGTCGCCCGGACGGCACGCCGCTGCCCGGCCAGTACGGCGCGGTCACCGCGTTGCCGCTGATGTTCGAGGTGATCGACGCGTTGCCGCGGCAGCAGTCCGACGCCGCGCCCGCACCGATGCCGGGCAACGTGCGGCAGCTCGACATCTGCTGGCCGCTGGGGCTCGCCGCCGATGCGACCGAGGCCTCGTCGTGCCGGCGGCGCATGAGCGCCTACGCGCTCGACGGCGCGGTGCCGCCGACGTTCGCCGAGCGCGATGCGCGGCTGTGGCGCGGCGGGATCGAGCGGTTCGAGGTGGATGCCGGCAGCGGCCTGCGCCTTTCGGCCGACTGCCGCCTGCCGCACCGGCGCGAGGCGCGCGAGATCGCGCGCTGGCCGGCCTTGCTGTCGCCGTGGCTGGGCGAAGGCGACCGGCGCGCGGCCCAGCTGCCGCCGCTGGCGCCCGACTGCGCGCCGGACGGGCGCGACGCGGGCGGCCTGCTGCGCATCGATGGCATCACGGACCGGGCCACGCTGGCGCGCGCGCCGGGCAGCACGCATCCGGTGCGGTTGCAGGTACGCGCGCTCGGCAGCGAGGCGCGCATCGACTGGTTGCTGGACGGGCGCTGGATCGCGCGCACCGAAGGCGCGCGGGTATTCCAGCGCGATTTCGGCGAGGCCGGCGAGCATGTGCTGACGGCGCTGGGGGAGGACGGCGCATGGGGGAGCGTGCGGTTCCGGGTGCTGCGTTGAGCGCCGTGGGCCGTAATCCAGCGTTTCCGCATGGCTCGCATGCCCCAAGCGGCTAGCGAGCTTTCGCTTTACCCGTGGGAGCGGCTTCAGCCGCGACGGGCTTTACCGGCAAGGCCCATCGCGGCTGAAGCCGCTCCCACAAGGGGGATTCGAGACGCCGCAATGCAGGACAGTGGCGCAGAGAGAGGACGGGGAGTGGGGGAGCACGGTTCCGCGTGCTGCGTTGAGCGCCGTGGGCCGCGATCCAGCGTTTCCGCATGGCTCGCATGCCCCAAGCAGCTAGCGAGCTTTCGCTTTACCCGTGGGAGCGGCTTCAGCCGCGACGGGCTTTGCCGGCAAGGCCCATCGCGGCTGAAGCCGCTCCCACAAGGGGGATTCGAGACGCCGCAATGCAGGACAGTGGCGCAGGGAGGACGGGGCGTGAGGGAGCGTGCGGTTCCGGGTGCTGCGTTGAACGCCGTGGACCGCAATCCAGCGTTTCCGCATGGTTCGCATGCCCGAAGCAGCTAGCGAGCTTTCGCTTTACCTGTGGGAGCGGCTTCAGCCGCGAGAGGCTTTACCAGTAAAGCCCATCGCGGCTGAAGCCGCTCCCACAGTGGGGGTTCGAGGCGCCTTAATGCAGGACGGCTCCGGCTGATCCAGCGCGAACTACTCGCCGATCCAACCGTCCAGCAGGTCGGCGAATTCGTCGGCGTGTTCTTCTTCCTGCGCCAGGATCTCCTCGAGGATGCGCTTGGTCGTGGTGTCCTTGTCGCCGACGAAGTTGATCATCTGCCGGTAGCTGTCGATGGCGATGCGCTCGGCGACCAGGTTCTCGCGCACCATATCGCGCAGGTCGGTGCCTTCCTTGTACTCGGCGTGCGAGCGCGCGCTCAGCGTGTCCGGGTTGAGGTCGGGCTCGCCGCCGAGCTGCACGATGCGCTCGGCCAGCTTGCCGGCGTGCGCCTGCTCCTGTTGCGCGTGTTCGAGGAACTCGCCCTTGACCGCGTCGGCCAGCATGCCCTTGGCCATGAAGTAGTGGCGGTAGTAGCGCAGCACGCAGACGTATTCGGTGGCGAGCGCGTCGTTGAGCATCTTGATCACCGCCTCGCGGTCGGCCGTGTAGGTGTCGGTGATCGCGCCATCCTCGATGCTCTTGCGCGCATTGGCGCGCAGGGTGGCCCTGTCGTCGATGCCGGGGATGGAGGACGTGCTGGCGTTCGGTCGGGTCTGCTTGGCTGGCTGGGTCATGGCTGGCCGTTCCTCTAGGTGTGGGGTGTGGGAGTGGTCGACTCCGGTATGCGCTGCAGCACGTAGTCGGCAGCCGACACCTTGAATTCGCCCGGTTCCTCGACGAACAGGGCGCGCACCGTGCCGTCGTCGGCATACAGGGCGTAGCGCCGCGAGCGCAGGCCCATGCCCGAGCTGCTGGCGTCCATCTCCATGCCGAGGGCACGGGTGAAATCGCCGTTGCCGTCCGGCAGCAACAACAGGCCCGCCGGCGCCGACTGGCTGCGGCCCCAGGCGCGCATCACGAACGGATCATTGACCGCCACGCAGTACACCTCGATGCCGCGGCGGCGGAACTCCTCGAAATGCTCCACGTAGCCGGGGAAGTGCTTGTCTGAACAGGTGGGCGTGAACGCGCCGGGGATGGCGAACAGCACCACCTTGCGCCCGCTGAAAAGCGTGCGCGTGTCCACGCTCTCCATGCCCTCGCGCAGGCGCTTGAGCACGACTTCGGGAATGCGTTGGCCGATCTGGATGGACATGGCGGCTCCTGGGATGAATGGACACTACAAACAGGCATGGAAAGGACGCGTCAAAACGCTTGAAAAACCCTGCGGCGCGCTTATTTCGGTGCGCGTGGGCAGGGCCCTCGCGGCCGTCGAGCCCGTCATCCGACCCAGACAGTGGAGGCATTCATGAGCATCGTCCGTTATCACCACCCGTGGCCGGGCCAGGCCGCACTGCAGAACGAGATCAAGCAGGTGTTCGACCGCTTCTTCGAGCAGGCCGGCGACACCGACGAGTCCGCCGTCGTCACCGCGCAGTGGGTGCCGCGCGTGGACATCAAGGAAGAGGCCAGCCAGTTCGTCATCTACGCCGACCTGCCGGGCATCGACCCGGCCGAGATCGAGGTGCAGATGGACAAGGGCATCCTGTCGATCAAGGGCGAGCGCAAGGAAGAGAGCAAGACCGAGACCGACCGCTTCTCGCGCATCGAGCGCCGCTACGGCAGCTTCCATCGCCGCTTCGCGCTGCCCGACAGCGCCGACCCCGACGGCATCACCGCGTCCGGGCGCAACGGCGTGCTGGAGATCCGCATCCCCAAGCGGCCGGCGGCGACGCCGCGGCGCATCCAGGTGGGCAACGGCGACACGGTGCAGTAAGCGCCGGGCATCGTGGTCCACCGCCGGTTCGCCCTAGAATGGGGCCGGACCGGCCGCCGGTTGACCGGCCCGCGGCCCTGGCGGCTGCGGGCCGTTTCCTGTTTCAGAGGTGATGGATGGAATTCAAGGATTACTACGCGACGCTCGGCGTCGAACCCAGCGCGGGCGAGGCCGAGATCAAGACCGCCTACCGCCGGCTGGCGCGCAAATACCATCCGGACGTCAGCAAGGAGGCAGGGGCGGAGGAGAAGTTCAAGGCCGTCAACGAGGCCTACGAGGCGCTGCGCGACCCGCAAAAGCGCGCCGCCTACGACCAGCTGCGCGCGCAGGGCTACCGGCCGGGCGACGAGTTCCACGGGGCGCCCAACTTCGGCGGCGCGCAGGGGTTCGATTTCGAGGAGATCTTCGGCAACGGCGGCGCCGGCGGCGGCTTCAGCGACTTCTTCGAGAGCCTGTTCGCCGGTGCGCGCGGCGGCCGTGCCCGCGGCCCGGGCGCCGGCCCGCAGCCGCGCGGCGACACCCGCGCCAAGCTCGCGGTGCCGCTGGAGGCCGTCTACAACGGCGACAGCGTGCGCATCACCGTCAACGGCAAGCAGCTGGACGTGCGCGTGCCCAAGGGCATCAAGCCGGGCCAGGCGATCCGCCTGAGCGGGCAGGGCAACGGCGGCGGCCACCTGCTGTTGGAGATCGAGTACGCCGCGCACCCGCAGTTCGAGGTGGACGGGCAGAACATCCTGTACACGCTGCAGGTCGCGCCGTGGCAGGCCGCGCTGGGCACCACGATCAGCGTGCCCACGCTGGGCGGCGCGGTCGAACTGAAGGTGCCGGCCGAGTCCGAGGCCGGCCGCAAGCTGCGCCTGCGCGGCCGCGGCCTGCCGGGCAACCCGCAGGGCGACCAGATCGTCGAGCTGGAGATCACCGCGCCGGTGCCGGCCGACGAGGCGCAGAAGAAGGCCTATCGCAATCTCGCCAAGGCGTTCGGCGAGAGCGTCTGAGGGGTGAGGGGCCGCTCCGCGGAAACAAGGCCGTCGATCCTGCTTTCGCGCAATCCCGAGCGGAAACCTTAGTCGTCGCTTCCGCGCAGGCGGGAGCCCGGCGGCTTATCGCGCGCGGCCAGAAGGTCGCTGGGTCTTCGCCTCCCGGCCATCGGGCAAGGCCCGATGGCGTTCGGCGCCACGCGAGCCAATGGCTCGCAAACAGTGGCGCTTCACCCCGCCTTCGCGGGGACGACGGTCCAGGGCGCGCGGGCATGCATGAGCAGGAGCAGCGAGCCCGCGGGGCCCTCAGCCCCCGGGCGTAAAGACCCGCTCGATCACCTCGGCCAGCTCGTCCTCGGAGAACGGCTTGGTGATGTAGGCCTTGGCGCCCTGGCGCATGCCCCACATGCGGTCGGTGTCCTGGTCCTTGGTGGTGACCAGGATCACCGGGATGTGCCGGGTGGCCTCGTCGCGCGACAGCGTGCGGGTGGCCTGGAAGCCGTTGAGGTTGGGCATCACCACGTCCATCAGGATCAGGTCCGGCAGCTCGGCCCGGGCTACCTCGACCCCGGCCGCGCCGTCGGTGGCGGTGAGGGTCTGGTGGCCCAGCTTTTCGACGATGCGCTGGATGCCGAGCAGCTGCGACGGCGAGTCGTCGACGATCAGGATGCGTGCCATATCGTTCCCCAGGTGGTGCGGCGAGTGTAGAGCCAGGCCCTCCGCGTGGGAAAGATGACGCGGGGGCCCGCCATGGGGGCGAACAGGAGCGGGCTTGCCCTCATCCGGCGCTGCGCGCCACCTTCTCCCGCATGCGGGAGAAGGGAAAGCAAAGCCGGCGTGCGCGAATGCCGGCGTTCACGCACTGAAAGCAGCGCTCTTGCCTGTCCATTCTCCCGCGTGCGGGGCGAAGACGTGCGGCTTGCGGGCCACCGGCTGGCGCGCGTCCGAATGACCGGCGCGCTGCCGGGCCGGGGTGCGAAACGAGATGCCCGAAGGCCGGATGAGGCGCGCTCAGTCGCCGAGCCGCACCACGGTCCGGCCGAACGACTGCCCGGCCAGCATCGCCTCGAACACCTGCGGCAGCTCCGCCAGCGCGACCTCGCGCGTGCAGATGCGCGCCAGGTGCCGCGGCCGCCAGTCGCCGGCCAGCTTCTCCCAGACCCGCTCGCGGATGTCGCGCGCAGTGCCGGACGAGCCGATGCCCAGCAGTCCGACCCCGCGCAGGATGAACGGCATCACCGTCATGTCCAGCTCCGGCGAGGCCGCCAGCCCGGCCGAGGCGACGTTGCCGTAGGGCGCGGTCTGCGCCAGCAGGCTGACCAGCATCGGCCCGCCGACGTTGTCCAGGCCGCCGCCGAAGCGCGCCGATTCCAGCGGCCGGGTGGTCTGCAGCGCCTCGCGGCCCAGCACCCGGCTGGCGCCGATCGATTCCAGGAACGCGGTCTTGTCGGCCTTGCCGCTGATCGCGTGCACCTCGAACCCGGCCTTGCTGAAGATGTCCAGCGCCAGCATGCCGACCCCGCCGGTCGCGCCGGTCACCGCCAGCGGCCCCAGCGCCGGCACCTGCCGGTTCTCGGTTAGGCGCAGCAGCGCCAGCGCGGCGGTGAAGCCGGCCGTGCCGATCACCATCGCCTCGCGCAGGTCCAGCGACGGCGGCAGCGCGATCGCCGCCGCCGACTGCAGCCGCACGTAGCGGCTGTAGCCGCCGTCGCGGGTCTCGCTCAGGCCGCAGCCGGTGGCGATCACCGCATCGCCCTCGCGCCAGGCCGGGTCGCTGGAGGCGACCACGTGCCCGGCCACGTCGATGCCGCCGACCAGCGGGAAGCGCCGCAGGATCTTGCCCTTGCCGGTGCCGGCCAGCGCGTCCTTGTAGTTGACCGACGACCAGGCCGCCTCCACCACCAGTTCGCCCGGGTCCAGCGCGTCCAGGCCCAGTTCCTCGATGCCGCCGCGGTAGCCGGCGTCGTCGTTGCGGATGCGGAAGGCGGGGAAGCGTGCGGGGATCGCCATCGTGGCCTCGCGATTAAACGGGAAAGGACCAAGATAGACCTTTCGAAATGGCCGGTCTGCCCCATATTGCTAGAATCGATCGGACAACATTGGGCGGCACAGCGGGAAGGGCCCGCGCAGCCGCCACCTGGATGGAGCGTGCATGGCCTGGAATACACCCGGCAGCAAGGGCACTGGCGGCCCTGACGACAACCGGCGCGGCGGCTGGAACCCGCGCGGCGGTGGCGGCAATGGAGGCGGAGGCTGGGAGATCCCCGGTCCGCTGAAGGACCTGTTCGACGGGGGTGTCTGGCGCTGGGTGCTGGCCGCGGTGGCGGTGCTGGTGCTGTTGTCCAGCTTCCAGCTGATCGGCGAACAGCAGCGCGGCGTGGTGCTGCGCTTCGGCCAGTTCTCGCGGATCCTGCAGCCCGGCCCGAACTTCAAGCTGCCCTGGCCGATCGAGTCGGTGCGCAAGGTCAACGCGACCGAGATCAAGACCTTCTCCAACCAGGTGCCGGTGCTGACCCGCGACGAGAACATCGTCAACGTCGCGCTCAACGTGCAGTACCGCATCGACGACCCGCGCCAGTACCTGTTCGGCTCGCGCAACGCCGACCTGGTGCTGGAGCAGGCCGCGCAGAGCGCGGTGCGCGAGCAGGTCGGCCGCTCCGACCTCAACGCGGTGCTCAACAACCGCGGCCCGCTGGCGACCGCCGCCAAGGAGCGCCTGCAGGCCTCGCTGGGCGCCTACAACACCGGCCTGGTGGTGACCGGCCTGACCCTGCCCGACGCGCGCCCGCCGGAAGAGGTGAAGCCGGCCTTCGACGAGGTCAACGGCGCCCAGCAGGTGCGCGAGCGCCTGATCAACGAGGCCCAGGCCTACGCCGCCAAGGTGGTGCCGGAAGCGCGCGGCCAGGCCGCCCGCATCCGCACCGTGGCCGAGGGCTACAAGGACGCGGTGATCTCCAAGGCCGAGGGCGACGCCGACCGCTTCACCCTGCTGCAACAGCAGTACAAGGACGCGCCGGAGGTCACCCGCAAGCGGCTGTGGCTGGAGACCGTGCAGAAGGTGCTGTCGGAGAACCGCAAGGTCATCGGCGGCGACGGCCGCCAGCTGATCTACGTGCCGATGCCGGCCGACCCGGCCAAGACCGCCGCCGCGACCGGCACCGGCATCCCGGCGTCGAGCCTGCCGCTGATCTCGCAGGAGGCGGCGATGCCGCCGCTGCAGAGCGCCGGCTCCACCGAAGGCGGCATCCGCAACCCGGATCGCGGCCCGCGACCGACCGGCCGTGAGGGGAACTGACCGATGAAGAATTCCGCTTGGATCGCACTGGCGATCGTCGTGCTGCTGGGCCTGTTCGGCTCGGTGTTCGTGGTGCGCGAGGACCAGACCGCCATGGTCCTCAACCTCGGCCGCGTGGTGCGCGCCGACCTCAAGCCCGGCTTGCACTTCAAGATCCCGCTGGTGGAATCGGTGCGCGTGTTCGACCGCCGCTTCCAGGTGCTCGACACCGCCCCGGCGCGCTACTTCACCGCCGAGCAGAAGGACGTCAGCGTCGACTTCTTCGCCATCGGCTACATCTCCGACGTGCGCGCCTTCTACCGCGCCACCGGCGGCGAGGAATCGATCGCCAACTCCCGCCTGGCGCCGATCATCACCGACTCGCTGCGCAACCAGATCAACTCGCGCACGCTGCAGCAGCTGGTGTCCGGTGACCGCAGCGAACTGATCGCCAACCAGCTGGCCGGCATCAACAAGGCGATCGAAGGCCTGGGCATGCAGATCACCGACCTGCGCATCAAGCAGATCGACCTGCCGACCGACAGCCAGGTGATCACCGACGTGTACGAGCGCATGCGCGCCCAGCGCAAGCAGGAGGCCGCCAAGCTGCGCGCCGAGGGCGAGGAGCAGTCGCTGAGCATCCGCGCCCAGGCCGACCGCGAGTCCACCGTGCTGGTGGCCGACGCCGAGCGCGACGCGCAGAAGCTGCGCGGCGAAGGCGACGCCGAGGCCGCCCGCATCTACGGCAAGGCCGGCAGTGCCGACCCGTCGTTCTACGCCTTCTACCGCAGCCTGGAGGCCTACCGGAACTCCATGACCGACGGCAACGGCGTGATCGTGCTCGACAAGAACGACCCGTTCCTGCAGTACCTCAAGAACGACCGCTAACCCGGCCCAGCGCCCTAAAAGCCCCTCTCCCCGAGGGGGAGAGAGGTTGAGGTGAGGGCAGGGGGCGAAGCCCGACCAGCCCAAACCCCCAAGCCACAAAGCCCCTCTCCCCCGGGGGAGAGGGGTTGGGGTGAGGGCAAGAAGGCGAAGCCCCGACCAAGCCCAAACCACCAAGCCACAAAGCCCCTCTCCCCCTCGGGGGAGAGGGGTTGGGGTGAGGGCAAGGGGCGAAGCCCCGACCAAGCCCAAACCACCAAGCCACAAAGCCCCTCTCCCCCTCGGGGGAGAGGGGTTGGGGTGAGGGCAGGGGGCGAAGCCCCGACCAAACCCAAACCACCCAAGCCACAAAGCCCCTCTCCTCCAGGAGAGAGGCTACGAACACGCCCCCCAACAACACGCCCCCCAGCGCCGATCCCATGCACGACTTCTTCTCCGCCCTCTGCCTGGTGGCCGTCCTCGAAGGCCTGTTCCTGTTCGCCGCCCCGCTGGCCTGGAAGCGCCTGGCCGAACAACTGCTCGGCCTGCACACCTTCCAGCTGCGCATCTTCGGCGCCATCACCCTGTCCATCGGCCTGGTGGCGCTGTGGTGGGTACGCCACTGACCCGGCCGGGCGCCGGGCCACGCTGAACGGGGCAGGGTGGTACCCGCCACCGGAAACCCGGATAATGCACAAAAGCCGGCCGGGCACGTCCCGATCGGCTTTTTCCGTGTAAGGGCTCCCGCCGCCGTCCTCCCCGATGGAGCCGGCACCCGGCGCCGCCCCGCGCACGGCCCATCCCGCGGCCCCGATGGCCGCTCAAAACTCAGGAGTCACCCGTCATGGGTCAGTCAGTAGTCGTTCTCGGTGCCCAGTGGGGCGATGAAGGCAAAGGCAAGATCGTCGATCTGCTCACCGAGGAAATCGGTGCCGTCGTGCGCTTCCAGGGCGGCCACAACGCCGGCCACACCCTCGTCATCAACGGCAAGAAGACCGTCCTGCACCTGATTCCCTCCGGCATCCTGCGCGAAGGCGCGCTGTGCCTGATCGGCAACGGCGTGGTGATCTCCCCGGCCGCGCTGCGCAAGGAGATCGAGGAGCTGGAGAGCGCCGGCGTGGAAGTGCGCTCGCGCCTGAAGATCTCCCCGGCCGCGCCGCTGATCATGCCGTACCACATCGCGCTGGACCAGGCGCGCGAGAAGGCTGCCGGCGGCAAGGCCATCGGCACCACCGGCCGCGGCATCGGCCCGGCCTACGAGGACAAGGTGGCGCGCCGCGGCATCCGCGTCGCCGACCTGCACTACCCGGACCAGCTGGCCGAGCTGTTGCGCACCGCGCTGGACTACCACAACTTCGTGCTGACCAAGTACCTGGGCGTGGAGGCGGTGGACTTCCAGAAGACCCTGGACGAGGCGCTGGCCTTCGGCGAGTACGTGCAGCCGATGAAGTCCGACGTGGCCGGCATCCTGCACGATCTGCGCAAGCAGGGTAAGCGCGTGCTGTTCGAGGGCGCGCAGGGCGCGCTGCTGGACATCGACCACGGCACCTACCCGTACGTCACCAGCTCCAACACCACCGTCGGCGGCGCGCTGGCCGGCACCGGCGTGGGCGCGCAGGACATCGACTACGTGCTGGGTATAGCGAAGGCCTACGCTACCCGCGTGGGCGGCGGCCCGTTCCCGACCGAGCTGGACGACGAGATCGGCCAGGGCATCCGCGACCGCGGCGCCGAGTATGGCGCCTCCACCGGCCGCCCGCGCCGCTGCGGCTGGATGGACATCGTCGCGCTCAAGCGCGCCGTGGCCATCAACGGCATCTCCGGCCTGTGCATCACCAAGCTCGACGTGCTCGACGGCATGGAAAAGCTCAAGGTCTGCATCGCCTACGAGTACCGCGGCAAGCGCACCGAGTACGCCCCGCTCGACGCCCAGGGCTGGGAAGAGTGCACCCCGGTGTACCTGGAGTTCCCCGGCTGGAGCGAGAACACCCACGGCATCACCAACTGGAACGAACTGCCGCCCGCCGCCCGCGCCTACCTGCGCGCGCTGGAGGAACTGGCCGGCTGCCCGATCAGCATCGTCAGCACCGGCCCGGACCGCGAGCACACGATGGTGTTGCAGGATCCGTTTGCCTGATCCAAGGCTCCCGTAACCTCCTGGCGTTACGCCCTCTCTCGCGCACGGGAGAGGGCGAAGCTTCAAGGAAAGGCCCGCGGGGCCTTTCTTGCTTTTTGCACGAACCTGAATGGGCATTGTCGTTCGGCTCACGCACGCAGCGGATTCCCGGTGTCGTGTGGAGGCCCTGGTGCAGCAGCGGCGCTTACGTAGCACAATGATGGCTCTTCGCGACAGAGGAACTTCCACCATGCGCCGCGCCAAACCGCTCAACGAAGCGTCCATGCAGTCCGCAGAGGACCGCATCCCCGCATTGGCCGCTCGGGCCGGCCGCGAGGCGCATGCGCGAGCCCTGAAGCAGACCGGATGGGTGGTGATGAAGTCGGTCGGTGGCTTGCTGGTGGAACGTCGGGCGAGTGGCCAGGACGTGGTGATCAAGCGTCTGCCCGACAGCACGCCCGCCTCAGTGGGGACCATACTTAAGCGGGTTCGCACGTCTGGCCTCAAGCCAACTACATCCAGGCCGGCGACGAAGCGCTGAGCGGCTAATGCCACGAGCTGCGGATGGAGCCAAAACGGGCATAGGTGCCGCCCAGCCCCGCATGAGGGTCTTCGCAGGCCCCAATGGATCCGGCAAGAGCACCATCCTGGGGTTGCTGCGCCCCGAATGGATCGGGGTCTATGTGAACGCCGACGACATCGAGCGGCAACTGCTGCAGGCCAGTACCTTGGATCTGTCGCCGTTCCAACTGCGGCGACCGCCTGCGGACTTACAGCAACGCTTGCGCGCTCACTTGGCTAGCTCCGTCCTACTGCGCGAGCATGGCATGGACGGGGTGGCTGAAATGCTGGTGCTTGAAGCGGGCGACGTGTTGCGATTGCCCGCAGAAAGCGTCAACTCCTACGTAGCTGCAGTATTGGCCGATGCGTTCCGCAGGGGATTGCTGGAGCAGGACACCACGTTCACTTTCGAAACGGTGATGTCCTCACCGGACAAGATCGACTTCATGCGCGAAGCGCAGGAACGCGGTTATCGCACCTACCTCTACTTCGTCGCCACCGACGATCCCGCCATCAACCTGGCTCGTGTCGCGCAGCGGGTCGCGCAGGGCGGCCACGATGTACCGGAAGATCGCGTTCGCAAGCGCTACCGTCGCTCCATCGACCTGCTGGATGATGCCTGCGCGGCGTCCAACCGCGCCTACGTGTTCGATAACTCCGGCGAGGCCCATGAGTTGCTGGCCGAAATCGTGGAGGGGGACGAGTTGCGCATCCGTGCCACCCAGTTGCCGGCATGGTTCACGGCAACTTCGCTGTGGCAATCGTTCCAGGCCCCCGATGCACGGGCACCTGGAGCCTGAAGCCGATTCTCCACCAGTCCAGATGACGCCCCACAAACCTGGGATCAGGTTTAGAGCGGCTAACAAAACCGCCTTGTACACCTGAGCGGTGATGACAAAATCGCCTGCATGGCACGTCGCAAAGAGATTCCCGCCGCGCTGTGGAAGCGCATCGAACCTTTGATCCCGCCCGTGA